>CAZGAO010000006.1:0-103040 GCA_964523795.1 uncultured Lentimicrobiaceae bacterium
AGTTGGGGTGGGAGGGAGAAGGGGGTACTCCGCACCCCCTTCTCCCTCCCACAAAACCACCGAAGCCTTGTCATTCCGAACGAAGTGAGGAATCTCTTTATATCCGGATGTATGTGAAAACATGTAATTCGCACCAAAATAACATCAAGTTAATTCATAACATTCCCTCAGAATTCTTTTTTCCCCGCTTAGCGGGATTTTGGCTTCGCTTCCGCTTGATAAAAATTGGCTTATTTTGCAAATTGAATTTTTAATGAAGATGCACATTTCCATAGATAAAAAAGCCGGTTTTTGTAGCGGGGTAAAAAAGGCCATCCGCAAAGCAGAGGAAGCACTCGTGCAGCATGGTTCCTTGTATTGCCTGGGACAGATTGTGCATAACGAGGCCGAAGAAAGCCGTTTGCAGACCCTGGGTTTGCAGGTGATAAATCCAGAGCAGATGAAGCAACTGCACAACACGCGGGTGCTGATTCGTGCCCATGGCGAGCCACCCGAAACCTATCGCATTGCTGCCGAAAATAATCTAACGCTCATCGATGCCACTTGCCCGGTGGTGCTGCGGCTTCAGCAAAAAATTAAAAAAAGTTTTGAAACGGGTAAAGCAACGCAAGCTCAGGTGGTGATTTATGGTCGAAAAAATCACCCCGAAGTTATCGGGCTGAACGGCCAAATACGAAATAAAGCCCTCGTAATTGAAGGCCCGGAAGAAATTGATAAAATTGATCTATCGCGACCAGTATCTCTTTTTGCCCAAACCACGAAAAATAAAAATACCTATCAGGAGATTATTCAAAGAATTGAAGCGGAAAAGGGCAAAGTGATGATTGGTGGCGAGTTGCATTTTACCAGCAACAACAGCATCTGTGCGCAGGTGTCGAACAGGGATGCCCACTTGCGCGACTTTGCCGGAGCTAACGATCTGCTTATTTTTGTGGCCGGAAAAAATTCGTCCAACGGCAAGTATTTGTATTCCGTTTGCCGGGATGCAAATCCCAACACATTTATGGTGAGTAGCCCCGGGGAACTGGAGCCTGCATGGTTTAGTCCCGGACAAAAAGTTGGTGTTTCGGGAGCTACTTCCACGCCTGAATGGCTTTTGGAGGCGGTGGCAGCAAAAATTTCAACTTTCAAATATCCTAATATTTGGTGATATGTACTTAAAGCATTTGCTTCTTTATAATTTTAAAAACCTGGCGGAGGCGGACTTTGATTTCTCGCCACGCATCAACTGCTTTATTGGCGATAATGCTGCCGGCAAAACCAATATCCTGGATTCGATTTATTACCTCTCTTTTTGCAAGAGTTATTTTAATTCCATCGATTCACAGAACGTTCGGCACAGCAAAGCCTATTTTTCGGTTTTGGGAAAATACGAGGTCAAGAATAGTAAAATTGATACCATCCAATGTGTACAAAAACGCAATCAGAAGAAGAGTTTTAAATTAAATAAAAAAGAATACGAGCGGCTTTCCGATCATATTGGCTTGTATCCTTTGGTGATGATTTCGCCTTACGACCGCGATTTGATCAACGATGGCAGCGATGTGCGCCGCCGTTTTATCGACAGCGTTATTTCGCAGTTCGACCGCCTCTACCTCGATCATCTGATCAACTACAACAAGGTGCTGATGCAGCGCAATGCTTTATTAAAATCATTTGCCGAGCGTAAGACCTTCGACCGCGCATCGCTCGATATTTGGGATGTCCAGCTTAGCGACCTGGCCACGAAGATATTTCCGCTGCGCCAACAGTTTTTGGAATCTTATATCCCGGTTTTCAACCGCTATTTCGAGATGATCTCAGGGGGTGCCGAAGTTGTGGATATTTCCTACGAATCACAACTGCATAAATATCCGATGGATGAGCTGCTGGCACTATCCCTCGACAAGGATCGCATTTTGAAATATACCACTGCGGGCATTCACAAGGATGATCTCGTTTTTAATATCCAGGGGCATCCCGTTAAAAAGTTTGGCTCGCAGGGTCAGCAAAAATCTTTTATCATCGCCTTGCGCCTGGCCCAGTACGAATATATCAAAAACCTGAAAGGCTATAAGCCGATTTTGCTTTTGGATGATATCTTTGATAAGCTGGATGACAAGCGTGTGGAGCAGTTGATACAGCTTTCGAGTGAGGACAATTTCGGGCAGGTTTTTATCACCGACACCCAGCGCGAGCGGGTGGAGCACCTGCTGGAAAAAGTGAATGCCGACCATAAAATATATCAGATTGCTGCAGGGCAGGCCACCGAAGTAAAAGCAAAATACAGGGAGGAATAATGGGCTACAACGACAGGAACGTTACCAAGCTGGGCGATGCTATAAGGGCCTATTTGCGCAGCCGGAATATGGACAGCAAATATAGCGAGGCCTCGCTTATCAACTCGTGGGAAAGTGTGGTAGGCCCTATGATAGCAAAGCATACAGTACGTATGCGCGTTTCGCAGCGAAAGTTGTTTGTGGAGTTGGATAACGCCGCCCTGCGCAACGAACTTAACTACGCCCGCGAAAAAATAAAAACCGCCCTCAACCGTCAGGCCGGAGCCTCGATTATCGATACTATAGTTTTTAAATAAGCGTAAGCTGTTTTGACGTTTCGAGGTTCTGCGAACGCTCGAAAGTCGGGGTTAAAGCATAACTTTCCATCGTCCGTAGGACATGGAAACGTTAAGCTAGTTTCCCTTATATCAACCTTCACCAATCATTTTAATAAACTCCTCCTCACTGATAATCTTAATACCTAGCTTTTCGGCCTTGCTTAGTTTGGCTGGCCCCATCTTGTCGCCGGCCACCAGGTAGTCGGTGCTGCCCGAGACGGCACTCACGTTTTTTCCGCCATTTTCGGCAATGGCCTCCTTGATGCTGTCGCGCGAAAAGTGCGCGAAAACGCCACTCACCACAAAGGTTTTGTTTTCAAGGATATTCGATTTTACATTTTCGCTATCCGCCTCTATTTCCATTTTCAAGCCTTTGGCCTTCAGCCTTTGGATTAAATCCTGGTGTTTGGTATCTTCAAAATAAGCCAACAAACTTCCGGCTATGCGCTCGCCAATTTCGTGAACCTCTATCAGCTCATCAAAGTTGGCCGCCATTAAGGCATCCATCGACTTAAAGTGAGCGGCCAGTTTTTGTGCTACGGTTTGTCCCACGTAGCGGATGCCGAGGGCATATAACAAACGGGGAAAAGCAATCGCGCGCGAGGCTTCGATTCCTTTCAGGATATTTTCAGACATCTTTTTGCGGAAGCTCACCCTACGTTCTTTTTTCTCCAGATCGGCAGGATATATTTTTTCAAGTCCTATTATATTCTCATATCTTAGGTCGTATAAATCGGCAGCGTTTTTCACCAATCCCTTATCATAAAGCAATTCAATTTTTCCCTCACCCAGGCTGTCGATGTTCATAGCCTTGCGGCTGATAAAGTGTTCGAGTTTGCCCTTGATTTGTGGCGGACATTCTTCATCGTTGGGGCAGTAATGGGCTGCTTCTCCTTCTTTTCGTATAAGCGTGGTGCCGCATTCCGGACAGCTTTGCGTAAACTCCACCGGCGTGGAAAATAAGTCGCGGGTTTCGGTTTTTACGCCCACAATTTTGGGGATGATCTCCCCGCCTTTTTCTACCAGCACGGAATCGCCAATGCGCACATCCAGTTTGGCGATGATGTCGGCATTGTGCAGCGAAGCCCGTTTTACAGTTGTACCGGCAAGCAGTACTGGCTTTAGATTGGCCACCGGCGTTACCGCTCCTGTGCGCCCCACTTGATAATCGATCGATAGCAGGCGGGTAGCCGCCTGCTCGGCTTTAAACTTATATGCTATGGCCCAGCGGGGCGACTTGGCAGTATATCCTAGTTCTTGCTGTTGCGCATAGCTGTTTACCTTAATCACTACGCCATCGATATCAAAAGCTAATTCATGCCGTTTTTTGTCCCAGAGGTTTATATAGTCAAATATATCTTGCGCGTTTTTGCACAGCCTGATATGCTCCGATATTTTAAAACCCCATTGGCGTGCCTGATTCAGATTATCAAACTGGCTGGAATAAGGCAGGTTTTCGCTTTGCACGCCATAGAAATAGCAGTCCAGACGGCGTTTGGCTACTTCGGCTGAGTGCTGCATCTTCAGGCTCCCTGAGGCCGCATTGCGCGGATTGGCGAAAGGTGTTTCGTCAGCCTCAAGTCTGACCTTATTTAGATGCTCGAAGGATTTATGCGGCATCAGTATCTCCCCACGCATCTCGAAAGTTTCGGGATAGTCGTTGCCCTGCAAAACCAAGGGGATGCTGCGTATGGTTTTTACGTTGGTGGTGATGTCGTCACCTTGCACGCCATCGCCGCGCGTAACTGCCTGCACAAGTTTCCCGTTTTCGTATCTTAGCCCTATGGCCACACCATCGTATTTTAGCTCGCAAACATATTCCACCTCATCCTCGATGCTCTTTTTGACCCTTTGGATGAAATCGCTGATCTCGCCCTCGGAATAAGTGTTGCCGAGCGAGAGCATCGGGTAACGATGTTTCACCTGCATAAACTCTTTGGTAATGTCGCCACCCACGCGCCGGCTGGGCGAATCCTTTGATGAAAACTCAGGGAATTCGCTTTCCAGCCGCTCCAGCTCTTTCAGTTTCATATCAAAATCATAATCCGAAATGATGGGATTCGAAAGGATGTAATAGCGGTGGTTATGATTGTGCAAGTCCTTGGCCAGTGCCTCTATCTGTTTTTGCGCTTCTGCTTTTTCCATCGTTGTATGTGCTCGTCTTTTATCTTATCAATATCAAAAAATCAAAGCTACAAAAATAAACAAAGAAGTGGAGTGGAGCCACAACCTGTCCGGTTTACCCCCAAAAATGAGGTGAAATTGCTAGAAATAACCGACCACTCAAAACAGAAGAAAACCGGACAGGTTTACCCCAGGGAAAAGAATAAAGTCACCCCGTGACTCCTGCCCAGGCAGCAGTTCCATGTTTTGAAACTTATATGCCGGCAAAAACAATTCACGGGGTGACTGCCCGGTTGGTAAACCCGCCAGGTTCTCATCTTTAAAATGCCAGTAATTATTATAACAGTGTAAGTCTTTCTTGGTAGCAAACCTGGCGGGTTTTCCGTTAAAGTATGTTAAAGGGCAAATAGAGGCTTTCCCTTAAAAGTTAGTTTTTATTCTTTTGCACCCCGTAAAAATTAAAACGGAAAATTATGGATATTGTAGTAGAAAATTTAACGAAAGTTTATGGAAGCCAACGCGCTGTTGACAATATTTCGTTCCGCGTAAAAACTGGCGAAGTACTGGGCTTTTTGGGGCCTAACGGTGCGGGCAAAACTACCACCATGAAGGCCATCACCACCTATCTGATACCAACAGAGGGTGATGTGAAGGTGGGCGAGTATTCGATACTCGAGCAACCCGAGGAAGTAAAGAAAGTAATCGGCTATCTGCCTGAGAGCAATCCTCTGTACCAGGAGATGCCCATTATCGACTACCTCGATTTTGTGGCTCGTCTGCAAGGAATCGAGAAATCACGTATCAAAGAACGCATCCTCGAAATGGTGCGGATTTGCGGCCTGGAAGGCGAAAAGCACAAAAAAATCGGCGAACTCTCCAAGGGCTACAAGCAACGGGTTGGCCTTGCACAGGCACTGATTCACGACCCCGAAGTTTTGATTCTTGATGAGCCTACCTCAGGCCTCGATCCCAACCAGATTGTGGAAATCAGGGAGTTGATAAAACACATCGGACGCGAAAAAACGGTCATCCTCAGCTCGCACATCCTTGCCGAGGTGGAGGCTACCTGCGACCGCATTATGATTATCAACAAGGGGAAAATTGTGGCCGATGGAACCGCCGATAGTCTGCGCAGGCAGGCGCAAGGCAAAGAAATGGTGCGTGTAGGTATTAATACCGAAGGTCAGGCTGCCGAAGCGATGGCGGTTTACGAAAAACTAAAAACCATCGACACACTCGAAATGGTGGATATCATCGATGGCGACCATCTGCGTTTCGAGGTGCAGAGCAAAGCCGGTACATCATCGGTGAAAGCTATCTTCAATCTATGCGTAGCCAATGGCTGGACGCTTACCGAACTTTCGCCCGTAGAAACCAAACTCGAAGATGTGTTTAGAGAATTGACTATTAAATAAACATCATCTTAGGGTATTAAAAAGTTTTAAATTATGGATTTAATCAAATTAAAAAATCAACGATAAAATGAAGCAGATTTGGGTTATTACTAAAAGGGAGTTGCAATCGTTTTTCGATTCGTTGACTGCTTACATCATGCTTGTTGCATTTTTGGGATTCAGCGGCCTGTTCACCTGGCTCTATGGATCCGACATATTTTTTGTAAAACAGGCCAGCCTCCAGGCCTTCTTTGGAGTGGCTTACTGGACCTTGTTTTTCTTTATCCCCGCACTTACCATGCGCTTGTTTGCCGAAGAAAACAAAACCGGTACCATCGAGCTGCTGCTTACCCGTCCGGTAAACGACTGGCAGGTAGTGATAGGTAAATTTTTGGCCACGCTACTATTAATTGTTATCGCCCTGGCATTTACGCTGCCATACTATATTACGGTGGCTAACCTGGGCAATATCGACCACGGCGCAACTATTACCGCCTACCTCGGGCTGATACTTATCAGTGCCTCCTACATCAGCATTGGCATTTTTACCAGTAGCATTTCCAATAACCAGATTGTGGGATTCCTGCTGGCTTTGGCCATCGGTATTTTATTTCATTTTCTCTTTTCGTTTTTGGCCAGTAGTGCCGGAGGTTTCGTTGGCGATTTGCTGTATTATCTCAGCATCAATTCGCATTTCGAGTCCATTTCGCGGGGAGTGATTGATAGTAAAGACCTGGTGTTCTTTTTCTCGTTAATCTTTCTTGGGCTGGTGAGTACAGAGGCTGTATTGCAAAAAAACAGGAGTTAATTAAACCAAAAATGTATTTGAATTATGAAGAATAAAAAATCAATCGCATCACAACTGATACTGATCGTGCTTGCATTGGTTCTGATAAATGTGCTGTCGGAGAAGTTTTTTGCACGGCTCGATTTTACACAAGACCGCATTTATACCTTGAGCAAGGCGACCAAAGACATCTTGAATTCGCTGGACGAACCGGTAACGGTTACGGCATATTTTACTAAGGGCAGCCAACAGCAAATCGAAAAAGCACGGCAGGATTTTAAAGACCTGCTCATCGAGTATGCCTCTGCCTCGGACGGGATGTTGAACTACGAATTTTTGAATCCCAACGAAGACCAGAAAATAGAGCAGGAAGCCATGCAGGCCGGTATTCAGCCGCTGGTAATCAGCGTGCGCGAAAAAGACCAGGTGCAGCAACAGCGTGTTTTTCTGGGTGCTAAAATAACCATTGGCGAGCGTACCGATGTTATCCCGGTTATGCAGCCCGGCGCAGCCATGGAGTACGCGCTTTCGTCGTCGATAAAAAAACTGGCTGTAACCAATAAACCGAAGGTTGGTTTGGTTCAGGGACACGGCGAAGCGGCTATGAATACTTATGCCCAGGCTTTGCAGCAACTTGAGGTTTTGTACGAACTGGAGCCTGTGCAACTCCCGGACAGTAGCACCATGCTCAACGATTTTATTACCCTGGCCATCATCGCCCCAACGGATTCCTTCCCACAAGCCGACTTACAAAAGCTGGATGCTTACCTGGCCCAGGGCGGAAACTTATATGTTGCCTTTAACCGCTTTGATGGCGATTTTCAGGCCATGCGCGGAAATGTGATCGAAAGCAACTTCGTGCAATGGCTCGATGAGAAAGGCCTTAAAGTTGAAAATAATTGTGTGGTAGATGCCAGTGCCGGCCAGGTGGGCGTTAGGCAACAAACAGGATTTATGACCTTTACCCGTCAGATTCCATTTCCTTATTGGCCGCTAATCCGAAAGTTCGATGAGGACATGCCCATTACCAAAGGCCTGGAACAGGTGATGCTGCAACTGGCCAGTACCATCAATTTTAGTGGGGATACCACCTTGCGTTACAAACCCTTCCTGTTGACATCCGAGAAATCGGGTACGCTGCCTTTGCCCGTGTTTTTTAATGTGCAAAAGCAATGGGGCGGAAATGATTTCCCGCTCGAAAATCTCACCATGGGTGCCATCCTCGAAGGGCCGATTGTGGGTAATGTTAATTCGAGTATCGTTTTGATTGGCGATGGCGATTTTGCCATCAACGGTCAGGGCGAAGAAGCCCAGCAGCGTCAGCCCGACAATGTAAGCCTGATGGTTAATGCCATCGACTATCTATCGGACGACACCGGATTGATCGATTTAAGAACCAAAGAAGTAACCTCGCGGCCACTTGACGAAATGGAAGAAGGCGAAAGTACCTGGATAAAATGGCTCAACTTTGCCCTGCCACTTATCCTGGTTGTCCTATACGGAATTGTCCGCTCGCAGGTAAGAAGAAATAAACGCAGAAAAAGAATGGAGGTAGGTTATGTTTAAAAAACTCAACAGCAAAGTACTCATTATTATCCTGATTGTCCTGGGTGTAATTTATTATCTATCCACCCTTATCGGCAACAAAGAACGCTCGTTCCGCGAAATGGTGGTGGCCGTGGATACCGCTCAGGTAACGGATATTCAAATAAACAGTGTTAAAGATAATTTGCAAATTTCGCTAAGCAAAACCGGAAATAACACCTGGGAGGTAGTGGGCGAAGGCAACAGGTATCCCGCCGATCAGAGTATTGTTAAAAACATCCTGGGGCAGTTCAACGAGATGAAATCCATGCGCATGGCAGCCAAGTCCAGCACTAAGTGGGCTGCTTATGAGGTGAGCGATTCCACGGGTACAAGGGTTGTGCTGAAAAGTAACAAGGATGAATTGGCCGATTTGTACATCGGTAAATTTTCGTATTCGCAGCCACCGCAGGGTGGGGGACAGCAGCAAATGCAGCAACAGCAACAGCGCGGCATCATGACCTCCTTTGTGCGCCTGGCCAATGAAGATGAAGTGTATGCTGTGGATGGCTTTCTCAAAATGTCGTACCAGGCGGATATAAATGCTTATCGCAACAAAAGTCTGGTGAATGTGAATAAAGACGACATCAGTCGCTTGCAGTTCAATTATCCCGATCGCAGCATTACGCTTAGCAAAGAAGAAAATCGGTGGATGATGAACGGCCAGCCTGCCGACTCGGCCAATACCGCAAAATATCTCAACAAAATATACCGCCTCAACAGCTCCAATTTTGTTGATCCTTCCACACAAAAGCTCGGCGATGCCAGTTATAAGCTATCAATCGAAGGCAACAACTTTTCGCCCGTTGTGCTCAAGGCCTTTCCGGCTGCCGACACCACTATTAATTTTGTGGTAAGCTCTTCGGTAAATCCCGGGGCCGAATTCGATGGCACCAAAGCCAAGCTCTACGAAAAGGTTTTTGTGGATGAAACGGCATTTTTGCCCGGCGATCCCGATGCACAGAAATAATCTCACAAGATTAAATCTTAAAAAAACCGGATAATTGATATCCGGTTTTTTTTATGTTGAAGAATTTCGTTTATTTTACTTTTTGAAAATTAGCTATCAATGATTTTTTTTGATTCATATTTTTAATTAGTGGTTATTTGCTGACAAAAAAGTAAATTTTATGAAAATGATAAGTCCGAGGCTTCCAGTGTTTTTTCAGCTCCTGATATTTTCTTTACTGATGTTTGGAAATAATTATTTATCAGCGCAAACAAATCATATTTACTATTTGGATTCAATACCGGCGCAGGTATCTAGCTTGGACGATCATTGGTTGTATCATCCCGGCGATAACCCCGATTTTTCACAAACGGATTTTCCGGATCAGAGCTGGGACACCCTTGCAACTGTATTAAATCTGGATGGTAAGGACGAATCCTTTTTTCCTGGCATAGCTTGGTTTAGGTTGCATATTAAAATCGATACTTCCCTTTTTGATAAAATCGCTGCTATTTCGATTGGGCAAAGAGGGGCTTCACAAATTTTTTGGAATGGTAAATTAATTAAGGAAATAGGTGTAATCGGGAATGATTCATTGGCTGACAAAAAGCGCAATCCAAAGAATGTGCCTGTATTATTGGAGTTTGATACTTTGATAAATAATGTTTTAGCCGTGAGGTACTTTAACAGGAATGCTTATGACTTGAAAGAATCCTTTAATTATTCGCAGGCAGGATTTACCATTTATCTTTCAAGCTACGATGCTGCCATCAATGCCTTTAGTAATCAGGTGGTCATATCAAAAATTTTATTGGCACTGTTTTTTGTTTTTCTGGTACTCGGTGGCCTGCATTTCCTCTTGTATCTATTCTTCAGGAAAAATGCCGGTAATCTCTATTACAGCATTTTTGTCGTGCTATTTGCACTTATGATCTTTTGGTCGTATGCGGCAAATTCATATTTATTCTACCCCGATTTCGTTACAGTTTACATGTATTTTATTTCCCTGTTATTCCCCTGGGTTTTGGTGCCATTGGTAAAATTGTTGTATTTTTTATTTTTTAATAAAACCCCAAAATTTTTCTATATCATTATAAGCCTTGCCGCACTCGGGTCCATATTTTATTATTTTAACTTTCCATTCATCAGCTACTTTTATGCTGCTTATGCCGTAATCGTAATTATCGAAATTATACGAGTTGCCATTTTAGCCATACTTAAAAATATGAATGGTGGTTGGATACTCGGAACAGGCGTTATTTTTTTCATTCTGTTTTTTCTGAGCATAGTCATGATAGTTCTATTTAACGGAGGCTTATCTATTGATGGTGGCAGCTTCTGGGGGTTTGTATTTTTGATTTCGATAATGCTGGCCATATTGAGCATACCGATTTCGATGTCCGTATTTTTGGCCAGAGACTTTGCCATCACAAATAAAAATCTCAACACCCAACTTGAAAACGTTAAAATCCTCTCAGCAAAATCCCTTGAGCAGGAAAAAGATAAACAGCGCATTCTGGAAGGTCAGAAAGAAAAATTGGAAGTGATGGTAACTGAACGTACCAAAGAATTGGAAGAGGAAAAGGATAAAACTGAGAAACTTCTTTTAAACACTTTGCCTTTAAAAGTAGTTAACGAACTAAAAGCAAATGGTGTAGCCGAACCGGAAAGTTTTGATAATGTAACTGTGTATTTTTCGGATATTGTAGGATTTACAAACATCTCCACACAACTTGAACCAGCTGTCCTGATCGGTGAATTAAATAAAATGTTCACTGCCTTTGATGATATTATGGAACATAATAATTGCGAACGCATCAAAACTATCGGCGATGCCTACCTTGCTGTTTGTGGTATGCCTGATAAGGTGGAGCAACATGCCGAACGAATGGCCGAAGCGGCTTTACAAATCAAGCAATACCTAAACAAGAGAAACAAAGATTCAGAAATTGAATGGAAAATTAGGATAGGCTTGCACAGCGGTGCTGTGGTTGGAGGCATCGTGGGCGTACGAAAATATATTTACGATGTGTTTGGCGACACCATCAACACCAGCTCGCGCATGGAAAGTAATTCGGAAGCCATGCGCATTAATGTAAGCGAAACCACCTTCAATTTATTAAAGGAGGGTTTTGAATTTACCCCTCGCGATCCAATCGAAATTAAAGGGAAGGGCATGATGAAGATGTATTTTCTGGAGCGGAAAAAGTAGTTTTTAATCATAGTATATCTGTCCGGTTTACCCCTGAAAACAAGTCACCCCGTGAATCCTGCCCAAGCAACAGTACTACATTTTGAACATTGCATCACTGGTAAAACAATTCACGGGGTGACTGTGCGGTAGGTAAACCCGCCAGGTTCTCATCTATCAAATACCTGCAACTTATTATAAAGGTGTAATTCTTTCACGGGAGCAAACCTGGCGGGTTATGAAAACAATTCACGGGGTGACGGTAAAAACAATAGCATTCCCAAGCTCAGGCTAAAAAAAATCCCCGCTGTTATTCAAAAAACAATACTTTTGCCCGCAATAAATCTTCGTTCTTAAAAAATATAATTTCGTTTCTTCGGGGCAGGGTGAGTGCAGCAGTGCTGTACAATTCCCGACCGGCGATGATAGTTCGCGACTCCCGCACGTGCGGGATTGAGCCGGTGAAATTCCGGTACCGACAGTACAGTCTGGATGATAGAAGAAACAGAGCTACGACCGCGCAAGAGGATTATTGATTTTTATTGTATCTAATAAATTTAGATACTAAAAACAGCCCTCGGCCTGTGTCTCTTTTGGCCTGTATTATTCATAAATTTTAGCTTTTGAAATTTTTGTGAATTCGTCAGGCTTAGTACTGCTTTGTTTATTTTGGATATCACAATAAAAAACCCCGGAGCTAAACCGGGGTTTTTTTATGTCCAAAAACTAAATTCGTATGAACAGAAAATTACAATCGATGCTCGTGGTGCTTGTGCTGCTCGCCACTGTACCTGCCTTTGCCCAATCGCTGATAAGCGGAAAAGTGGTGGATGCCCTCAGTGGAGAGCCCCTCAAAAATGCCAACGTTCGCCTGGCCGAAAACGGGCAGGGCGTTAGCACCGGCTTTAACGGCGAATTTTCGCTGTACGCCAAATCAGGAAATTACACCCTGCATATTACGAGTGTTGGATATGAGGATTTTTTGAAAGAAGTAAATGTGCCGACTAATCAAAATATCGATGTCGGCATTATCCTCTTGAAAACCGACGTTATTGCGCTGGATGCGGTGAATATCATTTCGTCGGTGGCCCGCGATCGCAAAACACCGGTAGCCCTTAGCACCATTCCCTTGCAGCAAATCGAAAGCCAGTTGGGCGACCAGGCTTTCCCGGAGCTAATGAAAATGGTTCCCGGCGTGTATCCCACCAAAACCGGCGGGGGCAGCGGCGATGCCGAAGTAAATATCCGTGGCTTTGAACAGGAAAATGTAGCCCTGCTCCTCAATGGCATCCCGATTTCGAGCGTGGAAAATGGGCTGGTGTATTGGAACAACTGGATCGGGCTTTCGGATGCTACCCGCTCCATTCAGGTGCAACGCGGCCTGGGTGCTTCCAACGTTGCTCTTAACTCGGTGGGCGGCACCATCAATATCATAACCAAAACTACCGAAGCTGAAAAGGGAGGCTCGCTTGCTTATTCTACCACGAGTTATGGAAATTCAAAGCTCTCGCTTTCGCTGTCGAGCGGCAAGATGGAAAATGGTGTGGCGGTTAATTTTCTGGGATCGCGCACACAGGGGCAGGGCTACGTGGATGCTACTTATGTGGATGCCTGGGCTTATTTTTTATCGTTGAGCAAGGAATTTAACAGCCGCCATACCCTGGTGTTTACGGCCATGGGTGCCCCCGAACGCCACGGCCAGCGTACCCTTAAACTTTCGCAAGCGGAGATCGACCTGCATGGCTTGAAATTTAACAAAGACTGGGGCAGCTACAACGGACAAATGAATAATGCCTCCGAAAATTTTTACCATAAGCCCTATCTTAGCTTAAACCATTATTGGAAAATGACCGATCGTTTGTTCCTGGCAAGTTCGGCGTATTATTCGCCAGGAAAAGGCGGTGGCAAGTGGTCGGAGACTTATGGTGGTTGGGCGGCTCCTACGATTTTTGAATATCGAAACCCAAGCGGGCAGATCGATTGGGAGGCCATTTATCAAAATAATGGGATGCATACCGATACTGCAATTCTGGCCAACGGCCAAAGCGTTAATGGATATTCCAAAAATGTGCAAACTGATTTCCTGGCCGCCCATCAATGGGGTGGCTTGCTTTCGCGGCTGGAATTTCAAAAAAACGAAAACTGGAAATACACGCTTGGCTTTCACCTGCGCTATTTTAGCTCAAGCCTGAAGGAAAAGGTGCGCGACTTACTGGGCGGCGATTTTTATATCGACGATTACGCTTATGCCGTGGATGGTGTGGCAGGTCGTGAGCAGATGAAAACCGTGGGCGATGTGATAAAAGTGGATAACGGTGCCATCAACCCATCTTCCAGCATTTTTGCTCAGGTTGAATATGAAAAAGGCAATACCAATGCCTTTGCCAGCGGAACTTTTACCAACGTTTGGTATCAGCGATTCGATAATTACAATTATGTGGAGGATAATAAAAGCGAAATCCTGCTCAAAACGGGCTTCGATGTGAAAGCCGGAATAAATCAGCGTTTTGGCGAAAAGCACCACGTCTTTGCCAATGGCGGATATTTTTCGCGTGCACCTTATTTTAAATATGTCTTCGCCAGTTTTAATAATGAAGCCACGCTGGATATCGAAAACGAAAAGGTGAAGGCCTTGGAAATGGGTTATGGCTTTTCGGGCAAACTTACCCGCATCCGCGCCAACTATTATTATACCTGGTGGGAGGACAAAAGTTTTTTGTCGAACGAGTATGTGCAGCTGGAAGATCAAAGTCGCACCCGTGCTTTTGTTAGCGGACTGGATGCCCTGCACAGCGGTCTGGAAGTGGAGGTGGAGCATCAGCTTAGCGAAAATATCGAATTGGGTGGGCTGCTTTCGCTGGGCAACTGGAAATGGCAAAACGATGTTTCGGCTGTGCTTTTTAACGCCAACAACACGGTGGCCGACACGGTAAACGTTTATGCTAACGGGCTATACGTGGGCGGAGCACCGCAGTTGCAGGCAGGCCTCTTCGGGCGGGTACAAATTCTGAACACTTTCAGCCTTTCGGCCAACTGGGTGTATTACGATAAGATTTACGCCGCCTTCGATCCGGCAGGGCGCAATGATGTGGATGACCTCATCCAGTCGTTTCAAATTCCGGCCTACTCGCTCCTTGACCTGCACTTGAATTATCCTTTCCGCTTTATCAATCAGCAAGCAATGCTTAATATGAGTTGCTACAATGCCTTAAACTCGGAGCACATTATCCGGGGGCAGGACGGGGCAGATCATGATTTGGACAGCTTTCGCGGATTCTGGGGTTTTGGACGTAGTTTTAATGTGATGTTGAAGGTGAGCTTTTAGTTAACATCAATTCAAAAGCTGGCAACAATATCCTGATAATAATTTGACTGAAGAAAGCATCCCAAAAAATAATATTAATTTTGCAGCCGATTACTAATAGGAAAATATGAGCGAAGAATTGGATCAATTTGGGCCGGAAGCTAACGAGCTGGTGGGGAAATTCGATGATATGATCAGGCAGAATCAGATGTACTTTTTTGATGTGGAGGAGTTTGAGGAAATTATCGATTTCTACCTCGATCGGAATATCCCCAAAAAAGCGCGCACTGCCATCGACTATGCCATGCGGCAACATCCCTCATCGAGTGCATTTTTGCTGCGCAAGGCCCAATATTATGCTGGCGTTAACAACAATAGCAAGGCCCTTGAAATACTCCATAAACTGGAAGTGCTGGAAGTGGATAATCCTGATGTGCTGGTTACGAAGGCCATGATTTTTAGTAAGCTGAAGAAAAACAGCGAGGCCATCAAAATTTACGAAAGAGCCGCTGAATTTGCCGATGATAAGGACGATATTTATACCCGCATCGCTTTTGAGTACGAGGAACTGAAGGAATTTGACAAGGCCGTGGACTACCTTGTGAAAGCCCTCAATTATAATCCCGAAAATCAGGCCGTGATTTATGAGCTGGCTTTTTGCTTTGAGATGGCCGGACGCGAAGAAGACAGTGTTCGCTTTTTTGAGGCGTTTTTGGATAAATATCCCTATTCGGATACGGCCTGGTTTAACCTCGGCATTGCCTGGAGCAATCTGCAACTGTACGAAAAAGCCATCGATGCCTACGAATTTACCATCGCTATTACCCCCGAGTTTTCATCGGCATATTTTAATAAAGCTAACGCGCTGGCTAATCTTGGAAAATTTGACGAAGCCATCCATTATTATCAGGAAACCCTGGAGATGGAAGACCCCGACCCGCTTACGCATTATTACCTGGGCGAGTGTTACGAGAAAGTTGAAAATTACGAAAAATCGTACAGCCACTACAAAGCGGCCTTAAAGATGAACCCCGACATGGCCGATGCCTGGATGGGGCTGGGCATTATAAACGATAAAACGGGCAACGAAAAAACAGCACTGAAGCAAATTAAGAAATCGCTCGAACTCGAAAAAACGAATGTGGATAATTGGCTGTATTATGCCGATGCCCTGTTTAGATACAACAAATTTGACGAGGCGGTGAAAGCCTATAAAAAAGCCGTAAAGGCCGACCCCAACCATCCTGACCTGTGGCTGGATTATTCGTCGGTTTATGCCGAGAGTGAGGATGTGGATACGGCCATCGATATTATAATGCAGGGCATCGCGCTGCAAAACCAAAACCACGAATTGTATTATCGCTTTGCTGGCTATCTGGCCAAAAAAGGAAGGCTGAAGGAAGCATATCAAAATTTTGAGCTTGCACTGCAAATAAATCCTTCCGATCATAGTTTGATGTTTGAATATTATCCTGAACTACGCGGAAATATCAATTTCATCAATTTGCTTGATACCTATAAAAAAGAATCCTGATAAAAAAAATAGCCCAGCCAGCAATGGCAAGACGGGCATCCTATCAAAAATTTTAAGCAAAGCTAATATGAAGAAATATTTGATTCTGATACTGAAAGGCATGGGTATGGGCGCGGCCGATGTTGTTCCCGGCGTAAGTGGCGGTACCATTGCCTTTATTACCGGAATTTATGAGGAGCTGATCAATGCGATAAAATCCATCAATTATCCCAATTTAAAACTCCTTTTTTCGGGACGTGTGGCTGCTTTCTGGAAAGCCATCAATGCCAATTTTTTGATTGCACTGGTTTCAGGAATCGGCATTAGCGTGATTTCGCTGGCGCGCCTGCTGCAATATATTCTGGAAACCTACCCTGAGCTGATCTGGTCGTTTTTTTTGGGCCTCATCGTAGCCTCGGCCATTTATGTGGCTAAGCAAATCAAAGTTTGGAACCTGGCTTCTGTATTATCGCTCCTGGTGGGTGTTGTAATCGCTTACATCATTACCGAAATCACCCCTGCCGAAACTACCGAAGCCTGGTGGTTTATTTTTATCTCGGGAGCCATCGCCATCTGTGCCATGATTCTTCCCGGCATTTCGGGCAGTTTTATCCTGCTTTTGCTGGGCAAATACGAATTTATCATCGGTGCCATTAGCGAATTTAAGCTGGGTATCATCGCGGTTTTTCTGGCCGGTGCAGGCATTGGTATCATCAGCTTCTCCAACTTTCTTTCGTGGCTTCTTAGGCGTTACCACAACCAAACCATCGCCTTGCTTGCCGGTTTTATGGTGGGTTCGCTCAACAAGGTGTGGCCCTGGAAAAATACAATATCTCAGTTTACTGATCGTCATGGCGAATTGAAGCCCCTTTTGCAGGATAATGTTTTGCCCCATCTCTACGAAGGCAATCCGCATTTGCTTTCGGCAATCGCCCTGGCCTTTTTAGGTTTTGTTTTAATCTTTGTTATCGAGCGCATGGCTGTAAGCAAGGTTAAATAATGAAGGTTTTTGGATTGATCGGCAAATCGTTGCAGCACTCCTTTTCGCCCCGGTATTTTCAGGAAAAGTTTGTGCGCGAAAATTTATCCAATTATCAATACCGGCTTTTTCCTTTAGAAGATGCTGCTGATATTCGCGCCTTGGTCGAAGATCATCCTGAAATATCAGGTCTCAACGTTACTATTCCCTTTAAGCAGGATGTTATCCCGCACCTCGATTTCCTTGATGCAACAGCCCGAAAAATCGGCGCGGTAAATACGATTAAGATTATCCGGCATCCTACAAAAGCCGAACTTGTGGGTTTCAATACCGATGCTTTTGGCTTTCAGCATTCCTGCGATATGTCTGGCCATCACAAGCCTGCTTTAATATTGGGAACCGGCGGGGCATCCCTGGCTGTAAAATTTGTGCTCACCCAATTACAAATTCCCTATCTGTCGGTTTCGCGTTATCCTAAAACAAAACAGGAAATCAGCTATAGCGATCTTACCGGAGATATTATTTCAAAACACAAACTCATCATCAATGCCACGCCGCTTGGCATGTTCCCCAATTTAAACCAGGCTCCACCGCTACCTTATGCAGCCATTGGCAAGGAGCATTTTTTATACGATCTCGTTTACAATCCTCCCCAAACTTTATTTCTCGAAAAAGGAAAAAATGCTGGTGCCCAAATCCAAAATGGTGAACAGATGCTCCAATTGCAGGCCGACCGTGCCTGGGTAATTTGGAATGCGTAATTCAAAGAACAATCTCCCGCTTATCGTGTTGATAAAATAAACCAACACAATTCAATGATGAGAACTATACTAATCTTTACATTATTTTTCACCTTCTTTTTCGCCAATCATCGGAACCTGCATGGCCAGGTGCAAATTGATGAAACCACTTTGGATTCCACTACCTTAATTTCGGGGATCGACATTCCCTGGGAAATAATTTATGCACCCGATGGATGGCTTTGGATGACCGAACGCTTTGGGCGAATCAGTCGTGTGCATCCCGAAACCGGCGAGCAAGATATATTACTCGATCATTCGGCTCAGGTATCGCAGGAGGGCGAATCGGGAATGCTGGGGATGGCTCTGCACCCCAATTTTCCGGAGGATGCGCGGGTTTATGTGGTTTACACTTATCAGGACGGTGGCATGAAAGAAAAGCTGGTTTATTTTACTTATGATGGTAGCGCGCTGCTCGACGAAACGGTGCTGATAGAAGGCATACAAGGCAACAGCACCCACGATGGTTCGCGCCTACTTTTTGCACCCGATGGCAAATTGCTGATGACTACCGGCGATGCACAAAACCTTGCGGCACCACAAGATTTAAATCATTTGTCGGGAAAAATCCTTCGGCTTAATGACGATGGAAGTATTCCGGTGGATAATCCTTTCCCCGGCAGCTACGTCTATACCCTCGGCCACCGCAATGCCCAGGGTTTGGCTTTTTCGCCCGGGGGTATTCTTTACAGTTCTGAGCATGGCCCCGCGAACGATGACGAAATTAATATTATCGAAGCCGGGCGCAACTATGGCTGGCCCAATGTGGAAGGTTATTGCGATACGTCTGACGAAATTAGTTTTTGCGAGCAAAACAATGTGGCCGAACCCATTGCCGCCTGGACACCAACCATAGCTACCTCCGATATTATTTATTACAATAATGCCGCAATCCCTGAATGGCAAGGCTCAATATTGCTGGTTTTGTTAAAAAACAAACAAATAATTGAACTGGAACTTTCGGATGATGGAATGGCTATCACGGGGCAAAAACAATACTTTACCGAATTTTGGGGTCGCTTACGTGATGTGTGTGCCGGCCCGAATGGCGAAGTATTTTTGGCCACCAACGGCAGCTCATGGCTCAATAACGAACCCTTTACGCACAGCATCATCAAGCTGACACCGCCGCCAGCCTCCGGTGATGCAAGCCCGGGAAATACGAAATCCCCGGATCGAGCTAGTGTTAGGCAGAGCGTTAATCAACTTCAGGTAAGTTCTCCGGAAAGCTTAATCGACTCCTCATGGGCTATTTTCGATTTGCAAGGGCAAAGCCTGGAATCGGGAATGATAAAATCAGAAAAAACGCTAATTGCCCATCAGCTTGATTCGGGCTTTTATTTGTTGAAATTAGGAACAGAAAACAAAAATGCCCAGGTGCATAAAATTTTCATCCGTTAATGTTAATAAATTTGTCAAAAAAATAAGTTGATAGTCTTGTTAAATAACAATATTTGTTTACTTTTGCACTCCTTTTTGAGACAATAAAAGCTAAAATAATGAGTAAGAAAGTTTTAATTTCCTTGGTAGAAAGCCAGGTAGCTATAGCGGAGATGCCCGATTTTAAAGCCGGGGACACGATTACAATTACCTATAAAATTAAAGAAGGTCAAAAAGAACGTTTGCAGAAGTTCAACGGTGTTGTGCTTCAGCGCAAAGGTCATGGCCCAACGGCTACCTTTACGGTACGCAAAATATCGAACAACATTGGTGTAGAGCGGATTTTCCCGGTTTCATCGCCTTTTATCGACAGCGTAGTTGTTAATAAGCGCGGCGTAGTGCGCAGGGCAAGGATTTTTTACCTCCGTGGATTGCGTGGTAAGAAAGCCCGTATCAAAGAGAAAAGAGTTTAAATTTTTGTTTTTCATAATGTTTGTGTTCAAACCCGGTGTTTTTCACCGGGTTTTTTCGTTGGCATCCACATCGGTGCTTTCGCCATCGATGGCCAGATAGCTTTGGGGAAACACTGCCCTGGCTTCTGCGAGCAGCTCATCCAGCTCGCGGTAGCGTGCCGAAAAATGCCCGAGTATTAGTTTTCCTACCTGTGCCTTCGCGGCGATAAGTGCAGCACCGTGGGCTGTAGAGTGATATTTTTCATCGGCCACCTGACGCATGTCCTCCATAAACGTGGCTTCGTGGTACAAGACCGTTGTGTTTTTTATCTGTTCCACAATTGGCTCAAAATACCGGGTATCGCTGCAATAGGCAAAGCTGGCCGGTGGTTCGGGGTCTTCGGTGATGTCGGCATTTTTATATATCTTCCCTGTCGGGCTTACAAAGTCGGCTCCTGCCTTAATATTCAAAATATCCTCTACGCTGATTTCCATATCATAAAACAAAAAGGTCTTTTTCACCTTTCGGGTTTTTTGCTTTTCGCCAAACACAAAGCCGTTGGTTTCTATTCGATGGTCGAGGGGGAAGGATCGTACATAATGATCCTTCGATTCAAAAACCATTTCGGGAGCATCGGCCTTGATGAGGTGAAAATGCAGGGGGTAGCTCAATTGTGTTTGCGAAGCTGTGAGCTGCATTTCGATGATTTGCTGCAAGCCGGCGGGTGCATGCACGTGCAGGGCATCGTTGCGCCCGAGCAGGTGCAGGGTGGAAATTAATCCTACCAGTCCAAAAAAATGATCGCCATGCAGGTGGCTGATAAAAACGCGCTTAATCCGGTTGAGTTTTATTTTGGAACGCCGCAGTTGCATTTGTGTGCCCTCGCCACAGTCCATCAAAAAATAGGTGTGCTCCAGGTTTATCAGGATAGACGAAGCATTGCGCTGCGAGGTGGGAATGGCGGCACTGCTGCCCAGGATGGTTATCGAAAATGCCATGCTAATAGAATTCGTTTGATTTGCAAAGATAATTTTTGCTTCATAACGAGCCACGGCGTTTTGGTTTTTACCCCAACTGGCATTATCGAAACCACAGATTGCACAGATGGACACAGATAGAAAAAACATACCCATTGCTGTAATTGGTAACAAAAAAAAAGCTGCTCCGATAAATATCGAAACAGCTTTTTTGTATTAGTACGAGCTTGCCTTATTCTTTGTCTTTATCTTCTTCGTCGGTGGCAGGCTTATCTTCTTTTACTTCTTCAGCTTCTTCCTTCACTTCCTCTTTAGGCGCTTCGGTTTCGGCAACTTCTTCCTTTACTTCCTCTTTGGGAGCTTCGGTTTTGGCTTCTTTAGCTTCTTCTTCGGGAGCTTCGGTTTCGGCAACTTCTTCCTTCACTTCTTCTTTAGGAGCATCGGTTTTGGCTTCTTCAGCTTCTTCCTTTACTTCCTCTTTGGGAGCTTCGGCTTCCACTTCTTTTTCAGCTTTAGCTTTAGAGGCTTCTTCTTTTACTTCCGCACCGGCAGGTGCTTCTTCCTCTTTGATATCTACATCATCAGCGGCCTTTTTCTTTTCTTCCTTTTCTTCCTGCTTTTTGGCGTAGGTTTCGAGCTTTTCGCGGGCTTCCTGCTCCATTTCGTCTTTCAACTGTGCCAGTCCGCCTATATCGCCCAGGGTAGTTTTTTCAAGGTTGTCCTTGATTTTCTTAACAGCCTGCTTGGCCGAACGTGCCTGATCTTTCTGCTCCTGATCGCCTTTGGCTTTTTCGGCAAACTGCACATCCTGGAAAACACGCGAGTGCGAGAGGATGATCTTTTTGTTCTCTTTCGAGAATTCGATCACTTTAAAGTCGAGTGCTTCGTCAACCTTAGCCATGTTCCCGTTTTCTTTCTGCAGGTGGCGTGTGGGAGCAAATCCTTCAACACCATAAGGCAGGGTAACAATCATGCCCTTGTCGCTGGCGTTGGCAATGGTGCCTTTGTGAATAGAACCAACGGTGAACACCGTTTCGAATACATCCCAGGGATTTTCTTCGAGCTGCTTGTGGCCAAGGCTCAGGCGGCGATTTTCTTCGTCAACATCCAATACCAAAACTTCGATCGGATCATCGATCTTGGTGAATTCGGCGGGATGCTTAATTTTTTTCGACCATGAGAGGTCGGAGATATGAATCAATCCGTCAACACCTTCTTCGAGTTCAACAAAGATACCGAAGTTGGTAAAGTTGCGCACGGTAGCTGAATGCTTGGAGTTAACCGGATATTTGGTCTTGATATTTTCCCATGGGTCGGGGATGAGTTGCTTCATGCCGAGTGACATTTTGCGCTCTTCGCGATCCAGGGTAAGAATAACGGCTTCTACTTCGGCACCCACTTTAAGGAAATCCTGGGCGGTGCGCAAGTGCTGCGACCACGACATTTCCGAAACGTGAATTAAACCTTCGACACCGGCAGCAATTTCGATAAATGCGCCATAATCGGCGATAACCACAACTTTGCCTGTTACCTTGTCGCCAACCTTGAGGTTTTCGTCCAGGGCATCCCATGGATGGGGGGTGAGTTGCTTAAGACCGAGGGCAATACGTTTTTTGTTGTCATCGAAATCGAGAATAACAACCTTGATTTTCTGGTCGAGTTCCACAATTTCTTCGGGGTGGTTGATGCGTCCCCACGAGAGATCGGTGATATGCACCAGACCGTCAACGCCGCCGAGGTCAACAAATACACCGTAGGAGGTAATGTTTTTGACGGTTCCTTCGAGTACCTGACCTTTTTCGAGTTTGGCGATAATCTCGGCTTTTTGAGCTTCGAGTTCGCGCTCGATGAGTGCTTTGTGCGATACAACAACGTTTTTGTATTCGTGGTTTATTTTTACCACTTTAAATTCCATGACTTTATCTACATAAATATCATAATCGCGGATGGGTTTCACATCGATTTGCGAACCGGGGAGGAAGGCCTCGATTCCAAACACATCAACGATCAAACCACCTTTGGTGCGGCTTTTAACATAACCCTTGATCACTTCATCGTTTTCGTAGGCCAGATTAACGCGTTCCCATGATTTGAGAATTCGTGCTTTTTTGTGTGAAAGGATCAGTTGACCGGTGTTGTCTTCCTGGCTTTCGACATATACTTCAATATCATCGCCTACTTTAAATTCGGGATTATAGCGCAGCTCAGCTCTGGGGATTACGCCATCCGATTTAAAATTAATATTTACTACGGCTTCGCGATCGTTAAGCCCGGCAATAGTTCCGCTAACTACTTCGTGTTCGGCAACAGAGTTGAAGGTTTTGTTATAAAGGTCTTCGAGTTTACTGCGCTCGTCCGAGGTATAGTTATCATCTTTTTTGCCCACAGCGTCCCAGTCAAAATCGCCGGGAATGGCAGGGGTGTACTCTTTGGCCGGAGCAGCAGCTTTGGTTTCGGCGGCGGGAGCTTCAGGCTCTTCTGCAGCTTCTTCTGCTTTTTCATCCTCGGCCTTGGGTGCTTGTATTTCCTCGGCTTTGGGTGCTTCTACTTCCTCAGCTTTGGGGGTTTCAAGTTCCGCTGCATTTTCTTCTACGGTTTCGGCTTGCTCTGTAGCAGGTTCTTCAACTTCGGCCTCGGAAGCCTCGGCAGGTTTTGCCTCTTCGGTAACAGGTTCAGCCGTTTCTTCTATGGCTTCTACCGGTGTTTCTTTTTGTGCTTCTGCTGCTTTTACTTCTTCCACATTTTCGGTGGTTTCGTCAGCTTTCGGCTCAAGATCTTCCTGATCTAATTTTTCGTTTTCGTTCGACATTAATATCAATCATTTTGGATGCCGCCTTATCATCCGGGTTAGTAAATATTAAAAATTTAAATGCAAGTGTATGATTATTAGGCGATAAAATCAGCCCTCGCTATTTTGGGGTGCAAAAATAAATATTTCTTTTGAATTGAAAAATCTTTCTTATTAATATTCAACATTTTAATATCGAATAATAGCTACAAATATAGTCCTGCAATCATCCGGCTATTAATAATTTTTTTTAAAAAGAATATTTTTAAAGTTAATATTTGAAAAAATAATCTATTTTTACCTCCATTTATAAGCAATAGTTACGGGAAGATAAAGTAAAAATAGTTAGTGAGTTTAACCAAAATCGTGCATGAGTGTGTGTATCGGCTTCGATCATACCAATGCAAACTAATCAGTAAAGCCAGGTGCAAATGGCAAAAAGAAAAATTGAAGCATTACTTGTAGAAGATCATTCGGACAAAAGCAAGGTATTTGAAAGCTATTTCGATAGTTTCTTTGAAATTGATTGCCAGCTTACTATTGTCCAATCGTTAACATCGGCCATCGAAGTACTTGGTCGCGAGCGGTTTTGCCTTATTTTTGTTTCTGATACTTTTTCATGCGAAAATGCCCTGCCTAAAATTAAATACCACTTTCAACCCTATTATGCTCCACCCATCATTGTTATAGCCAGAGGCAACAATTGCAGAGCTGCTTTGCAATCGATGCACGAGAATGCCGATGATTGCCTTTTGGATTCGGAGCTAAGCAGTTTTGCCATCGAAAAAACCATTATCAACACCTTGCAACATCGGCAGGCACACCATCAGCTTTTGCAAAGCGAATCGCGTTTCCGGCGGATGTTTGAATACGCCTCTATCGGGATTTTTAAAAGCACTTTTCACGGGCAATTTGTTAGCGTAAATAATGCCTTTCTCGAAATGTTTGGTTTTAGCAGCGCGGATGATCTTTTAGCCAGTGTCCACGACATTGGAAGCCAGCTTTATGTGAATTCGGAAGTGCGGCCTAAAATCATTGAAGAATTTGGTAAGGATAGTAATGGCTTTTATTATGAAGAAGTTGATTTTTACAAAAAAGATCAAAGCATTTTTACAGGCCTTTTGTACATTAGACGCATCGATGAAATGCACCACGATGATTTTATGGTGGAAGGATACGTTCAGGACATTACCGAGAAAAAACATGCCGATGCGCAGATTAAGACAAACCTGCAATTTTTGAGGGATGTGATGGACAATATTCCAGGGCCGGTTTTTTCGAAAGATATAAACCTTCGTTTTACGGGTTGCAACAAGGAATACGAAAAATACATCGCCTTGCCCGAAAGTGCAATCCTGGGCAAAACGCTGCCCGAAATACAAGCCGGCGAAATGTCAGATTTTTTGCATCATAAAGATGAGCAGCTTATTAAGGATGGACAAAAAAACATATTTGAGCATCCTGTTGAATTGGTTGGTGGGCAGCAACGCCATTTATTAATCCATAGCAATGTAATCCGCAATCAAAACAATGAGGTTATTGGCCTTATCGGTTTGATGTTCGACATTACCGACAAGAAAGAGGTGATGGAAAAGCTGCACGAGGAGTTATTGCTAAACAAGGCTATGGCCGACCTTTCGAAAGAACTGCTTAAGCCCGGCAAGTCGCTCGCCGAAATTTCCGAAATAGTACTCGATTTCACCAAAGATATTACGCAATCAAAAAATGGCTACGCCGGAACCATTGACCAGGAAAATGGCGATCTGCACATTCATAATTTTGACGAAATGATTCTGGGTGGCTGCAAGGTGGAAAACAAAAACCTTCGCTTGTCAAAAAAGAATGGCCGCTATCCGGGATTATGGGGTCATTGCCTTAACACCTTGCAGGCTTTTTATACTAATGCTCCCAACGAACATCCCCAATCCGAAGGCTTACCTCACGGCCATTTTTCAATAAATAATTTCCTTACGGTGCCTGCAATTATCGATGGCCTTTTGATAGGTCAGCTATCTCTTGCTAATTCGGCAAAACCGTATGCTGATAATGACTTGGAGAGTGTTGCGAAATTGAGTAACCTATACTCCATTGCAGTGCAAAAACAGCGCAGTGTGGACCTACTCCTTTACGCCAAAGAAAAAGCAGAGCTCTCGGACAAGCTCAAATCGGCCTTTCTTTCCAATATGTCGCACGAAATACGCACGCCCCTCAATGCCATTGTAGGCTTTGCGCAAATGCTGGGCGAAGAAGGGATTGGCGAAGATGAAACCCGTGAGTTTAAAGGGGTAATTATAAAAAATACCGACCTTTTGCTACGTCTTATAAACGATATTATCGAAATGTCGATGATTGAAGCCGGAGAGTTAAAAATCCATTTTGAAAACCGACGCATCAAAGACTTGCTATTTCATATCTTTCATACCTGGGAAAGCAGGGATGAGGTTATCGAAAGCATTGAGAACATTAGGTTTGAGATGGAATATCCTGAGCATGATTCGGGAGCGATTGTTAAAATTGATGCGCTGCGTTTTACACAAGCCATCGATAATTTGTTGATGAATGCCTTCCGTTTTACTCGCCAGGGGAAAATTGTGCTTGGCTATCGCTTTAATGAAGCAGGCGAAGTGGAAGTGTATGTTAGCGATAGCGGGATAGGGATTTCGGAGAAAGACCAGGAAACAATATTCGAGCGTTTTAGGCAGGTTGACGAGCTGAAGGTAAGGCCATATAGTGGTACTGGTCTTGGTTTGGCCATCACCAAAAAACTGGTAGAACACTTATCCGGAAAAATTGCACTCCGTTCGGAGGCTGAAAAAGGATCACAGTTTACCATCACCCTGCCCGTGCATGAGCGAACTACCAGCACAAAGGGCAGCGCAGCCATTGAAGCGCGAAAAAGAATGGCTGACCACGGTGAGCATATCAAAGGGAAAAATATACTTATTGTTGAAGATAATGATTCGAGTTACGAGTTTCTTGAAATACTTTTGAGACGAAAAGAAGCCAAATCCAGCCGGGCTAAAGATGGTCTGGAGGCTGTTGAAAAAGCAACAACGGAATCCTACGATTTAATTTTGATGGATTTGCAACTGCCCAAAATGAGTGGCTTTGATGCCATAAGGCAAATACGAAATACTAACAAGCAGGTGCCGATTATTGTGCAGACAGCCTTTTCGGAGGATAGCGAGCGCGAAAGAGCTTATGCCGCAGGCTGCGATGATTATTTGATTAAACCGCTTACAAAAACACAAATCGAAAAAACCATCGCTCGCTATCTTGAGTAGGCGTATTGGAAAATACAAAACAGCAATATTCATCGATTGTAAAATTCCAAAATATTTAAAACCAAAAACAAATGCCATATTTTAAAATTCAAAGCAAGCAAAAAATTGCACAGCCCGATGTGCTGGTGCGTGAAGCCTCCAAATTTTTGGGAAAGATACTTGGCAAGCCGGAACGGTTTATTATGGTTTCGCTGCATGATAAGCAGACCATGCTTTTTGGAGGCTCGGACGAACCCACGCTTTATTGCGAATTGAAAAGCATTGGGCTTCCCAAAGAAAAAACCAAGGAAATATCCCACCAGTTATGTACCTTTCTTTCTGAGCAAACCGCAGTAGCCACCGATCGTATTTACATCGAATTTAGCAATGTAGAGCGAAGTATGTGGGGATGGAACAAGACGACTTTTGAGAAATAGCAATGGTTAGCCGTTGCCTTTTAACTTTTAACTCAGTTTTAAGTGCCTAAAGTTTTAAGTGCCTAAAGTTGTTGTTAATAACTTGAAACTTTTAACTTGGAACTTTTAACTTTTAACTTGAAACTTTGAAAAGTAGCAATGGTTAGACATTGCCCACAGCTACAGTAGTTTTGTTGAGTTGGATGAAGTGATAGGCGGTTTTTTCGATAAACAGATCGGGAACCAGAGCACTTAACTTTTTTTTGCTCGCCGTAATAACATGATCGGACTGATCGATTCCAATCCACCTGCGCTGATTTTGTTGAGCGGCTTTTAAGGTGGTTCCCGAGCCACAAAAACAATCCAACACAATACTACCTGGATTTGAGGATGTCTGAACTATCAGATCCAATAATTCAGCATTTTTTCCGGTAGGGTAATCGGGATATTGTGGGTCTTTAAATTCCCAGATGTCTTGTACTCGTTTGCCAGTGCTTTCGTCAAGATAAATTTTTTTCCGGGGATTCCCATTTGCCGACCATTCAATCAGGCCTTCAGAATCCCATATCTCAAGCATCTCAACACTGGTTCGCCAATGGCGACCTTCTGGAGGCATGATGCCTTTGAAAGGAAGGTTTGATTTGCCATTTAAAGTTTCGCCTGGTGCATGAATAGGGACACTAGTATATCTGCGACCCGATTGCTCAATCTTTGGAAAAAGTTTCTCGACATCTTTATTTGTATATTTTGCATAGGGTTCGTGCCAAATTGGATTTTTCCCTTTTGTGTAAAACAAAATCATATCCTTAATATTCCCATATCCCAAACGCTTAAAGTTTTTGGGATTACATTTCACCCTTGTGATTTCATTTCTAAAATTTTCGATACCAAAAATTTCATCCATTAATACCTTGACGTAATGTCCGATTTTGTAATCAATATGTAAATATATCGAACCCTGTTCTGATAATAGTTCTTTGATGAGTAAAAGTCTTTTTTGTAAGAATTGCAAAAATTCATTACCCATCAATTTATCAGAATATGCTAATGAACCTGTCCGACTGGTGCTAATAGTCGCATTTCTCCCTGCTAAAATCGTAAAATTACTACCAGTGGCAAAAGGGGGATCAATGTACACCAAATCAACCTTACCTTTCAATCCTATATTAGAAATCAGATATTTTCAGCCATCTGTATTTTCAGCCTGTATTAGTAAATTATCTTCCATAATGCTTACAGTTGGTATAAAAAGTCTCTTAAAACAAGCGAACTTAATATGTTATAATCGCTGTATGGATTAGTGATAAATTTGTGCATCTTACTTTTTCCATTCAAATAAAGCACACCATCCAAAATGGCAATTCTAACTGCATTGGTCTCTTTGGCCTCAAGTGTACTAATGGCATCTTCAAAATCAGAATTTTGTGAACCGCCAAAGTCAGATAAAAATTTTGCTTCACCAATTACATAGTTACACCGATTTAATATCCATTATCCGCTCTTCAAATTCGTTGTTGGCTACGATGGAGCGTTTTTTAATTCTGTTTTTATACGAGTAAATGGTGTTGATGGAAAAGTTGAGGATTTTAGCAATTTTCTCGTTTTCGATAATGCCCATGCGGATGAGGGCAAATATCCTCAGATCAGTATTCATGGCTCCCTGTGTGGTAAGCTGCACATGGTCTTCTGAATTGAACAGCGCATTGAAACCCTCCACAAAGTCGGGAAAGATGCTGAGAAAGATTTTATCGAAATGCTGAAATAACTGGTCGCGTTCCTTTTTTATAACCAGCTTGTTGAGCGACTGGCTGATCACGCTATATCGCTTGTTTTCCAAATTGCGGCTGATGTTTTCTTTCAGGTGCTCGAGCTTGTCCACATAGTTGGTGCTGATATTGAAATAATAGGCGATGTATTCTTCTTTAATCTTATTGGCTTCCTTCAGGTTGTCATTCAGCGACTTTAAATTTTGATTGGTCTGCAAAATGATGCCTCTGGCTTTTTTTAGGCGTATGAGCTGTTTGAAAATAACGACCAACGAAAAAATGACCAGCAGCACCAGCAGGGCAAGGAGGATAAGATAGATCTCGAGTTGCTGTTTTTGTGTTTCGATCAGTTCCAGTTTTTCACCTTCGATAATAGGCAGCACGCCCGAAATTTGAAAGGATCGTTGACGGGCACCATAAAAGCGTGCATCCTGATTGGCCAGCACGATGTATTTGTGTGCCTCTTTAATCCTGCCCTGGTAAAAAAGCACATTGGCCAGGTTGCGCAAAGCGATGGTTTCGGTAACTACCGAGCGGATATCGTTGATGGCCGATTCGGCATAGTAACGGATGGCCGCAAGCGTGTCGCCGGTTTCGAGCTTGCAGGCGGCAATGCCTGAAAATACCATGGCTTTTTGGTGCAGCGAAACCTCGAAGTCGTTCAAAACCCTGTGGTAAAAATACAGGGCACTGTCCAATTGATGATTTCGCATGTTAAGCAGTGCCATCGAAGCCCATTTTTGATAATTATCAGGCTTTGCAAAGTGTATGGCTTCGCGGGTAAAAGTGTTGCCGTGCTGGCGATAGAGGGGCGAGAAATAGCGATCGCTGGCGTATTCTGCCATATCATAATACGCGCGAGCTTTAAGGTCGAAGTATTCTACCTTTTGTTCATCGCTCATACCCTGGTGGTTAATTGTATTAAGGGTGTCCAGTGCTTCGTGAAACATGCCCGAAGAAAGCAGCACAAAACTCATCTTCAACTTTGCATTGCAAATTAAAGCTTTATCGCCTGATCGGTAGGCCAGACTTTGCATCTCGTTGGCATAATGAAAGGCTGAATCGTAGATAAACGAACCGTAAGCATCAAATAATTCCTGGTTGATGGCGAAAAGTTGACGTTGATCCTCGGTGGCGGTGGCATCCCGTTGTGCTTTCAGTAGCCGGATTTTTTCGTATTTGAGCGCGTAAAAAGTCTCGTGTTCATCAATGGTCTGATCGAGCCGGGCAAGTATGCTATCCACAGCCGGGCTGGCATGGGCAATTATCGTGAATGATAAAAAAAACAGGATTGTATATACTTGACGCATTTGTAGTATGCTTATGATTTATTATTTATGATGGAACAAAGTAATCAGCCTTTGGGAAGTATTATCGTAAAAGTGCTTCCAACGCCTTCGTGGCTCGAAACCTTGATATCGCCCTTGTTTTTGGCGGCAAACTCCTGGCAAATAATCAAGCCTAAACCTGTGCCCGACTCATCGTTGGTGCCATAAGTTTTGTTCTTCTCGCTAATGCTAAAGAGCTTTTTGCAAGTTTCGGCACTCATGCCAATCCCATTATCTTCCACCAGGATATGGGTGTTGTCTTCATCGCTGTGTCCGCTTATTTTTACCTCTCCGCCGGGCATGGTAAACTTGATGGCATTGCTCACCAGGTTGCGGATAATGGTTTTTAGCATATTTGGATCGGCAAAAACCCTTAGTTCCGCTTTAATATTCGTGTACAATGAAATATTTTTATTAAAAGCTTGTAAATAATTCAGGGCGATTACCTCATCCAATAACTGTTTTAGGTTGGTCGATTCAGGCTCAATGTGCATCGATCCCCTTTGTACCCGCGACCAATCGAGCAGGTTTTCGAGCAGCGCATAAGCCGATTCGGAGGTGCTTTGGATTTTTTTAACCATCCCCAGCTTTTCATCGTTGGCTAGTTTATCAAAATCTTCAACCAAAATTTCGCTCAAACCCAGCAGGCTGTTAAAAGGATTTTTGAGGTCGTGCGCCAAAATCGAGAAGAACTTGTCCTTGGCATCGTTGGCTTCCTGGAGTATGCGTCTGGCCTCGCGCAGTTGTATTTCTGCATTTTTTATTTGTGTAATATCCTTGGAGATTCCAAAGGTGCCCACCGTTTCGCCATGCTCGTTTTTGAGTGGCATTTTGGATGTCGAAGCCCAGGTTTCGCTGCCATCCAGGCGGGTTTCTTTTTCTTCTTTAGAAATGGTGATGCCGCTCTGTATCACATTTTGTTCATCATCAAAAGCTTCGCGGGCATGTTTTTCCGAAAACAAGTCGAAGTCGGTTTTCCCAATAAAATCCTGCGCGCTGCTTAGCCCCATTTTTTTGGTGTGCAGGCGGTTAGTCAGGAAAAAGCGACCCTCCCTATCTTTGAAATAAATGGCATCGGGCAACTCGCTTAACAGGAGCTTAAAAAGATGCTCATCGGAAATTTTCGGTCTGGCTAGCCGTTCAGCACTTTTGGCGGAATAAAATCGGCTGTGGTCTTTAGATGTATTTTTGGAATCCATTATGGTGATAATACCTGAAAAATTTAATAGATTGGCAAAGGTAATGCAAATAGGCATTCAACAAAATACAAGAGGTGTTCTTGTAATGTCTTTTAACAAGGATCGAAAAATTGTTTTCTAAGATAAGCCCTGTTTATCCCCTCAAATTATAAATGATAGATGTAATGCAAACCAAACATCCCGATAAAATCGTCAAAACGACGGGCTTTGTCTTCGCCATATTTCGACAGGTTTTTGTAAATATTTTTTAGCTTTTTGGGTACCGTCAGGTTTTTTCCTGATTTAGAGAAAAACTTATCCGCGTAGCAAAGTATCATTTCTTCATTGCTAAGTGGCAGCATATCCCGATGGGGTAGGGGCAGTTTGTTGTCGATAATTTCCTGTCGGCTGATGCCGGTACCTGTGTGCCGCTCGCAAAAAGGAGCGAGTGCGGTCAGGCCTTCCTCTTCCAATATTTCGCGACCCAAAAATCCATGACAGATATAAGGATGTTCTCCAAAGCAGCCGATGTCGGGGGCATGGGTTCGCACAATGCCAATGTCGTGGAGCATGGCGGCAGCTTGCAATAGTTCAACATCAACATTTAGCCGGGGATTTTTTTTGGCGATAAGCAGCGCCAGGTTTTTCACTGAATTTGAGTGTGCTACTAAAATATCATAAACCTTAGTTCCGTCATGTGCATATTTTTTTAGGAGCGCGAGGCAGGAACGTTCATTCATAACATGTAATATTAAAACAGGCCAAATATTATGCGCACATAGCCGTATATGTCGGCCTTAAAATCGCTGTATCCTTCCAGGTTCAGTTTTTTATAGTACAGCGAAAAGCCCGGGTCGATGGAAACCGTTTCGCTGAGGATAAACTTTAGGCCGCCATTCAGGAAAATTCCAAAGCCAATGCCTCCCTGGTAAATTTCGTATTGGTAGCTGTTTGAGTTGGGCGTATAACCGTCCGAACCAAATTTGTTGATGATGTCGTATTGCCTTCGGCCAATGGCAATGCGGTTTTCGAGTACCTTGGTGCTGTTGATGTGGAAACCTGTTTCGATAAAAATATTGGTGAAAGTGCCGGTGCGATAAAACTTGCTGATGCCGATGTCGATGGCGGTGCGCCGCTCCTTACCACGGATAAATCCGGTGCGGTAACCCGGCTCGCTGGTGTAGGTTACTGTGTCGATGACCATTTGGAAGGCTCCGCTGGTTTTTAGCTCTACATAATTGCTTTGGATGAAGACCCCGGTGGTATTGTTGAAATTGTATTTGGCATAAAAGCCCGGCATAATGGCGGCATCGTATTTCATCTCCACCGGATAATAAATCCACCAGGTCTTGTCGCCGGCTTGTACGTCATACTCTGCTTTCCATATCTTGAAATCATCGTTAAAGGCAGATGGAGGCGGATAGTCGAAATTGTTGTAAACGCGGTTACTGTTCAGCTCCTGTTGAATTTCTTCGTACCAAAATTTATTATTAAGAATATAATCGATGTTATTGGCATTCCCTGGTTCGCCGCTATAAAACTCAGCTGAATAGTCATCGGCGAAATACATGCCTATGTTAATGCCAAAACGCCATCCGGTAAGATTGTACTCCGACCAGTTGCGCTCGGCATCGGTAAACTGACGATTGCGATTTTGTGCTTGACCTGGAAGATTCATAAGCCACAAGCAGGCGATTGCAAGTAGTATTTTAGATATTTGTGTTAGCTTCATAGTAAAAGTTTTAGATGAGGCAAAAGTATCAATTTTTTTGTGTGAGCAGGAAATAGTTAATCGTTAATGAAAGCTATTGTGGTAATTAAAACAGCAGCGAGAATTGTTTTGATTGGTCGAAATTTTTTCATAATGATTGAAAGATGAATACACCAAAGTAACAGAATGAAAAAGGGCTTACTTTTGCCGGAAAATTAAAGCGTATGACATTAATAAAATCCATTTCAGGAATTCGTGGAACCATCGGTGGAAGGCCTGGCGAAGGTCTGTCGCCCATCGATGTAGTAAAATTTACTGCTGCTTATGCGGCATTCATTCAGGAAGAAACCCCAGGTAAGAAACTAAAAATTGTGGTGGGGCGCGATGCGCGCATCTCGGGCGAGATGGTAAACCGCCTGGTAACGGCTACGCTCATGGGCATGGGTGCCGATGTGGTGGACACCGGACTTTCTACCACGCCTACCGTGGAACTTGCCGTTACTGCGGCCGGTGCCGATGGTGGAATAATTATTACCGCCAGCCATAACCCCAAACAATGGAATGCGCTGAAATTGCTTAATCGCGAGGGTGAGTTTCTTTCCGCCGCTCAGGGCGAAGCCATTCTCGAAATCGCCGAAAAGGGTGATTTTAATTTTACCGATATTGATGACCTGGGGCAATATATCTCCGATGATACTACCATCGACCAGCATATCCATCGGGTGCTGAGCCTGGAACTTGTGGATGCAGAAGCTATTCGCCGGGCTGGCTTTAAAGTAGCTGTGGATGCGGTAAATTCCACCGGCGGCCTTGCCATCCCTGCCCTGCTGGAGGCTCTGGGTGTTTCCACCATCGAAAAACTCTACTGCGAGCCTAGCGGAAACTTTCCGCACAATCCCGAGCCGCTGCCCGAAAACCTTCAGGAGATCTCTAAGCTGGTAGTCGAAAAAGGCTGCGACATCGGCTTTGTGGTTGACCCGGATGTGGATCGCCTGGCCATCGTTAGCGAGGATGGACAAATGTTTGGAGAGGAATACACCCTGGTGGCTGTGGCCGATTACGTGCTCCAGCATCAAAAAGGCAATACCATTTCCAATCTTTCATCCACACGCGCCTTGCGCGATGTAAGCCAAAAAGCTGGTGTAGAATATTATGCCGCCGCCGTAGGCGAGGTTAATGTGGTGGAAAAAATGAAAGAAACCAATGCGGTGATTGGCGGCGAAGGCAACGGAGGCGTTATTTATCCTGCCGCACATTACGGACGCGATGCACTGGTGGGTATAGCCTTATTTTTGACCTTCATGGCAAAGAGCAAAAAATCCTGCTCCGAAATCCGGAAAATGTATCCAAACTATTATATCTCAAAAAACAAAATCATACTATCGCCAAACATGGACGTTGACGGTATTCTGGCAAAAATGGCTGAGAAATACCACAACTATCCTGTAAATACCATCGATGGGGTAAAAATTGATTTTGACGAGAAATGGGTACATCTGCGCAAATCCAACACCGAGCCCATCATCCGCATCTATGCCGAAAGCAAAACTGCAAAGCAGGCTAATATGCTGGCCGAAAAAATTATGGATGAAATCAGAGGGATGAGCGGTGGGTAAAGACGCGATGCATCGCGTCTCTACGGCCGCACCACCTCAAAATCTCCCTTTTCTTTGATACGGATAATCCGCGAGGGCTTTAAATCGCGGATTTTATTTTGTTCCAGATTCACGATGTAATCCACGTTGTTTTTTATTACATCTGCAATTTGCTGAAAACGGATGGGGGCCGGAAAGCCCGATATATTCGCTGAGGTGGAGGTAATGGCCTTGCCCAATCCCTCGATTATTTTTTTACAAAACTCATCCTGCACCACGCGTATGCCGATGGTATGGTCGGGAGCTGCAACGCCTTTGGCAAGATTGATGGCTCTGGGATAAATTGCGGTGAGCGGTTTGTTGTAGCCGCGTACCAGCTCCAGCGCAATGTGATCCACATTTTTCACATAGCTGCTGATGCGTTCTGGGCTGTCAACCAAAATGAGCAGGCTTTTACCTTCTATGCGGTTTTTGATTTTGTAAATCCGATCAACGGCTTTTTGGCAACTTGCATCGCAGCCAATACCCCAGATGGTATCAGTAGGGTATAAAATGACCCCGCCACTTTTTAAAACCGCTACTGTTTTTTCTATTTCTGACTGCATGAATTTAACGCGTTTATTTTCGCTCCGGTAAAATTTGAACCTACAAAATTAATCAGATTCTATAATGTGCGGGCAAGTAATTGTTCTTTTTTTATCGTCAGGGCGCATTTAAAATGCTTTTCGGGGCACGATTTAAATCCGTGCAGCCCGCACGGCCGACAGTCCAAAATCTCATCGGTTTCCACAATTACCGAATCGTTCGACAGGGGCCCAAAGCCAAACGAAGGTACCGTGGAGCAGAAAATGGAGGTCAATGGTGCGTTCATTGCTGAGGCAAAATGCTGCGGTGCCGAGTCGTTCACAAAGTTCATCCGCGCATGTTTCATTAGCGCCGCCGACTCCAAAAACGAAAGTTTGCCACACAAGTTCAAGATATTTGTGTGCTCTGACTTTTGTGCGATATCCTCGCAAACAGCATAATCGCTTTTTGCACCCAAAAAGTAAACAGCCAAATCTTTGTCAATCTCACGGATAAATTCCACCCATTTTTCGGGCGGGTACTGCTTGGTAAACCAAAGTGAAGTGGGTGCAATGCAAAGGTAGCCTTGCGTTTTGTATTGCGAAACTTTGGCAAAATCGCGGGGCGAGGGATAAAGCCTGAGCGAAAACTCGAAAGACTCATCGGTGATGGCATCAATTACCGCCAGGTTGCGATCCACCTCGTGCTTACTTATGGGCAGCGAAGCCGATATTTGATGTTTGGTTTTGTGACTGTAAAAAAGTGAAAAAGGATTTTTGTCAAAACCCATCCGCAGTTCTGCACCCGAAAATGCCGTTAGCAAGCCACTCGAAGCAAATCGCTGGAGGTTCACAACGGCATCATATTTTTTACTTCGGATTAGGTGGAGCAAGGCACGCAGATGCTTGTACTTTTCGGTAGATTTATCCCAGATTAAAATTTTATTTAGCTTGGGATTATTAAACAAAACGCCTTCGATTCCTTTTTTAACTAAAAAATCGATCTGGCTATCGGGATAGAAAGCAGCCAGCTTTTCGATAAGTGGGGTTGCCAGCACCACATCGCCGATGGAGGCCGTTTGAATAATAAGTATTTTATCGATCGCTGTTTTCACGCTTATCAAACTTCGTTTACATCAATCTTAAATCAAAAAAAAGTCGACTTTATGGACAGGCTCTAATTGAATTCCTTATCCAAAAAGTTCTTTAGGCTTGATAGTTTTACATTTTGGATAATCACCCCTCTTTTTACGTACGCTATCTCGCCGGTTTCTTCGGAGACCACCACGGCGATGGCATCGGTTTTTTCGCTAACGCCCAAAGCTGCGCGGTGTCGCAGACCCAGGGCCACCGATATTCGTTTGTTGCCCGACACCGGCAGGATACATCGTGCCGACTTTATCCGGTTGCTGATGATGATAACGGCGCCATCGTGCAAGGGGCTATTTTTGAAAAAGATATTCATCAGCAATTCATCCGAAACACGGGCATCCAGTATTTGTCCGGTTTCGACATACTGCCGCAGCTCGTTGGTTTTGCCCAAAATAATTAGTGCACCGGTTTTGTTGGCCGACATTTTACGACAAGCCGTAACGATGTTATCAACATCCAAATTAACCGTTTGACCTAGATTAAGATTGAGAAACCAAACCCGCTGACGCACCTTTTGCATAAAACGCGGGGTACCGATAAGCAGCAAAAACTGCCGTATCTCGGGCTGGAAAACTACGATGAGCGCAATAAAACCTACCGAAATAAAAGCTCCCAATATCTCGCTCAGCAGCTCCATCTGCAAAAGATCGACCAGCCGCCACACACCAAAAATGGCGATGATGCCCACAAAAATATTGATGGCCGCAGTACCTTTAAGCAAATTGTAAAGCTCGTACAGCAGAAAGGCCACCAATAAAACATCGATGACATCGGTGAGCTTGATAGTGATAAATGCGGTGATGAAAAGGTTAAGCATGAATACGGATTCTTTTGGCGGCCAAAAATAGATAATAATATCCATTCAAAATGCGGCAATTTACCAAAAAGCCAAATTGAAAAGTCCGCTGCTATTTTTGTGTATCCATGGCCGTAGCTTCTTGCAAGGCTCAGATAGTATTTTCGGAATAGCGGACGTAGAGTTTTACAGCTTCTACGGCGGCTTTTACATCATGCACACGCAGCAGGTTGGCGCGATTGATGAGTGCAAGCATATTAAGGGCGGTAGTTCCATTGAGGGCATTTTCGGGAGCTGTGCCCAGCACTTTATTTATCATCGACTTGCGCGACAAGCCGGCCAAAACCGGAAAGCCATGCTGCTTAAAAGATTTCAGTCCATGCAGTAATTGATAATTATGATCGACTGTTTTGCCAAAGCCAAAGCCGGGATCAAGGATTATATTTTCGTGCAATCCCATCTGCGCCAGCATTTCAATCTTTTCGTGCATGTAGTCATCCACAACTTTTATCACATCATCGTAAACCGGATTTTGCTGCATGGTTTTGGGCTTTTCGCTGGTGTGCATAATAATGTAAGGTGCTTTTGCTTTCGCCATCAGGGCAAACATATTTTCGTCAAACTGCCCGCCCGAAATATCGTTTATCATATCTGCGCCGGCATCCAGGGCCTTGCGGGCAATGTTGCTGCGATAAGTATCCACCGACAATAAAGCCTTTGGAAAACGTTTGCGCAAGTCTGGCAAAATCACCTTCAACCGCTCCCACTCTTCCTTCTGGCTTACTTCGCTGGCACCGGGTCGTGTAGAAATCGCCCCCAGATCCAGGATAGCTGCACCCTCGGCCAGCATGGTCTCGGCACGCGCCGTGATTTGCCTTGGATGCGAATATTTTCCGCCGTCATAAAACGAATCTGGCGTAATATTTAAAATCCCCATTACCTTTGGTGAGGACAAATCCAGCAGCTTGTATTTCCATTTGGCAGGCGGTACGCTTGATTTCATTATTTTTGTCGATTCAAGAATTTACGTTTCATTAACATGCCGCGAAAATAATCCATTTTATATTTGGCGATAATTTTAAAAACTCAAAACTATATCTTATGAAAAAATACATTTATTTCCATCTCACACTTTTGGTGATGTTAGCCAGTACCCTGCACGTGCAGGCACAGCAGGAAAAATCGCTTAGCCGCGAAGAGCTTGCCATACAACGCGCCCAGGACAAACTAACGCGGGCACAAAGCACTTTTGACCGGGCACAGGCCTACCTCGACGATGGCGATAGCCTTACCACCACCGGCGAAACCATGATGGGTGAAGCCAAAGATGAATTGAAAACAGCCAAAGACCTGCAATCCTCGCTGGCGAAAGATTATGCTTCGGAAAAGAAAAATCTGGAAAAGCAACTAAAAACCGACAACCGCACCGAAAAAGATAAGGTAAGAACGCAGATAAGGGAACTGGACACCAAGTACCGCGAAGATAAGCGGGCTGCCGATGACAAGTATAAAGCTGCCAGCAAAAAATACGACAAGGGCAAGAGCAATATCTCGAAGGCAAAAGAAAAGTTAAAGACCGGAAAAACAAAAATGAAAACCGCACAAAAAGGCCTGGAAGAAGCCCAAGAGGCTTTGAGCGAACTTAATGGCGAAAGTGAAGATATAATTAAGGATAACCAGGATGAAGATATAGACGAAGAACCCGGCGATTTGGACATCAGTAAAGACAAGAAAGAGAAGAAAAAGAAACGCGATAAAAAATAAACAACTAACCGCCACACACAAGAAGAAGAATATCCGTGAATTCGTAAATTCGTGCATTCGTGGCATCTTTTATTAATGTCCGTGGCATTTCTTATTAAAAATGACAAAAACCAACGAGCAGTTCGAAACTGCAATCAAGAAGTGCAGGGAAGTATTTACCAAGAAGATGATCGACTACGGCACCGCATGGCGTATCCTGCGTACTTCCTCGCTCACCGATCAAATTTACATTAAGGCCAACCGCATACGCAGCATCGAGGAAAAAGCCCTGATGAAGGTGGACGAAGATGCCCAGGACGAATTTGTGGGTATCGTCAATTACGCCGTCATGGCACTTATCACGCTCGAACTGGGCAACGAAACCCGACTGGAACTGAAAGCCGACGAAGCCCTCGATTTGTACAACAAGCACGTGTATGCCTCCATGTCGCTGATGCAAAACAAAAATCACGACTACGACGAGGCCTGGCGCAATATGCGCATCTCATCGTACACCGACATCATTTTGATGAAGCTCCTGCGCACCAAGCAAATCGAAGACAACAAGGGCAAAACCCTGATCTCGGAAGGGCTGGATGCCAATTATCACGACATCGTCAACTATGCCTTGTTTGCCCTTATCAAATATCAGGAATTGGAAGATAAATAAGCCCAGTCAAAGCGACCTGCTCATTTTAACACGCAAACCTCTACCATTAAAAACCCATTAAAATAATTGACTTCAAGATGCAAAATTCGTTTCTTAAAACATTAACCGGCTGGACAATTATCGCCACCGCACTATTTTCGGCCTTTCTTATCATTTATTTCGAGGACTATAGTTTATCCTTTCTGCTCTTTCTGATTTTTCAAATCATTGTAGTTTTTCGCTATCGCAAAGTTTTTTCGCCGGCTATGCTCCACACCAGCCGCATTTTACTTGGCCTACTGTTTTTGTATTCGGGCTTTGCAAAAGGCGTGGATCCCCTGGGAACGGCCTATCGCGTGGAAGATTATTTTATCGCCTTTGGCCTGAACTGGATGATGCCCTCGGCCTTGTTTTTCTCTTTCGTGCTCAATGCTGCAGAGCTGGTGCTAGGAGGGCTTTTGGTATTAAATATAAAACCCAAACTTACCGCCTGGCTGGTTTTGCTGATGATGGTATTTTTCACCATCACCACCTTCAACGATGCGCTTAACAATCCAGTGCCCGACTGCGGCTGTTTTGGCGATGCCCTGATCATGACCAACTGGGAGACTTTTTATAAAAACCTGGTGATTATGGTGCTGGTTTTTATTTTGTTTCTAAATCGCAACCAAGTCAAAGATCCTTATCGCAAAAGTACCGGATGGACTTTGGGTTTCGCGCTTATTGCCGTGTTTATCACTTTTCAGTACCTTAACTACATCAACCTGCCTATGGTCGATTTCAGAACCTGGAAAGTGGGCAATCGCCTCTTCTCCGAAAATCCGCAGCCCGTCAAAAATTATCTCATTTATCAAAACAAAAATACCGGCGAGATTAAAGAATACCTCTCACCCAATTATCCGTGGGACGACCCGACCTGGATGGAAGAATGGGAATATGTAAGCCAGCGCGTGGAGGATCCCAACCGGATTCCGGGAATGGATTTGGCTATCATCGATTTTAGTGGCCAGGACATTACCAATATGTATCTGAAAAATCCGGATTACCACTTTTTTGTGGTTGCCTGGAATTTGAATAAAACCGATGAGGGTGTCTTCGGCGAAATCCAGAAGCTATATAACAAAGCGGACGAAAACGGCTATTCCTTCATTGTGCTTACCGCCACCCTGGAAGAGAAAATTCAGCCCTTCCTCGAAAAAGAAAACCTTTCGTTCGACATCCCATTTTTCAATGCCGATGATATTGTGCTCAAAACCATGATACGCTCCAACCCCGGATTGATTTTGATTAAAAATGGTGAAGTCATCGACAAATGGCACTACAATCATTTTCCCGACTGGGAGGAAATGGAAGAAGATTATCTGAAATAGATACATTTGTTTTCGATAGAATTTAATTTTGGGATTACCAATGACATGCTTTAATCAGAAACAGATTATTAGGAGATTCCTCACTGCGTTACCAACGACATGTTTGTGTAAGAAGTTGGAGTAAAGGTTGCCAGAGAGACTTCTCAATCGCCCCAAAAGCTATCGAGGCTCTTCGAGGTGACAGGACTTTTGTAGAAGGGGGGTAGTTGAAAGGAAATATTCATATTTCCTTTTCCTTAGCGATCTTTGCGACCTTGGCGGTGGTTTTTTTAACCACAGGGGGCGCAAAGAATTTTTCTAAAGAAAAATAAAATATTTATTTCTTGTACTGTAAATTTGTAACAAAGTAGCTTACCCCAATGCTTCGGGGGTATTTTGCCGGGAGAAATCCATTTCATGATGTCATCTCCTCATTATGCTCAAAAAATTTGAAAACTAATAATACTTCAATGAAAAACCTTACAGGAATTGCCTTTGTGCTCGCTCTCATTTTTTTAACTGCCTGCAACACCATGGAAAAATCGGATCTGATTATTAAAAATGCAAAAATCTACACTGTGAATGCCCAATTTGAAATGGCTGAAGCGATGGCCATTAAAGATGGTAAAATTCAAGCCATCGGCGGGAATGATGAGATTTTAGGGAAATACGATGCCGGACATATTTATGATATGGATGGCAAGCCGGTTTATCCGGGATTTATCGATGCCCACTGTCATTTTTTGGGCTATGGGACAGGATTGCTCAAGCGTGCCGACCTTACCGGAACCCAATCCTTCGATGAGGTTTTGGAGCGCGTACAGGCTCATGCCGAAAAGTTCCCCTCCATAGCTTGGCTCGAAGGCCGGGGATGGGATCAAAACGACTGGCCCGAAAAAGAGTTCCCCAACAAAGAAAGGCTCGACCAACTGTTTCCCGACAAGCCGGTAATGCTCACCCGCATTGATGGCCACGCTGCCTTGGTTAACAGCAAGGCACTCCAACTGGCCGACATTACTGTAACAACAAAAATTGAGGGCGGCGAAGTGCAAAGCAAAAGCGGCGTGCCTTCCGGCATTTTGATCGACAATGCCATGGAATTGGTTTATGATAAAATACCTGCACCCGACAATCAACAAATAGCCGAAGCCCTGCTGGCCGCACAGAAGGAATGCTTTGCCGTGGGACTAACCAGCGTCCACGATGCCGGACTTGAAACGAACGAAATAGCCGTGGTGGATTCGATGCAAAAGCAGGAATCCTTGCAAATGCGCATTTATGCCATGCTTAGCCCCACTGCCGAAAATTTTAAAACTTATGTTGAAAAAGGCACATACAAAACCGACCGCCTCAATGTGCGAAGCATAAAACTCTACGCCGATGGAGCACTTGGCTCACGCGGCGCGAAAATGCTGGCCGACTACAGCGATGATGCAGGAAACAGCGGCTTGATTTTGCGCAGTCCCGACTCGATTCGCGACATCTGCAAAACTGCCTACGAGAAGGGCTTCCAGATAAACACCCATGCCATTGGCGATTCGGCCAACCGGATGATGCTGCAACTTTACGGCGAAAGCCTGAAAGGCAAAAACGACCGCCGCTGGCGCATTGAACACGCGCAGATCGTTGCCCCCGAAGATTTTGAACTTTTCGGCAAATACAGCATCGTGCCCTCGGTGCAGCCCACCCACGCTACCAGCGATATGTACTGGGCCGAAGACCGCGTTGGCCCCCAGCGCATCAAAGGTGCTTACGCCTACAAAAATCTCCTTGCCCAAAATGGATGGATTCCGCTGGGCACCGACTTCCCCATCGAAAATATCAATCCGATTTATACCTTTTATGCCGCCGTGGCACGCAAAGATTTGAAGGGTTGGCCGCCGGAAGGTTTCCAGATGGAAAACGCCCTCTCGCGCGAAGAAAGTCTGAAAGGCATGACGATATGGGCGGCAAAGGCTGCCTTTGAAGAAAATGAAAAAGGCAGCCTGGAAGTAGGAAAAATGGCCGACTTTGTGGTACTGAGCGATGACATCATGCAAATACCCCTCGGAGATATTCCACAAGTGCAGGTGCTCAAAACCTTTTCGGGAGGAGCGGTGGTTTTTGGTAGGTAGGCTTACTTCGTGCGTATGAAGTTTTTAAGAAACAAATTCCAAATAAATTTGTAAGTATGTAACGCATTCGTTACTTTTGCCTCGTGAGAGAAGTATTGATTACACCGGAATGTTTAAATTTTATCGACAGTTAGGACAAAAGGCTTTCGCTTAAGTTTTTTCATCTGATTGTAGTCATCGGAGAAGTGAAAGTTGTTCATTCAAATTTTGTGAAAAAATTGATAAATACGGACTTCTACGAACTCAGAATAAAAGCTGGATCTGAAGTTCGTGTAATCATGTTTACCATTGACCATTCAAACTTTACAGAATGCACTAGAGTTGTTTGCTTGAATGGTTTTAACAAAAAATCCAACAAGGATTACAAGAAAGCAATAAGGACAGCCGAAAAATTATTAAAGGACTATCTATAAAAATGTGGAGCCATGGAAAAACTAATAAATGCAAAGGAAATCCTTGATAAAAGGTTTGGTGAAATTGGAACTGAATCTCGTGAGAAATTCAGAGAAGAGTCATTTTCATTTTATTTCGGTGAAATAATTAAAACCCGTAGAAAGGAACTCAGATTAAGCCAAAATGAGCTGGCTGAACTAATTGGGAAAAAACGACCCTATATTTCAAGAATTGAAAATGGAGAAGACATCCGCTTGTCAAATTTTGCACTTATCGCAAACGCACTAAAACTATCAATACACTTGACTGCAAAATAAAGCAAAGATGAAAAGCACAATCTACATACTTTTCATAATCATTTTATTCTCAGCTTGTAAGACTGAAAACTCAGAATTAAATGGAAAGTGGCTTAATACAAATTTCAGTTTTCCACATACAATTACATTTATCGATTCAGTTTTTGTGATAAGTCCATCAGGAATCATCGACACAATTTCCTACGACATCTCTCATAATACATTGCTAATTAATAGTCCATTTGAACGAGACATTGTTAAGCTGAATTACAAAGTGGATTTTGATACTCTTTTTACCATATCCACGAATCTTGATTCTATCATTAGGCAAAAATATTATCGTGCTAAGTCAGGAGATTATTTCAGCGATATTAAAAGTTTTTTGGGAATTGATCTAAATTTACCATTAGGATATTCAGATAAAATTGGAAATTATAATATTTACAATTCAATATTCATTCCTACCCAAGAAAAAAATGATGATAAAATCAGCATCTATTTAAATAAACAACTTGTCGTTCTTGACTCTTCGTTGCACAAAAGATTATTTCAATTAAGAGAACTTGATGAATTTTCAAACCACAAATTGATAGCACTCTATATTGATTCCGATGTAAGCTACAAAATTGTCAAAATCGTAAAAAATGAATTGAGAAAGGTTGGCTATTATAAAATTGCTTTTATCGGGAAAGGACAAAATCCTAAACATTATGAATCATGCAGAGGCATCAAGCAAAAACTCCCTCCAATTTTTGATGAGGAAAATTATTTCATAGATCCCGATATTAGAAAATTTGAGGAAGCAAAAAGGCCTCCTATATCACAGAAATTTAAGAATGATATGGGAATAAATGAGGATTACCCAAATGTTTGCAACATTGAGATTATCAAAGACCAGATTTATTTGAACGGACATCTTTATAAAACCAACCAATTCTATCAATTAATTACAGAAAAAAACTTACTCACGATAATATTAAGTATTGACAGTTTATCGGTTTATCAAACTTTTTACAAATTTATTGCCGAATATGATTCTTTGTATAAAATAAAAAAGAACCAAAAGTCTATGGATATTTACCAGAAAGAGTATAATCAATTAATTGATCGTGATGCTATTAAACAGATTAACAATATCACAGTAAGGAGGTTAATTGAAAAATAAAGGAATTTATTGAATTCCCTTATTTTTGCCATCATTCGTTGGTAGTTGATCGCATTTAATCTCTGGAAATTATTATGGAAAATCCCGGCTCAGTACTTATCAAAAAACAACTCCAGGAGCTTTCGCATCGCTCAGGCTCGTCCAATCTGATTTATCGTCAGGGGCACAGCCTGTATCTTAACGGGCAATGCACCCGCCTCTCCTCGTCCGAGAATCATTTCGAGTTTTCGGTTAACGATAAATATGGTGACTACCTCGTGAAAATTGACACCGGCGATACGCTGACCGCCACCTGCGAATGCGAAGCCGGAACGATATGCCGCCATCGCGCTGCCGCCCTGCTGCAGCTCCATGAGCTTATCAAAATTGATGAGGAAGAAATTCCGGCCAGTGGCATCAAATATACCCGTAGCGGAATGATAAAACGCGTGGTAGAAGAACGGAAAACCAAAGCCCTGCGCGCCAATTATACTATTCAGTACGCTGACAATGCCTACGGCGAGCACCTGCTTACCAACGAGCGCGGCATCCAGTACAAGCTCACCTTTCGCGACATCGAACGCAGGCACGGCTATTGCTCGTGCCCCGACTACAAAACCAACAAGCTGGGCACCTGCAAGCACCTGATTTTTGCCTTTGAGAAATATCTGAAAGATCCTGAACTGGAAAAAGAACCTTTGCCCAAATATCCCTTTATCGAAGTCTTTCTGAATCCTTTTAGGGATTATAAAATCAGTTGGTTTTATCCCGAAAAAATATTTGGCGAAGTGGCAGAGCTTTTTTATCGCTACTTTGGCAACAAGCGATTTATCGAAGACGAGGAAGCGGAGCAACTGCTGGGCTTTTTTAATAACCTAGACAAACACAAGCAAATTCTGGTGCGCCCCGAGGTATATGAAAAAGTAGATAAAATATCAGAACTGGTGGCACTGCGCCGTATCGAAAAAACGCAAAAGCTCGACCTCTCGCTCCTGAAAACCCAGCTTCTTCCCTACCAGCGGCAGGGTGTCGAATTTGCCACTTTTAAAAAAGGATCCCTAATCGCCGATGAAATTGGCCTGGGAAAAGCAGTACAAGCCATCGCTACCGCCCTGATGAAAAAGCTGATTTTTGGCTTTAACAGCACCTTGATAATCTGCCCGGCATTAATGAAAACACAGTGGAAGCAAGCGATAGAAAGCCTGTGCGCCGAAAAGGCAAGCATTGTGGAAGGCAACAGCGAAGAGCGCAATGCCATTTATGCTGACCCCGGGATATTTTTTAAAATCGTGAGCTACGAAACCATGATGCGGGATAAGCAGATCATCCGAAAAACTGCGGTGGATTTTATCGTCCTCGACGAGGCCGAACGCATCCGAAATTATGCCTCGGCCACGGCATCGGTCATCAAATCGATACCCCGCAAGCACGCTCTGGTGTTAAGCGACACGCCCATCGAATCGGAGCTGATCGATCTTTATTCCATTATTCTATTTGTAGATTCAGACTTGCTGACACCGCTGTGGGAATTTTCGTACCAGCATTGCTATTTCGATTCGCAAAGTAATAATACCATCGTAGGCTATTATAATCTTGAGGAATTAAAAGAAAGACTAAAGCCGGTGCTCATCAAGCGTGAACGGCAGGAGGTGCTCAAACAACTGCCCAACATCAACCAAATAAACATCCCGGTAAGGCTCTCGGCTTATCAAAAAAAATTGCACATCACTTATGCCCGCGAGATATTAAACCTGGCCCAAAAAAAAGTCATCAGTGCCTACGACCTGCAAAAAACCCAGGCGATTATAAAAAATATGCGCATGAGCATCAATTCCACTTTCTTGATCGATGATGCCAGCAACATCGCGCCCAAGCTCGATGAGTTGAAGCATATCCTGGCCTATAAGCTCCACATCAAAAAAAGCCAAACCAAAACCGTGATATTTACCGAGTGGGATAAAATGGTGAACATCATCGCCCGGATGCTGCGTCTAAGCAAGATTTCCTTTGTGGATGTAAGTCAGCAAGTCGGGCTTGAAGACCAAAAAAGAAGCTTTGCGCAATTTGTAGCTAACCCCGATTTGCGGATATTCCTTTGTACCCCCGGGGTGGCGCAAGCCATCGACCTGGCGGCGATTGATACGGTGATAAACATGGAAGTGCCCGCCAATGCCAACGAAAAAAATAAACGCCTCGGCAGTATCGACAGCCTGCGCAACAGAAAAACCAAACTTACCATCATCAATTTAATTGGCGATAATTCGCTTGAGGCTCAGTTGGCCGGGGGACTTGAAATAAACCTGGAGCCAAAACAAAACCCGGGTACTTCCGGCCAGACCGACCACCCTGCCGAGCTTGCCGGGATTTTGCAAAAAGGTTTCACCGATGCACTTTCGCACACCATCGAACAAATGATACTTAGCGATGAGCCTTCAGGTAGCGAAAGCAAATCCCCTCCAGGCCAAATGAAACTGGACTTTACCGGCGAGGAGGAAAACTTTGTCCCGGCCTACTTCCCCATTTCCAAAACTTTGCCAGAGAAAAGCTTTGTCGAAAAAGCAGGGAATACTATTAGCACCGATGTAGGTAGAATTGATGCCCGCGAAATAGATGCAATCCTGAAAAGCGGTCTTGAGTTTTTATCCCAACTACTCAAGCTAAGCACGGGCAAAGACCTCATGCTGCAAAAGGAGGATCTGCACTTCGATCCGGAATCTGGCGAAATTACTTTGAAATTTAAAATCCCGCAGTAGCTATGGTGCAGGATACCGAAATACCCAATTTCGTATATCCAAACCGGGATTAATAAATTGTGATACGCCTTTTTTAACTTACACTGTTTCGCATTCGCCATCCTGTGTTTTAAACAGGGCAGTATGTTGGCGCATTTTATCCTGTGAGGCGAGGAAAAATAGGATGTCGTTTTCCTGAAGGACAAAATGGGGTGGGGGATTTGAAAACGATTGATTGCCTCTGCTTATGGCGAGGAGGTTAATTTTGTGTTTTTGTTCGAATGCCACTTGCGCAAGCGTTTTCCCTTCGATGGCTGCCTTGCCACACACGTGCATCGAGCTGATGGTGATCTCGGGAACATTTACGGCTAACTTTCCGTAAGTGTCATCTTTGAGCGAAAGACTTCTAAACATTTCGTAGCCATCGGAGCGCACCTGAGCCACCAGTTTTTCGATTTCCGCGTGAGGAACCAAATATTTGGCCAGTACACGGGTAAATATCTCCACCGAGGTTTCAAACTCCTCAGGTATCACCTCATCGGCACCCAGCTTAAAAAGATCCTGTAAATCGGTTACAAAACGGGAGCGTATAATAATGTGTAAGTTTGGATTCATCTGACGAGCGACCTGAGTGATACGCCTTACATCGGCACTACCCGGCAGAGTAACCACCAGCACCATGGCATCGATGACGGAGGCATGATCCAAAACCGCTTGCTGGGTGGCATCGCCAAAAAATATGGGGATTCCCTTTTTCTTCTCCTGGCGCACGGTTTCGGCATTCAAATCGATGATTTCGTAAGGAATACTGGCAAACCTGGCCGCCCGTGCAACGTTTCGGCCATTAATACCATAACCGATAATAATAAGGTGATCTTTGATGCCAGCAACATAATCGGCTTCGCCAAGTCCTGGCCTAAGCCCTGCTTTCATGCGTGTTGGCAAGGGGAGGCGCAAGAGTAGGTCGGCAAGGCGCGGTGCTGCCGACATAATAAAAGGTGTGGCCGCCATGGTAAGCACCGACACATCCAGAAAAAGTTGGTAATTATTATCAGAAATCAGCCCCATCTCCTGACCCTTGCGCGAGAGGATGAAAGAAAACTCGCCCACCTGTGCCAGCGTAAAACCTACCAGCAAAGAGGTGCGCAGCGGATAACCCAAAGCCAGGGCTGCACCGGTGGCCACCAATGATTTTACAAGGATAACGCCCAGGGTGATTGCTAAAATTAAAAAGGGCTTACTCAACAAATATTCCACATCCAGCAACATGCCTATCGAAACGAAAAAGAAACTGGTAAAGACCTCAAGAAAGGGAACCACATTGCCAAAGGCCTGCTGGCTGTAGTCGGATTCGGAAACAATAAGACCGGCAAGGAAGGCTCCCAATGCCAGCGATAGCCCGGCCATGTACGTTGAATAGGCCACCGCAAGGGCAATAACAATGATGGTTAAAAGAAAAAGCTCGCGACTCTTCGTTTTGGCCACCAGGTAAAGCAACTTAGGCACCACATACTTTGCACCGATAAAAACCATTAATATTACAGCCAGGACTTTCACCACGATTTCCCAAATTGGGGATTGCTGCCCCGACATCCCAGCCAGAAAAGGTAACACAAGCATCATTGGAACAATTACAATGTCCTGAAATATCAGTACTCCCAGGATCGTCTTTCCATGCGGGCTGATAAATTCGCCACGCTCCTGCAAAAGTTTTAGAACAATAGCAGTACTACTTAGCGCAATAAGAAAACCCATAAAAATACTTTCGGGGAGCGTGTTGCTGTCGTGGGCACCAAAAAAATTAGCGCGGGTAAAGAGTGCAAAAAGCAAAATGGTAACAAATACCTGCAAGCCACCTCCTATTAATAAGGTGTTGCGTATCTTAACCAGGTTCTTCAACGAAAACTCGATGCCGATGGTAAAAAGCAAAAGAATTACGCCCACTTCGGCCAGGATTTCGATTTCGTGTACACCACTAATTAATGCAAAGCCATTGGGCCCGGCTAAAACTCCGGTAATTAAATAACCGATAACGGGCGGAATTTTAAGTCGTTGGCAGGTAAATACAACTACTACGGCGATGCCGAATATGATGGTGATGTCTTTTAAGATCAATAAATCCATAAGCTTTAGTTTAGCATGTAAAACTACACTTTATATAGTTTATGGAATATTTGGTATCAAAAAACCCTTAAACAGTTCAGCCTAAGATGTAAAAGCAAAATTAAGTTTTTTTATAAAAAAGCATGGTGTGCAATCCAAGGAATTACTATTTTTAGCCGGTTTCGCATATACCAAATTGCTTGAAATCGGGCACGTAAATTCCGAAATTCATCAGCCCAAGGCAACGGGAAAATGAATCGCAAAAGCATACATATTTGCATATTTTAGAGAAAAAACTAAGCAGTTCAATTTAAATCATTTGATATTCAAATCTGTTTTTTCAACATGCTATTCAATACTATAATTTTGCTCAAATACAAGATGAAAAAAATATTTTTATCATTTTTTTTTGAACCACCTTTGTAAAGATTTTCCGGGAGAATTTTTGAGGCTTACAAGGCACTCCTCTGCATCCTTTTTATATATTATATTTTATAACGAACTGATAAATAGTTACTACTGTGGCTTTACAAAACAATGAAATTGCAAATAAAGTTTGGGGAAACTGCCTAAAAATCATTAAGGATAACATTAATGGTCAGAGTTTTAACACATGGTTTGAGCCTATCAAGCCTATCAAACTCAGCGATGATGTTTTGACTATTCAGGTACCCAGCCAGTTTTTTTACGAATGGCTCGAGGAGCACTACATCAGTTTGCTCCGGCGTACCATCAAAAAGGAACTGGGTGTAAAGGGGCGGCTTGAATACAGTATCGTAATGGATACTTCTGCTAATCGGCAAAATGGCCCCCTGTCGGTGATAGTCCCCACTTCCAACCGTTCATCTACGGCTAATCCGGCTGTAAATATGCCTTTCAATATCAAAGGCTCGCCCAAAGAAATACCCGATCCCTTTGTAATTCCCGGCATCCAAAAAGTAAAAGTTAATTCGCAACTGGTCGATCGCTATACTTTCGACAACTTTATCGAAGGCGACTGCAACCGATTGGCACGATCGGCAGGCTTGGCAATAGCCAAAAATCCGGGCAAGACGGCCTTCAATCCGCTGTTTTTGTACAGCCGTGTGGGTTTGGGAAAATCACATCTTGCCCATGCCATCGGCCTGGAGGTAAAAGACAAATTTCCGGATAAGACGGTGCTCTACGTTACCGCCGACCAGTTTTATTCGCAGTACATCGAATCAGTGCGCTACAATAACCAAAACGATTTCACCAACTTTTATCAGCTCATCGATGTCCTTATTATCGATGATATTCATTTCCTTTCGGGAAAGGCCAAAACACAAGATGTGTTCTTTCATATCTTCAACCAGTTGCACCAACACTCGAAGCAACTGGTCATCACTTCGGACAAGCCGCCGGTAGAAATCGAAGGTATGGAGGCACGGCTGCTTTCGCGCTTTAAGTGGGGACTTACTGCCGACTTGCAAAGCCCCGACCTGGATACCCGCATCACCATCCTTAAAAAACGCTTGTACAACGATGGCATTACCATGCCCGACAACGTTATCGAATACCTGGCCTACAGCATCACCTCCAATATTCGTGAACTGGAAGGAGCCATGATTTCGGTGCTTGCCCAGGCCTCACTTAACAAAAAAGAGATTACCCTGGAACTGACCAAGCAAATCGTTGATAATTTTATTAAAAATTCAAACAAGGAAATATCAATCGATTACATCCAAAAAATAGTATCCGATTATTTTGGCCTGTCCCTCGACCAGATGAATTCGAAAACCCGCAAACGCAATATCGTACAGGCACGACAGCTCTCGATGTATTTCTCGAAAGAACATACCAAGGCTTCGCTTACGCAAATAGGGCTGCAATGTGGAAATAAAGACCATGCTACGGTATTGCACGCATGCAAAACCGTTAAAAACCTGCGCGACACCGACAAGGCATTTCGGGTTTACATGGAAGACATCTTTAAGAAAATCAACCTTTAGCCTTCAGCCCTGTCATCGGCTAAATCCACAATCCTGTATTTATGAAAAAAGTTTTGATGGTCTGCCTCGGAAATATATGCCGCTCACCCCTGGCTGAAGGCATTCTTAAAGATAAAATCTGTAAAAACGATATTGATGCCAAAGTTGATTCGGCCGGTACCGCAGCGTATCATGTGGGCGAAGGTGCAGACAAACGATCGGTGATGGTTGCAAAGAAAAACGGGGTGGATATTTCGCAACACAGCGCACGAAAATTTACCACCGGGGATTTTAAAACCTACGACCTGATTTATGCCATGGATAGCGAAAACTACCAAAACATAATGGCGATGGCTCGCACCGAAGATGAAAAAGCAAAGGTGAAGCTGTTGATGAATGAGGCATTACCCAACGAAAACATCAGTGTACCCGACCCATATTATGGCGGCGATCGGGGTTTTGAAAACGTGTATCAAATGATCGACAAGGCCTGCGACCGTATTATCGAAGAACGATTAAAATAAAGCAAAAAGCCCATGATGAGCGCACCCAACATACAAGATATCATGCAGGCAGCCAAAACCATTGGCAAATATGTACACCGAACGCCTGTGCTCAGCTCCGAAAATATAAACCAAGCCTTTGGCTGCCAATTATTTTTCAAATGCGAAAACTTACAAAAAGCCGGAGCTTTTAAATCGCGTGGTGCAGTAAATGCGGTTTTCTCGCTAATCGAAGATGAGTTGGCACGCGGCGTTGCCACGCATTCATCAGGAAACCACGCCGCAGCCCTGGCTCGTGCGGCTAAGCTCAGAGGCACGAGTGCACACATCGTGATGCCCGACAACTCATCGGCAGTAAAAGTGGCTGCAGTAAAACATTACGGCGGAATTATTACCTTTTGTACGGCTACCCTGGCCAGCCGCGAAGCCACACTAAAAAAAGTTATTGATCAAACCAAAGCTATCGAAATTCACCCCTACAACAACCTGCTTATCATTGCCGGACAAGCCACGGCCGCCAAAGAACTGATCGAAGATCATCCTGCGTTGGATGTGATAATGGCACCGGTGGGTGGTGGCGGCCTGCTGAGCGGAACGGCTTTATCATGCTTTTTCTTTTCGCCCGTAACAAAGGTAATTGCTGCCGAACCCGAGCAAGCCGATGATGCCTTCCAATCGTTTTATCAAAACAAATTTATTCCCTCGATAAATCCTAACACCCTGGCCGATGGACTGCGCACCTCCCTGGGCAGCATCACCTACCCCATTATTAAAAATCATGTAGATGCCATAGTAACCGTTTCGGAAAAAGCGATAGTGGAAGCCATGAAATTGGTGTGGGAGCGGATGAAAATAATTATCGAGCCTTCGTCAGCAGTTCCTTTAGCCGCAATTATGGAAAATAAATTTGCACATCAAAACAAGAAAATCGGCATCATCATTTCGGGCGGAAATGTTGATCTCGATCATTTACCCTGGATAAAATCATGTTAGAAAACGCGCTATATCTTATCCCCGTTACCCTGGGCGATACTCCACCGGAGATGGTCTTACCAGCCAGTGTATTTGAGATCATCAATCAACTGGATGCCTTTATCGTGGAAAACCTACGCAGTGCCCGAAGGTTTTTGCGCAAGGCGGGATTTGATAAAGATTTTGACACGGTAGAATTTAAAGTTTTGAATAAGCACACCGATGCCGAAACAGCCGCAGGCTTTATTTCTACGATTGAAGCGGGCAATCCGCTTGGACTTTTATCGGAGGCCGGCGTGCCCTGCATTGCCGATCCGGGTGGCGAAATCGTAAGGCAATGCCACAGCAGGAATTTAAAGGTGATTCCGCTTACCGGCCCCTCATCGATAATCCTGAGCCTGATGGGATCCGGGTTTAACGGACAAAACTTTGCCTTCCATGGCTACCTGCCCATCGACAAATCGCAACTAAAAAACAAACTTAAAGTGCTGGAAGGGGATATTTTTAAAAAAGATCAAACCCAAATATTTATCGAAACGCCCTATCGAAACGATAAGATGCTCGCATTTATCCTTAGCAATTGCAGCCCTGCCACAGCCTTGTGTATTGCGGCCAGCCTTACCACTAGCGATGAATATATAAAAACAATGAGCATCGCCCAATGGAAAAAGCAAAAACCCGAACTGAATAAAAAACCGGCAGTTTTTCTTTTGTACAAATAAAAAGCCCCGAAAGCATTTCTGCTATCGGGGCATGAAGGAGGATTACATGTAGTGAATGAATCACTATTTATTATTAACGCATTTTGATACTTGTTTTGTTCAATGCGATGCTTAATTTGTCAAGATTTAGAAAAGAACGTAAATTGAATTCCACAATTAACAAAGATCATTCCAAAAGCATAAATAAAAATTTTCGACCTAAAAAATGGAAACCTGCCCTTTCGGGCAGGTTTTCCACACCTAACGTCTATGAAAAAAGATACCAAATTATGAGTGAAAAGGTATCCCAAATTAAAAATGGAAGTTTACAAATTGGTTCCATTTATAAAAACACTGCAAAAATACTACCAATTATTTAAATATCATGTCAGATTAAATAACACGAACTTACATGCCCCTAACAAATATTTACAAAATCAGATAGGTAGATATTATAGATGGTTAATACTCGTAATTGGCCAGAAAATCAGTGATATCCTGATCCTTTATCAGGTCGAGTTTTTGGCGCAAACGCGACTTGCGGGTGTAAACAGCCTCAGGCGAAGTTTCGAGGAATTCGGCAATTTCCACATTCAGGAAACGCTGCTTGAGGTAGGAGCACAGGCGCAAATCGTCGAAGGTGAGCTTGGGATAATTTTGCTTGAGCGAACGATGAAACTCCTGATTGCTTTTATCGATAAATAAATTAGAGATCATTTCTTTGATATGCCTTATCTCCATTCGAGCCACCGGGCTTTTGTCCTGGATAAGTTTATCCATCTGGCTTCGAAGCTCATAAAAAAGGGTAACATTTTCCAGTTCGGCCTTGCGCGATTCGAGTTGTTTTTTCAAATTCGCGGTTTCTTCGCCCTCCTGATTTATCTGTCCTTCGCTCAATTTTATCTCTATCCGTTTTTTTTCTTCTAGTTTTTCGCGAATATCCACATGAGTTTTTACCCGTGCCAGGAGCTCTTCGGTTTGAAATGGCTTGGTAACATAATCTACCGCACCCAGCTCGAATCCCTTAACCACGTTTTCGGTTTCGGAGCGTGCCGTTACAAAAATTACCGGGATATCTTTGGTATTCTCACCTTCTTTAAGAATTTTGCAAACTTCAAAGCCGTCCATTTCTGGCATCATCACATCGAGCAGGATGAGATCGAAATCGATCGATTGAACTTTTTCGAGTGCTACCGGGCCACTTTTTGCAAAAGTGATGTTGTAGTCTTTGGTTTGCAGAATATTAGCTGCCAATTCGATATTCTTAGGAACATCGTCAACGATTAAAATTTTCTTCTTACTTGCTTGTGTATCCATATTGTTTTGCATATTTGGGTAGTGTAAAATAAAATGTGCTGCCTTTTCCTTCAGCACTTTCGAGCCATATTTTGCCTCCGTGTTTTTCAACAAATTCTTTTGATATAATTAGCCCAAGCCCAACGCCCTTTTCGCCATTTGTTCCCCATTTGGGACTATTTTTCCTATTTGCCGAAAAGAGGCTATTTGCACTTTGCTCATCCATGCCAACGCCATTATCACACACCGCGAGCTGCATAAATAGCGGATCGGAATCGTTAAGGCAAATGCTTACGCTACCCTGGGGCTGCGTAAATTTTATTGCATTGGAAACCAGGTTTCGCAAAATGGTCTTAATTGCATTTTTATCGCCATAAACGCGGTTTTCGCCGGATAGATTGTTTATCAGGGTGATATTTTTGTTTTTTGCAACGCCCTCCAACAGGCTATGGGTTTCCGTTACAATTTGATTCAAGTCCAAGGTTTTAGGATTATAAACCATTTTTCCCCGCTGATTGCGTGCCCAATACAAAAGATTTTCGAGCAGGTTAAAAGCATTGCCCACAGCATTCCAGGTAGCTTTGATAAATTTCTCCATGGCCTGCTTATCCATTTCCACCTCTTTGTTAACTATCAGTTCGAGCGATTCTTTGATGTTGCCTAGCGGGCCTAACAAATCGTGGCTGATAATAGAAAACATTTTATCCTTTGTATTACTGGATTCGCGCAGTTGCTTATTGGCCACCTCGAAGGCTTCGAGTGAACGCTTTAGGCGCACATGGGTTTGTACCCGCGAAAGCAACTCCATAGCATTAAAGGGTTTGGTAAGGTAATCAGCTCCTCCCAACTCGAAGGCATGAACCACATCCTCCGCCTCCGTTTTGGCTGTTAAAAAAATAATAGGAATATGGCTGGTATTGGGATTTTTCTTTAATATTTCGCAAACCTCGTAGCCATCCATCCCGGGCATCATAATATCAAGCAAAATCAAATCAAAGTCGATTTGGGAAGCTTTTTGAATGGCCTCGACACCGGATTTTGAAAATGAAATGTTGTAATTATGCGTATGCAGAATTTTGGCTGCCACCCGAACATTGATCGGATTATCATCAACAAGGAGTATTTTGGGTTTGGCTTGTACCATCAAAAAGTGCTTACAAAATATAACTTTTCAAAAGTAGCAAATCATTATTAATAAGCAAGATTCTTTTTATAATTTTTCGCTGATCCTGTTTTGAAGCTGCTTTGCAATTTCGGGAAAAAGCCTAAGCTGGCTATCCATTTTTTCCACATCAAAATGACTTACTGCATTGCCAAGCTCGGTTCCATAATTCGTAAAAATCAATAACTTGTAGTGTTTGCCAATATATTTTATTCGTGTCGCAAACGCTTCAATTTCATCACTCATCTGGAAGGTGTTGGCCTGCTCCCACATTGGCAGCAATTCCTTTTCGATTTCAATGCTCAGTTTTTGTGCCAGCTTGGGAGAGAGACTTATGCTGTTGATGCTTTCAACGATGGAGAGGGTGGGCAAATCAGCCGTCGATACTTTGGCTCTTATTTCTTTATAAGGCAAAAAACGCATCAGTTCGCGGTAAAGCTCGGCGCGGGTAACTGGTTTGCACAGATAGCCATCGAAATATTTTTGATAATTATCATCCTGATCCTCGCTACGCACCGAAGCGGTGAGTGCGATGACTTTGATGTGGCGGGTTTTCTTTCTGGTTTTTATCAGCCGCGTGGCTTCAAAGCCATCCATCACGGGCATACGAATATCCATAAAAATAACATCCGGCATAAATTGGGAAGCCAGTAGTTGGGCTTTTTGGCCGTCTTCGGCTTCGACAACCGTAATGTGTGGTGCTGAAAAATTTTCGCTTATGATGCGTCGATTTGATTCCACATCATCAACGATTAATATTTTTGTTGGTTCAAACTCAATGTTCCCCACATCCAGATCATCCTCGGCCATAGCATCATCCACGGTTGCCCCAATGGCAATTCCCGGCAAGGAAAACGAAAATACCGATCCCTTGCCTTCCGTGCTTTTCAGCGAAATGTGGCCGCCCATCATTTCCACCAGGCGTTTGCTGATTGACAATCCCAATCCCGTACCGCCATATTTGCGGGTGCTTTGTCCGCTCTGCTGCTGGAACGCATCAAAAATATGGCTCTGTTGGTCTATGGGTATGCCAATGCCTGTATCTTCAACATCCACAAGCAAGTCAATTTTGCTGTTGTCATTTTTTGAAATCAACCTGTGGGCTGAAAATTTCACAAAGCCCTTTTCGGTAAATTTTATGGCATTGCCAATCAGGTTAAAAATAATCTGGCGCACCCTTACCTCGTCAAGAATAAGGCTGGCGGGAATGTCCTCCTCCACATCCACGATAAAATCGATATCCTTTTCGGCAATTTTTATCGAGAAGATTTGCTTGATTTCTTCGATCAAAAAATAGGGATTTACGGCTTCGTATTTAAACTCCAGCTTGCCGGCTTCAATCTTGGAAAGATCGAGGATATCGTTGATAAGCATGAGTAAATTTTTGCCGCCGGCTTTAATAGATTGCAGGTAGTTAATTTGCTTGCTGTCATTAAGCATCGTCTCGAGCAATTCGGTAAAACCGATGACGGCATTCAGCGGCGTGCGTATTTCGTGACTCATATTGGCCAGAAATTCCGATTTGGCCTTATTGGCTTTGATGGCTTCCTCGCGCGACAGGTGCAATTCTTCATGCAGGTGCTTAGCTTCGCTAATATCGATTAAGGTGCCGATGGCCAGTTTACGATTATTCACCACATCGTGATAATTTGCAACCGAGAGATCAGCCCAGAAAAAATTTCCGTCTTTTCGACGATAGCGTTTCTGAATACGGTAAAAGTTTTTCTTCCCGGTAAAAATATCCTTTAAACTCTTTTTGCTCAATCCTCGATCATCAGGCCAGGTAACATCGGCAACTTTCATACGCATCAATTCCTTTGTACTATAACCCAACATTTGAGCAATGGCCTTGTTAACCTGGACAAACTTTCCTTTTTCGTCCACAACATCGATACCTATGGCTGCATTGGTAAAAATGGTACGAAAATTATTTTCGCTCTGCTGCAAGGCTTCTTCAGCCAGTTTGCGGTCGGTAATATCGGTAATGGTAAGTGCAAAAGATACCGGAGCCTCCTGCTGGTCGCGGATGATAAAAAAGTTGGCTATGGTATGTATCACAATCCCATCTTTGCGAACAATATCCATTTCGCCGGTGAATTGTCCCTTGGTTTTGATAACAGGCAATATTTCGTTAAAAAGTTTAACCTTGTAAACACCGAGGAAAGTTTTCAGGATATTTTCGCCCATCAGTGCCGATGTTTCGGAATAGCCGGCCATGCTGCTCAATCGCGAATTAACATAAGTAATTTCGCCATCCATATTGGCCATGCCAAAGCCCACGCCCGATTCCTGCGCAAAGAGCTTAAAAATATTCAACTGCTCTTCCGTTTTTTTCAGATCCGTAATATCGCGTGCGCTTACCGTTACCCCCGAAATAGTACCGTCCATTTCGAGCACCGGATTGTATTTTACATCCATGAAACAGTTTTTACCATTGGGAAAAGCAAACCAATATTGATCGGTTAGATGCTCGCCCAGCAGGCATCTGTCGATGTTGGGTTTGATAATGGTATAAAAAGTTTCGGCTCCAAACATTTCTTTCACGGTATGGCCTTCAATTTCGTCCGATTTTTTTTGATAGGCATCCAGATACGCCTGATTTACGTTAACATAACGATAATCGAGATCGATGAGCGACATCAGCTCGCTCGATGAGGACACAATTAGCAGATACTCTTTCAACTTATCCTCGGCGCGCTTTTGATCGGTAATGTCGCGCACAGTACCAATGAGCATTTGCTTTCGCTTATTGATGTCGCCAAGCAGCGAAATCTCTTCCATAATCCAACGCATCTCTCCCGAAGGATGAAGGATGCGATAGGTATAGGATTCGGTAGTACCCTTGTTGACCGCTTTTGAAATTTTTTGATTGATAAAATTACGGTATTCAGGATAAATAATGCCATCGAGCTGTTTTAGCAAATGCCTGTAACTCGACACCGGAAAAATGCCAAATATGTTAAGCAAATAATTAGAGCAATGAATATTGTCCGAATCGGTCTCCCAAACCCAACTGCCAATCTTGGCAACTTCCTGCGCCTTGGTAAGGTTAAACTCGCTTTCGCGCATGGCATCTTCTGCCAGTTTACGCTTTGAAATATCCACGCCAATAGCAATCAGTCCGCGGGCTTTATTACCCTCATCGTATAGCAAGCGGTTGGTCCACGATATCCAAAGCTCTCGTCCCCTTTGGGTTTTAATATACCTTTCATGTTGCAGGGTTTTCAGTTCGCTTTCTAAGAGTTTATCGATCATCCGGGCAACCGACATCTGTTCATCAGTGGTCTTGTTTAGCACATTCTGATAAACGATTTTGAGGTCACCATCACTCATCATTTCGCCAAATAATTCCTGCGCAAAGGGATTCATATACTCGATATTCCCGTTGAACGAAATTTTCAAGATCGCCGAATTGGCATTTTCGACGATTTGCCGATATTCCAATATCTCCTTCTGCGATGCTTTCAGGCTTTCGCGCATAGCCGATATCTCGCCATGAAGATTTTGAATTTCCGAATGCAATGCTTTGGGGGTGGAATCTGAATTCATCAAGAAAAAATTTATCTAATCAACGTTAATTCGGCTAAGATAGCATTTCGGGAGAAGGAAATGGATATTCGTTAATCGTTATTTGTTAATCGTTGTTTGTTCCCTTCGACAAGCTCAGGGTAAAATTTGTTAATCGTTATTTGTTAATTGTTATTTGTTAATTGTTAATCGTCATCCGTTCATTATTATCAACTTAATTACTACAAATTACTATCAATGACTACAAATTACGCGCGAAGCGCAAATGCCGAAAAAACAGAAATCTTCGATTTCGTCTTTTTTCGAGCCCAGGATTCAAGAATCCCGGATTTAAAACATCCTCGAAAATTTACGAAAATTGAAAATTTTCTAATTTTCGGGATGACGCGCGAAGCGCAAATCACCATCTATTCAACTCCTCATACAACTTAGCCGTAGGCAAACCCACCACATTAAAATAGGGGCCTTCGATTTTTTCGATGCCGGTGTAGCCGATCCATTCCTGAATACCATAGGCACCCGCCTTGTCAAAGGGCTTAAAAGTATCCACGTAATATTCGATGTCCGCCTGCAAAAGTTTTTTAAAATAAACGGCAGTGCTCACAAAAAAGGAACGCATCCGATTTTTACTGCGCAGGCAAACCCCAGTAATTACTTCATGTTTGCAGCCTGAAAGCATATTCAGCATTTGGATGGCGTGGTTGCGATCGCCGGGTTTGTTTAATATTTGATCATCCAAACAAACAATGGTGTCTGCAGTAATGAGGATTTCATCATCGGCAATTTCATCCTCAGAAAAGGCTTTTGCTTTTTTCTCGCAGAGATAAATGGCCACCGCCTCTTTGGATAGCGCATCATCAAAATCTTCATTCACGTCTTTGGTTCTGGTTTCAAAATCAAAACCCATGTCAGCGAGCAATTGCTGACGGCGCGGCGATTTGGAAGCAAGGATTAGTTTGTGTTTCATAATTATCATTTCGCAGAGACGCACGGCCGTGCGTCTTTACATTCCGGGAAATCCTATTTTAGCACAATCTTCATATCCTCCAATTTCCCATCGTTGGGTGCGGGGCTTAAGCCTAATATCTCACACATCAAAGGATAGAGCGACACATTGGGAAAAGCAGCATAGGCTTTTCCGTCCGATTTAAAGGCCGGGCCGGTGGCATAAAAAATCGTGTGCATGTCGGGGTTGGCGTTGTCGTAGCCATGGGTGCCGCCAAAATAGTTTCCCATCTGGTTGTAAAAAACGCTCCATGCACTGTCGGCTGCTACGGTAAAATCCAGGGTGCGTGGGCTGCTTCCGTAATGCAGCCTTTCGGGAACTTCGTTGCTGCGCCAGGCTGAGATGCCCTGCACGCCCGTGAGTGCTTGCTCAATTTCATCGTCATAGCCATCCTTAGCCAAAATATTCCAGATGGGATTACCACCCTGAATTTTGGCAATCCAGGTGGTGTCGATGAAATCAACAAGCATGACCGATTTTTCCTGCGAAATATTTCCCATGCCATGGTCGGAGGTGAGGACAAAATTCACTTTTTCATGGATTGGAACTTGCTCCAGCTTATCCATAAATACGCCGAGCAAAGAATCGAGGTTTTGAATGGTTTGAACCATCTCGGGGCTGTCGGGGCCAAAGCCATGCCCAATGCCATCGGGTTCATCAAAATACCACATAATAAGATGCGGGCGGCTTTCGGCAGGTTTTTGCAGCCACGAAATCACGGTGTCGATCCGATCGCCATAAGGCATATCGTGCTGGTAAGGCTTCCAGATTGACGGTCTTATTTCCTGCACATCGGCCTCGGAGCCAACCCAAAAAAGTGTGGCCGCTTTCAGGTCTTGCTTTTCGGCGGTATTCCAGATAGGTTCGCCACCATAAAAAGTACCATCGCCCACCGCATCGCGATCGCGCACGGTATAATATCTTTGGTCTTCGGGATCGTAAAAGCTGTTGTTTACTATACCGGTATGATCGGGGTATAAACCCGTAGCCATCGTGTAATGGTTGGGGAAAGTCTTGGTGGGAAACGAAGGAATCATCCTTTCGGCTTTTACTCCGTTTTGCAAAAGTTTATCCAGATTCGGGGTCTTGGCTTTATCGGCATAATCCCAGCGGAAGCCATCCATCGAGAGGACAATGAGGTAGGGCTGCGAATCCACACCTTCATTGGAAGTTTTACATCCGTAAAGAAATACGAAAATACAGTATATTAAAAGCCAAAATATTGATTTGCGAGGAGTCATATTCATAAATCTAAAAAAAAAAGGGTTGCCCAATAGTCAAGCAACCCCTTTGTATGTTCAACACGGAATATTAGTGGATGTTAATCAGGAGGCCAATGTTGTAAGTCCTTGGCAATCCTAAAAATACTTCTGCAGAAACAGCGGTGTGCGAGTATTCATTATTCTCACCATAATAACCGTTATATGGGCTGTTATCAGTAGCATCCTGTATGTACTTGGTATCGAACATATTAAAAATATGAGCAAATACTTCGAAGGAAGCACCGGTAGTTTCAAATGGCAACTCATAGCCAAAGTGGAAATCAAATACACTGTAGGATGGAGTTTTCCATACTTGTTCGCCTTTCACAGCTTCGTCATCTCTTGAGAACGGATCCCAATCAGCATAATAATTAGCGTAATACTTACCAAGAATCTGCGCACGCATTCCTTCGATTGGGTAAACTGTTGCGCCAAGGATAAACTGAGTTTGTGGAGCATCACCAACTTTCAAGTCTTTTACATAATAGTTGTATTCAATTTCATCATCCGGATTTGCATAATCTTTATAGGTGCCAGATACATCATCCGTGTAAACCCAATCGTTAATAGAACCTGCAAAATTAACGGCGAGCCAATTAATTGGACGCCAGTTACCTTCGATTTCAAAACCTGAATGTTTTTGAGCCATTCCCGTAAGGAAAACAAATCCTTCAGAACCATCTTCGTTTTGAACACCCACACTCAGTGTACGATCCTTCCAGGTAGTGTAATAAAAGTTACCGGTAACCCAAAAGCGATTATCTATACTTCTGAACATTACACCGGCTTCCAATGAGGTGAATTTTTCATTCTCGGGATCTTTGGCAATCGTACCATCGCGGTCGTTGATTACAGCATCAAAAATTGGCACTTTTGAAACCAAACCAGCGTTTGCAAATGCACTAACAGTTTCGGTAAAAGTATAGCTTAAGCCTCCCTTTATCTGGTAACCACCAATGCCATCAGATTCTGCGGTAAGCTCATCTGAACTATTTTCTGCCATTTTAAAATGATTGGTATAGTTATATTTTATTATCGAGTATCCGGCAGTACCATAGGCTGTAAGGTTGCCATTAGAATATTCACCCTGCAAATATCCACCAAACCAATTAACAGTGTTGGTAAAATCATAGTCAACTCTATCGCCTAAAACTTTATTATGCTGGCTATCTGAATCGAAATCATTTCCTGTAAAATGATAAAATTTGCCGCCCAGCATATCTCTTATTTCTCTGAAGTGTCCAATTTCGGCAGTTCTGCCATCGATACCCACTGATGCCTTGAAGTTCTCGGTAATTTTCCATCTCAATTTTGAAATCACACCAATAGTCCACTGGTTGTTCGTGGAATTTCTAAGAACACCAAAAGCAGTATCACTTTGTGTGTTATTGGCGATGGTTTGATTAAAGTCAACCATACGTGATGGGCCTGAATAATCCCATTTCACACTTCCATAAGTTCCGGTTCCACCACCTGTACCACCTGAATAGTATGCGGTAGTAAATAAATTCAGATCATCATTTAGCTGCGAATACCAGTTTAAGTTCACAAGTGGCTTGTGATAATAATTTTCTCTTTCGTTGATAAAATTCTCATTATAACGATCGTGTTCTTTACCGTTCCAATATTGTTTGCCGGTATATTTATGCGAAACCTCTCCCCAGTTTTCGTTGTAATAGCGTCCGTTTACCGATTCTGGGAATTTGTCGAGTGCTTCTTGTGGATAGTCAAATTCATCTTTAGCAAGTTCCTGGTCATAAGCAGCAATATTTTGCTTGTAAAGGTTTTGACCGTGACGCTGTGGTGCTCCCATTGCATACAATTCCAATCTATTTTTGGAGTTGATATTGTAACTTGCTCCGAGGTAATAGGCCCAGGCATCCGTCCATGTTTTGTTAATCACACCTACTCCTGTTTTGCGAACACCGCCGGCACTGATTGCCCATTTGCCGTCAACCAGGCCACTGTGAGCCATCAAGGTAGTTTTAAAGAAAGATCCTGATCCATATTCCTGCTTAAAGGTAACACCGCCTTTTTGCTCGGCAGGACTCGAAATTACGTTCATGGTACCACCAATCGAAGGGGTAGCAAGGTTAACAGCACTCAGGCCGCGCTGCATCTGAATAGAAGAAGTAGCATCGCCAATTCCGTCCCAGTTCGACCAGTAAACCCAACCATTCTCCATATCGTTTACAGGAACACCGTTCAGCATAATAGCAACATTTTGTTGGTTAAAACCCCTTACGTTGATACGGGCATCACCGGCACCACCACCCTGCTGGGTAGAATATACGTTTGGAGTAGCATTTAAAACCAGTGGAATGTCACGCGAACCCAATTGTTCTTTAAGCTGCTTGCTTTCGATATTCGAAAAGGCAACCGGAGTTTCTCGTTCTTTGGCACGGTCGGCAATAATGTTGATACCCGCCAAACCAATAGCCTGCGATTCGAGCTTTATTTTACCAAGAAATTTTTTCTGACCCTTTCCTAAATTGGTGGTCATCTCCTTTTCGGTGTAGCCTACAAAGGTAAATGTTATGGCATAATCGCCCGACATCATTTTATCGATGGAAAAATTCCCATCCAAATCGGTAACCGTGCCATACTGCGACCCCGAAGTCGATTGCACAGCAATAACCGTTGCACCCGGCAATGTTTCGCCATTGGTGCCAATAACCTGTCCCTGAATACCAGATGTTCCAGCATCCTGACTAAAGCCCACATTCGCAGCAAAGAGCAACGCAAAGGCAACAATCAAACTTAGTAAATTTTGTTTCATTTTAATTGAAGTTTTTGATGTTTAAAACGTTAAATTTAAAAGTGTTAAAAAATAATTATTGATAATTTAATTCATAATTTGAGCTGACCAAAATAGACATTAAGCCAGAGATAGAAGCAAAACTGAAAAAGTTTTTTTCACCATTTATTAACATTTATTAATTCTTATAATGATATCCCCTAATTGCCGCGAAAATAGAATTATGATTCTCTAAATGAACATTTATTTGCATTAAATTTTTGTTAAGAGGCAAAAATATAAAGGGGCTTCTGCTTGATGGGATTCATCGGATGACTTCAAATTTAGATGAAGTCCGTTTTTTATTTCCGGCACTTTAGCTAATTTTGCCCAAAATCCAAAAGCTGATGAAAATAGCGATTATCAACGGGCCAAATCTTAACCTCCTGGGAAACCGCGAAGAAAGTATTTATGGACACGAAACCTTTGAGGGCTTTTTGCAGGCTTTGAAGGCACGTTATCCCGATATCGATTTTTCTTTTTTTCAATCCAATATCGAGGGCGAACTGATAGATGCCTTGCATAAGCGGGGTTTTTCGGCGGATGGTATTATCCTCAATGCCGGGGCTTACACGCATACTTCGGTGGCTATTGGCGATGCAGTGCGTGCCATTACCGCCCCAGTGGTGGAGGTGCATATTTCCAACATTTTTGATCGCGAAGATTACAGGCATGTTTCTTATATTGCACCCGCAGCACGTGGCAGCATTATTGGCTTTGGCCTCGATTCGTACCGTTTGGCGGTGGAGAGCTTTGTTGTTCGTTAATCGTCCCGAAAAATAGAAAATCTATGATTTTCGTAATTTTTCGAGGATGTTGTAAATCCGGGATTTTTAAATCCTGGGATCGCCCGAAGGGCGGCATTAATCGCTATCCGTTAATCGTTATTTGTTAATCGTGCAGACGCGATGCATCGCGTCTCTACCCATCATTCCAAAATCCACATTTGAATTACTTTTATGATTCATTCATTCTGCCTTCTGCCTTATCTTTCCTTGATCGAGCTGGTCGAAACTTTTACGCTGCTTAAAAAAATGATCTACTACAATATTGCCCGTATAGATCATTGATACCTGGCTATGCTTTATCAGTTTGCGTTTGAAGCGGTTTTTGCGATACGAGAGATAAAAACCAAAGTGGGCGCGGGTAACGGCGGCAAAGTGGCGCACACCACCATCGATCAAAAACTTAACCGCCGCCATCGAATCGAGAAACAAGCGGCTGATAAAAACCGGGTACAACTGTCGGCGTGGCAGGTTTTTGTATAACATCGTGTTGTTGTTGCGAATGTTGAGGTAGGTTTTTTTTGGCGATGACTTATCAAGTGAGCCGCCACCCACGTGATATACTGTGGATCTGCCGCAATACATAATTTTGTAGCCCTTGTGCTTGAGCCGCCAGCAAATATCGATTTCTTCCATGTGGGCAAAAAAATCTTCGTCCAGGCCGCCCACCTCATGGTAGCATTTGGCACGCACGAAAAAACAGGCACCGCTGGCCCAAAATATTTCGCTGGTATCGTTGTATTGCCCCCGGTCGCTTTCGATGGATTGGAAAATTCGCCCCCGGCAAAAGGGATAGCCCAGACGGTCGATAAAACCGCCACCGGCACCGGCATATTCAAATTTTTCGCGTTCCTTAAACGAAAGTATCTTGGGCTGGCAGGCGGCAATCGTTGGGTCGCTGTCCATCAAGGCAATCAATGGCTCAAGCCAGTTTTGGCCGACCTCGATGTCGGAGTTGAGCAGCAGATAATATTCCGCATCAATTTGCGCCAGGGCTTTGTTGTAACCGCCGGCATAGCCCAGGTTTCCACCCGTGTGAATAATCTGTACTTCAGGGAAATTGGTCTGGAGAAAAGCCACCGAATCATCGCTCGACTGGTTGTCGGCAATAATAAGCTCGGCTATTCCTCTGGAAGTTTCGATGATCTTGGGTAGAAAGGCTTCCAAAAAAAGCCGGCCATTCCAGTTAAGTATAACGATTGCAGTTTTCATCACAACGGCAAAGTTATAAAAACCGCCTTAGCTCCAGCGAAAAATAATCATTTTTGGTTTAAAAATTAGCGGGGGTTATTGTAATATTCACCGGATTTCCCACCATATCTATCCTGATCGGGCATTGTGGCTCCATGCTGGAAACGCCAGTGCAGCTCGGCTTGCCAGTTGGCGTTGTAAATTTCGCCTGGCACATTGCTATGTATAAGCTTGTAGTCGTTGAGGGCAATATGTATGTTGGCAAAAACAAATTTGCAGTTACGCAAGTTCAGACTTTCGATGGTGTAGTAGTGCCAAATTTGGTAAGGAACTGTACCGGCATCGCCGATATCACCCGGGTCGGTACCAATGCTCATCCCTGAAGTGCTGGCATCGAAGGGACGGTCGGTAATGGTGTTGGGCGGACCGTATTTTAGATATACACGACCCATATCGGTTTTGTAGCCCCGTGTTCCTTTTTTGCCAGGCGCACCAAATTGTTCATTCACCAGGTCAACCGAGCTTAGGTATTGCTTCCAGGCATATTCGGGATTTAAATCATCGCGGTCGAGCCAAAAATTGAAAAAGAAACGCTGCATGGCTTCCAGGTCTGCATCACCCTTGTCGATTTGATAAGTGATAAAATTTAATTCCATATTCGTGGCTATAGGAATGATATAGTCGATGTACTGGCGCAGGGTGTCGATCGAGGTAATCCGGTCAACAAAGGAATTGTTAGGTGTAACTCCTGCATACTCCAGATAATTGGCATCGTAGTCGGGGTTGTTGCGCTGAAAAAACAGCTTGTTGGAAGCAATCACCTCATTACTGCGGCTTCGCGCCTCCACAATAAGCCGGTAATTTCCGGTGGGAAGTTCAGTGATGTTGAAATTAGCAAAGAGGATATTTACATTTTTGGCATGCTCGCGTTTGAAGCTGGTGAATTTGTTGAGTTTTTTTCCGGTTTCGTACGATTCCAAATAATAGTTGATCAGATATTGCCCATCGGCACCCACCACCTTGTCCGCATTATAAATTTCACTATAAAAACTCAGACTTTTGGCCATAGCCGGCAAATAGTTGTACACGTAAGGAACCAAATCGTAACCGCTTTTGCTAAGCACATTTTCTTGGGCAGTTTCAGTGTACGATTCCACGAGTTGTATGCCCGACACGGACAGTTTATCTTTAGGAAAATCGAGTTCTATGATCTGTTCAGCAGGCTCGGGTTTGTAATCGCTATTCACATCATTAATCTGGATGGCGAGGGTGTAAGTGCCATTGGGAAGCGAAAAGCGCTGTTGATCCAGGAAATTGATTTCTACATTGGAAGTATCAACGATTTCAGGACTCAGGATTTCGTATTTATCAAAGCTAACTACGTTTGAATCCTGCGTAAAAACAATAGATACCGCAACTTTTCCCTGGAATTTCCCATTGTCGAGTAGCATGTAATTTACACTGCTGCCCGTTACCGAAAGATAGGTTTCGACATAAGGACCATCGGTGGGAGAATAAAATTTGGAATATAAAAAGTGGGCTTCTACAAATTTGGGAGCCTGTGCCAGGGCAACAGCCGATAGCAAAAATGCAGTAAGAATAAGAAAATATCGTTTTGTAAACATGGCAAATTGTATTTAATATTTTTGATAAAAAACGAAGTTCATCAAAAGTAAAATACGACAAGCCAGGGAGCTACAAAAAAAAGCGATTGGCTAACGAATTTCAGTTTACGGTTTGTCGCCCCTATAGCTTGCCAATGGCGAATAGGAATTGGGGATAAAAGACGGAGAAAAATTTGCTCAGTTTAAAAAAAGTGTACTTTTGCAGCGGAGAGTTGGCAGAGTGGTCTATTGCGGTGGTCTTGAAAACCATTGACCTTCACGGGTCCGGGGGTTCGAATCCCTCACTCTCCGCCAAGCAAAAAGCCTTTCAGAGCAAATTCTGAAAGGCTTTTTTGTTAATTCTGCTTTATCTCTTTCTTAGGAGGAGGTGGCGGTGAAACTTTGCCTGGATTTTCGCCGGCCTTTTTTAGGGGTGGCGGTGGTGGCGGATTTTTTACATCTTTTCCCTGTTCTTCTTTATCGCCTGCTCCCAGGGTAAATCTTATGGGCATATTAAATTGCGTCCGCACCGGCTTGCCGCGTTGTAGGCCAGGCTGCCAGGTGGGCATCCCTTCGATTACGCGCATAGCTTCTTCGTCGCAGCCCCCGCCAATGCCGCGCAAAATACCTATATCCGACATCGACCCATCGGCTTCCACTACAAAAGTGATATACACTACTCCCTCAATTCCAGCCTTGCGTGCCTCCTCGGGATACGCGATATTTTCCTTAAGGTATTTCATTCTTGCTTCATCTCCACCCGGAAACATTGGCATTTCGTCCACGACCGTAAACACAGATTTATCCTGTGGATTTTTGTCCTGGTTTTGTGTAGCGGGAGCAACGATTATTGGTTTTTCGTTTTGCGCTATCGCACTTAGGTAGGGCGAAGCGGTAAATGCCACCACCAGCAGCAGAGCCACCGGTGTAGCCAGCAAGAGCTTTAGCCTTGCCACAAATGTCGATTTTGTTTTTGTCATCATAATAATGCGTTTTTTAATTAATGAATGATTGAAATTATTGGTAAACTCGTTTACTTGAATTCCCGTAGCCTGCCTAAGCAGCAGATGCTGATAATCCAGCGTATTGCAGCCGCCCGTCAATACCCCTTCATCGGCCAGGTACTCGTGTACCGTTTTTATTGATTTGCGATAAAGCCACACCACCGGGTTGAACCACTGAACCACGGTGAGCAATTCAAACAAGAGCAATTCCACCGTATGCCCCTGGCGGATGTGAACCCGCTCATGATCGATAATGGTATCGAGATTGTCCTGACTTAGGTTTTTCGGATTGATAAAAATCAAATCAAAAAATGAGAAGGGCGCGTAATCACCGCTGGTGTTTACAATTTTATAATCCCGGTAGCGCGAAACGCCATATTTGTGGATCATCATAAATATCTGCCCAATTTGCAATAAAAAGCGTAATAGGAAAACGATGGCTCCGATTAGGTATAAATAAGTAAGCACCTGAAAGATATCGAAGCTGTGGCCTGGCGCAGGACTTATTTTAGAACTGTTAACCACAAGGGTGTCGAGCATGATGGATCCTACCGGGCTGCTGCTGTCCATCGGAATATTTAATGGGAGCAAGGGAACAAGCAGCGAGAAAATAATGGCAATGATTAAATACAAGCGGTTGGTCTGGAAAAAGGTATCGCGACTTAAAAAAAATCGGTAAACCCCGTACAGCAACAAAAGGCTGATGCCGGATTGCATTAGATATAAAATAAGTGTGTCCATTTTTATCGGGTTTTTGATGTGGATAAAAAAAGTGCTTATTGTTGTTCTTCCTTTTTTTGAATTTCGATTTGTGCTTCTATCATCGCTTTGATTTCTTCCATTTCCTTAATGCTCAGCTTACTTTCCTCCGAGAAAAACGAAACCAGTTGCTTGTACGAATTGCTAAAATATCCCTGCACCATACCTTTTAAATAAGTACCGGAATATTCTTTTTTGGAAACCAGCGGATAGTACTGGTGGCTTTTGCCGAAGGCCTTGTAGCTCACAAATTGTTTCCGCTCCAGGATGCGGACAATGGTGGAAACCGTGGTGTAGGCGGGCTTTGGTTGAGAAAATTCTTTGAGGATATCTTTGACGAAACCCTTTTTGATCTTCCACAAAATTTGCATCACCTGCTCCTCGGCTCTTGTTAGTTCTTTCATGTCAAATAATTTATTGATGAATAATTTAAAGAACGCAAAAGTGAAACTAATATTTTAGTTCTACAACTATTTCCATAGTTTTATTTAGTATCTTACCATTTTTGTTTTAATTTTGTTATTAATTACAACACAAATAAACCGGAGGTTAAAATGAAAGCATTCATTATTTCAATCATTTTTTGCATAGCTGCGATTTCTTTTTTTGTATCCAATTCAAATGCCGCCAACGCAATTTTACCCCAGACGTACACCCTGACCATTCAGCAGGGCGACACCACCGAATACGAAATCCTGATTATCGAAACCGGATTTGAAAGCTGGATAGCAACCAATGCCAAGCCGCGGTGGTATTATACCAACGATTACTACCACAACAAAAATCAGTTTTATGTTATCGACTGGAACAATCGTGTGCTGTCATCCATGCACACATCGCCTTTTGAATACCGCATCGACTACGATCCCAATATCGATTATGGTTTAGAAGTAAACTATCAGCTTTACTGGTATTTCAAATTTATCGAAAACAAATACGGCATCCGCCTTCGTGGGAGTGTTAAAGGCCGATAGCTGATTTGATACAAAATGGTACGCGCTAATCACCCCGGAAAGATAAAACCAAAATCTGCTCGTTAATATTTCTAAAATTCGAATTCGCCACAGCGGATGCTATTCCCAAAATTCTATTTTTGACAATTATTTTGATTAAATCCAAATAGGAAAGGCGCAATGATGCAAAGCAATGCAGTACTCGACAAACTACCCAAACACCTGATGAGCCTGGTTATCGACCAGCCTTACAATGCCTACACCGAGCAAGATCATGCTGTGTGGCGATATGTGATGCGGCAAAATGTAAAATACCTCTCCAGGGTTGCGCACGGCTCCTACCTGGATGGGCTGCAAAAAACCGGCATCAGCATCGGGCGCATACCACGGATGTATGGCATGAACCGCATCCTGAAAGAAATTGGCTGGGCCGCCGTGGCCGTGGATGGTTTTATTCCGCCGGCTGCATTCATGGAATTTCAGGCCTACAACGTGCTGGTGATTGCTGCCGATATCCGCCCCATCGACCAAATCGAATACACCCCGGCTCCCGACATCATTCACGAAGCTGCCGGCCATGCGCCCATTATCGCCGACCCGCACTACGCCGAATACCTGCGCCTGTTTGGCGTAATTGGCTCCAAGGCACTTTCGTCGGCCAACGATTATCGCCAATACGAAGCCATTCGCCATCTTTCGATACTCAAGGCTGATCCCTACTCAGCAAAACAAGCCATCGGAAACGCCGAAAGAGTGCTCGATGAGATTGAGCAGCAAATGGGCGAAAACTCCGAGATGTCGCTGATTCGCAACCTGCACTGGTGGACGGTAGAATATGGCCTGGTTGGCGATTTGCATCAGCCTAAAATTTATGGTGCCGGTTTGCTATCTTCCATCGGCGAAAGTTTTAGCTGCCTGAAACCGGAGGTGGAAAAACTGCCTTACTCCATCGATGCGGTCAATTACAGTTTTGATATCACTACGCGCCAGCCCCAGCTTTTTGTTACGCCCAACTTCGATTATTTAACGGAGGTTTTGCACCAGTTTGCAGGGCGCATGGCTTTAAAGCGCGGCGGGTTTTACGGCTTGCAAAAGGCCATTGCTTCCGAAAATACTGCCACAGCGGTTTACTCGTCGGGCTTGCAGGTTTCAGGCACCTTTGCCGAAGTTCTGACTAACTGTGGCGAACCGGTATATCTCAAAATCAATTCGCCAACCCAGCTTGCGTGGAATAATCGTGAATTGGAAGGCCATGGCAAGGCTTATCATCGCGATGGCTTTGGCTCGCCGATAGGGAATTTCAAAAACTCCACTGTTCCTCCCGAATTGCTTTCTACCAGCGAGTTGGTTGAAATAGGAATTGCAGAGGGCGAAAGATGTAAAATTGAATTTGAAACAGGACTTGTGGTTGAGGGCAAGCTCGATGATGTTTTTCGCAAGGCGGATAAAAACCTGCTTTTTACTTTCAGCGATTGCAGGGTACATTTTGAAGATAAAATATTATTTGAACCTGCCTGGGGCAAGTTTGATATGGCCGTGGGCGAGCGCATCACATCCGTTTACAGCGGCCCCGCCGATGCCAGTGCCTTTGGGCTTGAATTTTTGCCGCCCCACGAAAAGACCCACAAAATTATCCATTCCGAAAGCTCGCTTAGCCTTCACCGCTTGTATGCACAGGTAGGCGAAATAAGAGAAGCCACGCGAGGGACATCGGAGCTAAAATCGGTTTTTGAAACCTTAAAACAAAACTATCCCGCTGAGTGGCTGCTGCCATTGGAAATTTTGGAAATTCTCGAAAAGCAAAATATTCATCCCGTTTTGGCCGGAGAAATCACTGCTTATTTACTCAAAAAACAGGAAGCCGATCCTGCACTGGTCAATCTGATAAGCAACGGGTTTAGCCTGGTTAGGGAATAGTTTTTTTTATAAATCCACTTTTCCCTCCTTTTTGTTGATTTTATTGAATGGGCTTCAACTATTGAAATGAATAAAAATGCTGAGGAATATATTTTGAATCTCCAGGGAAAATAAACAATGAATTCGAAAATTCATGAATACTTCTACGAAATTGAGTTACGCCTTCTTGAAAAGCCTATTTATAAAGACTATGAAATAATTAGGAAAGAAATACTTTACTCGGAGGCTAAAATCCGATTGAAAATAAGACTACCTGTTTTATTTCTGCATTAAAGCCAAAAATTTCGATGAACGCTCAAAATGTCAATGTCACCCCTTTATTTTCCCCCTGCTAATAATCAAAAAACTATTTTTGCGTTTTCCACATCATGAAAATGAAAAATTTACAATTTACTATTTTGTTTGTTCTATCCTGTTTCCCTGCATTGCTTTGGGCGCAGGCCGATACTGTGCAACAAAAAGCAGATGCCGTTTGGGGAATTTACCCCTCCTTTTCTTACCAATGGCCGGGCGGCGATATGGCTGATCGCTTTGGACAAAGTTCTACCATAGGGCCGGGATTTTTCCACAAAACTGCCTCCAACTGGATTTTTAATGCCGACCTTAATTTTATCTTTGGCAACACCATCAATGAGGACAGCCTGATTACCAACCTCATTAACGATGATGGATTTGTAACCAACGATGAGGGACTTATCGCTGATATTACTTTTTTTGAACGCGGCTTTTACACCACTGCCCGTGTGGGGAAATTAATTCCATTGTCAAAAAAGAATCGCAACTCGGGCATTGTCATCATGGCTGGTGCCGGATACATGCAGCACAAAATTAAAATTGAGGTCAAGCAAAACCTGGTTGCCTCGCTGGATGGCGATTACAAGAAAGGATACGATCGCTTCAGCGATGGCTTTAGTACGGCGCAGTTTATCGGCTACATGCACATCGGACGAACCCGGCTGGCCAACTTTTTTGTGGGACTGGAATTTGCTCAGGCCTGGACCAAAAACCGCCGTTCGATGAATTTTGACACCATGCGCCGCGATGACAGCCAGCGGCTTGATTTGCTCACCGGCATCAGGGTGGCCTGGATTATCCCTCTCAGCCGCAGACAGCCCGACCCGTTTTATTTTTTCTAAAACCCACTTGCATCATTATTTCAAGTTAAAATATCCGAATGGCTTTTATTTACAACCTCATCATTTACAGCTATCATCTGCTCATTCATGTTTCGGCCTTGTTCAACAAAAAGGCTGTGCAATGGGTAGCCGGGCGTAAGGATATTTTTAAAAATCTCGCTTCACAAGTGGATACCAGCAAGCCTTTGGCCTGGTTTCACTGCGCCTCACTGGGCGAGTTTGAGCAGGGGCGCCCCCTGATCGAAGCCTTTGCCACAGCCTTTCCCGAATACAAAATCCTGCTCACCTTCTTTTCGCCCTCGGGCTATGAGGTGCGCAAAAACTACGCAGGAGCCGACTATATCTTTTACCTGCCCATCGATACGCGCGCTAATGCACGGAAGTTTTTGAAAATAGCCCAGCCTAAAATTGTCTTTTTTATCAAATATGAATATTGGTTTAATTATCTGATTGAATTAAAAAAACGGAATATCCCTGTTATCGGGGTTTCTTCAATTTTCAGACCGGGGCAGCGGTTTTTTAAATGGTATGGCCGGTGGCAGCTCAAGGTACTTCGCGGCTTCGACCATTTTTTTGTGCAAAACGAAACCTCGGCACAACTGCTTAAAGCGGCGGGTATTTCGCAGTTTACCCTTAGCGGTGATACGCGCTTCGACCGGGTAGCTGAAATTGCCGGCAAAGCCAAAGATTTTCCGTTAATTGAAATATTTAAAGGCGATTCAAGAATTTTTATTGCCGGAAGTACCTGGCCAGCCGATGAAGAATTGATGCTCGAATTTATTCAGCAAAAATCGGAAAAACTAAAATTCATCATCGCCCCGCACGAGGTGCATCCCGAGCGTATTGAGGCACTGATGAAGAAACTGCCAGCCGATAGCCTGCGTTTTTCGCAATTATCGGATGACAATGCCAGCCTGGCGCAAGTAGTGGTGATCGATAACATTGGTATTTTATCGCACCTGTATCAATATTCCAGCCTTGCATTTATTGGTGGCGGTTTTGGCGTGGGCATACACAATATTTTGGAGGCAGCCACTTTTGGGCAGCCGGTGATTTTTGGTCCAAACTATCAAAAATTTGATGAAGCCCGCGAACTAGTGCAATTGAAAGGGGCCTTTAGTGTAAAGACGAAAAGTGAGTTTTTACAAATCGCACAGTATTTACTCAAGGCCTCAGAGTATTTGCAAACGACATCGAAAATATGCAGTGATTACGTACGTGAAAAAAAGGGAGCGACGGGGAAGATAATAGAATATGTAATTAATGGTAATTTGCGCTTCGCGCGTAATCCCGAAAAATAAAAAATCTTTGATTTTTGTAATTTTTCGAGGATGCACGAAAAACTATGAAATCGAAGATTTCTGGTTTTTCGGCATTGATGGTAATTCTCTTGATGATGTATGGGCAGGTCTCTCCTAAAGGGGATTGAGGGGTCGCGTGGGAATTGATAGTAATTTGTGGTCATTGGAGATCATTTATTGTAAAGGTTGAGATTTAGCTACTTATTTTTATTTCTTACGATTCATATTTACAATTAATTACGCGAAGCAAATTACATCGAGCGAAGCGAGATAAATTACGCCCGCGGGGCAATTTACATCCGAGCGAAGCGAGGATAAATTCCATGCTAAGTATAGAAAATATTAAAAACAAAAATTTTGACGATTAACGAAATTCTCGAATTGTATGCCCAAAGTCCGGCAGTAAGGCAAATTGCTGATAAGCTTAGCGATGAGGCAATCGCACGCCTGCGAATCACCGGAAGCAAGGGATCGATGCGTTCCTTCGTGGCCGCATCTGTTTTGCAAACGGTAAGGGGCAATCAAATTTTTGTCCTTCCCGACAAGGAAACAGCAGCCTATTTTCATAACGACCTCGAAAGCCTTTTTGGCGAGCGCGACATGGAATACAGCAAGCGCAAGGTATTGTTTTTTCCTACCTCCTACAAACGCCCTTATGAAATCGAGCGCACCGATAGTTCCAACATCCTGCTGCGCAGCGAGGTGCTAAGCAAGCTCCACAGACGGCGGCGGGGCTTTGCGGTGGTAAGCTACCCCGAGGCTTTGGCCGAAAAAGTGGTGGACAAACATGTGATAGCTCAAAACACCCTCGTGGTGAAAAAAAGCGACAAGCTTTCGCTCGATTTTATGACCGAGGCTATGGTCGACCTGGAATTTGTTGAAGCCGATTTTGTGGTCGAGCCTGGGCAGTTTGCAGTTAGAGGCGGAATCCTCGACATTTTTTCCTTCTCGAGCGACTTCCCCTATCGTATCGAGTTTTTTGGCGATGAGGTAGAATCCATCCGAACTTTTGAACCGGGCAATCAGCTCTCGCTTACGATGCTCAACAGTATTTCGATAATGCCCGACCTGCAAAAACGTGAGCACAGCAAATCAAAGATTTCTTTTACAAAATTTCTTCCTGCCAACTCTGCATTCTGGTTCGATGATGTTAAGCTTACCATCGATCGCATGGATCACGAACTGGATAAGGCCATCCAGGCTTACGATACTTTGAGCTTTGAGGATAGCCGTATCAACCCGGAAGGATTATTTATTTCGGGTGAGCACTTTTTTAGCGAAGTCCTGGATTTCTCTACCATCGAATTTGGGCCGAAGAATATCCTGGAAACCAAAGCGGTTTTTAACTTTGAGGTACTGCCCCAGCCATCATTCAACAAAAACTTCGACCTGCTGACTTCGAGTCTGAACAATAATACAAAGTTGGGTTTCGATAATGTGATATTCGCGAGCAATCCCAAGCAAGCCAGCCGCCTGGAGGCCATTCTGGACGATGCCATCCAAAAAGGCACTGCCCCCGATAAGCTCGAATACCAAACCATCGCCTTACCTGTTCACGAAGGATTTATCGATAAAAGTAACAAGATAGCTTGCTTCACCGATCATCAGATTTTCGATCGCTATCATCGTTTCCATCTGCGCGAAAGCCACAAAGGCAAAGAAGCACTCACGCTTAAAGAGATTTATGACTTGCAGCCTGGCGACTATGTAACGCATATCGACCACGGCGTTGGGCGTTTCGATGGCCTGCAGTCCGTGGATAATCACGGCAAGGAACAAGAAGCCATTCGCCTGGTTTACGAAAACGGAGACCTGCTTTATGTAAGCATCCACTCGCTGCATCGCATCGCCAAATTTGTGGGTAAGGAAGGCATCCCACCCAAGCTGAATAAGCTGGGAACCAACAACTGGACAAGGCTGAAAGAGCGCACCAAGAAAAAGGTAAAAGATATTGCCAAAGACCTTATTAAATTATACGCCGAACGCAAATCCGCAAAAGGTTTTGCCTTTGCGCCCGACTCGTATTTGCAGCACGAACTCGAAGCTTCGTTTATATACGAGGATACACCCGATCAATATAAGTCAACGCAGGATGCCAAAGCCGACATGGAAAAAGAATACCCCATGGATCGGCTCGTGTGTGGTGATGTGGGCTTTGGTAAAACCGAAGTAGCCATCCGCGCGGCTTTCAAAGCCGTTACCGACAGCAAACAAGTGGCAATAATGGTTCCTACCACCATTCTTGCCCTTCAACATTATAAGACCTTTAAAAAACGCCTCGAAGATTTCCCGGTCAACGTGGAATATATCAACCGCTTTAAAACACGAAAAGAGCAAACGCGGATTTTTAAAGATGTGGAAAGCGGTAAGTTGGATATTTTGATAGGAACGCATAAGTTGGTGTCGAAAGATATTAAGTTTAAAGACCTGGGCTTGCTTATCATCGATGAGGAACAAAAATTTGGCGTTTCGGTAAAAGAGAAACTCAAGCAGATGAAGGTGGATGTGGATACGCTAACGCTGACGGCAACGCCCATCCCTCGTACTTTGCAGTTTTCGCTGATGGGCGCGCGCGACTTGTCGGTTATCAACACCCCGCCGCCCAATCGTATTCCTATACATACCGAGGTGCGCGGCTTTGGCGAGGAGCTGATAAGTCAGGCCATCAACTACGAGGTGGCTCGCAACGGCCAGGTTTATTTTGTGCATAACCGTGTGCAAAATATCCGCGATGTGGCGGACATGATACAAAAGTTTTGCCCAGGCGTTAAAATTGCTATAGGCCATGGCCAGATGGATGGCCCACAATTAGAGAAGGTAATGCTCGACTTTATCGAAGGGGAGTTCGATGTGCTGGTGGCCACCACCATTATCGAAAACGGCCTGGACATACCCAACGCCAACACCATCATCATCAACGAAGCCCAAAACTTTGGCCTCAGCGATCTGCACCAGTTGCGTGGCCGTGTGGGGCGTGCAAACCGAAAGGCTTTCTGCTACCTCCTGTCGCCGCCGCTAATCAGCCTTACGCAGGAAGCCCGCAAGCGGCTGCGCGCCTTAGAGGAATTTTCAAACCTGGGCAGCGGCTTCAACATTGCCATGCGCGACCTGGATATACGTGGGGCTGGAAACCTGCTGGGTGGCGAACAAAGCGGATTTATCTCGGACATCGGCTACGAGATGTACCACAAAATACTGGACGAGGCCATGCTTGAGCTGCGTGAGGAGGAGTTTAAAGGTGTGTTTAGCGACCAGCCCGAAAAAGATTTTGTGCAGGATTGTCAGGTAGAAACCGACTTGCAGATATTGATACCCAAATCGTATATTTCGGTTACCACCGAACGCCTTAGCCTGTACAAAGAGTTGGATAATATTGGTAACGAAGAGGGGCTTTTGCGCTTCGAGAAACGCATTACCGACCGTTTTGGCGTACCACCCGATGAAGTACATGACTTGCTAAATACCATTCGCCTGCGCTGGCTGGCCAAAAAAATTGGCTTTGAAAAACTGGTGCTGAAAAACGAGAAGCTGATCGGATATTTTGTGGGCGATGAGCAATCGAGCTATTATGGGTCGGCAGCATTTTCGCATATCCTCAATTATATGAAACAAAATCCGGTAGCCTTTAAAATGGATCAGACCAAGCATAAACTTAGGTTGATTTTTAGCCGTGTAAGTTCAGTAAGGCAGGCTATTAAAGTGCTAAAGCCGCTGGTAAGAGCCACCGACCAAAGCGAAGGCTAAGCTTTCTTTTCGTCATCCTTTTTCTCGTCATCCTCGCTAACGCCTTTTTTAAATTCTTTGATACCCTTTCCCATACCTTTCATCAATTCCGGGATTTTTTTGCCGCCAAAGAGCAGCAATACAATTACCAGGATAATAACGATTTCCATGGGGCCAAAGGTGAACATCAATATTTGCAATAGATTCATGGTATTCAATTTTTAAAAAAGCAAAATTAGTGTATTTATTCAAAACGGCGTGAAATTAGGGTGAAAGAATGCCGGGAATAATAAAATCAATCTTAGCTTATTTTTTTTAATTTTGCTTTTAACAAGTCAAACAAAAAACCACAGCTGATGAATACAAAAGATACCATCTGCGCACTGGCTACTCCGGCAGGAACCGGCGCAATAGCTATGATCAGGCTCTCGGGGTCTGGTTCTTTTTCAATCCTCGACAGGGTGTTTCGATCCCAAAAAAAAGGATTTACCATGGCTAAGGCCAAGAGCCACACCATCCATTTTGGTACTTTGGTAAACAAGGATGAACTGATTGATGAGGTTTTGGTTTTTGTTTATCGTCAGCCCCATTCTTACACCGGCGATGATGCGGCCGAAATTTCCTGTCATGGATCGCCCTATATCCAGCAAAAAGTTATCGAGCTGCTGATAAGCCACGGAGCTCGCATGGCTAATGCCGGCGAGTTTACTCTGCGAGCCTTCCTCAATGGCAAATTCGACCTCTCGCAGGCCGAAGCCGTGGCCGACCTTATTGCGTCCAACTCCCGCTATTCGCACGACCTGGCCTTGGATCAGATGCGTGGTGGCTTTTCGGATAAGATAAAACAACTGCGCTCGGAACTTGTCGATTTTGCCTCCCTTATCGAGCTGGAGCTTGACTTCGCGGAAGAGGATCTGGAGTTTGCCGACCGCAGCAAAATCATGGATATTTTATCTAAACTAAAAAAAGAAATATCTGCCCTGCTTAATTCTTTTTCGATTGGCAACGTACTGAAAAAGGGTATTCCGGTGGCCATCGTAGGAAAGCCCAATGTGGGAAAATCTACCTTGCTCAACACCATCTTGCAGGAAGAAAAAGCCATCGTTTCCGAAATACCCGGCACCACCCGCGACAGCATCGAGGATACCATTATCATCGATGGCATTGCCTTCCGCTTTATCGATACTGCCGGGCTGCGTGTGTCAGATGATACGGTAGAAACCATCGGCATCGAACGTACTCATGCCAAAATAAAACAAGCCAAAATCATCCTCTTTGTTTTTGATGCAGCCACAAGCAGCGTGGAAGCCATGCGTGAAGTTTTGGACGAACACCGCCACCTGCTCGAAGACCCCGGCAAGCGCATAATCCTTATCGGAAATAAAATAGACCAGATGGTGGAAATGCCCAAGGGATTTAAAGATTTGGTGGAACTGGAGACCATTTTTATTTCGGCCAAGCGTAAAGAAAACATCAACCTGATTTCCGACAGTCTGCTCAAATCGGTGGACATCGGTCAGATTGGCGACAACACCATTGTTTCCAACGCCCGGCACTACGAAGCACTCAGCAACTCGCTGAAGTCGATTAGGGAAATTGAGCAGGGATTCAAAAAAGGAATACCCTCCGATTTGATCGCCACCGACATCCGCCAGGCACTCTATCACCTTGGAAGTATCACTGGGGAAGTATCTACGGAGGAAATTTTGGGTAATATTTTTGGGAAGTTTTGCATAGGAAAGTGAGAATGGTTATCCGTTAACAGTTATCCGTTAATAGTTATTCGTATGTTTTTTTCGGGAAATATAGTGCATCGGCAAACTTTTTAAATATGTCGATCTTCCTGGTTAATAATAAATGAAATCATGCAATTGCAACTTATCCAAAACAAAATTTATGAAATTCGGGGGCAAAGGGTCATGTTGGATTTTGATCTGGCTGAGCTTTACGAAGTTGAAACCAAAAACTTAAACCTTGCAGTAAAAAGGAATTTGGAACGATTTCCAAAAGACTTTATGTTTCAACTTGACAAAAAGGAATGGGACGGTTTGAGGTTGCAAATTGAAACCTCAAAGGGCAGGGGAGGAACAAGATATTTACCGTATGCCTTTACCGAACAAGGTTTGGCGATGTTGAGCGGAGTTTTAAATTCGAAAAAAGCAATTCAGGTAAATATCGCCATCATGCGGGCATTTGTGTATATCCGCCAATACGCGCTAAACCATAAAGATTTGACAGAAAAGCTAAAGGAACTGGAAAGCAAATACGATATGCAGTTTGAAGGGGTGCATGAGGCCATCGACTATTTGCTGCAAAAAGACCATCAGGAAGTCGAGCAAAAAGAGCGTAAAAGAATTGGATACAAAACGGATTAAAACAAAAAAAGGGAACTACAACTTATCCAAAGCAAAATTTACGAAGTACGAGGGCAAAGAGTCATGCTGGATTTTGACCTGGCAGAACTGTATGAAGTTGAGGCAAGGGTTTTAAATCAAGCGGTTAAAAGAAATCTAAAACGCTTCCCAATTGATTTTATGTTCAAACTTACAAAAAGTGAGTGGGAAACTATGTCATCACAAATTGTGATGACATACCCAAATTAACGTCCAAAGGCAGCTCCCCCATCTGCTTTTACCGAACAAGGGTTGGCGATGTTGAGCGGGGTACTAAATTCAGATAAAGCCATTGAGGTGAATATTATGATTATGAGAGCATTTGTTCTTATTAGGCATTATGCGCTTTCACACAAGGAATTAACAGAAAAGTTAAAGGAACTGGAAAGTAAATACGATATGCAATTTAAGGGTGTGCATGAAGCCATCGACTATTTGCTGCAAAAAGATAGCCAGGAAGTCCAGCAAAAAGAACGTAAAAGAATTGGATACAAAACGGATTAAAAACAAAAAAATGGAACTACAACTTATCCAAAACAAAATTTACGAAGTACGAGGGCAAAGGGTCATGCTTGATTTTGACCTGGCAGAATTGTACGAAACTGAAACGAAATATCTAAAGCGTTCAGTTAAGATGAACATTAAAAGGTTCCCTCCTGATTTTATGTTCGCGTTGACTAAAGTTGAATGGGATTCTTTGAGGTGCAATTTTAGCACCTCAAACAATAGAGGGGGGATAAGGTATTTACCGTTTGCCTTTACTGAACAAGGCGTATCCATGCTTTCAAGTGTTTTAAAAAGCGACAAAGCTATCGATGTAAATATCGCTATTATGAGGGCATTTGTATTTATTCGTCAATACGCGCTTAGTCATAAAGATTTGACTGTAAAACTTAAGCAGTTGGAAAGCAAATACGATATGGAGTTTGAAGGTGTGTATGAGGCTTTGGATTATCTGATAGCAAAGGATAAACAAGAAAAAGAGCAGATAGCGCCTAAACGTATCGGGTATCGAAATTAATCAGCAGAATCAATCAACATAATTTTTGTAAATTAATATTACAGCCAATAAAATTGGATTGGCAGGGGCTTATCACAAATTGCTTTTTTTATCCCAACTTATGTTAAAAACAATACCCTAAATGAATTATCATTCTACTTTAGCGCAGAATCAATCTAAATAGCACTTCGTTTTGTTTTGATTTATAATTACTAACGAAAAATATTTTGTTTATGACTGCCCAAAGAATTCTTGTTCCGATCGATTTTTCCGAGGTTTCTAAAAATGCTCTGGCTCTTGCTATTTCTATTGCCCTAAAGAGCCAAAGCCAGGTTTCTTTATTTAATGTTGAAAACAGCAGTTCCACCAAAAATGCCCTTGAAAAAATGAAGCATTTGGTAGCTGAATTACCTGCAGAAGCAAGTGTTGAATTTGATTTTGAGGTGAGTCAGGGTGCTGTGTTGAAAGAAATTTCTCGGATAGCCAGGCCGGGTGATTACAAAATGATTGTGATCGGAAGTCATGGTTATAAAAGTATAAGGGAAGTAATATTTGGCGTGGATATCCTCAAGTTGCTAAAAGCAGTGTCCATTCCTGCTCTCACCATCCAGCATAATTATGCGATGCCCAAATCGGGTTTCGAGCGTATTTTGTTGCCTCTCGCGCCTCACAAAATCTTCGATAAACAGATTGAAGCAGTGATTGTATTTGCTGAAATGTACAATTCAGAAGTGCATATTTATGCTTCTGAGAAACATGGCCTGGAATTGCTCGATCCTACCAAAGCCAACCTTAAGCAGGCTGTTGCTACCATGCAAAACCGAAACATCAGGCATAAGGTGATAATGGAAAGCCCGGAATCTTTTTCGATTGGATTCGGCAAACACATCCTGGATTATGCCGAAAGGGCAGACATTCACCTGATTTCCATAATTGCAGATGCCTCGAAAGAACATGCCTACATTGCCGATACCGACAAAACAACCTTGCTCACCAATGCGCTGAATATTCCGGTACTTTCGGTAAGCGAAAAATGCGAGCAGTAGTTATTTCATTCTTTAGTGCGTTAGTTCATCGATCAGCTTTTTTTTTGAATTTTGCAATTGACTGTTTCACTCCAAAAAAGGAATTATAATTATGCCCTCCAAGCAATTCAAAGCCTTTTTTAAAACCTATTCCGAAAAAATCAAGGATAAGGATTGCATGGAAAAATCCTATGAGGTACTGGATGAATATCCATTATTACCCAGTCAGGCTATTTATGTAGTAAACTGGAAGGAATTTAAAATCGGCTAACAAAAAGGCATCGACAAACTGCTTGGCTATTCAAAAGAGAAATTTAACCACGACCTGCTTGTGGAGTTTTATCACCCTGACGATATCCAACGCTATGTTTACCTCGTTAAATTAAAGGAAGGCCTCAACAGCAAAACCATTGCAAAAAAAAATAACAATTGAGCAGCCTCACCGTGGATACCCATCGCCGCAATGCGCTGGCAAAAACTGAATGCAAAAATATTGTAGAGCTTGTGCAAATGGCGATAAAGATGGGGATTATCTGATTTCATGGTTTCATTCAGACATCCCAGATCGATACATAAAAAACCCATAACCTTTCAATTATGGGGTCAGCCTTGCCCAAAATATCCAGCCGTTTAATATTTGATTATTTTTTTATTCAATGATTTTTCGCCTGCCTGAATATTTAAACTATAAATACCTGACGGGAACTGCGAAATGTCAAGGGTGAATTTCGATCCCTGAAATGTAGTATTTATAATTATTTTTCCTGTAAAGTCAGCCACCTTCAGGTTGCCGCCATTATTATGGTTGAGGTCAACCGTTAGCACATCGTTGGCCGGATTAGGATAAACAGCAATAGTTTCCGTGGTTTTTTCAAACACATTCGACACAAGAACATAATAACATGCAGAAGTATCCGTACACATTCCGTTTTCAGTAATTTCGACTGCATAATTTCCGGTGGCATCCGGTGTAAAAGATTGTGCTGTCTGTTCCGGAATAGTTTCAAAACCGGCATCACAATCCAGCCATTGGTATTCGGCACCTTCGGCAAGGGCTGTTAGTGTAGCATCAGCAAAAGTTACTTCCGTATTAATTTCATCATAAAATGACAATGTTATGTTTGCCAGCGTATCGCAGCCAGCATTGGCGATAAAGGTACCGGGTAGTGTTTGCCATGCATTTTCAAGGAATAGGCTATCGCCAAAACATAGCGTTGTTTCCACATTAATATATTGTGGTTGGTCGTATAGAAAAACCTGGTCGCCGTTATCGGAGGAGAACCTGCCAAGGTAAATATCCTGCAAACCGTCATTATTGATGTCGTCAACGGCAAGATCATGGGTGCTGGCGGACATTTCAAAATCCTGCATGATAAAATTACCAGGGTTTTCAGTGTCGTTCAACCAGATTTGCCGGTCGCTAATAATATCCACATGATTATCAAAGTTGATGTCCTTCAAGATTACATCGGCATAAAATTCAGTGGCCTCGTGCAGAGAATCGCCTGGCAAAAAGTTTCCAAAACCGTCATTAATCCAGAAATGTATGGGGCCATGAAAAGGTGCGATGGCAATATCCATATCGCCATCGGAGTCGATATCACCCGACCCGACACCATCACATCCATAGGCCAGCTCCTGCCCCGAATCCATAAACTGCCCTGTTCCATCGTTGATAAAATATTTCCCGACAAAACCGGAACCTCCGCTTCTTACCAGCACGGCATCCAGGTCATTGTCACCATCAAAGTCGGCAAGGGTAACATCTTCGGGCGAACTTGCAGACAAATTGGTTTGTCCGTTGCTGTAAAAGTTGCCGTTGCCATCGTTCAGCATAATGCTAATTACGCCATGGGGAAAGAAAATATCGGTATAGCCGTCACCATTCAAATCGCCAACTGCAAATTCGTACCCGCTGGTATTGTTAAGAATAGTACCTTTTTGCGTGAAGTTACCTGTTCCGTTATTTTGCCATATTTCCATTCCGTTTCCCAGAGATGAATTAAATGGCGCGGTTATAAAATCCCAGTCTCCATCGTTTTCGATATCCAATACTTCAACCCCAAACCTCCAGCTGTCGTTTCCATAATTTATAGCTGTTGTATCAAAAGTACCATCACCATTGTTGAAATAGATTTCGATGGCATCGTAGGCATGAATGCAAACGGCATCTTTCCATCCGTCACCATCGAAATCGGCCAGGGAAACGCAGAATGTTTCACTCGCAATACCAATGTCGCCTTGCGACAGGGTAAAGTTCACACAATTTGTTTGTGCGTTAAGGATTAATGTGCCGAATATCAGCCCTAATACCATTGCAGTGATCTTGAAATTTTTCATCTTTTTTCGTAATTTAGATTTATAATTAAATTTTACTGTATCTGTTTTGATTCAAAAAAAAATCGCAAAGTCTATTAACTGATTTTCTAACATACAGACAAAAATACTGTATTATTTATTATACCAGAACTTTTGATTTGGCTATTTTTTTTCAAATAGTAAATCATTGCTCTCCGGGGAAAAGTATTATTCCATTTGAAGATTCTTCGCTTCACTATAAAACTCCCGGCTATTTAGTGTCCGTCTTTAAAGTAACACTTAGAAAAATATACGATTTCAGATTAACGATTTCAGATTTAAGATGTAGGTGATATTCAATACAATCTTAAATCTCCGATCTTAAATCATCAATCTTAAATAAAATAATTATTGACTTTATGGACAGGCACTATTTAGGCCTCTGGTTAAGGTGAGAAAACACTAATTTTGCCAATACAAATTTATTGTACTACCCAGCCTGCTGTTAATTATATAACACAAATATTAACAATCTTTTAACAGAATATAGGCCAATATACTCAATATTGAGTATTGCATAAAGTGGATTTCGCAAGTGTGTTTGTGCTGCTTGCCTTTTTCCTTGGCGAGTTTTGGTTCCGTAAATTTAACTCCAAAAAGTTTTATCGCTGGGTATATATTTTGATTGGGGCAGGGCTGATTGTAAAAGTGATTACCGGGTAAATTGAGCGATTCTAAGTACGCTAATTTAGACAAGGATAAAGGGAAATAGTTATTGATTGGTAATTCAAAGACTCCCAATTCCTATTCCTGGCTATTTCCTGAACCTTTCTTTTTTGAGAGCAAACCCAAAATCCCGGTAATCGAGGCAATTATACCTCCAATAATTATAAATACCTGGTTGATGTTGTCGAGGAAGTCCTGATTAGCCATTGCGATAAAAATGAACAAGGCGGCAATAATCAAAATTAGTGTAAACTTATATCCCTTCCAGGTTCCTGATGTCTTGATCATTTTACTTTCGAGTGTTGATACGTTTTCTTTAATCGACCCGGACATCAAATATTGTCGGAAACTATAATTCATAAGTATTATTTTATCGCACTTTTTAACGAGGATACCTTTTTGTAAAAGCCCAAATATGGCCGCTGTATTTTTTTGATTCATAATCAAATCATCAGCCAAATCGTAGAGCACATATTTTTCTTCATCCGTGCAGGCATCCACAATATCCTGGTAATAGCTGTCGGCTATGCTGTTAATTTTGGCAATAACGAATTCCTCAGGGTTTTCAATTTTGTGTTCCTCGAAATACTTTTTATCAAATTTCTCGAATGCCACGGTGAATTGCCCCAGATAATCGCTGGCTGTAAGTTCCGCTTCGATTAGCTTCTGGATTTCCATTTTTTCCTGTGATCTATTGCAGGCTTTATCTTCATCTTTCCATGAATAGTTGTATCGTACTGGCAGGTAGTTAATGATAAGATGGGTAGCCAGCCGCGAAAATTTACTTAGAATTTTCAAACAAAACGCGCATTCGATTTCATCGTGATTTACCGTATCGCCTGTGAGCTTCGATTTATCGGTGATGTTTTTATAATACTCAATAATTTTATCGGGATGAGCTTGCGATAGAATTATCAAACGGATATCTGTCCGGTTGATTAAGGATCTCAGGATGTCAAGTTTTTGCATGAATAAATCGGGTTCATCAAAACGTCTGTCAAACTGATCGATGAACACCGTGAGTGCTTCGGAGGATTCCCCTGGGTTCTTTTTATCATTGCCTTTATCGCAAACAGGTTTAGCATTATCGATCAAAGTTAGCGATTGATTCATCATTGTTTCATCAGACCAGTCAAGATAAATGTAAGCTTTGATGTCGTCTTTGATGTCGTCTTTTAGTGAAATGGTTTCATCTTTCGCACTTAGCTTTGCGATAAAAACATCCTTGTTAGCCAGCCTTTGATGCCGAATAGTTTCACCAAATGCTTCGTGCGAATATTTCTGAACTACATCAAGGCTGTACAAATTCCGAATACCAAAGCAGATGAGGTGGTATATAATGTAGGGAACAAAAAGCATGAGCACCCAAAAGGCCAGGTTCCATAAAACCCACTTTTGGCCTTTAAATGCTTCACCATGAAAGGGAGTTAAAAAATTGAGTTCATCCACCTGCCCAACAATCCATCGGGAGGTCAATTTTTTAAAACCCGGGTCTTCGGTCTGGCTCTGATATTTCAAAGCCAAAGAACCCTGAGTGTATTTTGTCCAAGATTTATTGCTATTGCGCTGGCCATCGAAAGCGAGATATTTATTCTCGATCACCTCATTATCGTAATAAGGCCTTAGAAAAACAATTAAAGAATCAAATTTGGGGTAAGTGGTTTTTTTTATATCCATAAATGCGGGGGGGATGGCTTTTTCGGAATAATTAAGATTATTGAGAAAACTGGTATAAATACCCCTGTCCTTACGACTTTTCAAAATGGAATCTCTTTGCCAGGTTTCCGAAATCTGGGAGGTGTAATATTTGTTCCAATCTGCATTTCGGTTTTCTCTTTTCTTCATCAAGTCAACCTGGTTATGGCGCAGCCGTATTTCCGATTCAACGTTATATCCAATTTCGTAAAATTTTAAACTGGGCAGGATGGCAAATACGGTGGCTATGGTCATTATAAAAAGCACATAATCCCGGATAAATGAAGTATTGAATTTGATGCTAAAGTTTTCGAGTTTGTTTCTACATAAAAAGTAAGCATTATCAAGCACAATAATTAGCACAGTTTGATAATATATCACGGTGAATATTCCGCTGGGATTTAAAGCATTAAAAACACCAATATCCAAAAATACCAGAAAACCTAAGTTAATTCCTGTGAACCATTTTCTTCGTTTTATTTTGAATTTATTGTGATTGAGTACCCGGTATGCGAAAGTAAACAAGATAATTTCGAGTGAGTAAATTATGAAAATGGATGTTGGTTTATCTATTTGTGATAAAAGCAGGGCGGTGCAAAAAGCAACAATGAGAAAGCTCCAAAACAAAAATTTATAATGGTTTTGATGATGGATTTTCGGTCGGCTTAGGTGCAAAATTAGATTCTTAGAAAGCTTCCATTGCAGCTTTTGCTCCACAATCAAAAGTATAATTACCTGTGCGAAAATAAAGAGAAAAAAACCACCCAGCATGACCAGGGTAAGGGTAATAACTTCGGCGTGGAAGGATGTGTCGGCTTGCCGGTTGTAAAACGTAACAAGGTAGAGCGGCAAGTGGCCGATGGGATGAATGTGCAAACGGTGCTGGTGGTTGTAGTAATTTGCATAAATAGCTTTGCTGGTTCGGCTGTAAATGGCCGATTTTAAATAGGGGTTGTCGTTGCATTCGCTGATGAAGTTTTCCATCATATTACGGTTTTTGTCGGAATGAAACCACACTTCCCCGGATTCATCAATGATGCAGAAGCCGTAATTTTTAGGAATAATCGGATCGATGATGGAATAAAACCGGGAGCTTAACGCAATAACCGAATCTTTGCTTGTGCTTACCATCGAGAGTGCCACCTTGTGATTGCCGGAGGTATAGGCCAGTATAGATTCCAGTCTAAACTTGCGGGTGCTATCGGAGGGCTGGAACCATTCATCACTTTTCTTAAAATAATCACGGTTTTTAAAATCGGACATGGTGCCGATGCTTTTCAAGGGGGTCAAATATGCTGATTGCTTTCCTTCTTTGTTTATCCAAAAAAGGTAATCGGCAAATTTGTATATCGATAAATATCCCGCACTATCTTTTAATTTCTCCAGGATATTGTTAACAACAGGCCCACTGGGAAATTTTGATTTGTTATCGAAATCAAAAGAACCACTTATCAAATCAAGCGCAATCAGTTGATCAATCCCGGCATCTATTTCTCCGTTTAGCGAATCGCAAATAGCATCCGATAGGTTCTTTAGCCGCTTATCGGTGCTTTGCAAACTGGCTGTATTTTGGCTCGCAAAAAGAAAAACCAGGGTGATAAGCGCAGATCCCAACAAAACGGCCAGTGCCGAATTGATAATGGTTGGCGTGTCGAGATGTTCGGTTTTCGACATCACCTTTAGTTTAAGCAAAGGCATGCCCAGCATAAGGAGAATAAGCCCCAGCGAAAGCACAATGAGCACCCAGGGCGAAATACTGTGTTGGGCAAGATTGTAGTTTGCCGCATTCATCAAACCACAAAGAAACCACTCCTGATTATCGATGATTACCGGCTTGAAGAATAATTTGTACTCCTGATTAGAAATCGTAAAATCTAAAAACTCACCGGAAAAAACATGGGTAGGTATCGCACCATCCTTTGTCGGGATAAGCAATTCGTCATGCCGGAGCAAATTATCTATTTGTTTATTTCCACTGCTGTTTTTGGAATCGCCATCCTTACTTTTAATCGACCCTAACAAAAGATCGGAATCCAGCGTAGAATAAACTATTTCGTTGTTTTTTACCACAAAAAAGTCATTAAAAACATCATCTCGCTCAAAACCCTTAATCAAACCGCTATACTTCGTTCGGAAATAAATAGAGTCAGAGCCGCTGAATAAGGAATCGCCCTTTATTACAATCGGGTCGAAATATAAATAGGTGTGTGATTCGGGATGCTGGCCTAGATGATCCTTTTTGCTTTCCGGGTAAACATATTCCTCGCCCTGATCAAAGAAAAATTTAATACCTAAAGCCTCAATATTCTCGTTAGGACTTTTTGTAAATAAAGTGCTGTTTCCATTTTCAAACAATTCGGGTAGTAATGTGTCAACCATGGCTTTCCGGGTGGCTGCGTCTCCATTTTTTTTTAAGGCCAGGTAATTTTTGTAAGCCTTATAAAATGTGGAACCCTTGACGCTGTTTAACTTTTTTACGTCCTGCAAAATCCGAGATACTACTTCATTTGTGCTGGATTGATTACTTTTAATTTTGTTATTGATGTTATCACCCATTTGATCCAATACCCTGAATCGTGTGGATATAATACGACCTTCCTGTTTTGGAATATGGTATTCGAGGTAGAAAATATAGCAGAGTACGAGGATTGATAGTGTGCCAATAATTATCCAGAAATTGGTCGAAGATCCTAATGATTTTAATTTTCCTTGCATGACATCAAAATTTAGGTTTGATAATACGGAGCTTGAAAAATCTGATACCGACTATAATTCACCACAAATTTAAGAAAAATAATATGGGTGAGATTTCATATTGAATGATTAACAATATTTATAAAAACAAATCAGCTTGCCTCCAGACGGAGTACTTCACTATGAAAATCAAAGTACTAATTAGTGCCTGTCTTTTTAGTAAGGTATTTGAATTATGAATTGCCTTGCCCTTTAGGGCGAGGATTTAATGGCTAAGGTGAAAATCCCCCGCGATTTCGCCACGCCTGCGGCGTGGCGAAATCGCGGGGCGGACATCTTCAAACTCATTTTTCCCCGGGTTTTAACCCGGGGCAATTCAAAAACTACGACTTTATGGACATGCCCTAATCAGTGTCAGCTTTATCGCTTGCTACTATTCCCCTCCCGAAAAATAAGCCAGCTTTATCAGTACGCTTATCATGTCGTATTCTTCTAAGTGGATATGTTCGGGCAGGTTAAGACGAGTGGGCGTAAGGTTCATAATTCCGCGAATGCCCAGGGCATCGAAAAGAGGGATATAGTTTTCGGCATCTTCGTCCATATCAGCCAGGATGGCCAGTGTGATTTTTTCTTTTTCGATGACATTTGCGATTTCGCCCATCGAGTAGCAGGGCACCTCATAAAACTTTTGGCCGATGGATTTTCCTGAGGAATCGAAGATGGCTTTTACATTCAGAGGAGTAAAATCTTTTGCGAGGATTTCGAGCACCGCTCTGCCGGTGTGGCCAAAGCCGATGATGCAGGCTGTTTTTCGGCCTTCGCACTCCAGGCTCTCCGATATTTTTACAATCAATTTTTGCACATCGTAGCCCTTGCTGTGGCTTCCGCTAAGCCCCATCAACATTAGGTCGCGGCGCACATGCGCAGGGTTTATCCGTAGCAGGCGTGCCAGATCTTTGGAGAAGATATGGGGTTTTTCGAGGTATTGATAACGCATGAGCAAACGCCGGTAATTGCTGAGGCGTTCCACGGTTTTTTGCGGAAGTTTCTTCATTTTTGTGCTAGGCCTGGCTTTGTTTTGCGTTTATTGCTTTCCGTGGATCCATCCAATCATTGGCCACCAGGCCAATATCGCCAATGCGGTAACCTTTGGCATTGCGCCCGGTTTTTACAATGTGCTGACCCTCGCAGGCACTTATGCCTGTCCATTTGCAGTTGCGGCAATGGTTAAGTCCGTTAATTTGAACGCCCCAGCATTCGGTGTGCGAAAGTTTTGAAGTATCGATATGTTTCATTTTTTAAAAAATTTCAGCTAAGGTAGAAAAAAACACGGAATTTTAGATCAACACCTTTTTTATAGGCATTAATTCGTGTAATCGGTGGTGTTTTATTTTGCTGACCACAAATTGCACAGATGGCCACAGATTATTATTTCAAATATTCCAGTCTGAAAAATCTAACTAAAACATTGGTTTCGAGCCACTCTTCTCTGTGTTAATCTGCGGTATCAGTGGTGTATTATTTTCAAAAAAAATCTGTGGTGCTACGCTAAAAACTTTGGTAGAGCCACCAGATGCCAACAATGATGGCTGCCAGACCGCCCGTAATTCGCAGCGCGGCAAAGGCCTTGTTGCGCCCTGCCATCGATATTCGTGTTGCGATATAGCCCAGCAATGCCGAAAACGAAATCATGGCTGCGATAGTTCCCACTCCAAATCCTCCGAGATACATGGCTGCATCGTGTTTGCTCGGCAGAGCCAGGGTGGGAAGTATAGCAAAGAGGTGCGAAACGCCCGCCAGCCCGTGAAAGATACCGATGCCCAGCGAGGCGCGCACATTTTGGCGGTGCTTGTATGGATGGCTGTGGCTGTGAGCAGCCGGGCTGCTGTGATAGTTTTCTGTACTATGCTCGTGTTTATGAATGTGGACAATGTCGCCCTCATCTGTTTTGTGGGTGTGTGGATGGGCATGACGACCCGAAATATTTTTGATGCCCGTTTTGGCAATAGCCCAGGCACCAATAAGGATCAGCATCAGACCCACCAGTTGCTCGCTGTGTTCGGATATTTTTTCTACCGGGATAAAATCCCTGAAAAGTAAAAACAAAAGTCCTATCAATAAAATACCAACCGTATGGCCAATTCCCCAGGCCAGACCAATTCCCCACGAGCGTTTTCTGGCCTCGATGGCCAGTGGTGTAACGGCGGCAAGATGGTCAGGGCCTGAGAGTACATGAGCGATGGCGGCAACAATACCGGTAAATAGCGTGAGCATAGCGAGATAATTTTATTTTGAGCCGGCAAAAATATTGGAATCTTTCTAACCGTAGCAAAAAAAGTCATAGTATGGCTAAGATAACGCGCTCTTCAGAAAGTCATAGGATGGCTAAGATAACGCGCTCTTCAGAAAGTCATTGTATGGCTTTGAGCCATGCTATGACTATCGTGGCTTTGAGCCTTGCTTTGACTACATTTATCAATTAACTATTAACAGTTATCTTTTTAAATGCTTGAAATATTATTTTTGCGCCATGCAAGAAATGATATTAATACTCGATTTCGGTTCGCAATACACACAGCTTATCGCCCGCCGTGTGCGCGAACTCAATGTATATTGCGAAATACATCCTTTTAATAAGATTCCAAGTCTTGATGGGGTTCGTGGAGTGGTGCTCTCGGGCAGCCCCTTTTCGGTGCTCGATGCTGATGCCCCCGAGCCGGAACTTGATGAGATTCTGCGCCGAAAGATTCCATTGCTTGGCGTGTGCTATGGCGCGCAGTATTTGGCAAAAAAATATGGCGGAACTGTTGAGCCATCCAACACACGCGAATACGGCAGAGCAAATCTCGGTAAAATTGATACCACCAATGCCTTACTCAAAGGTATGAGCAAGGGCTGCCAGGTATGGATGTCGCACGGCGATACCATTCTTCGTCTGCCCCAAAATTATCATCTTATCTCAAGTACCGGCGATGTGGAGATAGCGGCTTATGAGCACAATACCGATCCCGTTTACGGCATACAATTTCATCCCGAAGTGTATCATAGCACCGAAGGGATGATTTTGCTCGAAAACTTTGTGGTGCATATTTGTGGTAGCAAACAAAGCTGGACTCCGGCATCTTTTGCCCAAACGAGCATTGCGCAGTTAAAAGAACAACTGGGCAACGATAAGGTGGTGCTAGGCTTGTCGGGCGGCGTGGATTCATCGGTGGCAGCCCTGCTCTTGCACAAGGCCATCGGCAGCAGGCTGCATTGTATTTTTGTGGATAACGGCCTTTTGCGGAAAAACGAATTTGCTGATGTACTCGAAGCCTACAAAGATATGGGCTTGAATGCAAAAGGTGTTGAGGCTGCCCAAAAATTTTATTCCGCGCTTAGCGGCTTAAGCGAACCTGAAGAAAAACGCAAGGCCATCGGACGAACCTTTATCGAGGTCTTTGATGAAGAAGCGCATAAGATAAAAGATGTGGTGTGGCTTGCCCAGGGCACCATTTATCCTGATGTTATCGAATCGGTATCGGTAAACGGGCCTTCGGCAACCATCAAATCGCATCACAATGTTGGGGGCTTGCCCGAGATGATGAAACTAAAAGTGGTGGAACCCTTGAATACTTTGTTCAAAGACGAGGTGCGCAGGGTAGGGAAGGAACTTGGGCTGAAAGCGGAGATTTTGCACCGTCATCCCTTCCCGGGACCGGGGCTGGGTATTCGTATCCTTGGCGAAATCACAGCCGAACGCATTCGGATTTTGCAGGAGGTAGATTATATTTTTGTGGACGGATTAAAAACCAGTAAGCTTTACGATGAGGTTTGGCAAGCCCTCGTGGTCTTGCTTCCGGTACAATCGGTGGGTGTGATGGGCGATGAGCGGACTTACGAAAATGTAGTTGCACTGCGTGCTGTCGAGTCCACCGATGGCATGACGGCCGATTGGTCGAAGCTGCCCTATGATTTCCTGGCCAAAGTCTCCAACGATATTATTAATAAAGTAAAAGGAGTTAACCGCGTAGTTTACGACATCAGTAGCAAACCGCCAGCTACCATCGAGTGGGAATAATCCTTCCCTAACGGAAATAAATCATGGCTTGGAGAGTTTTTTCAATCAGATATTTTCATAAATCAATACAGTGATCCAAAAAATGAAGTGGTCAAAAAGTTTAATTTTATTTATCACCCTGTTTTTGTCCATGGGCACTTTTGCGCAAGAGTCTGCGGTAAAGGTTTCGGATGTTGTCCAGGAAATTAACGGGAAGCAATATTATTTGCACAAGGTGCAAAAGGGTGAAACCCTATCTTCGATTTCGAGAGCCTACCATTGTACGGTGGATGATATCCGATCGGGCAATTATGGTCTTAGCGACCAGATCAGCCCTGGCGATTTTTTAAAGGTTCCGGTGATGTCAGAAAATTTGCCCCAGGCCAATCAGTCGGACGGGCGAGTAAATTACCGGCGCATTGCCAAAGGCGAAACCCTGTATAGCCTGGCACAGGAATTCAACGTATCGGTGGAAGACATTAAGGCTGCAAACGGTGGCCTGGAAGAAGGCCTGAAAACCGGAGGCTTTATCAAAATACCCGTGAGCCAAACCATGCACAATCCTCCTGCGCCCCAAACGAAAAGCGAGAGGCAGGAGCAAAAAGACTACTTTGAATTCCAAGCCAAAGAAAAAACGAGCGTTTATACCCTTGCCATCAAATATCGGGTAAGCATTGATGAAATTCGTAGTTACAACCCCGGACTTGATGAAGATATTAACGAGGGCGAAATTATTAAAATCCCCCTGAACACACGCCCACGCGAGTTTATCACTCACACCGTTACACAGCGGCAAACCATGAATCGCGTGGCTCGTAATTACAATTTGGATGTGGAAGCCCTCAAAGAAATCAATCCTTACATTTCGCGACACCTTGAGGAGGGGCAGGTATTGAGGATTCCGCTGCCTAAAATTGAAATTAAAGAAACTAAAATTGATAGCCTCCAGCTAATCGAAGAACTTGAAATTACGGAAGTAAGCCGCGAAAAAAGCCAGGAAGATATTTGTTACGAAATGATCCACGACAGCGTTTACAATGTCGCGCTCGTTCTGCCATTTTACCTCTCGGTTTACGATTCGGTAAAAACTGTGATGCTCAGCGAGCAGGAACAAGCTCCGCCTGACATGTATATCAAACCTTATGTCTTTATTCAGTTTTACGAGGGCTTTTTGATGGCTGCTGATTCGATGCGCAAGGCCGGTCTTGATGTTAAAATTCATGTTTACAATGTAGAGGATAATATCGACCAGGCTAAAATGCTAATTAAAAACCCAGGACTAAAAAGCATGGATTTGATTGTTGGTCCCGTATTTAATAATCCCTTCAAAGTAGTGGCCGATTTTGCTGCCGAGCATCATATCAATATTGTAAACCCCTTTTCCACGCGTGAGGAAATAAGCCGGGAAAACCCTTTTGTTTTTCAGCTTCAACCCGTCTTTTCGGATCAGTATTCGGTATTAATCAACTACCTGAATAAGTATCACGATTATGCGCAAATATTTGTTGCCCGCCACAATCCTTACCGTGATGAGGTGCCATTCTCAGATCTGAAAAACGCGCTGAATCGTGATCTCGAATCCCGACAAGGAAATTACACCGGGCTTTATAACGAAATTATTTACAGCCGCGACAGCACCTACGCCCTCGAACATCTGGCATCTATCGAGCATAAAAATATCGTTATAGTTTATTCGGAAAACAAGCTCTTTATCCTCGACCTCATGCGCAAGCTCAACGAACTGAGAGATACTTTTGACATCATGGTGGTGGGTATGCCCAACTGGAAGGATATTGATGGCCTTGAACCCGAGGACATGAACAATCTGAATACCCACATCCTTAGCAAAGATTACATCAACTATCAGCACGAACCCGTGCGTAAATTCCTTGCTGCCTTCAGGCAAAAATATGCTTCCGAACCGCGCGAGTATGCGTTTACCGGCTACAACACCGGCATTTATTTCCTCAGTGCGCTGATGAAATATGGCCCGGCTTTCAACGATTGCATCCAATACTATGATATGGAGGTGCTGAGTATGGGTATCGATTTTGAATCAACGCCCGGCAACGGCTTTCGCAACTTGCACTGGAATATGCTGGGGATGGAAAATTACAGGTATGTAAAAAAAACCGCACCGCTCGAAACCTACGACCTCTCAAAACCTCCAGCCAGGTATTACAAATACATGGAGAGCGACTATTAGTGTTTGTCAGTAAAGTCGGCACTTTTTGATTTTAGATTGATGATTAATGCCGAGCTACGCTCGTGCATCCACGAAAAGAAATAAAAATTAAAAATTTTTGACTTTTCGGGACGATTGAAGATTTTAGATCGTGTTGAATATCAAATACATCTTAAATCTAAATTCGACAATCTGAAATCGTATATTTTTCTAAATTCTACTTTAAAGACAGACTTTAATTAGCCTGGGGTGTGGTATTTAGTCTGGTAAAATTCCCAATCTCAATTAGCCTTATTTTTTGATAAATCTAAAAGCCTCATTAAGCATTCCTTCGGCCTTCTGGTTCAAGTCATCCGAAATCCTGAAAAAGTAAACAGGAACCAAAAACAAAATGCTAAGGGCAGCACTGCGGATAACAATATCGATAAGATAATTGGAAAAGACCGGGATAAAAGTGCTGATGTACCAGGCGGCCACAGCAATTGCGACCAAAATCAGGTGCTTTGGTGTGAAGGGCTGGATGCCGAAGCGCATTTTGATAAAAAACAATTTCATAAGATTATAAACGGACTTGGCAATAAACGAAGCCAGGGCAGCACCCATAATCCCATAAATGGGAATAAAAATAAAGTTGGTAATTACTATCACCGCCGAAAAAATGACCAGCAAATAAGTAAGCCATTTGTAATAAACGGAGGTTCCTATAATTTGTGCACTCATCCCTGTGCTGCTCTCGGTAAGGTTGGCCAGCGCAATAAATAATATTACATAGCGCCCCGTACTGAATTGCTCACCAATGAGTTGAAATACATTTTCAATATTGCCCCAGATTCCGATAAAAAACAATAGCCCCAGAACGCTCAGCGTAAGGCTGCTCTTGGTATAAACCTCCGCAATGGTTTTTTTGTTATTGTTTTTCCAGGCCTCCGAAATCACTACCGAGCCAATGCGCGTCATCGTGCGGAAGGGAATAAGGATAAGGGTGCCGAAGAAAAAACTGATGGTATAAATACCGGTATCGGTAAGTCCCAGGATGTCGTTGATCATAATGATGTCGATGCTCTGAACCAAAATCCCTGAGAAACTGGCTAAAATTCCGAATAGAGCCACACTCACCATTTCCTTTTTTAATATTGGAGTAAAGAAACTGAAATCGATTTTGATATAAAACTTCTTTTGATGAATTAAGGTTATCAAAAAAAACAGCATTGGAATCAGATAGGCGGCGATATAACAATATACGAAAGTAGTAAAGCTGATGATTTGAAAATAATAAAAGATGATGGCAACAATAATGAGGATTCGCTGATAAACTTCTTTGTAGGCGATTCCTTTTACGGCATTGAACAGCATTCTGAAATACGAATCCAAAATACCATAAATTACCGTGAACAGGGTGAGTGGAACAACAGCATAAAAGAAGGGGATAAAGAGTGCAGATTTTTCTTCGGCTCCTTCGAGTAATACATCTTTGAGCAGCAGGTAAACCAATGTCGAAAGCACAAAACCCACCAGCCCCACCATAAGTGACAAGCCTAAAAAACCATGATGTTTTTTCTTTTCATCCCTGAACTGGGGGAACATTTTGATGGCCACAGTATTGATGCCCAGGCTGGCAAACATGGCCACGATAGAAGAGTAGGATAGCAAGAGTCGTATCAATCCTATTTGATCGGTTTCCAAAATTCGGGTAAACAAAATAGCCGTGGTGATAAAGCCTAGACCTACACCAAGATACGACCAGATAACGCCCGAAATACTTTGTTTTTGAATTACGCCCACAGGGTTTTTGTATTAATGTTTGCCGTTGTCAATTCCACTTTCTGCAAGGAGCTTACCCACAAAACCCGAAATATCGTATTCGGTGTTAAACACCTTGTATAGCTCGTTTAATATGGGATAATCGTTCATGCTTTCCTTGCGATGTGCCAATTCATCGTAAAATACATTAACGGCAATACGCCCTTCCAAAACTACTTTCTCGGAAATGTAATCCGTAAAAAAACCCTTGCCTATCAAAAGTCCGAGTGTTCGGTTGCGGCTCAGGTCGTTGAGTGCGGTAAGCGCGAAATCGCCAATGCCGCAGTAGCTAAAGAGCGTTTTTTTGTTCCCGCCAAACATGAGCAGCAGCGTACGCATTTCGCTGAACGCCTTGGTGAAAATCAAAAACTTGAGGTTTGGCGACTCAAACTGTGCATCCACCACCCCAATGACGATGGCGTAAATATTTTTTAAAATACTTAAAAGCTCCACGCCACGAACATCCGCAGCATAATCGCAGTAAACCGAGGTGTCGGCAAATAGTTTTTCGATGGCTTTATACAGGGGTTTTTGGGTGCTTCCAACGGTAAATCCTGTAGGCTGACCATTGATGATTTCGCGGGCAAACGAAGGCCCCTTCATGGTGCATACCGGATTGGGTATAATGCTGGTCAGGTTTTCGACAATAGTAAGACGGTCGTTGCCAAAGCCCTTAGCGAGATTTATCAAAACTGATTTGGGATGAACCGGCGTTTTGGAAATAAAATCGATAACGGCTACCGAAGGAATGGCAATAAAAACAATGGCTTTTTGCTCCAGGAGCGCAAAATCGGTAGAGGCACGCAGGTTTTGGCTTAGCTTAAAACTGGGGAAATATTTATGATTGATATGTTTTTGATTGATCGACTCGGCTACCTCGTGCTCCATGGTCAGAAGGCTTACTTCGAGATTTTCCTTTCCGGCAAGTATGTTTCCGAGGGCGGTGGCTATTGCGCCCCCACCAATAAAAAGTATTTTGTTCATCTGCTTATCATACATTACATCCCTATCTTTATCAATAAATCGGCAAATATAGTCGAATCGCCCGAAGGATTAAATTAAGTATTGTTGGTTTCCTTACCAATCTTCGCTGTGCGGATGCTTGCATTAAGCTCAAATCCAATGAGCACGATAATGGAGTTAAAATAAATCCAAAGCATAAAAACCAACAGCGTGCCGATGGAGCCATAGAGCGCGTTGTAGCGGTTAAAGTTTTCGATGTAAAAGTTAAATCCAAAGGTGGTGAGGATAAGCAGCAGCGTTGCCAGTGTAGAACCCGCTGAGATAAAGCGAAAGGCACGTTTTCCGGCCGGGGCAAAGTAATACAGAAAAGAGTTGGTAAACAAAAATAGGGACACAATCAAAATCCATCGTACAATTTGGATAATTATAATGGTGAAGCTGTTGCGAAGGATACCTTCGTTAACCAGCCACTGCATCACATGGCCGCCCACAATCGAAAGCGAAATAAGAATTATAACAAGAACGGCGATAATAAAAAGCAGATATATGGATAGCAAACGCTGACGAAACCATGATCGGGTTTCGATATGATGAATAGTTGTGTTAAAACCTTCGATAATGGTGTTGATGCCATTGGTCGAAAAATAGAGTGCCAAAACAAAACCCAGCGACAGCAGGTCGGTACGTGGACGAACGATGATTTCGATCAGTGTGGTGCTTACATGCCCCCAAAGTGTAGCAGGTATTACATCCTGCAGGGCTTCAAGCAGGGTAGGCTGAAAATCTTTGACTGGGACAAAGGGAATGATGGTGAAAAAGAAAATGACGGCTGGGAAGATGGCCAGAAAAAAGTCGAAAGTGATGGCTGATGCCCTCAAGGTAAGCTTACCCTCGAAAAGCCCTTTGAAAAAAAATATTAATACCGTAAATAAGGGGATGCCATCAAAGCCGGGAAGCACAATTTTGCGTAGCAATCGGATAGTAAAGGCCGCACTGTTGCGTATAAAGGTAACACTGCTTTTGCTTAGTTTTGCGAGATATTTGTTGTTGGGATCGAGCAAGGTCTTTAGTTTTTAAAAGTGATGTACCGCTTTAAGGCTCATATCGAGGCTTTTGATATGATGCGTTAAGGCTCCTGAGGAGATGAAATCAATGCCGGTTTCGGCATAGCTGCGGATATTTTCGAGGGTGATGTTGCCCGAGGCTTCGGTTTCGTAGTGTCCGCCAATTTCTTGAAGCGCGTGGCGAATGCCGTCAACCGTGAAGTTGTCGAGCATAATGCGATCGATGCAACCGATTTCGAGTACCTGCTGCAACTCGTTTAAATCCCTGACCTCGATTTCAATTTTCAGCGACAGCTTTTTGTCGTCTAAATATTGGCGTGTGGCTTCGATGGCCGGTTTTATGCCGCCGGCAAAATCGATATGATTATCCTTAATCAAAATCATGTCGAATAGACCGAAGCGATGATTATAAGCTCCGCCGGCGCGGACGGCCATTTTTTCGAGTGCCCGCAGGTTGGGGGTGGTCTTGCGTGTGTCGAGCAAGCGGGTGTGCAGGCCTTCAAGCTGATCAGCCATCAGGCGTGTGGAAGTAGCGATGCCGCTGAGTCGTTGCATAAAATTAAGTGCGAGCCGCTCACCCGAAAGGATTGAGATGGAACTGCCGTCAACCGTAAAAACGATGTCGCCCTTAATCACTTTTTGCCCCTCATCCATCAGGGCAATAAATTTTACTTTGGGGTCGATGGCCTTATATACTTTGGCGGCCACTTCGATGCCGGCCACTACGCCGTTTTCTTTTATTATCAATTCGGCGCGTCCGGTTGCAGTAGCAGGAATGGTAGCCAGTGAGGTATGGTCGCCATTACCCAAATCCTCGGCAAGTGCCTGTTGAATAATTTCTTCGATTGTCATTTTTAGTTCCCTCTAAAATTTCGCGGCAAAGGTAGTACTAAACAAATTACTTACAAACCCGCCCAAAAATTTCCGCTTCACCACCGATTAAATAAACCACAGATTACACAGATGAACTCAGGGGTATAAATAATCTGTGGCAGGGTTCGCAGCCCTGAACGCAGTGAAGGGATTGCAACCCTATTTCCTTAAAAACCTGTCCCAGGCCGTAATCATTTGTGTTAAAAAAAAATGCGGTATTAAAAAAAAGTTTTTGCGGTAAAAAAAAGGATTACTCTTCTTCAAATTGAACCTGCTGGATCAGCCCGGTGGATTCCTTGGTTTTAATAAGGATGTAAACCCGAAACTTTTGGTTTTCCGTGTTGGTGTAGCTCCCAATAATATAGCTCGCCCCATAACCGGAATTTCCGCTGTGGTCGCTGGTAAATTGCTTAAGCGGATTATCACTAAAAAATTGCTTCAAAATTTGCTCTGCCTGTTTTTTGCTGTAAGCTCCCTCGGTATCAGGTAGGGATAAATCGATCGAGGCATCAAAATGACTGCCCAGTGCTATTGCATCGGCAGCTTTTATTGCTTTGGCAATCGATTGGTTTAGCGCAGCATCCTGGCATTTCACAACTGATGGAACAACGAAAATCAGGAATAAT
>CAZGAO010000007.1:0-93850 GCA_964523795.1 uncultured Lentimicrobiaceae bacterium
GATAGAGATTAAAGATAAGGAGTCGATCGTTTATAAGATAAAAAATATCAGCCGCCCCGATGATCCCAACAACATACACCGGATAAAGATTTGGGAGATTACCACCAAAATGATTGCTGATAATCCCTTGCAAGGAGTGGGGGCGGGCAACTGGAAAATAAATGCACCTTATTATTATTCCGGTTATAATTTTAAGAAGGAGCAACTCAACTGGCTTCGGCCGCACAACGACTATTTGTGGGTATTTGCCGAAAAGGGCATTCTGGGAATACTCGTCTATTTGGGTATTTTTATAATTGCTATCTATTATCTTATCAAGGTATTTTTTAATTCACCTGAAAAGGATAAAAAAATACTGGCGTTGTTTATCCTGGCTGGTCTGGTTGGCTACCTTAGTGTTTCGTTTTTCAGCTTCCCGCTCGAACGACCGCATCATCAGGTTTATCTGGCCATCTGTCTTAGCCTGGCCGTGGCGATGTTTCACGAGCAGAAAAGTAGCTCGGGCAATATCAAATTTTTTAAACCAATATTGATGGTGGTTTCTTTGTTGTTGGTTTATTTCATCATTTATGCCTCTTCCGTTTTGGTGATGGAGACAAGGGTAAGAGAAGCCCGGATTTTAGAACAGCAGGGTCGTTATGAGCAGATGCTCACCTTATCCAAAACAATACCTTCTACTTTTAAAAACCTAGATGTCGAAGCTATGCCCATAGCCTGGTATCGGGGATTGGCTTATGCAAATCTAAACCAAATAGAACAGGCTAATCTGGCTTACCAAGAGGCATACCTGGCGCTTCCTACGCGCATTTCACTGCTTAACAATTTGGGGAGGACCTACTTTCAATTGAAGAATTATGATGAAGCTAAAAATTGCTTTTTGGAAGCTCTGGCCATCTTGCCCGAGTATTTCGAGTCGCTGGTTAATGTTTCATCAACCTATATCAAACTCCAGGACTACGAAAAAGCCAATGAGTGTTTATCAAAGATAAAGCCCAAAGATATGAATGAGCCATTGCGGAATAATCTTAAATTTGTGCAAAGCAAACTTAAAAAATAGTGTAGTTTAGTGGTATATTTTAGCATGGATATTATGGATATTGAACAGCTCAAACAAAACTTTATCGCGCGCTATGGCGGAGACATAGAAGCGGTGCATGGTTATTTTGCACCTGGCAGGGTTAACCTGATTGGCGAGCATACCGATTACAACAAGGGTTTTGTATTGCCCTGCGCGCTTATTTTTGGCACCTATTTGCTTATTCGCCAAAACAAGGACGGGCTTGTAAGGATGGCCTCCGAAAACTTCGATTACGGCGATGAAATTCCCCTGTTACAATTACATCAGCCACAACCCGGAAAATGGATGAATTATCCGCTGGGCGTTATCGACCAGCTTATCAAAAGCGGATTTGAAGCCCGGGGTCTCGATATGCTTTTTTATGGAAATATCCCCAACGGAGCAGGCTTGTCCTCTTCGGCATCCATCGAGGTGCTTACGGCTTTTGCTATCAACGATTTGTTTGACTTAGCTTTGGATAAGATAACTATGGTGAAAATGGCTCAGAAGGCCGAAAATGAATTTGTGGGCGTAAATTGTGGAATCATGGATCAATTTGCGGTGGGAATGGGAAAGGCCGACCACGCTGTATTTTTGGATTGCGGAACCCTGGATTATGAATTGGTACCCCTGGATTTGGGCGACTACAAAATTGTGATTGCCAACACTAACAAGCAGCGTAAACTTTCGGAATCGAAATACAACGAGCGCGTGGAAGAATGCGCAACGGCGATGAAGTATTTGTCGAAATACAAGGCCATCGATTCACTTAGCGATCTTTCGTACCAGGAGTTTGTAGATCACAAGCATCACATTCCCGACATTGTTATTCGCAAGCGAGCCAAGCACGTCCTTAGCGAAAATCAGCGCGTGCTGGATGCTGTAAAAGTATTGGCCGAAGGTAAGCTTAATGTTTTTGGTAAACTGATGAATGCCTCGCACAACTCGCTCCGCTACGACTATGAAGTTACGGGTTACGAGCTGGATATCCTGGTAGAAGAAGCAAGGCAGACTGAGGGTGTCCTGGGCGCACGTATGACTGGCGCGGGATTTGGTGGCTGCGCCATCGCTCTGGTTGCCCAAAATGCTATCGATAAATTTATCGATCGCGTGGGTGAAAATTATAAACGCAGAACCGGATTGACAGCCGATTTTTATATCTCGGAAATTGGTGATGGTGTAAAAAAAATTGGATAATTGAGTTTTAGAAATTTTTTGGATATGGGACACGATAAAAAGCAGAATCACAAAAAGCACAGCGACAAAGCGCAAAATGCTAAGAAAAATCATGATAAAGAGGATAGCAATAATATGGATCATCAGGACAAAGATCAAAATGATAAGAAGCCTAATGCCGAAGATCAGCATGATGCGAATTACAATGACATGGAGCAGCAGAATCAGAAAAAACTCCCCAACGATTTCTACGAGAAAGAGCTTTTGCGTTTGCAAATTGAACTGGTAAAACTCCAGAAATGGATCAAAACCAAACAACTTAAGGTGGTGGTTGTTTTCGAGGGTCGCGATGCTGCCGGAAAGGGCGGAACTATCAAGCGAATATTGCAGAGCCTGAACCCACGTATCTGCCGGGTGGTAGCCCTGGGCACGCCCACCGAGCGCGAGAAAACGCAGTGGTATTTCCAGCGTTATGTGCCGCATCTGCCTGCCGCCGGCGAAATGGTGCTTTTCGACCGCAGTTGGTATAACCGTGCCGGCGTTGAGCGGGTGATGAATTTTTGTACCGAAGAAGAATACTGGGAGTTTCTGCGCTCCTGCCCCAACTTCGAACGTATGCTGATTCGCTCAGGCATTGTTCTGGTTAAATACTGGTTTTCGGTAAGCGTGGAAGAGCAGGAACGGCGTTTTCAGGCACGTATTAGCGATCCTACCAAACGGTGGAAGCTAAGCCCCATGGACTTGGAATCGCGCGCCAAGTGGGTCGAGTATTCCCGGGCCAAAGATGAGATGTTTGCCTATACCGACACCAAGAACTCGCCCTGGTATGTGGTGCCCTCCGATGAAAAGAAACGCGCCCGCCTGAATTGCATCAGCCACCTGCTAAGCATGATTCCCTACCAGGATCTTACCCCCGCCACCTTCGAGCTTCCCGAACGCCCCGATGGCCGCGGCTACGTACGCCCCCCTATGGACGAGCAAACCTTTATCCCGGATAAGTATTAGTAATCGTATGGCTCAACAAAGTCATAGTATGGCTTCAAGCCATGCTATGACTATCACAACAGATCCAAGCCATGCTATGACTATCACAACAGATCCAAGCCATGCTATGACTATCACAACAGTTCCAAACAAAACCAGTACAGCCTGCCCCGATTTTTCGGGGGATTTAGCTATTTGAATATCTCTGCCCCCAAAATCAGATTTCATAAAATCATTTTGTTACAGAGTTTCATGAATAAATTTTTAAGAAACCCGTACCGGGTTTTCGCTACCCTTCGCCTGACAGTTCACCAATAACACCAACCCATGCCGGGTTGAGAAAAACTTCGAGATGACAAGGCTAATATTTTTTTGAGATGGCAAAACAATAATGAGCTTGTCGAGCAACGAAAATCAAAGGTTTTCTTTTTTAAGGATTACTATCAATTACTACAAATTACGCGCGAAGCGCAAATTACGCGCGAAGCGCATTTTAACACCCTCCCTCAACCACATTCTTCTTTTTTTTCCGTGTTGGTAACACAACTTCGGGGGCATCCTGATCGAGCACGCTGGCCGGTGCATTTTGTATCAGTTCCATAATGGTGGCAAAATCGTAAGCCGGTTCTTCCACCATGTATTTGGGTACTTCGGGCATGTCGTAGGGGTCGAGCGATTCGTTGGCGTAATAATTCCATCCGCCGCGCATCAGCCACATATTGTTGTAGCCCAATTGTTTCATCAGCAGCCACGGGTCGGTGGCCGCAGCTTCGTCGCTAGCGATTAGCACCACCCGCATGGAATCGTTTTGGGCGGCATCAAAAAAATCGAGTGACTTGTTTTCAAGAAGGTCGGTTTGCGGAATATTGATCGAGCCTGGCACATTGCCTTTTACGAACTCATAAGGATTTCTTAAGTCAACGTAGAGATAGCCCGGTTCATCAATTTCCACATAGTAGGCCACATCTTCGGGCAAAATGGTATATTCGGCATCCATCAAGGCATCGATGGTTTCCTGTGGGGAAGTCTCGAAAGTGAGATCGCTACCTTGCATCGTTACAAAGCCAATAAGCAAAACGCCTACGAAAATAAGGCTTGCTATCAGGAGACTTTTTGTGTTTTTATCTTTCATCTTTATTAAATTTATTTGCTGGATGGTTCTATTTTGTTGTTTTTCCTCCCATTGCTGTAAATACGCTGTCGATGGGTTCCCAAAGTTCGATCTTGTTTCCGTCAGCATCCATAATATGAACGAATTTTCCATAATCATAGGTTTCGATGCTGTCAATTATGTTTACTCCATTTTTTTTAAGTTTGTCCACCAGCCCTTCGATGTTTTGAACCCTGTAATTGATCATAAATTCCTTTTTTGACGGGGCAAAATATTCACTGCCTTGCATAAAAGGACTCCATTGGAGGTAGTTAATCTCATCGGGTCGGTTTGCATTTCTAAATTCAAAACTTGAACCCCACTCATTTACCTCAAGTCCCAAGTTTTTGGAATACCATTCCTTTGTTTTTTCAGGCTTATCTGCGAAAAAGAAAATTCCTCCAATTCCGGTTACTTTCGGGTTTGTGTCGCTTGGTGAAGGCGATTTATCTGTTTGCTTTATTTCGTTTGCCATCGTGTTCATTTTTTTTATTTAGATAATATTGAGCCGTTCAAATTATGAGCTACCCAAATTGGGCGGCTTTACCTCATTCCGCCCTCGCAAGCAATTCATCTTACAGACGCGCAAGTTGCGCGTCTCAAAATGTTATTTTTCGAGACCATGAACGATTAACCATTAACATCTTCTCAGCATCCTCCTTCCACCACATTCTTCTTTTTCTTTCGCTCAAACTGTATTGCCTCTGCCGGCACTTCGCTGGCCACCTGCACGCTGCCGCCCGTAAAATACTGGCTGGCTCCCTGGCGAAACTGATACAGGTCAAAGGCTTCCTGTCCTTGTGTTTCTTCCGGTCTTTCGGGTTTAATGATGGTTTCGATCCATTGGTTCAGGCCACCATCCAAAATGTACAACCTTTTATTTCCTACCCGGTGTGCAATCATCCAGGCCTTGTTTGCTTCCACATCACCGTTAGAATAGAAAATAATATCTTTTCCCGGAGTGGTAAAAATCTCGGTGGCCATTTCGGTAAGCAGATCCGTAATCGGAATATTTTCGGCACCGGGCAGGGCAAAGTCCATAAAATCGTAAGGGTCGCGTATGTCGATCAACTGCACCGATGGGTCTCCTTCGATGAGGCGTTGCGCCAACTCATCTGTGGAAACATAGCGGGTATTTTCGTTTAAATCGGTGAGTATTTCCTGTGGGCTTAGCTCATTATTTGGCTCGTTGGCTTCGAGCATAAAAAGCCCCAAACCGAGCAGTAATAGAATAAAGGCAAGCAGCAAATAGGTTTTATTCATAGCAGCGTAAGATTTAGTATTCAACTTTTTTTACTCTTTTCTGAATCAGCGTGGTGATATAAAATGCAGCCAGGGCAATTACGATAAGGATAATCATAAATAGGCTAACCGGAATACCAAGGGCATCGTAAACAGTGATATTGCCCAGGAAGCCCGAGTTGTAGAAGGTCTCGAAAAGTGGATAAAATTCTGAGAAAATAAAAATTCCCACCAGCATGGAAAGCGAAAAAACGATGGCATCAATTTTTCCGATGGCTGCACCGCAGTAGCTTGTGCCGGGGCAATAGCCGCCCATGATAAAGCCCAGACCCATGATGATGCCGCCCACGATGGCCGGTGCTACATAAGCGGGATTGATGTATATCATGCTCAGGTCGAGCCATCCTAAAAAGTGGAAATAATACATGCCAATAGCTGCAGTGATGGCAGCAGTAAAAAATACTTTGAATACGGTAAAATCGTAGCCGTAAAAAATACCGGCCAGCTTGCGGCTCGACGAAAAGCCCGAGGATTCGAGGATAAAGCCAAAGGCGATGCCGATGACGATGGCAAATACATTGTTCCAACTTGAATCGATAATATCTAAAGGAATAAGTGGTCCCATAATTATATCTTTTTAGCGATGATTAAATCCAGTTTTTTCTAAAAAAGTAGGCCAGGGCAAATCCGCTTCCAAAAATGGAGAGCATGGCAATAAAGCCACCCAGCGATAATGAAGCCATGCCGCTTAGCGCGGCACCGCTGGTACAGCCGCGGCCAAACTGCGAGCCAATGCCAAAGGCCATACCTCCGAAAGCAGCAAAGGCAAGTCTACGGTTTGCGCTTATTTTGGGGCTGTGCTCTACCTTAAAAGCCAGCCGGCCAGCTAAAGCTCCTGAAAGTAGTGCTCCAACCAGCATTCCGATAACCTCGAAAACCAGCCACTGGTTGAGCGGATGCTGGTCATCGCTGATAAATTTGCTGTAGTAGGTCGAGTTTTGCGCGTGCTCGGGAGCTACCTTGCTGGTGATGGCAACCACCGTGCTCTTGGCGGCACCGCTCGCACCCAGGCCGCGTCCGGTTACGTAGAAGGTAACCAGCAAAAGCAAGCCCAGCATTACCCCACCAAAATAAGGGTTCCAGTATATTTTTGATTTATCTTTCATGATTTATTATCCATTTTTAGTATATGAATTATCAAATTTTATATCCTTAAAAAAATTAAGCAATATTTCTTTTAGTTTGGATTTGTATCTGATTTCAAAATTAATATAGATACCTTGTTATCTGCCCTGCTTCTACCATGATAAAGCGGAATACTAATCCACCAATCAAAATTAGCAATGCAGGTATGGCGATAGGGATTTTGTATCCGCGTAGTTCCAGTATTTCGAGTACCGCAGGAAATACCAGCCCAAGGATAATTACAAACACCCAGAACGAAACGGTAAACTGCCCGCCGAGAAACAGATCGGCTGCTTGTATCATCACTTCCGAACCGGCCAACATGCCCATAATCATGTGGGTGATAAAGAATAGTTCGATGATGATTAGTAGCAGGTCGATGCGGCCCAAAATCCGGCGTTCGCTGTGGCTATTGGATATCCACATTACCGTGGCCACCCCGGTTGACATGCCCGAGACCATAAACAGTGGCCCCAAGATCGCATTGTTCCAAAGGGGGCGCGCATTGAAGGCACTGAGCAGGATGCCGGTGTAAATTCCCAAAATTACGGCCAGAGCCATCATTATCCAGGCGATGGGCTGGCGACTTCGTTGTACCCAGGCAATGAGGTTTTTTACCCATTGGTATTTCCAGTTCCAATCGGGCACAAGCTCTTTGAGATAGCTGGCCACCCACAAAAACGACAAGGGTGTGATGAACATGAGTACCCAGGCACCCCACGACATGGGCGATTCCATGCGGATGGTCATATACAATCGCCAGAAATACATTTGATGTTTCAGATCCAAAAACAGCATAAATAGCCCTAATACCAATGCGCCGGGCACGAAAAATGGACCCCATTTTACCGTGGCAGGCATTTCTTTTTCCTTACCAATAACTGTAAAAAGGCTGGCAAAAAATAAGATGCCGGCAGCCAGCCCGCCCAGAAAAAGATAGATCGGTATCTGCCAGTGCCAAATGTGTAAAAACGGATCGATATAGGGGATGTCGCGACCGCTGATAAATAATTCTTCTCTCATTTTATTTTTTTTTAAATAAGATAAAAAATCTGTGGATTCGTTCCGGCTTCGGGAGCCAGGGCCTTATAGTTACGATTTTTGAGTGCATTGGAAACTGCGCTGTTGGGGTCGTCCAGGTCGCCAAAATACATGCACTTGGTGGGACACACGGCTACACAGGCAGGTTGTTCGCCTTTCACCACACGGTGATGGCAAAAAGTGCATTTGTCCACATAGCCCTTTGGGTGCGAATAGCGTGCATCGTAGGGGCAGGATTGGATGCAGGCACCGCAGCCGATACACTCCTCGGGCGTAACCAGCACTATGCCTCCGTCCACAATATGGCTGGCTCCGGTAGGGCAGCAACGCACACAGGGTGAGTTGTCGCAGTGGTTGCAACGCTCGGTTCTGAGTTCTATCTCCACATTGGGGTAACTGCCGGCAACGGTTTCGGTAACCCAGTCGCGGCAAAAACCCAGCGGTACGTTATTTTCGGTTTGGCAGGCAACTACGCAGTCGCTGCACCCCACACATTTACGGGTGTCGATGGCCATTGCATATCTCATGATTGTACCTCCGGTTTAGGGTCTTCGGTTAAAAAAGTTACAAAATTTCCACGCATCCCGGTTCCACCCATTATTGGGTCAATTTTTACGTTGGTAATCATGTCAGAGTCGCTGGCTCCACGGCCAAAGGCACGGCTTAGATGCTTGTTGTTGTGGCCAAAACCATGCACCATATAAATCGAATCCCAGCGAATGCGTTCGGTAACTCGCACCTTGATGGGGAAACTTGAAACTACCCCATCCTGGTTTTTAATCCAGATATATTGGTCGGCTTTTATTCCCCATAGCTTAGCTACTTTCGGATTTATCCAAATCTTGTTTTCTTCTTTCAGGTCGAAGAGGTTGGGGTTGTTGGCGGTACGACTAAAGGTATGCATGGGTGCCCTGCCATAAATTAGGCGATAATAGCCGGGTGGCGGTTCGGGATGCGGCGTAAATACCGGCATTGGATCAAAACCGTGGGTTTGTAGCTCGGTTGAATAAAGCTCTATCTTTCCGGTGTTGGTGTGAAATTCGTAGTTTTCGCCTTTGGCCAGGTACAGTGCCCCTGACTTACGTGGATATTTTTTTACGCCAATCTTTTGCATTTCCTCCAGCGACGAACCTACCTGTTTCAGTTGCCAGTCGAGGACTTCTTCGTAGTTATCGTAGTCAAAATAAGCCCCAAGTCCCATTCGTTCGCCCAGTTGTTTGGCTATCCACCAAGCGGGTTTGGTTTGAGCATAAGGCTCGGTGGCAGGCATGCGCAGAGCAAGGAAAGGCTCGCGGTTGGGCGAGGTGCGCAGATCGTCATAGCGTTCCAGATAGGTACACTCTGGTAGGATAACATCGGCGTAGCCGGTAATTTCCATGGGCATGGTATCCACAACGGCAATAAATTCGAGCGACTGCATCGCTTTTTGCAGGGTTTCCTTTTGCGGCATGGTGAGCGGGAGGTTAGTTCCAGCAACCATCCATGCTTTCAACTGGTGTTTGTTTTCAGGCGAAGGAATAGAGGCATCTATCAAACCATTGGCTACTGAAAGTCCGGCAAGCGGATATTTGCCGTTCAGGGTATCACGCCAGCTCCACCGGGGTTTGGGGTAATCCGGATGTGGAAAATGCGGTACCTTCATGCTTTCTTTAAAATAAAATCCACCACGGCGACCCCATGAGCCAAGCAGCGCATTGAGGATGGCCATGGCGCGTGCCCGCTGGCTGTCGTCACCATACCAGGTAACGTGTCTGCCAGGATGAATGATAACAGCGGGTGAGGCATCCGCCATTTCGCGAGCGGTGCGACGAATCACGTCAGGTTTGATAGTAGTAATTCCATGCGCCCACTCGGGAGTCATTTTTTCGACATGCTTTTTCAGTAAGTCAAAGCCGTAGGTATATTTTTCTACGTAATCCTTATCGTAAATCTCTTCGTTGATAATTACGTGTATCCACGCCAGTAGCAAAGCCATGTCGGTCGATGGCTTGATTGGTAACCAGTATTTTGATTTGCTGGCTACGGTCGAAAGTCGGGGATCAACGGTGATGATGGTAACACCCTTGTCGATGGCATCCGACATTTCCTGTACCTGGCTGTTGTGCATGTTTTCGCCCAGGTGCGAGCCGATAAGCACCAGGCAGCGGGTGTCGCGAATGTCGGTAGGTTCGGGTGAACCAACGCCACTACCAAAGGTAGCAGCAAAGCCTACTTCGCGTGGTCCGCGGCATTGGGCGTATGATGGAGCCGTGATATTGGTAGAGCCGTAGGCCTTAAACAGATGCCCCAGATGATGACCTGCCGAGCCATGGTTGAAAAGCGCGAAGGATTCAGAGCCGTATTTTTCGGCAATAGTTTTCATTTTGGAAGCTACCAAATCCAGGGCTTCCTCCCAGCTTGCTTCCCTGAATGTTTGTTTCCCATTCGTGTTTTCGCGGATCAGCGGCTGCTTTAGCCGGTCGCTGTCGTAAACCATGCCTACGCCACCGGTTCCACGCGGGCAAAGCCGACCGTTGCAGTGGGGATCCTGGTCGTTGCCAATAACTTTGATAATCTTTTGATTTTCGTCAGTATATGCCCATCCCGCACATTTCCAAAAGCAAACCTCACAATAGGTAGGATAACGGTTCAGCTTTTTTTCCGGGGTGGCCTTTTTCTTAAAATCATCCAGTGCTGAGGATTCCCGGCCAAATGCCATCAGGCTGCCTGCAAGTGTTACACCCGCAGTGCCTAAAGCCGAAATTTTGATAAAGTCTCTCCTGGTTTTCATCAATTATTTTATAAGTAAATAGCTGTTTGTATCAAATTACAAAAGTACAGATTATTGTTTGTTGTTTTTTGGATAACATTAAAACCGCCTCAAAGTATCTGTAAAAGCAGCTCATTTAAAACATGGGTTTAAATCAGTTTTTTTGATGATATGAGGAAGGATGCGTTGATTTTAAATTGGAAAAAAATCTTTTTCGCTTGAATGGGAATTTTTCAGTATTTTTATGCCTTAACCATAAACGTAGTTGCCATGAACAATTTTTTGGAAGAATACCTAAAGCAAAAGCATGAGGATACGCTCATCGAAGAAAGAAAACCGGGACCGGTAGTTACCATTTCGCGTGCCTTTGGCTGCGAAGGAAATTACATTGCCCGAAATCTGGCCGAAAAGCTCAATGTTTTTTATCGGGGTTTCGACCAGGAGGACGACTGGGAAATTATTAATAAAGAAATTATTGAAGAATCGGCCAGGGAGTTGCAAACCAAAAAGGAAAAAGTGGAATACATTTTCGCCTTTGAGAAGCGCACCTCGCTTGATGATTTTTTTATGTCGCTCACTTCGCGGCAATACCAAAGTGAATGGAAGGTACGTGAGGCTGTAAAGAATGTGGTTCGCGCCTTTGCCCATCGCGGCAAATCCATTATTGTGGGGCGGGCAGGTGCGCAAATATGCCACGATCTTAAAGATTCGCTGCACATCAAACTAATCGCCTCCTTCGCTTGGCGCGTCAATCACATCAAAGAAAAGTATTCGCTAAGCCAAAAGGAGGCCAATAGGCGCGTAAAAGAAGTGGACGCTAACCGCCAGAAGCTCCATGAGATGTTTTCGAAAACCGGCGACTGCGAAAAATGCTACGATGTGGTTTTTAATCTCGAACGCTTGTCCGGGGAGATGATCATCTCTGATATTATCCATTTGATGCAATTAAAAAAATTGATATAATTAGTTCAGGATTAATTTGAACTTTAATACCTTTGTGGAATTAAAATTTGATAGAGTGAATTTAGTTAATAGAAGTTTATTTGAACGATTTAAACGGAAAAACCGTGGAAATGTAAATTTGAATAAAACAATCGATAAATTAATTGAGGATATTCATACTAATAACTGGGATTCGCAATTGGAATTGAAACAAACCAGGCCGGATGCTGATTGTGTGCATAGTGATGGGTTTTATTTTTTCAATTTGAATGTTCATCGGGTAATGGTTTTAATTGAATTTGATGAAAATAAAAGATCTCGGGTTGTTTGGCTTGGCTCGCATCGGGAATATATACATATTTTTAAAAACAATAGAAATACTATAAAAAAGTGGCTTGCTGAAAATGGCTGGATTTAAATAAATTTAATAATGAAAGATTTGATAAACATCAGAGAAATTGAAAGTATCCAGAACTTGGATAATGAATTTGACTTGCAAAAAGCATTGCTTCTCGACCGAAAATTGAGATTAATGGTAAAAGAAGACACAACTTTAAAGCCCATCCATGATAAATTATTTAATCTTATACAGAATTACGAGAAAGAAAATTGGTCGGATAGTGATAATATTTGTGATGAGCAGTTTGAAGAAGCGGACATCGCAGAGCAACGAATAGGGATTGAACAAAGATTTCTGGAACAAAGAAAAATTGCCATCAAAAAAAAGTTAAAGAGTTACGACATGACCCAGAATGATTTGGGGATTTTATTGGGTCACAAAAAATCATATATTTCGGAATTGATTAATGGTGTATCTCAGTTTTCATTAAAGGATTTGGTAATAATTCATCGGGTTCTAAGTGTTGATTTGTCAATACTAATTCCGACTTATTTGCAGAACGAAACCAAAGAACAGATTAAAAGCTCAATTATTAAATTAAACAAACCAAAGCTTAAATTTAGACAAAAGGATTTAGCGCTTAATTAAGAAATTACACAAAAGATGAAATACCTATCATTATGAAAATCCCCATTTATCAAGTCGATGCCTTTGCCAGCGAAGTTTTTCGTGGCAACCCGGCGGCAGTATGCCCCTTAAGCAAGTGGCTGCCCGATGCGCTGATGCAGCAAATTGCAGCAGAGAACAATCTTTCGGAGACTGCCTTTTTTGTTAAAAATAAAAATGTGTATGATATTCGTTGGTTTACGCCCTCGGTGGAAGTGGATCTGTGTGGCCATGCCACCCTGGCTAGTGCCCATGTTTTGTTTAACCATCTGGATTACAAAAACGACATCATCTTTCTGCAATCGCGCAGCGGCGATTTGCGCGTAAAGCGCGATGATGAAATGATCGTACTTGATTTCCCGGCAGGTTTTTACCAAACGGTAGCCGTTCCCGCAGGGCTTGCCCAAGCTCTGGGCAAGGCACCCCTCGAAACAGGTCAGGCTCTCGACTACCTCATTGCCGTCTATGATGACGAAGATTTTATTGAAAAATTAAAACCCGATTTTCAAAAACTGGCCACCTTGCCTTACCACGCTATTATCGTTACGGCACGCAGCAAGCGTTATGATTTTGTTTCGCGAATGTTTGCCCCGGCTATTGGCATCAATGAGGATCCGGTAACCGGATCGGCGCACACCATCCTTACACCCTATTGGTCGCACAAGCTGGCAAAGGCCAACATGCGCGCCAGGCAGGTTTCGGAGCGTGGTGGCGAGCTGAGCTGCAAAATTTCGGGCGACCGTGTCGAGATTGGCGGCCGGGCGATAACTTATATGCAGGGCGAGATAAGCCTAATCGATAATTTTTAGGCGGGCAAATTTTAGCAAAAGATTTTTTTGACCAATGGCCGGAAAAAACACCAATGCCTTGCGGTTGCCGGCCACACCTTCCACATTTAGCACCTTTCCTTTTCCAAAGCGCTGATGCTCTACCTGCATGCCCGACTGGATGTCGTCGGGAGGTGAGGGGACAAAGTTGGAATCCGCAGATCCGCTGTTTTGCTGATGTCGTGTTTTGGCAATCTCTGCCAGCCGCTCGGCACTCAAGGCCGGCATGGCATTTTGTCCTTTGCTTAAGTCCTGGTTTTTAAAACGAGTTTGATGGGCGGGGCGCTTGCTTATCTTGTGTGTTTGTTCGATAAATTTTTCGCTGATTTCCTCGATAAAACGACTGGGCTCGCACGAGGTGAGGTTTCCCCACTTGTAGCGGTTTTCGGCGTAGGAGAGGGTGGCTTGTTTTTCGGCACGGGTGATGGCCACATAAAAAAGCCGCCGTTCTTCTTCGAGATCCGAGCGCGAGTTGAGCGACATAATCGAGGGGAAGAGGTTTTCTTCGAGACCCACCACAAACACGTAGGGAAACTCAAGGCCTTTAGCAGCATGGATGGTCATCAGCGAAACCTTGTTGGGGTCGTCATCTTTTTTGTCGCTGTCGGTGAGCAGCGATACGTTTTGCAGATACTGATCCAGCGATCGGATGGAAGCCTCCTCGTCCGGTTCGGTTTCGGCTTCCGAAAATTCCTTAATCCCATTCAGCAGCTCTTCGATGTTTTCGTAGCGGCTGATGCCCTCGGGCGTTTTGTCTTCGTCCAGGTTGCGCACAATGCCAGTGTCGCGGGCAATGTCGAGGGCTATTTCGTAGGCATTCCGCGTTTTGAGCTGAACCATGAAACGCTGGATTAGCATTACAAAGTTGCTGATTTTACCCTTAGTTCCGGCGTTAATTTTTAGGTCGTAATTATTCAGTTCGCCCAGCATCTCCCAGATGGTTTTCCCCAGTTGGTCGGCAGCCACGGTAATACGGTCGAGGGTAGTTGCACCGATGCCCCGCGCGGGATAATTGATGATGCGTTTCAGAGCTTCTTCATCGGCGGGGTTTACCACCAGCCGGAAGTAAGCCAGCAAATCCCGGATTTCTTTGCGGTTGTAAAACGACAGACCTCCATAAATGCGGTAAGGAATATTGAGCTTGCGCAGGGCTTCCTCCATCGAGCGCGACTGTGCGTTGGTGCGATACAAAATGGCAAAGTCGCTGTTGGGAAGCTGATTGTTCATTTTGGTTTCAAAAATGGCATTGGCCACCATGTTTCCCTCTTCGGTATCGCTGCCTGCGCGGAACAGCTTCAGCAGGTTGCCTTCCTCGTTCTGTGTCCAAACAGTTTTATAAATCTGCTCCTTGTTGTAGGCAATGATGCTGTTGGCCGCGTTCACGATATTTTGTGTTGAGCGGTAGTTTTGTTCCAGTTTATAGGTTTTATGATCGGGATAGTCGTTTTTAAAATTCAGAATATTTTGAATATTGGCACCGCGAAAAGAGTAAATACTCTGGGCATCATCGCCTACCACACAAATATTTTCGTGGCGTGCGGCCAATTTTTTCACTATCAGATATTGGGCATGATTAGTATCCTGATACTCATCCACCAGGATATATTTGAATTTTTTTTGATACTTGAGTAAGGTCTCCGGAAAATCCCTAAGCAGGATGTTCATGTTAAAAAGCAGGTCGTCAAAATCCATGGCCTGCGATTTTTTACAGCGGGCAGCATAGATAGAATAGATGTTTCCGATAAATGGCTTTCCCGAAGCCTTGTCTTGATTGATAAGTTCAAAGTTGGCGTTGTAGTCGCGGGCATCCAGCAGGTTGGTTTTGGCCATCGAAATCCGTCCCAGCACAAAGCCGGCGGTATAAACTTTGGGTTCGAGTGCCAGTTCTTTCACGATGCTTCGTATCAAGCTTTTCGAGTCGTCGGTATCGTAAATGGTGTAGTTGGAGGGATAGCCCAGCAGGTGGCCGTCGATGCGCAACACACGGGCAAAGATAGAGTGAAAGGTGCCCATCCATACGCTTTTGGCTTCGGAGCTTCCTACAATTTGCAGGATGCGATCCTTCATTTCGCGAGCCGCTTTATTAGTAAAAGTCAGGGCTAAAATGTTGAAGGGGTCGATACCCTTTTGTAGCATGTAGGCCACGCGGTAGGTCAGCACACGGGTTTTGCCCGAGCCTGCGCCTGCTATTACCATCGCAGGGCCTTCGTATTTGGTTACGGCTTGCGCCTGTACTTCGTTGAGTTCGTCCAAAAAATTTCCCACAATAAAATCCTCGTTTTTTAATCGGGCAAAATTAGTGTTTTTAAGGCAAGTGAGTAGGAGAAATTTTGATGCCCGATGTCCGGTTTTAGATTTCAGATGCTAGATGTGAGCGAAATACGCTGCGATATATTTCAAACAATCACTTTGACTTTTATCAAAAAACCTTGGGTTTGAAATCTTTTTGGTTGATGATAGATGAGGAGTTGCCGGTGGCTCTGATTACAAAGAAACCCAGCTTTTCGGCCATCCTTTCGTTGGCACCTTCGGCGGTAATAAATGCTACGCCTCCGTATATTTTTTTGTCTTTATAATTGGGTAAGTAACGTTTCGCCTTCCATAGTTTTTCATGAAAATCATTCACATCGTCAACCCTGAGTGTGGTTTTCACTTCAACAATTACCATTTCGCGGCCATTCACAGCAATGATATCATATTCATAATTTTCGCCATCTTTATTGCCTCTTACCCGCTGCAGGGTTTGCTCGACTTCAATTCCATGTTCATTGAGCAATTTTATCAAATCGCCCTCTACCAGCGATTCAACCAGCTTGCCCCACTGCGATGTAAACAGCCTGGACAACTCCTTGATTTTTTTATCGGTTTCCTGAATCTGTTTATCGGTTTCCTGAAACTTCTTGTCCGTTTCTTTAAATAATTGCCAAATAATTTCAGCATTCAGGGGCTGGCCATAGGCTCCCACAGGTTCGTTTACGCTATCGTTTTCCATTTTTCATTATGAATTGATTCCTGCAAAGGTATGAAAATCTATTTGGTTTATATGCTTGGGTTTTAATTGAAATTGCTTTGGTAGCGAAATTTATTTTCTAATGAATTCCTTTTGGCTGAAGCGTATTTTATCAAGTTTTACTTTACTATCGCGCAGGATTCACAGTGTGATATTCTGTTTTTCGTTTACTTTTGCCACAACTTATGGCACTTCTGTTTTTCTATTTGTTTTTGGCCATCGCCATTTCCTTTTTGTGCTCCATCATGGAGGCGGTTATTTTGTCGGTATCTGTTTCGTTTATCAAAACGCACGAGATGACGGGCAGCCGCAATGCGTTTTTGCTTGCGGGTTTCAAGACCCACATCGACCGTCCGCTGGCAGCTATTCTTTCCATCAATACTATTGCGCATACTGTGGGTGCTGCTGGCGTGGGTGCCCAGGCAGTGGCAATATTTGGCGAGGCCTACTTCGGTTGGATATCGGCCATCCTCACCCTCTTGATTTTGATTTTTTCAGAGATTATCCCCAAAACCATCGGTGCCCGCTACTGGCGCAGACTTGCCCTGCCTTCAGCCAATCTTTTGCTCGTGATGATTTATATCTCCTGGCCGCTGGTAATTATCTCAAAGTGGATAACTCACTTTTTGAGTGGCAAAACAGGCCAAAAATCCATTAGCCGCGATGAGCTGTCGGCCATGGCATCAATCGGGACGCAAGAAGGCGTGTTTGAAAAATCGGAAGCCAGGGTAATTCAAAACCTGATGAAATTGCGCTCGCTGAAGGTAAGAACCATTATGACCCCGCGAACAGTAATGGTGGCTGCGTCTGAAGACTTGCATCTGGCGGATTTTTATAAAAACAAAGAATATTTGCGTTTTTCCCGCATCCCGGTTTATCAGGATAATATTGATAAAATAACAGGCTATGTTTTAAAAGACGACATCCTCGACAATTTGGCTAAGGATAAATTTACCTTAAAGCTCAAAGATATCAAGCGCGGGATGCTCGTTACCCACGAATCGTTTTCGGTGCCCAAATTATTCAATCAACTGCTCGAAAAAAAAGAACATATCGCACTTATCGTGGACGAGTATGGTGGTGTGGAAGGCCTGGCTACCCTCGAAGATATTTTTGAAACGCTTTTTGGACTTGAAATTACCGATGAAACGGATTCGCAAATCGACATGCAGAAATTGGCTCGTGAGCGGTGGTTGCGCCGTGCCCGCGATTTGAATATTGATTTATCAGGAAATTCTGATCCCGCCGAAAAGCCATCGGAAAAATAAGTTGAATTCACCAAATCTGCATTTTTTATTTTATGGTAAACTTATCCTGACTATTTTTGCCCTCACTAACCAAAATCTTTTATCATGGAAAATTTAAACAATGACAATTTGAATATTGAAAATCAAAGGCCTTCCAGCGCGAAAGTTGCACTGACCAATGGCCTTTATTTGGGATTGGCACTGATCGTGCTTTCCTTGATTCTTTACCTGCTGGATGTTCCACAAGACAGCCCGGCTCAATATTTAAGCTACGTGGTAATGATTGGCCTGACCATTGTTTTTGTGCTGCAATGGCGCGACAAATACAATGGAGGTTATCTTAGCTACTCGCAGGCTTTTGGCCATGGCTTTTTGGTCATCCTCTTTGGTACCATAATTTCAGCCATTTATACCTACGTTTTTTTCGAGTTTATTGCTCCTGAAGTATTGGTAAAGATGCTTGAAGAAGCTGAAAGTAAAATGTTCGATCAGGGTTTGCCCGAAGATCAAATTGAGATGGCCATGTCATGGACCCGGATGATGATGAAATCCCCAATGATGAGCGTATGGGTAATTTTTGGCGGAGCCATTGGCGGGCTGATCATTTCGGCGGTATTGGCAATTTTCCTAAAAAAAGAAAACAAAGAATTTTAAAATTAACTGATGGATTTATCACTGGTAATCGCGGCATACAACGAAGAAGAATCGCTTCCCGAACTCGAAGCCTGGATACGTCGTGTGGTGGAAAAGGAAGGGCTGGATTACGAAATCATCTTTATCGATGATGGGTCGAAGGATAGCACCTGGGCTGTAATAGAAAGTCTGCGCAAAAATAATCCGGCTGTAAAAGGCATCAAGTTTCGCCGGAATTATGGTAAATCGGCAGCCCTGCAAAAGGGCTTTACCTTTGCCCAGGGCGAGGTGGTGATTACCATGGATGCCGATATGCAGGATAGCCCCGATGAAATTCCTGAATTGTATAAGATGATTCGCCATGATGGCTACGACCTGGTTTCGGGCTGGAAGAAGAAGCGCCACGATCCCATCGGCAAGCGATGGCCTTCCAAGCTTTTTAACAAAACCACAGGCTTAATATCGGGCATCCCTTTGCACGATTTTAACTGCGGGCTTAAATCTTATCGAAAAGCCGTAGTTAAGTCGGTGGAAATTTATGGTGAGATGCACCGCTATATCCCGGTAATTGCCAAATGGGCCGGTTTTACCAAAATCACCGAAAAAGTGGTCATGCACCGTGCCCGCAAATATGGTAAGTCGAAGTTTGGTGCCGGACGCTTAGTCAAAGGTTTCCTGGACTTGATCACCATCACCTTTGTTTCAAAATTCGGCAAGCGCCCCATGCACTTTTTTGGAGTTATTGGCACTTTGCTTTTTGTGATAGGCCTCGGCATTGCCGGCTATCTTTCGTTTACCAAAATAATGTTTCACGAATATCGGATGACGGAGCGACCGCTGTTTTATCTGGCCTTGCTGGCCATGGTTATGGGAACGCAGGTTTTTGTAGCCGGTTTTGTAGCCGACATGATCGCACGCAACGCCCCCGGACGCAACGATTATCAGATTGAAAAGGATATGGGAATTATAAAATAATGAGCAAGACACCAGCCGAAAATATTAAGCGAAAGGTAGTAATTCTTGGGAGCGCACATCCGCTTAGGGGAGGTCTTGCAGCCTACAATGAGCGGATTGCGCGCACATATCAGCAGCAAGGCGATACCGTGAAGATATTTACATTCTCGCTGCAATATCCCGGGTTTTTGTTTCCTGGCAAAACGCAATTTTCTTCCGAACCGCCTCCCGCCGATCTGGATATCGAAATCAATGTTAATTCGATAAACCCGATAAGTTGGATAAATGCTGGCAGGAAAATCAGAGATGAAAAACCCGATCTGCTGATCATCAAGTTTTGGATACCTTTTATGGCACCCTGCCTGGGAACGATTGCAAAAATTGTAAAGAAAAATCACTACACCCGTGTCGTTTCTATTCTTGATAATATCATCCCTCATGAAAAACGTCCCGGCGATCGCATCTTATCCAAATATTTTGTGAAACATGTAGATGGCTTTGTCGCCATGTCGGAGCAAGTGATGAATGATCTGAATATTTTTGACACAAAGAAACCACGCACTTTTTGCCCGCATCCCTTGTACGATCATTTTGGGAAACCTGAATCCAAGATTCTGGCTCGCAAAAAACTGGGCTTGAACCCTGATGATATTTATCTTTTATTTTTTGGCTTTATCCGCGATTATAAGGGTCTCGACCTTTTGCTCGAAGCTATGGCCAATCCCGGAATAAAAAGCATGGGTTTGAAACTATTGGTTGCCGGCGAGTTTTACACCGATTCGAAGCCGTATTTTGAAATTATAGAAAAACATCATTTGGACGATAAAGTAGTAATGTCCAACGATTTTATTCCCGACAGCAAGGTGGCCGATTATTTTAATGCTGCCGATTTGGTAGTGCAACCATACAAGGATGCCACCCAAAGCGGCGTTACCCAAATTGCTTATCATTTCGAAAAACCAATGATCACAACTAACGTGGGCGGTTTGGCCGAGATCGTTCCCGATGACAAGGTGGGCTTTGTGGTAAATCCTGTGGTGGATGAAATTGCCGAAGCTATTTTGCGGTTTTTTAAAATGGACAAGGAAAACACCTTTATCGAAAACATTAAAATAGAAAAACAAAAGTACTCGTGGAAAAGAATGCTGGAGGCTGTGGATGTGGTGGCGAAGGAGGCGGAAAAGGGCAATAATTAAATAATACAACTAATGATACACCGAAGTAAATCGCCTTTGCGGCTGGGACTTGCCGGCGGCGGAACAGATGTAGCTCCTTATTCCGACCTTTATGGCGGAGCCATCCTCAATGCCACCATTAGCATGTACGCTTACGCTACCATCGAGCCTTTGGATAATGGTAAAATTATCCTTTTGTCCATCGACAAGGAAACCACCCTTGAATTGCCCAGTACCGAATTTCTGGAGTTGGATGATAATTTGGATTTGCTAAAAGGGATTTACAATCGTGTGGTCAAAGATTTTACCCACAAGCCGCTCTCGTTTAAGCTAACTACTTTTGTTGATGCGCCTCCCGGCTCCGGGTTGGGCACATCTTCTACGCTGGTAGTAACTATTTTGGGGGCTTTCGCCGAATGGCTTAACTTACCCATGGGCGAATACGACCTGGCGCACCTGGCGTATCAAATCGAGCGCGTTGATTTAGCAATGGCAGGTGGTAAGCAGGATCAGTACGCAGCTACCTTTGGCGGGGTCAATTTTATGGAGTTTTACAAAGATGAAAAAGTGATCGTAAACCCTTTGCGCATTCGCAGCAAGTACCTCAACGAGCTGGCCTATAATCTGGTGCTTTATTTTACCGGCACCAGCCGTCTGTCATCGAAAATCATCGAGGCTCAGCGCGAAAATGTACAGGCCGAAAATAAAAAATCCATCGAAGCCATGCACCAGTTAAAGCGTCAATCGGTGATGATGAAGGAAGCCATCCTTAGGGGTGAATTGGAGAAAATCGGCGACATCCTGGATTTTGGCTGGCAATTCAAAAAACAAATGGCAGCAGGAATCAGCAACCCGATGATCGACGAAATATATGATGCCGCGCGAAAGTCAGGGGCTACCGGTGGCAAGATATCAGGAGCTGGCGGCGGAGGCTTTATGTTTTTTTATTGCCCTGAAAATACACGTCCACAGGTTGTTAAAACCCTCGAATCCTTTGGTGGCCAGGTAAAGCGTTACGAATTTACCAGCACCGGTCTCACCACCTGGTCGATATAAAATCGTGAATTCGTGGTTTGTTTTGCGAAAAAATAATTTCACGTTTCATTTCCTGTGAAACCGATCATCACCCCATTTTTTCGGATTATTTTTGATGTAATTCGCGATACGCCAATATTCCGCCTCATCGCGGATGATGTGTTCCCAATAATTAAGCTGCCACAATTTTTTATCGAATCGTTTCCAATTTTTGGTTTTTACACCACGGATATATTCGTTGGTGGTCATGGTTTTGAACCAATCCATGGCATCGCCCACGGTTGTATGGTATTTTTGATTATCCATACCGTATTGTGGGTTGGTTTGGTCGTTGTGTGGATCGTTGTTGGAAAGCCCGTGTCGGGGCACCCCTTCGTGGGTGCCCTTGTCCATGGGGGTATCCGTACTGGTGGGATGCCCACGTAGGGGCATCCGTACGTTGGTATCCCCCAAGGTTTCATCCGTTTTAGGTGCGTTTTCGATAATGCAATGGAAATGGTTCGGCATCACCATCATTTCATCGCAATTTTTATCGGGGTATTTATTTTCCAATTCATAATACCATTTTTCCACCATCTGCCCGGCATCGTTTAAAATCATAATTCCATTTTCAACGTGGCCAAACAGGCAGATATGATGGCGCACGCAGATGGTAATAAAATACAAGCCTGCACGGGAATAATCGTAGCCTTTCAGGCGAATACTGCGGCGGTGATGTTTTTTCGGATCGTATGCCATCGTGTTTGGGTTTTGACGATTTTAGACGTATTTTGACGTACAAATATACAAAACCGAAACCAATGCACCGGAAGATTTAGCCGTAAAATTGACACTGATGTAAAAAAATCCCGCTTTCTGATAAGAGAAAATGGGATTTCATTTAAAGGCTATTTAGTGCCTGCACGTAAAGTCATTTTTTTTTGATTTAAGATTGATCCGCACGTGCGGGAATTGGAGATTTTAGATTGTCTTAAATATCACCAACATCTTAAATCTAAAATCGTTAATCTGAAATCATATATTTTTCTTACTATTATTTTAAAGACTGACACAATTCATACTACCGCCGTATCGAGGCAATATCTTTGATGGCTTCGATGGCCTGGTCGATGTGGGCTTCGGTGTTTAAGGGGCCGATGCTCAGTCGAACAGATCCATGAATTTTATCCGTTCCCAGGCCGACATGTACCAGCGGGGCGCAGTGCAGGCCAGTGCGTGTGGCAATATTGTAATCCACATCGAGCATCGTTCCCACATCGCCCGATTCAAAGCCCTGGACGTTGATGCTTAGCACCGGATTTTGATTTTGGGTGTTGTTGCCGCAATATACGGTTACATTCTCGATTTGTTTCATGGCATTGCGCAGCTTATCGTAAAGTGCGTATTCTTTTTTGTGCAAATTTTCCATGCCTTGTTCATGCACCCATTTTACCCCGGCATTAATTCCGGCCACGCCTACAATGTTCAGCGTTCCGCATTCGAGGCGATAAGGATATTCGATAAGATGGGTTTCCTGCGCCGAGCGCACGCCGGTGCCTCCAAAGCGGGTGCCTCGAACCGGGAGTGTTTCGCTAACATAAGAACCCCCAATCCCGGTAGGTCCCATCAGGCATTTGTGGCCGGTAAAAACCAAGGCATCGATGCCCATGTCCACCACATCGATGGGCACGGCTCCGGCACTCTGGCTGGCGTCAACAATAAAATATACGCCCATCGTCTTGCAGATAGCACCGATTTCTTTAAGCGGCTGGATGGTTCCAATTACGTTGGAGCTGTGATTGACCACCACCATTTTGGTGTTTTTGCGGATGGCCTTTTTGATGTCCTCCGGATGGATATATCCGTTTTCATCGAAGTGAACGTGCGTAGTTTCGATTATTTTTTGCAACTGCAAGTGGTGTAGCGGGCGGAGCACCGAGTTGTGCTCGAGCATAGTAGTAACCACATGGTCGCCTTTTTCGGCCATACCCTGCAGTATCATATTCAGCGAGTCGCTGGCGTTGTAGCTAAAGGTAAGGCGGTTGGCATCGTTGCCATTAAAGAGTTTGCACAGCATCTCGCGGGTGGCATGTACAATTTCTTCGGTTTCGATGGCGGCATCAAAACCCGAGCGACCCGGATTAACGCCGTGGGTGCGGTAAAACTCATCCATGTATTTGTACACGGCTTCCGGCTTAGGAAAAGAAGTGGCAGAATTGTCGAGATAGATCAAGTTATTCATCATTTTTTATTTGAGAATGGTTAATATTAATTTTATTTGATAATTATTAAATAAGAAAAATAGATTATTTGGATGGAGATTCATCGATAATCAAAGCATCGGCTACAACTTCGGCAACAGTTTTTATTTGTACGCCCAGCTTAAAAACTACATTAATTTGGCTCAACTGATCCACGCAGTTATGGCAGGGCGTAACCACTACTTTGGCACCGGTGGCTATTATTTGGTCGGCTTTGAGGCGGGCAATTTTCATCCGCCGTTCGTTATATTCGCTCATGGCCAGTTGGCCACCACCACCTCCACAGCACAAGTTATCGTTGCCGCAGGGGTTCATCTCCACAAAATCCATGGTGGCCATTTTTAGGATATCGCGCTGCTGCTGCAAAATGCCACCACTGCGAACCAGGTTACAGGGATCGTGCAGCGTTACGCGGTCAGGGTTTTTTTGCGGATCAACTTTTATTTTCCCATTTTTTAAATAATCCAGCATCAGCTCCACCGAGGTTAGCACCTCGAAAGGGTAGGGCTTGTTGATGTAATTGGGGCCTTCCCACCTAAACGCACGCGAGCCATGACCGCACTCGGCCAGGACACACTTTTTAGCCTCCAGCTCTTCCATTTCATCGTGAAGGCGTTGGGCAATTATCGCAGCCTCTTTCAGGTTTCCGCTATAATAGGCGTAATTGGTAACATCGTACATGCGTGTAGATAGCGTCCACTTTTCGCCGGCAGCCCAAAAAATCTTGGCCATCGCCGAAATCGACAATGGGAAAAACTTAGGCTCGCGCGGATTGAGGGTATATAATATGTCCTTGCCTTTTTCGTCCAATGGGATTTTGGCAGTCTCATCGTCCACCTCCATTTGCAAGTCTTCTTCGAGCCACTCCAGGGTTTCGGTAAAATCTGTTTTGGAAATCCCCATGTTGTTTCCTGTTTCCAAAGCCGCATCCACAGTTTTTTGTAGCGTTTCGGGAATCATGTCCATTTCGGCAAGCATCTCACGACCCTTGCGAACCACATAGCTGATGTCGACACCAATGGAGCAATTATGGTGCAGCGTCCACACATGGTGCAGGCACCGTAGAGCAGATCCACCATGGTTTCCGCAGTTTTATCATCCAGCTTGCGCGCTCCGGTAAGTGCCGGAAATATTTTGCCTGTGGTGGTAGCATACCTTCGATAAATCGAGGCTACAAGGTCAACTTTGGTAGCCGGAATAAATCGCGCCTCGGGCATGGCGCGGTAATAAATGCAGCTTTTGGCGCACAGCCCGCAGTGTACACAACTATTGAGGTGGGTAAGCAATTTGCCATCGTTGCCGGTTTTCAAAACCTTTAATCCCTTGTTAATCGTAGCTTGATCGAGCGTTTTGTGCATAGTAGAATAGTAGTTTTATTTGGGAGGCCAAACACCACGATGGCCAAAGAAACTGCCCAATTGGTAGCGGGCGGCAAAAAAGTAAACCGTATGTTTTAGTTTTCCTGCCGGGATGTACAAAAACAAAATGCCGGCAATGATAAGATAGACCGGGAGCGAGGCACCCGAAAGAAGCACCGCCGCCGTAGCCCATTGGAAAGCAGAAACGATAAAGTTGGAGATGTAATCGTCAGGATTGGATAAGGCACGCATTTGAGACTTTAACATCCGCTTAATTAAAATACCAAAACCACACAAGCCTGATATTGCAAAAAAGCCGGCCAGGCTCCAGGAGATGATTATGCCGGGCTGGATATTAGCCACGATTAGCACAAAGAGCAGAAGAGCAGCAAAGGTGCCGAGGTGATAGATGATACCAGCCACGTAGGTTGGCAGATAAAGAAAGGCACTCTCTTTGCGCGTAGGGCTCATGGCTCCCACAAAGGCATAAGGCATTGCCGATTGTGCTTTGCCAGTGGCCTGCGAAAGGTCGCGGGGCTTGCCCAGGGCAATAATCCGGATTAAGTGAAAAAGCAGTGTGGCAAGGCAAAAGGCAAAAGCCGCCAAGGCAAATATGAGATAAGATTCCATAGTTTACTTAGTTTTATTAAACGCAGCCATCGGGCTTGGGCAATCCGGCTACACGGCATGCGCCACGGGCAGGCCCCAGAGGGAATAGTTCGTAAATCTCGCGAAGGCGAACGCCGGTCTCCTTGCATATTGTCCGTATCATCGGAGCCATACCTTTTTCTTCGTAGTTCTTGCGGATAACATTGACGATGGCCCAGTGCTTTTCGCCCATTTCGCCAATGCCATCATGATTAGCAATGAGTTGCGCTACTTCTTTAGTCCAAATTTCGGGATTGGCCAAAAAGCCATCCCCGTCCACTTCAAAAATCTGATTTTCAATTTCAATTGTCGGCATACAAGTTTGTTGTTTTAGTTCAATTATTTAGTTTAAATATTTATTGGCATCTTAATGTTTTTCTTTTCTCGTGCGTTGGCCAGTCCTCCCCTCAAGGGGAGCAAGAGGGGTGCGTGGCGGATTACGAGTTTTAATACAGACATTAATTATTGCAACTTTTCATCACTATCAAATTTATCTACAATTTCACCGGGGCTGAGCGTAGTATCGGGCAGCACAAAGTCAGGGCAAAAGCCCATGTCTTCTTTCATGACAAATCGTTTGCATTTCTTCCATTTTTTAGAGCCAGCATTGCAGTAGGTCTCTAAAAAACTTTGCTTTGCCTCTTTACCAATCGCATAGTCCGAAGTATTTACCAGGCGGCATTGCTCATAATTAGTACAAATTTGCGTTCCCATAGTTTTATGTTTTGAAGGGCGAAAATTATATCTTTTTTCCATGCCCACGGCCACGACTTTTGAAGGGATTATTTTTAGCTAAGCAATATTTTTTTTGAATTGCAAAATTTTAAGAAGTTATTTAAAACTAAAATCTACATATTCAAATATTTAAATGTAAGTATTAAATGAGTGTAAATAAAGTAACTTATGTTGATAATCAATATTTGAGTCATCAATTTATAGCCAATCTTAATAAAATGTTTATCGACAAATTTCCTTATTTCCAGGTGTATCTTTTTGATATTGTTTGTTAATTTGCAAAATCATCAAGTGGTTTTGTAACAGATTTTGATATTGAAACCGCGTAATAAAAATTATCAAAAATCGTAATACACAATTAAAAATAAACGAATGGCAAAATACGGAAAATGGGTTGGTGGCGGATTGGGCTGGGCTTTGGGTGGCCCCATAGGCGGAATTATTGGATTTATGTTTGGGTCGATGTTCGATGGGATAAACTCGGGTGCTTATGCCTGGGACAAAACCATTGGCGATGACCGTGGTCGAGGTCGAAGTTATGACAGCTACAGCAATTACGATGACTACACCGGTGGAGGCTACGATAGATCAGCTAACTACGAATATACTGATACGCAGACGCAGACCGGCGATTTTACGGTAAGCCTGATGATACTGGCTTCGGCAGTAATGAAAGCTGATGGCAAGGTAGTGAAGTCGGAATTGGATTTTGTGAAGCAATTTTTGCGCAACCAGTTCAGCGATGCTGTGGTTCAGCAAAACCTTCTGGTGCTTCGCGAAGTGCTGAAAAAGGAAGTGAGCCTGTATGAGGTTACCGGCCAAATTCGGAAATTTATGGATCAGGCTTCCAAGCTACAATTACTGCATTTCTTGTTTGGGATATCCATGGCTGATGGACATCTCCACGCCAAAGAGATCGATGTAATCGAAACCATCTCCCGGTTTTTGGGTATTCGCATGGCCGAATTCGAATCCATCAAAGCCATGTTTGTCAAGGATAATTTTCATAATTATACAATCCTCGAAATTACCCCCGATGCCAACGACGATGAGGTGAAGAAGGCCTATCGCAAAATGGCCGTCAAATACCATCCCGACAAGGTAAGTCATCTGGGTTCCGAAATACAGGAATCGGCCAAGAAAAAATTCCAGGAACTGAACACCGCATACAACGCGATAAAAAAGGAGAGAGGGATAAAGTAGGGAGCGGTGAGCAGGGAGCGGTGAGTAGTAGGTAGTAGGTAGTAGGTAGTAAGTAGTAAGTAGTAAGTAGTAAGTAGTAAGTAGTAAGTAGTAAGTAGAGCCGCACAGCCTGCTCCGATTATCGGGGGACGTGCGTCAGGAATATAGAGACCAGCAATTTGTGCGTTTTTAAATATTTGAAATAATGGAGTTTTGGAGTGATTTTGAGCGAAGTCCTGCAGCTGTGGGCTCCCGACCATTGGGGAAATTCTTGCCAAAGGCGGGAATTGAAATGAATTAATCTCTGATATAGCATTATTAGCCCGCAACTAAACAACAATCCCATCATCGGTGGGGATACGCTTTATAATTATGTGCATCGCAACATATTACGCGATGCCACTTCTCTAGTCTATGGAAATTTACTGGGTGATGAGGGAAACATAATTGTTGGCGAAGTTTATGAAAATGAATACACCTATCACATAAATAATACCTGGCTGGCTCATCATTGCCACACCATAGCATTTATTGGCAGTTGGGATGTCTCATACATTTTTATTGATATTGTTCAGATAGTAGAGCTTGAAATTAAAACTTCTTTCAATCTGTCGCTTAGAACCAAAAAGTCAAAACCTGAGTTATAGGCTAAAGATAGTTTGCCGACTTTAACACCCAAGGCTGAAAACTCCCAAGCCCGACTTATCCAAAAAAATCTGCCATTTATAATTTTACCTACATTTGATTTTTTTTGAGAACTCCTTTGATGATTGCTTTTATTAGTTGAAATTTAAAAACCAATAGATAATTTATTTTAAACAATCACCCAATGAAACACAAAACCTTAGTACTTATTATGGTGTTGGTTCTACTGCTTAAATGCAGCATTGCTCAAGCCGTCCCTCAGTCTGGCACTATTGATTCGTCAGACTCCAGTTACAATCCTCACGAACTAAAAGGTTTGGTGCTCGACCACGACAAGCAAACGGCTTTGCCCTACGCAACCATTTATGTTTTGCACACGAACAAGGGTGCCGTGAGTAATGAACACGGCCATTTTACAATCGATATTTCTGGTTTGGGAATTTCTGATACCCTTCGTTTCCAGTACATTGGCTTTAAAACACGAAATATTCCATTGTCCGATTTCGATTCTGTAAGTACGGTGTATTTGCAGGAGGAGATATTTAACCTGAATGAAGTGCTTGTTTTTGGTAGCAATCCCGATCCCAGAGAAATTGTGAAAAAAGTGCTCGAAAACAAAGCCCAAAATTACAAGGCATCAGGCAGCAGGCGGCAGGTATTTGTGCGCGAGCGACATATCCAGGATGTTGTTGATTTTGATATTAAATACAAAAAAAGCACTATTGATGGTTTGGATGAGAAAATGATAGATTTGATGGAGGATAAATTCCCGAGAAATTTTACTTCGTTTACCGATTTTTTGGGTGATTTGTACTTTAACAAAAAACTTGACGATTCGATAATATTTAAAGTAAACCCCATTAAAATGGTTGAGCTTAAAGAAAAAGATATTGCCGAGCCTGAGATGATGGAAAGTACTTTTGAGAATGTTTTTAAAAACACAAATGAAGGCGAATACTGGAAAGTGAAAAGTGGACTTTTTGGTAGTAAAATTGAAATGGATAGCCTGGTGGAGGAAAAATCAAACGATAGTCTGGATATAAATAAACGAAAGGTAAAGGACTATGCGCGGAGTTTGAATTATAATATTATGTACAGCTCGTTGACAAACAAAGATCAATGGGAATTTTTGCACAAAACGGGAAAATACGATTACAGCCTTGCCGGGGGCACCCGGGTAAATGGTGAGGATGTGTATATTATCGATTTTACGCCCAAAAGCTCCGGTGTATTCAGCGGGCGTATGTTTATTGCCATGAACACTTACGCGCTTATCAGGGCTGATTATGATTATGCCCCCGGCAAAATCGGCAGAGATTTTCAATTTTTAGGAGTGGGATATACCGAAACCGGGTTTGGCGGCTCTGTTTATTTTGAAAAGAAAGACGACCGCTACGTCTTGAAATATTTTGCCTTTACATCAGGATCGAGCGTAAACTTCGACAGGCCTTTGGCATTGATAAAAAAAAGAACGCGATTCCTTTTCGATAAAAAACTAAAGGAGATCAGGGTGAACATTGATGTGTCTTTACTAATGCGTGGGTCGGTCGAGTATTTGGTGCTTAGCGATGAAGATATTTCAGCAGCACAATTTGCCGGATTTACGCAACCCGAAACCATGGAAGTAATTTATGTTGATCAGTTTGATGACAAACTTTGGCAAGGGTTCTCCATAATTGAGCCTACCCGACAAATGAAAGAATATAAAAAACAAGAACTCAATTTTAAAAGTAATTAGAAATACAATCCCTGATAATTTCCCCGAAGAGTCATGGCAGGCTACCAATGACATGATTCTGCAAATGTGTGTTTTCAGGAGATTTTTCCCGTTGGTACCAGTGACATGTTTTTGCAATCGTTTGGATATGAGATTTCTCCCTTCGGTCGAAATGACAATCAATGCCGAAAAAACAGAAATCTACGATTTCATCTTTTTTCGAGCCCAGGATTCAAGAATCCCGGATTTGCAACATCCTCGAAAATTTTGGCAGTGAGCTTGTCGAAGGGAACAATTAACGATCTTCTTAAAAAACTGTTAATATTTCGCATTTAAATATCTAAATACTTAAATTTGTCGCCTAATTATACATTAAACTTTTAATTATGAAAAAACTCGTTTACTTGTTTGCGATTTCTTTTATGCTTCAGGTATCCGCTTTTTCCCAAACCGCTATTATCAGCGAGGATTTTACCAGCCCGATTTCTAATTGGGATTTGGGCGAAAACTGGGGACAGGAGGATGGCTATCTGATGCTCTATTATTATCCTATCCACGAGAATTATGATTTCTCGGCCTACACGCCCGAATTTATGGTTCCCGACAATGGTGGAGATATTGTATTCTCACTTTTTCTTGATGTTTATTTGGCCAATGCTACCAATGAGCTGTGCGAAATATCGGTAGTGAAAGCTGACGGGGAAGATATTTTGTGGAGCCATCAATTGACTGATGGCCCCTGGGGCGACTTTTCCGGCAGCGAGCTGACTCTGTCGCTCAACGACTATGCCGGCCAAAGCGTGCGCATGCGTCTGCGTTCCTACGGTGCAACCACCCAAGCCCTGTGGGGATGGTTTATTTTTAACGTAAACCTTACCACCTGGTTCGATCATGAGCTTTGCGCCATGCAAATTGCCGGCCCCACTAACCTGGATATTTCGGAAACGGGTACCTGGGAGGTCGAAGTGAAAAACCAGGGCTTGAACAGCGAATCCGGTTTTTTGATTAATCTGCACAGCTTTAAAAGTGTGGAGATATTGGCTACTACTTCCTACAGCGGCACGTTGAATTCCGGAGAAACCTCTGTTGTTGAGGTAGAATGGGCTGGAGAGCTTTCTCACAATACAGTTGTTTACGCCAGCATCGAATCGGCAAGCGATCAATTTGCCAATAATAACCGCTCCTCAGGACGCTTCCTGCGTGTGGAACCTGAATTGGATTACAATATTTTATTTTGGGATAACGATAACGGCATTGCCTCGGTCGAGAACCCCGAAACCGGTGTAATGCAAGAACCCCATCGAGGATTGCAAAAGGCTTTCCAAATGGCAGGTATCAGCGTGGATATGGTGAGTAATTTGCCCACAAGCCTTGAGGAATACGACATTGTGATTACCACAATGGGGTGTTACTGTTTGAGCTGAGGTCAGACCCCGCCCGGTACTGTAAGTGTAACAGACCAGGCCCGCCTCATTGATTATCTTAGCAATCAAAATGGAAATCTTTATATCGAAAGTGTTAATCTGGGTAACGATCATCGCGATAGCGATTTGATTGATTTGATTGGTTTAAAATTCGTAAGCGATGGAATCGAAGATGAATTTGACGGCATTAGTGGTGTAAACGACACCCTGCTCGCCCAAATCAACATGCAATACGATGGTGGCGACTCGCCCCAATTTAGCATCGACCAGATGGCTTTTACCGATAGTCAAGAGCTTTACCGCTCGGACGATGGTTATGGCCGTATGTTTTTGACCGACCCAGGTCAATCCTGGAAAGCTATCGCATCTACGCTTGTTTTTGGTGCCTTGCGCGATGGCGATAGCCTAAGCATGAAACCCTACTTGATGGCCGAAATGGTCGATTATTTTCTGGGTATAAATACCATTACTGACATTAAGGAGGTGCTTAGGCCTTATGCAGCAAAGCAAATGATTGCCTTTCCAAATCCTGCGGTAAGTGTCACCAATTTTGATTTTACCCTGGAAGCTTCCACTGCTGCCCGACTTTCTATTTATGATGAAATGGGTAGAAAAATTCGTGATTTTGACTTGAACAATTATGCTTCAGGTAATCATACCCTTAAGTGGAATCTCACCAGCAACACGGGAATGCCTGTTGCTGACGGACTGTATTTTTATCATCTTAGCGCAGGAGATAAAAATATTTCCTCGGGTAAGTTGCTGATACGCCGTTAGTAATTAATATTGAAAAAATAAAAAACCGGAAGCAGGCTTCAAACTGCTTCCGGTTTTTTTTTGGATTTAGCCAGGGTTTGACTTGAAGTCAAACCCTGGCTTTTTTTAAGAAAAAATTTAAAAAAGATAATTCAAACCAATATAAAAGCCGCTGCTTCCATCGCGCGTATCGGTGGCAAGGCCATAATCCACAGCAATAATAAAGTTTTGATTCATGGCAATGCGCAGCCCTGCACCATAACTTACATGCAACCGCTCAGCCCCAAAATCGAAATATTCGGCTTCATCGGTCAGGTTTAAGTCTTTTACTTTTTCTTCCACACCGATGCGTTGGATAACCTGGCCGGCATCCATAAAAGCATTCAATCCAAAATAGAAATTTTGATTTAAAAATCGGGTACGATAAAATTTCCACCGCAGCTCAAAATTAGCGTAAGCGATACCGTCGCCCACCACGCGGTTGCGCGGAATACCGCGCATATTGCGCACGCCGCCCAAGCCTTCTTCGGTAGCGCCTTTCAAAAGTGAGGTAATAATCAGGTTTTGGATATAAAAAGGCGCGTGGCCGGCAATAGTGGTTTGCATGGCCAGCCGGGCAGCGAAGGATAAGTTGCGTGGGATAATGGTAAAATACTGTCGGTGGATGAGGCTTAGCTTTAGATAGCTCTGATCGATAGATCCGAGAAAATCGGGAGCACCCTCCAGCGACAGCTCCGTCCACAGGCCACGCATGGGGTTGGGTTTGTTGTCGCGGCTGTCGTACATAAGCCCGGCTTTAAGCATGGCAAGATTTCCACCCCCGGCCTCATCCTGCGGAATAATATCCCACGCCACGTATTTATCGTACAGGCCGGGCTGCTCCGATAGCGGTGGCAACTTATCCTCCTCATCCTTGCCCTTGTTTAGCTTGTCGATGTCAACCGGGCCAATGTCAAAATTGTAGTATTGCAAACCCCCGAGCCATTTCAACTTGCCGCGAATAATCCCATTAAAGTCGGCTTTAAAGCGAAACATCTTGTTGTTCATCCGGTAAAAAACCCGGCTCCTGTAAATGCTGTCAGACTCCGAATCGTCTTCCCAATCGTGATTGTAAACGGCCTCGTAGCCGTTGAAACCAAAAAAGTTGTAAGCCTGGTTAGGGATGTAACTTAGGTCGATGGTCATCCCGATATTTTTAATCAGCCGATCCGAATCGTACATAAAGCGGTAAATGCCGCTTCCACGAGTATAGGCCGAAACTTCCAAATAAATGGAGTGGTCGTAATTTGGATACCTGTCGCCATCGCCATAATTATAAAGGTTGATAAGTCCGCCGTATTGAAATCCCAGGTCATTGTCCCACGAAATGGCCGGCAGCAAGCCGAAGTTCCATCCTGTTTTTACTTCTGTTGTGTCATTTGGATTTTTTTGTGCTTGTAGGGAATTTCCAAATAAAAAGCATAGAAAGCAAAGCAGAAGTACCCGATGAGCAATGCCTGAAATTTTTATGGTAAATAATGACATCTTTTTTTTTAAAATTTATTGAATCTGATTTTTGTATTGCGCAAGTTTCCCCTGGTCGATAATCGCGTTTATTTCCTGCCCAAAATTGGCAAAGTCGTTGCGCCTTCCAAGTTCGTAATATTCCTCAAAAGGATCGTCGTCGAGGATATAGTTCATCAGGCGATCAGCATTCAGCACCATGTCCATGTTGTAATAATCGGCGTAGGTAAAACTAAGAAAAGCTGTGTTAACGCTAATCCCCCGGTTGTCGAGCAAGTAAGCCTGATTCAATTTTGTGGGATAAGTAAACTGGCCGCCTCGCAGCAAATCGGATGGGGCAGGGTAGGCGGTGATTTTGCCTTTGTCGGCTGACAACGTTACGGGTACCTTATCATCGTAATCTTTTTTTGTTTTGTAAACAATGGCCGGAGGAGAGGCTATTCCAACACCCGCATAATTTTGCTGCATAAGATTTTTTTTACCTGAATTACAAGCTCCTAAAAGAATTAACTGCACAAGGATAATGATAAAAAATAGTGTTTGTGATTTTTTCATTTTGATTTGAAATTTAAAAACTTCAAAATTAAAATTAATTTACATTTCGTTAACAAAGAAAAATGAGGGTTTAAGAATCATAATATCAATAGCTTGAAATAAAATAGGGGAAGGCTTTTTTGATATTAAATTTGGTGATTCGCTCCTACTGTCGATTGTTATTTACTTTTGCCATGGACAATTTAACGAAGAAATTATTTATGACAAAAGCCACCGACTTTATCGGGTTTGAGACATTAGCCAGACAAATTTCAGAATATGAATGCCCAAAAAACGGACGGACTTGCCGAAACAGCGACCTTAAATTGTATTCTGAAAGTAGGCAAACTAAAAATTAATTAACATGTTTAAATTGAAAAGTAAAATCATTTATGCAGTAATTTTAATATTTGGAATTACTGCATTTATGAGTTGTGAAAAAAAAGAGACGAATTCAAACTTACCTCCAGATGATGTAAGCTATTCTTCTCTTTACAAATCGATTGGCTATTGGCATAATGTTGCCGTAAAAAGTGTTTACAAAGATTTAGCGGTAAAAGGTACTGTAAACTATAAGTCGATTAGGGAAGGAATGATTGAAGAATTAAATTCAATTGATCCATCAACCTTTGACTTAGCGGAGATGCATCAAAATGCTATTACCTCTGATAACATTTTAAGTGCAGAGCTAAACAGAGTTGTAAATGATTCTGTATTAATTGTAAATTCAGAAACATATTTATTAGTTTTCGCCTATCAATTGGATAATGACTTAATTTCTAGCAAGCTTTATCAAGCGTTAGTCGAAATTAACAGTTTGGTTGATAACTCGGCAAATGACAATGATTTTCTTAATGCCGTGCACCATTTATCATCATTAAACTGGTCATCTTCTGATCAGACTTATGTAAATACTTTAATTCAAGTAGTCGATGCTTCTTATGAATTTTGGGTGACAAATGGTGGTTATAGTGGTAAATCCTGTACGTTATGTATTATTTGGGCTGATGCAGCTGGAGCAGCTTATGGTACACTCATTGGTCCTATTGGGTCAATAATTGAGGGTGCTGTGTTCTCATCACTTGCATACATAAATGACCCAGATTAGATTAATAAGTGTAAATTAGTAGACAATTTGGATTTATCCATGTTGTCTACATTTTTTTAACGCAAAATTTTTTAATAAAATGAATAAGCAAATTACCTTTAATAGACTCGGGATTTATGAATTGAAAATTATCGGTCTTACACTGCTAATTTTTAGTGTTATTTCTTTGATTATGCAAAGAACTGAGATTATTTCATTTCTGCCCGGATGGCTAGTGAATTGGTCTATTGTTTTAAGTTTAACTCTAATAAATTTCAGTAAAGAAAAATTTGAAACAAATAAAATAGAGATATTCAGATTGCAAGCTATGTATTTAAGCAGTATGACGGTAATAGGATTGATTATTTCTTTTGGTTTTGTTTCTGGAGTTTTTCATCTAACTGAAAGTATTGAACCTATGGTTATTGCTTTTATCTTCAATATAATCTTTATGGTTACTTACCAAATCCAAAAAATTATTGGAATAAAAGTTGATAAAATAGAAAATAGTAACCTAATACATTTTAATATGACAGTAGGAAACTATTTAGTTTGGGGAGTGATTTCAGCACTTGCACTTACATTATTATTTGTTTTATTTTAAAACATTATTGAATGAAATAAAGTAATTCAAAGGGCAATGAAAAAGGTCTATAACAAAAGGTAAATACAAGTGGGCAAAAAGTGATAATATGAAGTATTTTATTCTTAATTAATGTTGCGCTTCATTTCCAGTTTATTGTTTTAATTGTTCACCTGCATTTAGTACTGTATATCATCATTTAATATTTATTAATAATCTAAAACTTAATCTTATGAAACACTTTTCAATTTTCATGCTGGCAGCTTTTTTTGCCCTCTCCTTGTCGGCTCAAACAGCCGCTTTAGAAGCAGCCGCAACCGAGAATCCCAATGCCCCGGAAATCACATTCGAGAGTACCGTGCACGATTATGGCACTATCGCTTATCAGGGCGATGGCAACTGCGAGTTCAAATTTACCAACACCGGCAAAGAACCGCTGATTCTTACCAATGTTCGTTCGTCGTGTGGTTGCACGGTTCCTAAATGGCCCCGCGAGCCTATCCTTCCCGGACAAAGCGAAATAATTAATGTAGAATACAAAACCAACCGGATTGGACGCATCAACAAAACTATTACGGTGCAGTCGAATGCCAAAACCAGCGCGGTAGTCTTGCGTATCCAAGGCCAGGTAATGAAACCCGATGAAGGAACGACCCCCGAGAATGCCAAATCGCTAGGCACGAAAAAATAACACCGCATTAAATTATCTTACACCAGGGTATTTTATATAAAATTTGTTGACATTTGTCCCGGCTTTGAACGTAAAGCCGGGATTTTTTTTTAATCACAAAACTTATTTGGAATGCCGAAATTATCACAAAAGGGTAAAATGATGCCCGCATCGCCCATCCGCAAACTCGTTCCTTTTGCCGAAGGAGCCAAAAAAAGAGGAGTCCATGTTTATCATCTCAACATTGGGCAACCCGACATTAAAACGCCTGAATTAGCCCTGGATGCTGTTAAGAATTATCGCGATATTTTGGTTGCTTACAGCCATTCGGCTGGCAATGCTTCTTATCGTGAAAAGCTGGCCGAGTATTACAAAAAACATGATATTCATATCAATGCCGACGAAATAATTGTTGGCGCAGGAGCTTCCGAAGCCCTGCTGTTTACCATGCAAACGATAATGGATCCCGGCGATGAGATTATTATTCCCGAGCCTTTTTATGCCAACTATAATGGTTTTGCCGTCAACGCAGGCATTAATGTAGTACCCATCAATTCGACCATCGAGTCGGGTTTTGCCCTGCCACCCATTGCCGAATTTGAAAAGGCTATTACGCCCAAAACCAAGGCCATTCTGGTTTGTAACCCCAATAATCCCACCGGATATTTGTACAATGAGGAAGAACTGAAGGTACTCAAAGACCTGGCCTTGAAATACGACCTGTTTTTGATCGCCGATGAAGTATATCGCGAATTTTGCTACGATGGCCGCGAACACCATTCGGTGATGCACCTCGAAGGACTGGAGCAAAATACTGTGCTTATCGATTCGGTATCGAAAAGATACAGCATGTGCGGTGTGCGTATTGGCGTGATGATTTCTAAAAACAAGGAACTGATGGCTGCGGCCATGAAGTTTGCGCAGGCGCGCTTAAGTCCGCCAAGCCTTGGGCAGGTGGCCGCCGAAGCCGCCATCAAAACCCCGGATTCTTATTTTGTGGAAGTATTGGAAGAATATCACAAGCGTAGAAATACCGTTTACGAGGCCATCAATAAAATCGAAGGCGCGTTTTGTCCTAAGCCCTCGGGAGCCTTTTATGTGGTAGCCAAGCTGCCCATCGATGATTCTGACCGTTTTTGCCAGTGGCTGCTTGAGGATTTTGCTTACGAAAAGCAAACCGTAATGTTGGCTCCTGCCACCGGATTTTATTCTACCAAAGGACGAGGCAAAAACGAGGTTCGCATCAGCTATGTGCTCAATGTGGATGACTTGAAAAACTCGATAAGGGTGCTCGATGAAGCACTCAAGGTTTATCCCGGACGCACGATTTAAGCCACACATTGTCAGGGTTTCACCGGGAGTGAAACCCTGACTTAAAACTATTAAGCCCTCCCTCACAAAAACCATAACAGTCCTTCACGAGCGTCAATATATCAGTGCTCCAAAAAAAATCGCCGAGGATTCAGTCGATAGCCTACTTTTAGGCTTTATTTCCCTTGCTTTCTCTACCTGGCAGGTCATATAGCTTTGAGCCAAACCAAATACTTTTCCAGTCATAGCATGGCTTTGAGCCAAACCAAATACTTTTCCAGTCATAGCATGGCTTTAAGCCAAACCAAATACTTTTCCAGTCATAGCATGGCTTTAAGCCATACTATGACTTGGGTTTGCTTATAATAAAATTTAGCTACTTTTGCGCGCTTAATCAATCAAACTATTTTTATTTATGAAACGAATACTATTATTATTAGCAGGCTTTATGCTTGTGGTTTCTACCTTTGCGGGTGGTTACCAGGTACGTCTGCAAGGACACCGGCAAACGGCTATGGGTCTGGTTGGTGTTTCGCTATATGGCGATGCCAGCAACTTGTTTTACAATCCGGCTGGCTTATCCCTGCTCAAAAACAAGTACAGCTTTACGGTTGGCGGCAGCGGAATTTTTAACAACACTTCTTTCCGCCTTCAGAATTCGGTTTATCAAGCTGAAACGGACAACCCCATGGGAACACCGTTTTTTGCCTACGGTGCAATGCAAGTTACCGATAAACTTGGCGTTGGACTTGGTGCATACACGCCTTACGGCAGTTCGGCCAAGTGGGACGACGACTGGGCCGGAGCGCAATTGATTCAGAATATCTCGATGAAAGTCGTATTTATTCAGCCAACAGTTTCCTATAAGCTGAGCGATATGATAAGCCTGGGTGCCGGCTTTGTTATTGCTACCGGCAATGTTGAACTGGAAAGGGCTATCCCTTACAACAGTGCAAACGAAATGGGGCAGGTTAACCTTCAGGGAAATACCACATCCTTTGGTTTCAATGCAGGTGTGATGATTACGCCCAACGAAAAACTAAGCATTGGGCTGGACTATCGTTCAAAGATAGACATGAAGATGGAAAGCGGCGATGCTACTTTCACCATTCCCAGTTCGGCAACTTCCATCATCCCGGCGCAAAACAAATTCGATGCTTCCCTGCCGCTGGCTGCCAATCTCGACTTTGGCGCATCATACCAGGTAACTGAAAAACTCTTGCTCTCAGCCGAGATCAATTATGTTTTTTGGGGTGTTTATGACAGCCTTAAATTTGAATTTGAAGAGCAACCACCAGCTCCGTATCCTTCAATAAATAGTACTAACCCCCGCGAATATTCCAATACGATGATTTTCCGCGTGGGTGGCGAATATGTGATTAACGATATGATTACCCTGCGTGCAGGTGCTTACTACGATCCTACACCTACTAACGAAGACTATTTTACACCCGAAACCCCAAGTTTGACAACCTACGGCCTGAGTGCGGGTATCACGATCAGACCTACTGAGAATCTGTCGATCGACTTGTCGTACCTCCACTTAGAAACACAAGCTGCCACCAAAAATTATATGGATCCTGATGGTACGCATTTTACGGGTGAGTACAAAACCAGAACTATGATTCCGGGAATTGGAATCAGTTATAATTTCTAATCCTATAAAATAAGATACCAATGAAGATACGAAATATATTGCTTTTGTTTGCCCTGGCACTAATGTTTGCCTGCAAACCCGAGTTGGACGATTTTACCACCACCAATGGCGAGGCCGATTTTACAAACTATGTAGCCATTGGCAATTCGCTTACTGCCGGCTATGCCGATGGCGACTTGTATCGCTCGGGTCAGGAGAATTCTTATCCCGCCATGCTTGCCTATCAATTTGAAGCTGCCGGTGGCGGCGAGTTTAAGCAGCCTCTGATGCTGGATGAGTTTGGTTTTGGAAAACGCCTTCTGCTGGATGCTTCCCGTCCGGGACCTGTTCCTGCCGGTGGCACACCCGATCCAGGCAATTTCCAGTCGATTGCAGCCGAAGGCCCTTATAATAATATGGGTGTGCCCGGAGCTAAAAGTTTCCACTTACTTGCTCCAGGCTATGCTACGCTAAACCCCTACTTTGGCAGGTTTGCTACCAGCCCTGCTACATCTGTGTTAGAAGATGCTGCTGCACTGGATGCCACGTTTTTTTCGTGCTGGATTGGTGCAAATGATGTGTTGACTTACGCCCTCGCCGGCGGTGCCAAAGACAGCATCACCGATATCAATACCTTTAGCTATTCGCTAAACTTAATTTTGCAAACCATGACTGCTAATGGTGCCAAGGGTGTAATAGCAAATATTCCTGATATTACAAGCATACCTTATTTTACCTTTATGAATACCCAATTGCCTTATGCCGGACTCGTTTTGGACGCTGAGCAGGCTGCAAGCCTCAATTATGCTTATGCAAGTTTTGAGAAATATTTGTTGGATAGCCTGGAAGTAAATTGGTCGTATGAGTTCAACTTTGTTGAAGGCCCCAATGCTTTTGTGGTTGAGGACGAAACCATCCCATTGCCCGCGCCTTTCAACGTAAGGCAAATGACTGCCGGTGAGCTATTCTTGCTTACCTTGCCCACCGATTCGTTAATGAATCATGGCATGGGATCGGTAAACCAAGCCGGTGCTCAACCTGTGCCTTATGGAATTCCTGATAAGTATTTTATTTCGATAGCCGAAAAAACTGAAATACAGCATGCAACAAATATTTTTAACAACGAAATCGAAAGATTGGCTAATCAATATAATTTGGCTCAAGTAGATATGAAAGATAAACTGGAAAAAGCCACCAACAATGGAATTACCTGGGATGGGATAACATTTACCACCACCTTTATTACCGGGAATGCCTTTTCGCTGGATGGCGTACACATGACTGCACAGGGCTACGCGCTGGCGGCCAACTTTTTTATCGATGCCATCAACAATGAATACAATGCGGAGATTAAATACCTGAATCCCAACTTGTATCCGGGGATTTATTATTACCAATAAAAAGCAGAGCAGTCGAACTATTTTTTTAACCCTGTTGAAACAAAATTTCAGCAGGGTTTTTTATTTTTGCCGCATGGAAAAGAAAAAATTGATTTTTGCTACTAACAACCGCCATAAACTTGAAGAAGTGAAAGTCGTGGAAGGTTTAAATTTTGAAATACTTAGTTTAAATGATGCCGGATTTGAGGGCGATATTCCCGAAGACTATGACACGCTTCGCGAAAACGCCATGCAAAAAGCGCGTTTCGTCCACGACAAATTGGGCATGGATTGTTTTGCTGATGATACAGGATTAGAAGTAGATGCGCTCGGTGGCCGCCCAGGTGTAAAATCGGCACGCTATGCCGGGCCGCAATGCAATTCGGAAGACAATATCCAAAAACTATTGGGCGAGCTGAAGGGAAAAATAATACGCAAAGCCCGTTTCCGGACAGTGATTGCACTGATCCTAAACAACGAGGAACACTTTTTTGAAGGCGTGGCCGAGGGCGAGATTTTGAGCAGCAAACAAGGCGAAGAAGGCTTTGGTTACGACCCTGTATTTTTGCCGGCCTGCTTTACGCAGAGCTTTGCACAAATGGACATGCAGGTAAAAAACAAAATCAGCCATCGCGCAAAAGCTACCGGCAAACTGATTGACTTTTTGCAGCATTAGTAAATAGTATCTGTCTTTTATTCGATATTTTTTATTAGCTTTTTTCTTAATATTTCAAATTAGGATGTGGATGACAAAACCTGCAGAAAGTTGAGTAAAAAATGCAGACTTTAAAGTGCTATTATACGCAAGCCTTACTTAAAATTCTCAAGAAACCCTTCAAACCTTTCCTGCCTTTCATTGTTAATGAAGCTAAATTAAAAATTCTATGAAACCTTATATCGCAAATTTGATTTACGGATTATTACTCCTTGCCCTAAGCCTGTGGGGCTATCTGGCTTCCGATGATCCTTCACCAACGGCCTTTATTCCAATGGGCTTTGGCGTGGTATTGCTGGCTTTAACGCCGGGACTGAAAAAAGAAAACCGAACCCTTTCCCACATTGCCATCGTGCTTACGGTGCTGGTGCTGGGCGGCCTGGTTAAACCTCTTATCGGGGCGTTGGGTCGTGCCGACAATATGGCGATAGCCCGCGTACTGGTAATGATGGCCTGGGGCGTAGTGGCTCTGGCCATTTATGTTAAGCAATTTATGGAGGTGCGCCGAAGTAAACGAAATTAGGAAGGGCGATTTTATTTAGTGTCTGTCCATAAAGTCAACTTTTTTTTGATTTAAGATTGATGATTAACGATTGGAGATTTTAGATTGTGCTAAATATCACCAACATCTTAAATCTAAAATCGTCCCGAAAAGTAGAAAATTTTTAATTTTCGTAACTTTTCGAGGATGCACGAGCGGAGCTCGGCGCAAATCTGAAATCGTATGTTTTTCTAAATGTTACTTAAAGGCGAACACTATTTAGAGATCCCATTTAGTCGGTCTTGGTTCAGAAAAAAAAAGAAGCTAAAGTCATAGCATGGCTTTGAGCCACACCATGACTTTAGGTTTAGTCATAGCATGGCTTTGAGCCATACAATGACTAATCTATACCCCGGGGAACAACATCCTTGGAAACATAAATGGCTACTGTGCGCAGCAGGATATAGGATTGTGAGGCGTAAAAATAACCACCAAAATCGTTGCTGTCAGCCGCCCACGAATTTTTTACCTTGTACCAGGTATTGCCATCCTGGTCGGTGGCAGCACCAATAATGTGCATGCTGTGGTCGTCGGTGGTGGTGTAATTATCGTAAGCCTCCTGGCGCATTGCGGCGGTAATTTGCTTTTGCGCCACAGGCACAATAAACACGCTGTCGCGCTCACCCTCGCGCATATCGTCCCATTCTTTTTCGGGAACCAGTGCCAATCCTTTTTTATGGTTAAAGCCCTTATCGCTAACATCGGCAGCCCAGGCTATCGAATACCCATCGCTGAGAGCACCATCAATAATATTAATCAAATCCACCATGGGTACATTATAATACATTTCGTAATCCCAGTTGTCGGGAATTTTAAGCAGGAAATTCTGGTAATACGGGTATTTTTCGTAAGAACTTACTTCGATGTATTCATCCGGGTTTAAAGGAATATTGATTTTTGAGAACGATTCGGGAGTATAACTCACACCTTCGTATTCAAATTCGTTGGGCTTGGCTCCGAGGTAGGCATCCAGAATTCTATTGTAGGCATCCAACCAAACCGGTGAAAGTTTACGGCTTTTGTTGTCAACCACAGCCTTCACAAAAGATTTGAGCACATGATCCATTTCACCGTGAACGGGCAGGTCTTCGCCAAGGGTAAGACCGGTGTAGGCGGCATCGGGAACCAATCCGCGTTCGGCCAGGGTTTTCATTACCTGATGAGGCTCGCCTCCGGGGCCAAAGTTGAAATTGCCGTGCAGTTGCACGTAATTATCGGCGCGGTGCTCGTAGGCATTGCGCACCGACCACATCTCCGAAAGGTCGAGTTCTTCGCCACCCAAACGCATCACCTCGGCCTCGACAAAGGAGGTGCCTGCAAACGACCAGCAGGTGCCCGAGCGATGCTGGTCTTTGACGGAACTGTGGGGGACAATCACGGTTTCCTTGAAGGTGTAATCACCAATTTCAACTTTTTTTGATTTCTTCTGAGCCATAAGCTCAAGGCCTGAAAACATGAGGACGGCCAGCACTACGAGTAGGATCTTTCTCATTAGTTTTGATTTTTGTATTAAAAAATTAACAGCCGCAAAGGTAAAAGAAATACAGTTTTGCCAAATGAGCCTGATAAAAATTTGGTCTTATTCAATCTTACCCTTTCATTTTACAGCCATAATATTAATTTTGGATTTTTATAAGTCGCCCTTGCTATGGTACTCAATTATATTTGGATTGCATTTTTTCTGATCGCCTTTGTCGTTGCTCTGGTCAAGTTGATTTTTTTGGGTGATACCGAAATTTTTTCCGCATTGGTCAACAGCACCTTCGATAATGCAGAGCTGGGCTTTAGGATTTCGCTGGGACTTACCGGCGTAATGACCCTGTGGCTGGGGCTGATGAAGGTGGGCGAAAACGGCGGCGTGATCCGCGTTATGGCAAGAGCAGTAAATCCGCTTTTCAGGAAATTGTTTCCCGATCTCCCCAAAGATCATCCGGTAACAGGCTCAATAATGATGAATATTGCCGCCAACATGCTGGGGCTGGATAATGCGGCCACCCCCCTGGGCTTAAAAGCCATGGAGCAACTCCAAAAGCTTAACCCGAAAAAAGATACCGCCTCCAATCCCATGATTATGTTTTTGGTGCTCAACACATCGGGGCTAACACTAATTCCCATCAGCATCATGGTTTACCGGGCGCAACTGGGCGCAGCCAATCCTTCTGACATCTTCCTGCCGATACTGCTGGCCACCTTCTTCTCGACCATGGCTGGAATCCTCGCCGTTTCTTTTTTCCAAAAGCTGAATCTTTTCAACAAGGTTGTACTTGCTTATTTGGGCGGCTTCACGATATTTGTTTCGGGAATTATTTGGTATTTTTCCATTATCCCACAAACGCAGGTCGAAATTATCTCATCCATCGCCAGCAACGTCATCTTGTTTTCCATCATTATCTCCTTTATCAGCCTGGCCGTTTACCGCAAGGTGAATGTTTACGAATCGTTTATCGATGGAGCTAAGGATGGCTTTAAAATAGCGATCAAGATTATTCCGTATCTGGTGGCCATCCTGGTGGCTATCGGTGTTTTTCGTACTTCGGGAGCCATGCAATTTCTGGTGGACGGCATTGGATATTTGTTCACCTCGGCGGGCATTAACGCCGATTTTGTTCCTGCGCTGCCCACGGCCTTTATGAAACCTTTAAGTGGCTCGGGTGCCCGGGGAATGATGGTGGATGCAATGAATACTTTTGGCCCCGATTCGTTTGTTGGCCGCCTGGCCTCTACGCTTCAAGGTTCCACGGATACCACCTTTTATGTACTCGCGGTATATTTTGGCTCGGTTAGCATACGCAAAACCCGCTATGCGGTAACGGCAGGACTTATCGCCGATTTTGCGGGCATCATCGCCGCCATCCTCATCGCCTATCTTTTCTTTTATTAACCACAGCTTTTCTATTTAACCACAGATGGGCACAGATTAGCACAGATTATTTGCTCTGGCTTAACTTGTTTGGATGTTTAATTAATTAGCGTATTTTTGCATAAAACAAATTCTTATGGAATATTCGGCATACATTAGTTTGCAAAACTTCGATTGGGAAGCACGGAAAGAATTGAATTCTTTTGTTGATTTTTTAATTTTCAAATACAAGATTGGACAAGAAAAAAACAAGAACAAAAATTATGATAAAAAACAATTTACAGCCCTAAGAATCGATACAAGAAGGTTTAAATTCAACAGGGATGAAGCCAATGAAAGATAGTAGTTTTATTGATTCTAATATTCTCTTGTATTGCTACTCAGAAACGGAACCTGACAAAAAAGCCCGGGCAATAGCTGTTTCAAAAGGAACAAATGTTTTCATAAGTACTCAGGTATTAAAGGAGTTTTCAAATGTTTTATCAAGGAAATTTAAATTTGAATGGAATGATATTATAAATGCAATAGATGAAGTTACGGGGAACTTTTTGATTTTCATCAACCATCCTGAAACAATAAAAAGTGCCTGTAGCATCGCCCACAAATATCAATTTTCCTTTTACGACTCCCTAATCATTGCCTCGGCACTTGAAGCCGGTTGTAACATTCTTTACACTGAAGACTTACAACATGATCAACTTATCGAGGGGAAACTAAGGATTGTCAATCCATTTATTTAATTGCTCTATTTTTGTAATAATTTGATTATGATGAAATATCCATCATTTAGTGAATAAATAAACCCGGGTAATATGAACCGAATGGTAAAAAATCAAAAAACGTGGTAGAAAATTTTCTAATGGTGCTTAGGTTTTGCCGAAAGCAGCATTAAACCCAAAAACGTGAGTAGCCCGTTTAATATCAAAAGCTCAAATCCAAATTTATATCCCCACAAAAGCTGTGTTGAAAAATGACTTAAGCCATAACAAATTACCGGCGACAAAATGGCGATGATGGGAACCCAGCGATCCTTAACCCGTCGCCGCGTAAATAGGCCAAAGGCAAACAAGCCCAGCAAGGGGCCGTAAGTATAGCCGGCCACGGTAAATAGTTCGGAGATAACGGACTCATTATTTATAGATTTAAATAATACTATTACCAGCACCAGCAGGAGGGCTATTCCAAAATGCGCCTTGTAACGAATGTGTTTTCGTTGCTTTTCGCTGAGTTTGCTGTTGCGATTAATTCCCAGGATATCCACCGAAAACGAGGTGGTGAGTGCCGTGAGCGCACTATCGGCCGAAGAGTAAGCCGCCGATATCAGGCCGATAATAAAAACAATGCCCGCTACCGGCCCCAGATGCAGCAGTGCAATGTGAGGGAAAAGCATATCGGAAGTGCCACTAAATTCGATGCCCTTTTCGCCAACAAAAATCATAAGGGCAGCACCCAACGACAAAAACAGGAAATTGACCGGAACCAAAATCCAGCTCAACGTGATGATGTTTTTTTGGGCATCGCGCAAATTTTTGCAGCTCAGGTTTTTTTGCATCATATCCTGATCCAGCCCCGTCATAACGATGGCGATAAAAGTTCCAGAAATAAACTCCTTCACAAAAAATCGCTTGTCCTGCCAGTCGGTAAAAACCATTTTCGAATAATCGCTCTCGGCTATCCTGCTGGCCAGGCCGCCTAAGTCAAGATTAAGCTGGTCTTTTAATATGATAAAGGTAATAATGACCGATGCCAGCATAAAGGTGGTTTGCAGGGTATCAGTCCACACGATGGTTTTTATGCCTCCCTTAAAAGTATAGAGATTCATCAAAATCATAAAGATGACCACCGTGAGCCAAAAGGGGATGTCGTAGGCATCGAAGACAAATATTTGTAGTACGTTAATTACCAAAAACATCCTGAAGGAAGCTCCGATAACGCGGGAGAGTAAAAAATAAAATGCGCCGGTTTTGTACGAATTCCTGCCAAAACGATCGAGCAGATAGGTGTAGATGGAAGTAAGCTGCAGGCGATAATACAGGGGTAGCAATATTTTGGCGATAACGAAATAACCAATCAGGTAGCCAAAAACCACCATCATGTAGGAGAATCCCGCATTTTCGACCCAGCCGGTAACCGAAATAAAGGTAACTCCTGAGAGCGATGCGCCTATCATGCCATAAGCCACCACAAACCACGGCGACTTGCGATTTCCCAAAAAATACGACTCATTGTCCGACTTACGCGCAGTAATAAAGCCGATGACAAACAAGAGCAGGGTATATAATAAAAAGCTGCAGAGGATAAGTGAGGCCGACATAGTTTTGGAAATCCGGATTTTAGGGTTTACAATTTTTAGAAATTAAATCTCCTGTGCAAAGGCGATGAGCGAGGGAAACCACCAGTCAACCAGTTCAGGATGTTTGCGAGCCAGGGTATTATCAGGATTTATCAAAACCGTAAGCATTTTCAAACTTTTACCAAAGAGCATATCACTTTTAGTATCACCGGCCATGATGGACTTTTTGAAACGAATCTCCGGAAAATCGCGACGCGCCAGCAAAGCCATGCCAATCCGTGGCTTGCGGCAAATCGAAAATTGCTGCTGCAAATCCGGGCAATGATAAATCTTATCAATTCGCCCACCCGCCTTGTTAATATCAGCCAGCATAAACTTATGCACTTCTGCCAGTTCGGCTTCCGTCATCAAACCCTTGCCTATGCCCTGCTGGTTAGTAACAATCACAACTTTCGCAAAATGCTCGGAGAAAATACGAATGGCCTCCACGGCTCCTTCGGCAAACTGAAACTCTTCAGGTCGTCGCACATAATAATCCACTATTCGCTGGTTGATTACCCCATCGCGGTCGAGAAAAAGTGTCCAGCTATCAGAAATATTCAAAGTCTTTAAAATCATCTTGTGCTTTTGCATAATCTTCGGGTACGCCTATATCGATAAAATACTGGCGGCAAAGAAGGCCATAAATTTTTTCTTTTTTATAGATTTTCTCAAAAAAATCTTTTTCCAATGAGAACTTATCCGGGAGATTTTGTGAATCGAAAAATCGTTTATTGATGATATAAATGCCTCCATTGATGAAGCCCTTGCCAGCTTTTTCCCCCTTTTCCCAAAAACCGGTGATGAGCCTGTTTTCATCGCGCTCCACGCATCCGTATCTGCTCACATCGTTCACCTCGCGCAGCACAATGCTTAGCTTCGATTCATTGCTGCGGTGCATATCCAAAAGCCTTTTATAGTCCACTTCGTAAAAGGTATCGCCGTTAAGCACGTAGGTCAAGGGTCCGTGAGCCAAAGCCATGGCAAGCATCAATCCGCCGCCAGTACCCAAAGGCTCATTTTCGATGGCATAATCCAACTTAATATCTTTGTAATGATGGCCATAGTGGGCGATTATTTTTTCGTACATATATCCCACCGAGAGGATGACACGCTCGACACCAAAAACCTCGAGATAATCAAACTGATAATCCAAAAAGGGTTTTCCATTAACGATGGCCATCGACTTGGGAACATCGCTTACCACGCTGCTCAGGCGCGTCCCAAAACCACCGGCGAGAATTATTGCTTCTTTTATCATTTCGGGAAGATTGCTTTTTCCACCATTTCGCAGATGATGTGCCCGATAAGAATGTGTGCTTCCTGGATGCGTGGAGTGTCGCTGCTGGGAATGGCAAGCAAGAAGTCGCTAAATTCTTTGGTCTTACCTCCACCTGCTCCGGTCAGGCTAATGGTAATCATTTTTTGTTGCCGGGCTTGCATTAGTGCTTTAACGATATTTGGCGAGTTGCCGGAAGTAGAAAGGGCTATCAGCACATCGCCCTTGCGCCCCTTGGCCTGCACCAGGCGCGCATAAATTTCATCGTAGGAATAATCGTTGGCCACTGCCGTGATGTAGGAAGTATTTACGTGCAGTGCTTCGGCAAATAGCGGAGGGCGGTCGTAATAAAAACGGCCTGAAAACTCGGCGGCGAGGTGTTGCGCATCGGCAGCACTACCGCCGTTGCCACAGAATAATACTTTCCCATCATGCTGGAAAGTGCCTGTGATGGCATCTGCGGATTTTTGTATGGTGTCAAGCAAAGCTTCGTCATCAAGCAGTTTCTGCTTCACTTCGATGGATTGCTTTATTGCATTTCTTATCATAAGTAATTCTTTAAAAACATTTGCAAAAATAACTTTTTCGGCTTATGTCGGCAGCCATGGTATGACTTGAAGTCATGCTAAGGCTAAAAAGAGGGAAGCCATGGTATGACTTCAAGTCATGCTATGGCTATTGTTGTGCGGATAGTCAGGGCTTGACTTTGAGTCAAACCCTGACTTTAGATTTACGTTTGACTTTCTTTTTTGGACATTTCGAATGTCCTGTGGACGTTCGAAAGTCAGGGGGCAACTTTATATTTCTTTGGTTTATGCCTGCTTATCAAAGTTTAACTTTCTATCCTCCGAGGTAAGAGGACATAGAAACGTTAGAACCCTTAAATAGTGTCTGTCCATAAAGTCAATGCTTTGAATTGCCCCGGGTTTTAACCCGGGGAAAAATGAGCTTGCCAATAGCCCCCGCAATTTCGCAACGCCGCAGGCGTTGCGAAATTGCGGGGTTTTTCATCTTCCCAATTTAAACCCTGCCCTAAAGGACAGGGCAATTCATAATTCAAATAACGTACTAAAAAGACAGGCACTAAATAGTGTCTGTCCATTAAAGTAACAGTTATAAAAATATACGATTTTAGATTTTAGATCTATGATGTTGGTGATATGTAGCACAATCTAAAATCTCCAATCGTCCCGAAAAGTCAAAAATTTTTAATTTTTATTTCTTTTCGAGGATGTTCCGAATCCGGGATTCGTGAATCCTGGACACGAGCGTAGCTCGGCATTAATCATCAACCTTAAATCAAAAAATCATCGACTTTATGGACAGGCACTAAATAGTTCCGAAAAGGAACGGATAGCAATTAACGATGAACAATTAACCTTTACTGACCCTCTCCTTTCTCAATCCCACTCCCGGTAAGTGCATTTCCTCGCAGACCGGCACAAGGGATGCAGTACTGCTTTCCGCCAACCACTTTTATTCGGCTGGCCATAATGGCTTCGCCACAGCATTGGCAAATTATGCTTTCGTGCATGGGCGCGTAAGGCGGTATCTCTACATTTACAGTTTCAGTTTTAAACAGTTGGTCAAAATCCAGGCTTAGCGTGGCAAAGGCTTTCTCGATGCCTCTTTTTTTGAATTCGGAAACGGCTTCCTCACTGCGATCATGGTCTGCCACTACTTTTTGATAGCTGTCCGAAAACAGGGGATGGGCATTTTTCATGTATTCTTTGGCCTCGGGGCGGGCGGAAATCCTTATGCCTTTGCCATCGCGTTTGGTGAGGGTAAAAGCTACTTTGCCGTAGTCTTTAAAAATAAGTGCATTGTTGCCAAAAGTGCATCCGGTAACGAATTGAATCCCATCGGAGGTGCAATTGTTGGTTTCCACGATGGCCAGCAAATCTTCCAGGCCATCGGATGTGGCGCGGATATGCTGCATGGCCTTGTTGGCCATAATAACGCCCATGGCCAGCCCCGGACAAAAATGGCCGTGTATCTGCGCTGCATCCAGCATGAGCCGCTCGGTTTTGCCAGCCCACACATTGGACAAAACGATTTTGCGCGGATTCATTTTGCGGCTGTGAATTTCGGCAGCTTCCACCTCTTCTTCGCTTAAGGGGATATGGATGGGTTTGATGTCGAGGAGGGGGCTTTGGTTGAGCGCATCCAGCCCGCTAACGCGGAGGCGATTGCCATTGCGGGAAATAAATTTAACGATGGTGCTCCCGATTTGCGAAGGGCGGCGCGGGCTTCGGCTGGCAAACACGCCCTTGTAATCGCCGGTGTAAGTGAAGGTTTTAAGTTTGAAAGGCTCCGACTTATCAAAATGAAAATAAATCTCAAGATAATCGGAAAGCTCCGTTTTGAAAAGCCCATCGGCAAAAGGCGCAAATACTTCTATTTCGCTTTCTTCCTGACGCATAATCCCGGGGTTGGTGGGCTTATCGAAGCGATTATGAATTTTTCCGATGTAGGGAATTTGTAGCATGATTTAATAATTTGAAATTAATTAATGTTAAGGCTTGCCAATTCAAGGTGTGAAACCGGTTTTTGTGGCAAGATATATTTTGTACTTTGATTGTTTACAATATTTGCATGTACCTGATACAAGTCGCGGATGTTTTCGGTAGTAAAAACTTCGTTTCCTCCGGTAGCAAATATTTCCCCCTCGTTGAGCATCACAATCTGGTCGCAGTATTGGGCGGCGAGGTTCAGATCGTGGACGGCAATAACCACCGTCATATTTTTGCGTGCCAGCGTTTGCAATATCGTCATCACCTCCAGTTGATGCTTCATGTCGAGGTTGGCGGTAGGCTCGTCGAGTAGCAATATTTCAGGCTCCTGCACCAAGGCTCTACCGGTCAAAACGCGCTGCTTCTGTCCGCCGCTCAGTTCGTTAAGGTAGCTCGAGGCGAGGCTTTCCAGGTCGAGTTGCTCCATAACTTTAGCTACAATTTTGTAGTCATTTCGTGCAGGAGCCCAGCCGATGTAGGGTTTTCGCCCCATGAGGAGGGTGTCGAAAACGGTGGTCGAAAAAATGCTCTGCTGCTGCTGTGGCACATAGGCCATAAGCCGGGCGCGGGCAATAGACGAAAGATGAACCAGGTCTGTGTCGTTGATTTGGATTTGCCCGGCTTTAACAGGCAAGATGCCATCAATGCACTTTATCAGTGTGCTTTTCCCCGAACCATTGGGGCCGATGAGTGCGGTGAGCCTGCCTGTTTCAATATTAAGATTAAGTTGCTTTAGCACCTTTTTTTTGTGATAGGCAAAGTCGAGATTCTTGATTTTAATTTTTACCAATGATTCCTCCTTTTTTGAATTAATAAAAAAAGAAATAGCGGTGCTCCGATAAATGAGGTGAGGATACCCACGGGCAAGACGATGGGAGCGATGATGGTGCGTGCGATAGTATCGGAAACCAAAAGAAATACCGCTCCAAAAATTGCCGATGCCGGGATAAGATATCGTTCATCGGAGCCAATCACCGAGCGCACAATATGCGGCACCACCAGTCCCACAAAGGCGATGATGCCAAAAAATGAAACTGCGATGGCGGTAGATAACGAAGCAACCAACATGCCCCACACCCTTACTTTTTGCACATTTACGCCCAGGCTTTTGGCCGTTTCATCACCCGCATCCAGGGCGTTGTAGTTCCATCGATGGTAAATAAAAAACAGCAGGGCAGGAATTACCACTAAACCCATCATCCTGAATTCCGGCCAGCCGCCGCGTCCCAGATCACCAAAGGTCCAGAAAACAATGGCAGAGATTTCCACATCATCGGCAAAAAACTGCAGTGCTGTGGTGCCTGCCGTAAAAAGGGATCCTACCATGATACCTGTCAATATTATGGTTTCTGGGCTGGCATCGCGCATACGCATCATCAGCAAAATGATGAATGTGGCCACCAGGCTGGCGGCGAAAGCGAACAATGCGATAAGGTAGGGTTTGTCGATAAGCACAGCATCGGCAGGGCTGCTGTTGGCACTTCCGGCACCAAAAAATATTACCGATACCGCAGCCCCAAAAGCGGCAGCGTTGGAGATGCCCAGGGTAAAAGGCGAACCCAGCGGATTGCGCAAAATACTTTGCATGGCGGCACCGGCAACGGCCAAAGCCATGCCTGCCAGCACTGCCGACAAGACCCGGGGCAGCCGGATATTCCAAATTATCTGGTGGGTCATCTCATTGCTTTCGCCATAAAATACAGCCAGGATGTTGGAGGAAGATAAATCAGCCGTCCCGCGCCAAAGCCCCGTTAGCATAAACACTACAAGCATAAGTAAGCCGGAGATTAGGAAAACCCGCTTTCTGAAACGCTGTTTTTTATAAACTTCGAAGGCTGTGGTCATTTTACTGTAGTGGATTTTTCCTGCATTTTCAATTTTTGGCATGGGCCAAATTTTTCGATCATCGCATCATAAGCCTGACCTCCCAGGATGTTAGCATAAATTTCGCGGGCTTTTTGTTCGGGGTCAATATCTTTAAACTGTTCGGGGTAGAGCCATTTCCCAATAAAATAACTATTTACCAAAATGGTGGAGTAATTGGTGGTGTACCAGTTGTAGGGCAAAACGGTGTATGTTTTATTCTCGTCCACCGCGTCCAGCAGATGTATCCACGGCTCATCGAGCATGTTGCCGCCGTAGGTCGTGCTCGACATATCCAAAAAGATGTACTCCGGGTTCCACTCGATCAGTTGCTCGGGGTCGATAAAGGCATTGATCATATTGTCGCGGGGCGAGGTCATTACTGCCGGAAGAGAAGCAGCAACATTTTGGATATTTAAAAAGCGAAAGGAGGGATAGCGCGGTTCGGTAGAGGTAATGCCGTGCGAGCCACGATAAGAAATGCCGCCAATGTAGGCCTGAGGGGCTTTGCCCGTTGAATCATTTTGGCTTCTATGCTTGAGGTCGGCGATGGTTTCGCGGATGTAGGTGCTAAGAAATTCGGCGCGGGCTTCGCGGTCCAGGATTTTTCCCAGAAAGCGTAAGGCTCCAAAAACAGTTTCTATCTCATCATCAAAGTTACCATAGTTTATTGCCAATACCGGAATACCTGTCCGGGCTTGCAGGCGATCGGCCTCTGAAGCAGTGTAATAGCTTACGAAGATAAGATCGGGAGCCATGGCTGTGAGTAGTTCAGGATCCGGATTGTTGCCCATGCCAATCACGGGTTTTTCGGTAAGCTGTGGATTAGCATACAAATAAGGAACTTGTCGGCGCGTTTCGTTGTATTCGATCCCGCACACCAAATCGGTGGCTTCCATCCAGGTTACCAGGCGCAGCATTCCGGCGTTAAGTGCAACAATTCTTTCGACTTTTACGGGGATATTTACCTTACGCCCCAGCATATCGGTAGCTTCACTGCTTGATTTTTTGCTTTTGTCAGGCGCATTTCCACAGCCACACAGCGTGAATAAGATAAAAAACGAAAAAGCTAAATATTTAGAATTATCATAAAACATGTGCAATCATTTTGTTTAATTTTTGATTTTTCTATACCTTATTAATAGGACATCCTAAAAAGTGTCTGTTCGTAAAGTCGATTTTCTTTTTTGATTTAAGATTGATCCCGCATGTGTGGGAATTGGAGATTTTAGATTGTGCTGAATATCATCAATATCTTAAATCTAAAATCATAAATCTGAAATCGTATATTTTTCTAACTGTTACTTTAAAGACAGATACTATTTAACTGCAGGCACTCATTACCAGTTTCCCATGTTTAATGCCCTTGAGTGCGATCAGGCGGTCAGCCAAAAGCGTAAGCTCGCCGGCCTGGCCTTTAACAGCGATGGTTTCGAGGCAATTATAATGATCCAGGTGGACATGCTGTACCGACAGGATCAGGTCGTGATAATCGTGCTGGATGTCGGTGGACTTGGTTTGAAGATCCTTTTTGTGATGATCGTAAACAATAACGATGGCACCGGCAACTTCCTGGTTTTCATCCCATTTTTCTTCCACCTTCGATTGCGAAACCAAAAAGCGGATGGCTTGCGAGCGGTTGGGGAATTGTTTACGTTCTACTATTTTATCCAGGTCATCCAACAAATGATCTTCCAGGGAAACGCCAAATCTTTTTAAACTCATCGTAACACCATTTTTAAATTCGTGCCACAAAAGTAAACGCTCTTAGCTAAAAACAAGCTGAATAATTAAAATTTAGAATGGGTTTAATTAGCGAAAATAAAAGATTTGTTATTTACCTTTATTTGGTAATTTTAAATGTTGTTCTATCTTTGCACCCTCAAAAAATCAGGGTATTATCTAAGTTATTAATATTCAAAATTCTAACACACATGCAAAATAAAGGATTTATTAAATTTATTGCCATCCTGTTTGCTTTAGTATGTCTTTTCCACTTATCGTTTACCTACGTCACATCACGGGTTGAGAACAAGGCGGATGAATATGCTCATAATGCAGAAACAGATCGACTTGTCGAAATTTTGGCTGATGACGATGTAGCGCACACGCGATTTGTGTATGATTCGATTGCCAAATCACGCAAAAATTATTACCTCGATTCGATGGCGAATGAGGTAGTTTACAATATCGGGATTCGGAAATACACCTTTAAAGAGGTGCGCGAGCGCGAATTGAACCTTGGCCTTGACCTTAAAGGTGGTATGAACGTAACCCTTGAGGTTTCGGTTGTGGACATTATTCGCGGGCTTTCGCAGAACAATCAGAACCCTATTTTCCAGCAGGCACTTGCCCTGGCTAAGGAAAAACAAAAAAACAGCCAGGAAGATTTTGTTACCCTGTTTGGCCAGTCCATCAACGAAATTGACCCCAATTTTTCGCTGGGTTCTATCTTTATGGCTGAATTTAAAGAACAGCTCGATTTCAATTCTACCAACGATGAGGTGCTCGCAGTTATTCGCACCGAAACCGAAGCTGCAATCGACCGTACCTTTAACATTTTGCGTACTCGTATCGACCGTTTTGGTGTAGCCCAGCCTAATATCCAAAAGCTGCAGACCGCCGGACGTATTTTAGTAGAGTTGCCTGGGATCAAAGAGCCGGCTCGTGTGCGTAAACTCCTGCAGGGTACTGCCCAACTGGAGTTTTTTGAAACTTATAAATTTAGTGAGGTTCAGCAATTTTTTGGCTCTGCCAATGCAAAGCTCGTTGACATCCTAAAGGCGGATAACCTTTTGGAGGATATCACCGAAGATAGCCCGCTGACTGAAGAAGGCAAAGCTGAGGGTGATGAGACTGTGGTTGAAACTACCGAAACCGAAGTAGCAGAAGCCGATTCAACCGAATTGGATCTTATCGAACAAATCCAACAAGACAGTGCTACCATTGATGCTGGCGCACGCAACGAAGAGTTTGCCCGCAACAATCCGCTCTATGCCTATCTTACTCCCAATTTTTTCCGCGATGAAAATGGAAACGTACAAGCCGGACAGAGTGCAACCGTTGGTTTTGCTGCCATAAAAGATACAGCCATGGTAAACAGCCTTTTGCGCAAAGCAAAAGATGTGTTGCCCCGCGATATGAAATTAGCCTGGAGTATCAAAGAATCCCAGCAAATACCCGGTCAGCACGAGCTTTACGCGCTTAAATTAACCCGCGATGGTGGTGCAATTTTGGGTGGCGATGTAATTGTGGATGCCCGTCAAAATTACGATCAATCCAACCGCGTGGTGGTGGACATGACCATGAACTCGGATGGTGCACGTTCATGGAAACGGATAACCGGCGATAACATTGGCAATCAAGTGGCTATTGTACTTGATGGTTATGTTTATTCGGCACCTAATGTAAGCGATGAAATCCCAACCGGACGTTCGCAGATTTCGGGTGGTTTTGATATTCCTGAAGCGCAAGACCTTGCCAACATTCTTAAAGCTGGTAAACTACCAGCACCGGCTCGCATTGTTGAAGAAGCCGTGGTAGGACCTTCGCTGGGTAAAGTAGCTATTAGCGATGGTTTGATGTCGTTTATCATCGCCTTTGTGCTGGTGCTGCTGTATATGCTTTTGTATTACAACAAAGCCGGTTGGGTTGCCGACCTTGCGCTGCTTACCAATATTTTGTTCATCTTTGGTGTACTTGCCTCGATGGGTGCTGTGCTCACCTTGCCCGGTATTGCAGGTATTGTGCTTACCCTGGGTATGGCAGTGGATGCCAACGTAATTATTTACGAACGTATCAAAGAGGAGGTGCGTGCCGGCAAGGGAATGCGCCTGGCCATTAACGATGGATACAAAAACGCCTACTCCGCTATTATCGATGGTAACGTTACTACCCTGCTTACGGGTATTGTGCTGTTTACCTTTGGTTCAGGGCCGGTTCAGGGTTTTGCTACCACACTTATCATTGGTATTATCTCCTCCTTGTTTTCTGCAATTTTTATCTCACGACTGGTTTTCAACTGGTACCTGTCGAAAAACAAGACTATTGTTTTCGGAAATAAGTTCACCAATAATATGCTTGCCAATGCCAACTACAACTTCCTGGGAATGCGTAAGAAGGCATATATCTTCTCAGCCATAATCATTGTTTTGGGTGTAACTTCTTTGGCTATGCGGGGTCTTAATTTTGGTGTTGATTTTTCGGGTGGACGTACTTACGTTATTCGTTTCGACCAGCCAGTATCACCCAATGCTTTAAGAAATGCCCTTAACGAGTCGCTTCAGCAACCTGAGGTAAAAACCTTTGGTCCCAGCTCGCAGGTAAAAATAACTACCAAATTTGAAATTGATAATGATGATCCTTCTGTGGATTCAATTGTTCAAAGCAAATTGTTCGAGGGCCTCAAACCCTTCTACCTCGATCAGGGACTTTCGTACAGGAACTTTACCGCTGATACCGAAGAAGATAAACTAATTGGTATTTTAAGCTCGCAAAAAGTAGGGCCTACTATCGCCGATGATATCCGTAATCGCGCCTACATGGCGGTATTGTTTGCCCTAATCGTCATCTTTATTTACATTGCTATCCGTTTCAAAAAATGGCAATATGGTTTGTCGGGAGTTATTGCCCTGGCACACGATAGCCTGATCACCATCAGTCTTTTCTCGATATTCTACAATGTTTTGCCCTTTAATCTTGAAATAGACCAGGCATTTATTGCGGCTATTTTGACCATTATCGGGTATTCGATCAATGACACCGTTATTATCTTCGACCGTATCCGTGAATATGTGGGCTTGCATCCCAAACGAAAACTGGAAGACAATATCAACTATGGGCTAAACAGCACCCTGGCTCGTACCATCAATACTTCGGGTACTACGCTGCTGGTATTGCTCATCATCTTCATCTTTGGTGGCGAGGTAATTCGTGGTTTTACCTTTGCACTGCTGGCCGGCATCCTTATAGGTACCTACTCATCGCTATTTGTGGCCAGCCCCATTGCTTACGACCTGCTTACTGCCGGTGGTAAAAAAGATGTAGAGAAAATTACGGTAAAAAAAGGGAAAAAATAATTTCTTTGGATTAATAATATTTTGAAGTCCCATCCATTATTCAAATTTGGATGGGACTTTTTTTTATTTTTGCATGGTCGGTATTTTCCGAACATTATAAATTAATAGAATTAAAGTTGACATTAGCTTTCTTTAATATCAGTGGTGGCGAAATTTTCATCATTATGCTTGTGGTTTTTTTGGTTTTCGGACCGGATAAAATTCCTGAAATTGCGCGTTGGATTGGCAAAGGGGTAGGAGAAGTGAAAAAGGCTACCAGCGAAATCAGGGATGAGATAAGCCGGGAAACCGAGGACATAAAAAAACATACCGACCAAATAAAGTCGGACTTGCGCTTGGACGATTCCCTGGCAACAAAAAATAATGCTAAGCCTGATGATGTGGATAAAATCAAACCGGAAAATAATCCCTCCATTAAGCCAAAAGAACCGCATCTCTGAGCATTGTAACTAATAAAAAGGAAAGGCCGTGATGAAAAAACGAAATACTAAAGCAAATCAAGCATCGTTTACCCTTCAATTTTGTGGATATTTACCGGACATAAAATAGTAAACCTCAATAATAATTTTCAACTTCCCAAAGGCATCATGAAATCCAAGACCCAACCATATTTCGCCCTGCTACTCCCTTTTATTTTTGTACTTTTTATCAGCGATTTGTCAGCACAGAATCGGCGTACCGAAGCCGCTGATTCGGATTTTGAAAATCTGCGCTACTCCCTGGCTATTCCCAAATACAAAAAGGCTTATTCGCGCGTGAAGGGCAACAAGATGGAGAAAAACAGGATTACCTATCAGATGGCCGAATGCTACCGTCTTACCAACGAACCCAAACGTTCGGAAGCCTATTATAAACGGCTGGTACGAGCCAATTACGATCGTACCGAGCCGGATGTTTTGTTAAAGCTGGCCGATGCGCAACGCGCCAATGGCAAGTACGAAGAAGCCCTGGAAAATTATACCACCTACATCGAACGCGAGCCTGGTGACCCATTGGGGAAAGTTGGACTGCGCTCGTGCGGGCTTGCCTTAGAATGGCAGGAAAACCCGGCGAATTTTGAAATCGAGAAACTAAAACGAACCAACTCGCGCGAGGATGACTTTTCGCCGGCCTACTCCGAACCTACCGCCAACGCCATCATTTTTACCTCGGCCCGTGAGGGTTCAACAGGAAAAAAAGATGACGAATGGACGGGCATGAGTTTTACGGATTTGTATTACACCAAACAGGATAAAAAAATGGACTGGAGTAATCCGGTTCCTGCCGATGAAACGGAAGTGGTGAATACCGAAGCCAATGAGGGGCAGCCCTCCTTTAACGGGAATTTTGGCAAGATGTATTTTACCCGCTGTGGCAAAGATAATGCTACCGTTAACGGCTGCCAGATTTACGTTTCGCAAAAGCAGGGACGGGGCTGGGGCGAGCCACGAAAATTGGAACTGGGCGGCGACAGCACTGCTGTGTTTGGCCATCCTGCCGTTAGCCCCGATGAATCGTTCTTAATTTTTTCTTCACCCAAAACCGGCGGTGCCGGCGGAAAAGATTTATGGATAGCTACGGCAAAAGAAGGAGGTAGTGCTTTTTCTACACCCCGCAATCTGGGTAAGGTAATCAATACCAAGGGCGATGAGGTTTTTCCTTCCCTTCGTGGCGATTCGGTTCTTTATTTTGCTTCCAACGGCCATCCCGGAATGGGCGGATTGGATATTTTTAAGTCGGTGCGCCAGGAGGACGATAGCTGGAGCGAACCTATAAATATGCGCCCGCCGCTCAACACCAATTACGACGACTTTGGCATTACCTGGCATCCTGATGGCATGGAGCAGGGCTTCTTTTCGTCCAACCGGCGCGGAGGTCGTGGTGGCGATGATATCTGGTTTTTTATCAATCCGCCAAAATTATATGCCCTTAGCGGAAAAGTGCTCGATAATAGCAACCTCCAGCCAGTCGAAAATGCCGAAGTAAGCCTGGTAAGCTCGGATGGAACCACCCTTTCCACCAAAACCAATTCGGTGGGTTATTACGAGTTTACCGATGACCAGGTAAAGCCTAATACTACCTTCGAAATCATGGTGGCCAAGGATAGCTTTTTTAATGATAAAAATATGGAGACCACCGTGGGTTTGGAAGCTAGTAAGGATTTCGAGATGGATTTTATGCTCGATCCCATCCCGGATGAACCCATCGTTTTGCCCGAAATTCTTTACGACCTCGGAAAATGGGAACTTAAACCGCAGTTTCAGGATTCGCTACAAGGACTGATAGAAACCCTGGATGCCAACGAAACCATTGTAGTGGAAATCGCTTCACACACCGATAGCCGCGACTCGGACGAACGCAACGACATCCTGTCGCAAAAACGAGCTGAATCTGTGGTTGATTATCTTATTCTGCGTGGCATCGACCCCGAGCGGATGCTGGCCAAAGGTTACGGCGAAAGAGTGCCTTTTAAACTCAATAAAAATGTTGAGCGTGGCGGAATAGAGTTTGAAATGGCCATGGTTTTAAATGAAGCCTTTATCGATTCGCTGCCTACCCTGGAAGCCAAAGAAGCTGCCCACGAGATGAACCGTCGTACCGAGTTTTCTATTGTGAGCAAAGATTTTGTACCTAAACCCAAAATTAGAACCGATCTGACGAATAAAAATATCGAGGTTGTAGTAAATCCCGAAGAACAAATACTCGACTATACGCTAACTCCTCGAGGACTTATCCAGGCCAATTGCATCGTGGATGGTTTTACGCTTACCTTTATCTACGACCGCCGCACCATCCGCCCCACCATTTCGCTGGGTAGTGCCTTGCGACTGCTCAAAGAAGGAGCCATCGACAAAAATAGCTTCCAGGGCGACCCCGAGCAGATTTTGGGTTACGGAACCATTGCCAACCGTGCCATTTTCAAAGTGGAAACCCTGCGCATCGCCGGTATGACTTTGCCTGATGTCGAAATACAAGTGGACCACAAGCTGCAGTCGCAGATGATGATTGGCGAAATGACGCTAAGCGAATTTGGTAATTTTGAAATTGATGAGGAGAAAAAGCAGATTATTTTCGACTAAAGCCGGAATCCTATTTTAATGATCGCGCTTGTACAGCCACTCGGCATAACTGGTCAAGTCATTTTTACGTTGGGTATCTGCATTCAATTTTTTCATTAGCTCCAGCGACTTCCCAAAGTATTTTTCCATCTCGGCGGTGATGTGCTTTTTAATTTCATATTTAGCATACAGATGCAATACCTGTTTGATCTTTTCTCCGCTGTCTATCTCATTTCTTGCAAAATAGTCCAGTAGTTGTTTGCGATCTTCTTCATTGGCAAGTTCCTGGCATTTTAGGTAGAGCCAGGTTTTTTTGTTGGCTGCAATGTCGCCGCCAATGCTTTTCCCAAATTTCTCAAAATCTCCAAAGGCATCCAAATAATCGTCTTTTAACTGAAAAGCCATGCCGATATTTACCCCAAAATCATAAATCAACTGCGCTTGTTGCTCCCCGGCATCGGCGCATATAGCCCCAATTTTAAGGCTGGCTCCCAGTAGCACTGCAGTTTTTAGCTTTATCATTTTCAGATATTCAGGAATACTAACACCTGGTATTTTCTCAAAATCCATATCGTACTGCTGGCCTTCACAAACTTCGATGGCCGTTTGGCTAAAGACGTTAAGGATTTCGCTTATGTTTTTTATACCCGGGCTAGTATGTATTTGGCGATAAGCCAAAGCCAGCATAGTGTCGCCCGAGAGTATGGCGGCATTAGCATTCCATTTTTTATGCACGGTTTCCATGCCTCTTCGTGTGGGTGCTTCGTCCATGATATCATCGTGCAACAAGGTGAAGTTGTGAAATATTTCGAGGCCACAGGCCGCAGGCAGAGCTGCTTTGGTGTTGCCGCCAAACAAGTCGCAGGCTGCCAGGGTAAGCACCGGGCGCAGGCGTTTTCCGCCCAGCGACAAAATGTAGGCGATGGGTTCGTAAAGCCCCTGGGGATTGTCTTTCAAATCCAAGTTAAGCAAGGTCGCCTCAATCTGCGCCTTGTACTGTGCGTATTTTTCCATAATTGCTAAAAGTAGGAGACCAAAAAGTGGAGTTTTACTTTTTAATCAGATCCATAAGATAGGTGCCATAGCCACTTTTGAGCAGTGGCTGGGCAATTTTTTCGAGTTGAGCGGCATCGATAAACTTCATGCGGTAGGCAATTTCTTCGATACAACCAATCTTTAATCCCTGGCGGTGTTCGATAACCTCAACGTATTGCGAAGCCTGAAGCAGTGAAGTGAAGGTGCCGGTGTCGAGCCAGGCAATACCACGACTCAAAATACCTACGTTAAGTTTGCCTTGCTCCAGATAATAGCGGTTTACATCGGTAATTTCGTATTCGCCACGGGCACTGGGTTTTATGTTTTTGGCCACTTCAACCACCGAATTATCATAATAATACAAACCTGGTACGGCAAAGTTAGACTTAGGCCTGGCTGGTTTTTCTTCGATGGAGATAGCGCGTTGGTTCTCGTCAAATTCTACCACGCCGTAGCGTTGTGGATCCGATACGTGATAGGCAAAAACAACCCCACCTGTGGGATCATTGTTTTCCTGTAAAATTGTTTGCAGCCCTGAGCCGTAAAAAATATTATCGCCCAGAATGAGGGCGACTTTCTCGTGGCCAATATGTTCTTCGCCCAGCACAAAGGCCTGCGCCAGCCCATTGGGCACGTGCTGCACCTTGTACGAAAAATTACAACCGATGCGCGAGCCATCGCCCAGCAGTTTCTCGAAGTTGGGCAGATCTTCCGGTGTGGAAATGATGAGGATGTCGCGAATGCCCGACATCATCAGCACCGACAGGGGGTAATAAATCATGGGCTTGTCGTAGATGGGCATCATTTGCTTGCTCATGGCAAGGGTTAAGGGATGCAGCCTTGTTCCGGCTCCGCCGGCTAAAATTATTCCTTTCATAATGTTATCTTTTTATAAATAAACTTTTTGTTATCTAATCAAAAATTTTAATCAAAACGATCAGGCATGGCCACGATAGTCGATACCTTCGATTTCGAGTTCATCCAATTCAATATCAATTTCCTCATCAAATATTTCGAGAAAAGGCTCAGAGAAGCGTTTGGTGGTGATGCGTTTGTCGAGCGTTAGCAATAGCGAGGGAAGCAGGAATAGATTGGAGAGCAGCGCAACAACAAGCGTAAACGCAATTAAATATCCCAAAGCCTCGGTACCCCCAAACGATGAGAGCGTGAAGATGATAAATCCAAAAAACAAAACCACCGAAGAGTAGATCATGCTAAAGCCGGTTTCGCTCAGGGCTTTGATGACGGAAGTTTTGATATTCCAGTCGTTGAGCTTTAGTTGCAGACGGTAACGCGACAAAAAGTGAATGGCGTTGTCCACCGAAATACCCAATGCTATCGAGAAAATTAAAATCGTGGATGGTTTCACAGATATAGCCAGAAATCCCATCATGGCGGCAGTCATAATTTGGGGGATAAGATTGGGAGCCATGCTTATGAGCACCATCCGTGCCGACGAAAAGAGCATGGCCATGAGTATGCTAATGACCACCAATGCAAGCAGGAGACTCATCAGCAGATTTTTCACCAAATAATCGGTGCCTTTGAGATAAACCACGCTAGTGCCGGTAATTTGCACATCATAGCGGTCGGGCGGGAAAATGGAATCGATTTTTGGACGCAGCTCATCTTTGATGCGTTGTATTTCGCTGGTGCCGATATTAGCCATCTGCACGCTGATGCGCGTTATTTGCATATTAGTATCCACAAACGAATTGATGATGGTGCGCTGGTTGCCTTCCATTCGGGGCACGTACTGCATAATGAAGTTTTTTTCCTGATTATTGGGCAGGCTGTACATGTCTTCTCTGCCGCCATAAAAAGCTTGTTTTGCAAACTTCACTACCTCGGCCACCGAAACCGGTTTAGATAATTCGGGATACTCGCCCAGCACAACCTGCAGTTCCTCGATGCGCTCAAGGGTAGAAAGTTTGAGCACACCCTTGGGTTTTTTGGTGTCGATCGAAATTTCGAGCGGCATCACCCCATTGATGTTGCGTTCAAAAAACTCAAGGTCGGTGTAGAGCTTGTCCCGTTTGGGAATATCGTCCACAATGCGACCAGTGGTTTTTAGCTTGGAAATCCCAAAAAATCCGATAAGCACCAGGGTGATGGCGATAATGTAAATGGCAGTCCGTCTATTTTGTACCACAAACACAATTTTATTTACCATGGTGGTAACCAGGCCTTTTTCGAGGTGTGCGGTGTGTTTGAGATGTGGCGTTTTAAGAAAGCTAAAAAAGATTGGAATTAAAAAAAGCGTCAGAATGTAGGCGATCATAATGCTGAGGGAAGCCACAATTCCAAACTCAACGAGCATTTGGTTGCCGGTGATAATGAAGGCAGCAAAACCTGCGGCGGTAGTCATATTGGTGAGCAGGTTGGCATTGCCAATAAACATCACTACGCGGGTTAGTGCTTTGATTTTGTTGCCATGACGAATAATCTCAGCATGAAACTTATTAAGCAGGAAAATGCTGTTTTCCACCACGATTACAATGAGCAAGGGTGGCAAAATTCCGGTAAGGATAGTTATTTTGTAGTTGAACAAAACGATGAGTCCAAGCACAAAAATCACTGCAAAGATCACGATGATCATGGTAGCAGCAACGATCTTCCAGTTTTTGAAAAAGATAAGCAGGATGATCGATGCAATAATCAGCGAGAGAATAGTAAAGAGCTTGAGTTCGTTTTCAATTTTTTTGGCGGTGATGGTGCGGATGAAAGGCAGTCCCGAATAGTGCATCTCTACACCAAACCTTTCGCCAAAGGCGTTGCCAATATCGCGCAGCTCAAATATTAATCCTACCCGTGCTTTGGTATTCAATATTTCCTTGTCCAGGGTAACGGCCATCATGGTGAAGCCAGTTTTGGAATTGTAGAGTTTTTCTTCGTAAAACGGAAGCGAAAACACAAATTGCATCACACTGTCAAGCTCGGCCTGGGTGGTGGGTGGAGCAGAAAAAACAGGCAGAAAATCAAACTTTTTAAGCGAATCATTTTTATTCAGATAATAAAGCCGCGAAAGGGAAAGCACGCCTTCAACGCCTTCTACTTCCTGCAATTGTTCGGTAAGTTTGTACCATGCGTTAAATTCGTCCAGCTCAAAAATATTCGAATCCTGCACCCCGATGAACATCACGCTGCCATCCTCGCCAAAGGTGTCTTTAAATTCCTGGTAAATAACGCTGGCAGTATCGGAAGCCGGAAGCATCTGTGCCAGTTCGTACGACATGCTTACCTGGCGCGCCTGCCAGCCCATAAATAAAACTAAAATCAGTATTATCGAAAGGTTCCAGTATCTTCTTCTTAAAATCAGCCCTGCTAAATAAGTCCACATCGGATTTGAATATTTGGTATTAAAATTGCTTTTAAACGCATTATTTTTATCAAAAAAAGACCTCGAAAGTAGAATTTAAATTGCTAACAGAAAAATTAATTTAAAAATGAGATTCCAACAATTTACTACCAAAGCCCTGTTCAGCCTCCTAATTTTGATGGCTGCTCTTTTTTTTACGAGCGCGTGTACTTCTACCAAGCCTGGTCATCAGCAGCATAAGGCTGATTTTTCTGTTAAAACCCTTGCAGCCTCAGTTAGCCAAAATCCTGATGAAGCCAACATTAACCAGCTTAAAAATGCCTACAACGAAGCCAATGCCAACGACATTGCTAAAATCCAGGAATTGAAAATATCAGGGCAGCCCGATATTTGGGAAACGGTGTACCACCGCTATACGGCGATGCAAGAACGGCAAGAAATTGTTGGACAATTGCCGGGCGAAATTCGCGAGCACTTGGCTTACAAGCCCAATAATTATAAAAGTGACCTTCAGTATGCACGCGAAAAGACAGCAGCCTATTATTACGCCCTGGCCGAAAAGAAATTTCAGGATTCCAGTTTCAAGGAGCAAAATCAGGGCTATCAGTGTTTGCTCAAAATTCAGGAAATCTATCCCGGATTCAGGGATGTGCAAAAACGGGTGGCAGAATACAAGGCCGCCATGCCCGAAATCTTTAGCTATGAGATTATAAACAATTACCCCAACACTTTGCCACCCGGTGTACGTGCCGGCCTCGAAAACATCGACCTGGCCATGTTTGATAGTCCCAAATATCGCTTTAGCAATCAGGAGGCTATGCCCTTAAATAGTCATTACAAAATTCAGCTTATTATTAAGGATATTAAAATTCAGCCTGAGAAAAAAGGCGAGCTGGCCTTTACCGAAACGGTGAAAATTCAGGACGGCCTTGCTTATCAGCTTGATAGCGAGGGCGATTTTGCTTTGGATGAAAGTGGCAACAAAATCGAAGTCCCGAAACTGAAAACCCTGGTTTGTTATGTTAATCAATACAAGCAGGAAAAAAGCATTTTGATGCTGGGCGAATTTAGGATTATTGATGCTGAATCTTTAAAGCCTATTGCAAAGCAAAGGGCCAAGGGAGAATCCGAATTCACTAATGTTTATGCAAAATTCAAAGGCGACCTGGATGCCTTAAGTCCTGAAAGTTTTAAGCTGGTGGGCAGCAAAGAGGAGGATTATCCCTCGGATGAAAATATGATTATGCACGCCGGCGAAAGGTTTGCGCAGGATGCGGTACTCAAAGTTTTAAGATTGCTTGAAGATAAGAAGTAGGGGCGGTTTTTAATTAGTGCCAGTCTTTAAAGTAAGGAATTTGAATTATGAATTGCCTCGCCCTTTAGGGCGGGGATTTAATTGGAAGGATGAAAAACGCGATTCCGCAACGCCGCAGGCGTTGCGGAATCGCGGAGGGCTAATGGCAAGTTTCTTTTTCCCTGGGTTAAAACCCAGGGAAATTCAAAGAAATCTACTTTATGAGCAGATACTAATTTAGCCTTCGGCGAATTTTACTATTGCAATCAATCAGACAAACACCAGTTCAATTTCCCTTAACTTTGCGCGGGTGAAATCCTGCGCTTTTTATATTTGAAATTGCAGGATTGCCCATCGAAAATTATTTAATTTACTGTTTGAAATTTTATAAAAACATGACTGCTCCAAAAGTGCTTTTTATCGATACTGCCCACCCTGTGCTCGAAGAAGAATTGACAAGAATGGGCTACATCTGCGAATATTTTGAAGGATACGACAGGGCTGATTATGCCCGCATTATTGATAGCTATGAGGGAATTATCATAAGGGGAAAGATAAAGCTGGATGCGGAAATACTGGCCAAAGCCAGCCGCCTGAAATTTATTGGCAGGGTAGGAGCGGGGATGGAAAATATTGATGTGGATTATGCCGAAGCGCATGGCATTGCCTGCATCAATGCTCCCGAAGGCAATCGCGACGCCGTGGGCGAACATGCCCTGGGAATGTTGCTGATGCTGATGAACCATCTGCGCAAGGCTGACACCGAAGTACGCGAAGGAATCTGGCTTCGCGCCGAAAATCGGGGTACCGAAATCAAGGGGAAAACCGTGGCCATAATTGGCTATGGAAATATGGGCAGTGCTTTTGCTCGTCGGCTCAAAGGTTTTGATTGCCGCGTAATTGCTTATGATAAATACAAGCGCAACTACTCCGATGATTTTGTGGAAGAATCGAATATGGAAACTATCTTTGCCGAAGCGGACATAGTGAGCCTGCACGTGCCGCTCACTGCCGAAACCACTTTTTTGGTGGATGATGCCTACCTAAGCAAATTCCAAAAAAATATATTTTTGATTAACACTGCTCGTGGGCAGGTGGTGAAAACCGCTGACTTGGTAAAAAACATGAAAAGCGGAAAAGTGCCCGGTGCAGCCCTGGACGTTTTGGAATACGAAAAACTCTCGTTCGAAGGCATCGACAGTTCCACGCTTCCAGATGATTTTCGTTATCTAATCCAATCCAACCGTGTGGTACTCTCACCTCACATCGCCGGCTGGACACATGAATCGCATTACAAGCTGGCCAAAACCATCGCTGACAAGGTGAAAGAACGGTTTACACAATCTTAATCTTTTCCCAGTTCAGGATTTTATAAAAATCGTATTCTTCAGGATTTTCGAGTAGCATCTTTGCGGCTTCGTAATCTTCTTCCATAATGTATTGGTGGTTGAAACTGTAAACCATCTGTGCTTTCTCGGAGTTGATATTTACTAAGCGTGGCCTTACTTTTCCATTTTCATCTTCCACATCTTTCAGATACAGCGGCTTGATGTCGCCTTTGGGGTCGGCGGTAACCATGCAGCCGGTGACACCCTGGTCGAATAGTTTTTTAACGCCCATGCCAAGCAAAGCGCAATACAAGAGGTCGAAACCTACGGGCTGAACACAGCGTAATTCGTAGCCTATTTCCACAGGACGGCTCTTTATTTTTATACCGAGGCGTTTCAGTTCGCGCTGCACCAGGATGTTAAAAATATGGGCCTTGCTCACGTTGCCCAGCTCGGGGTGGCCGTGCTCATCGTAGGTAAAATTGATGCCGGTAGATTCGATTTCGGCATCCGACATAAAGTGAAATACACCTTCGCTAATCATTACCGCGCCGTAGGAAATCCCCAGGAGTGCTCTTTTTACCATAGCCGAGATGATTAGCAACACGATTTTGCGGATGGTGATGGGCGTTTTGTTGAACATCTCGGGGATAATAATCATGGGGTAGTGGCAGGCGGCACCAATGCCGAAGGCCAGGTGTCCGGCTTCGCGGCCCATGGCGGCTACCACAAACCAGTTTCCGCTGGTGCGGGCATCTTCATAAACGGTTTGTGCAATACGCACGCCTTCCTGCTTGGCCGATTCGTAGCCAAAGGTTTGCGAGCCTTCGGGCAGGGGCAGGTCGTTGTCGATGGTTTTGGGTACGTGGATGTTTTGCAGCTTCACCTCATTCTCGGCCAGGAATTTCGAGATGCGGTTGGCCGTCGATGCCGTATCATCACCACCGATGGTAACCAGCAATTTTACATTATTATTAATAAAAAAGTCGGTCGAGAATTCTTCATCCTTGGGTTTGTATCGGCTCATTTGCAAGGCCGAACCTCCCATTTTATGAATTTTGTCGGCCTGTTCAAAGTCGATGTACTCCATCTTTGGACTTTTGGCAAAAAGGCTTTTGTAGCCCTCGTGCAGCCCGATAACGTTGTATCCGCTTTGCAGGAAAACCTTGGCTATGGTTCCAATTACTGTATTTATTCCGGGGGCTGGTCCGCCACCTGCGAGGATTGCTATTGCATCTTTCATTTTATATAATTATTTTTTAATTTTCAATTTATTTTAAGATTGAGATGAAGGAGAAAGAAATTTTATCCTCTAAATACTCTGATTTGATCTTCGATCACTTTAATTTTATTCTCAGCATCTGCCTGCTTCTGTTTTTCTTTTTCAACCACATCCGCAGGTGCTCCACTTACAAAACGTTCGTTCGAAAGCTTTTTTGAAACGCCCATCAGGAAGCCCCGGGTGTATTTCAGGTCTTCCTCCAGTTTTACAATTTCAGCTTCCACATCTATGGTTTCGCCCAGTGGAATATAAAACTCTGTGGATTTGACCATGAACGATTGGGCACCCTCCACTTTTTCTTCCACATAATTTATCGCTGAAAGGTTGCAGAGTTTTGATACCAGGCCATCGAAAGTAGTATCCGGCTGTTCCTCGTGATTTTTCTTAACGAAGAAATCGAGTTGTTCCTTTTGGGGGATATTTTTCTGCGAACGGATTCCGCGTATGGCGATAATCACATCTTTGGCAAAGCCGAACTGCTCGAGTATTTTGTGATGAATGCGCTTGCGTTGCGGCCATTGGGCAATCATAATGTTGTCGTCGTCATCCCTTTGGCGAAGCAAGTGGTAGATTTCTTCGGTGAGGAAGGGCGTAAAGGGATGCAGGATTTTCATCAGTTGCTCGAACAAGGCGATGGTGTGGTCGAAGGTTAGCTTGTCGATGGGCTGCTGATAGGCAGGTTTGATCATCTCGAGATACCACGAGCAGAAATCATCCCAAATCAATTTGTAGGTTGCCATTAAGGCATCCGAAATGCGATACTTTGTAAAAAGGTCATCGATTTCTTTGAGGGTTTCGTTGAGCCTGGCATCGTACCATTCTACAGCTATCCGACTTGTTTCGGGTTGCTTGAGGGTTTCGTCCACTTCCCACATATTTACCAGGCGCAGCGCATTCCATATTTTGTTGGAGAAGTTGCGACCCTGCTCGCACAGCACCTCCTCGAAGGGTAAATCGTTGCCGGCGGGGGAGGTGAGCAGCATCCCAACCCGGGCACCATCGGCTCCGTATTTTTTCATCAGGTCGATGGGGTCGGGCGAGTTGCCCAGCGATTTCGACATCTTCCTTCCCTGTGAATCCCTTACTATTCCCGTAAGGTAAACGTTTTTGAACGGTACTTCACCCCGATATTCCAATCCTGCCATAATCATCCGTGCTACCCAAAAAAACAAAATCTCGGGTGCGGTAATCAGGTCGTTGGTGGGATAATAATATTTGATGTCAGGATTGTCAGGATGACGGATGCCATCAAAAACCGAAATCGGCCACAGCCATGACGAAAACCAGGTGTCGAGCACATCTTCATCCTGTTTCAAATCGGTAATTTGCAGGTCGATTAATTCGGGATATTCTGCCTTTGCCTTAGCGTAAGCTTCTTCGATATTTTTGGCAACCACCATTTCCTTGTTGGGGAGGTAGTAAACCGGAATGCGCTGCCCCCACCACAACTGACGCGATATACACCAGTCACGCACATTTTCCATCCAGTGCCGATAGGTGTTTTTAAACTTTTTGGGATGGAATTGGATGGTATCGTTTTCCACTACCTCCAGCGCAGGTTTGGCCAATTCGGACATTTTCAGGAACCACTGCAACGAAAGTTTGGGCTCGATAGCTACATGCGTTCTTTCCGAATATCCTACCTTATTTACGTAGGCTTCAATTTTAACCATGTTGCCGGCGGCATCCATATCTTTCACAATTTCTTTGCGTACCACATCGCGATCTTTTCCGATATAAAGCACTGCATTTTCGCTCAGCGTTCCGTTATCATTAAAAATATCGATGCTATCCAGTTTATGACGAATACCAATTTCGTAGTCGTTGATATCGTGAGCCGGGGTTATTTTGAGGCAGCCGGTGCCAAATTCCATATCCACATATTCATCCTGGATGATGGGAATCGAACGGTTGACCATGGGAACAATAACGCGCTTTTCGTGCAGATGGTTAAAACGCTCATCGTTGGGGTTTACGCACACGGCGGTATCGCCCAAAATCGTTTCGGGGCGAGTGGTAGCAATAGTTACCCATTCGTCGTTCGTACCTTCCACTTTGTAGCGAACATAATAAAGTTTGGAGTTTTCTTCCTTGTAAATTACTTCCTCATCCGAAAGTGCGGTAAGTGCGCTGGGATCCCAGTTTACCATGCGAATGCCCCGATAAATTAAACCTTTTTTATAAAGATCGATAAACACATCGATTACGGATTCGTACATGCTTTCGTCCATGGTAAATTTGGTACGCTCCCAATCGCAGGAGGCTCCCAATTTTTTCAGCTGTTCAAGGATGATGCCTCCGTGTTTTTCCTTCCATTCCCAGGCATGTTCCATGAATTCATCTCTGCTAAGATCTTTTTTGTCGATGCCTTCAGCTTTCAATTTAGCCACCACCTTGGCCTCGGTAGCAATCGAAGCATGGTCGGTGCCCGGCAGCCAAAGGGCGTTTTTTCCCTGCATGCGCGCCCTGCGAACCAGCACGTCCTGCAAAGTATTGTTGAGGATATGCCCCATGTGCAGTACCCCGGTTACGTTGGGCGGAGGAATTACAATGCAGAAGGGTTCGCGTTCGTCGGGTTCGGATTTAAAATAGCCTTTGTCCGTCCACACCTTGTACCACTTGTCCTCGGTTTGCGAAGGATCGTATTTTGAAGGAATTTGCATAATAGCGTCTTTACTAAGATTTTTATAAAATAGGGGCAAAAGTAAATATTCTATCTTTTACCGGAGGGGAGAACTTGAAATAATAGGAAGGGATCGGCGAAATTCAGGATGGCGGGGTTGGAAATTAATATTTTCTTGGTTTAAAATCAAGCGGGTTGATAATGCTCGCACTGCTTCCGGTGGCTTTGATTACAAACAAACCTTTGTGTTGAGCCATCACTTCGCTACTGCCATCGGCTCTCAAAAAAGCCATGGCTCCATAAATTATATGGGAAGCGTATTTCTGACGCCAGATTTTTATGTTGTCGAGCCTGTCCAAAAAATCTTCGACATCTTTTACACGCAATGTGGTTTTTACTTCTGTTACTACTACTTCTTCGCCATTTTCGGCAATGATATCAAATTCATAATTTGTTCCATTGTAGCAGCCGTGTACCCGCTCGTAGGTTTCATGAACCATAATGCCGCGTTGGTTAAGTAGCTTTATCAGATCGCCTTCCACCAGCGATTCGATTAGTTTGCCCCATTGCGAGGTAAAAAGCTCGTACAACGATTTGATTCTCTTATCCGTTTCTTTGAATTGCTTGTCAGTGTCCTGAAATCTTTGTTCAGTTTCTTTAAACATCTTATCGGTTTCCTTAAAAAGTTGCCATACCTGATCCAGATTTGTTGGCTGGCCATAAGTGGCAATGGGCTCGCTTGCTAAATTGTCCTGCGAAGTGTCTTTCTTATCTTTTTTCATAATGCACTATTTTTAAAGATCACAAATATACAAAAAAAACGGCTGGCAAATTGGCCAACCGTTTTTCAAATATTTTAATCTGTTCGATTTTTTATTTTAACAGCTCAGCCATCTTTTTGCCAATATCAGCAGGCGAATCCACCACGTGAATGCCACACTCGCGCATGATGGCTTTTTTGGCTTCGGCGGTATCGTCCTTGCCGCCGATAATGGCTCCGGCATGTCCCATGGTACGGCCTTTGGGAGCAGTAGCTCCGGCAATAAATCCTACCACAGGTTTAGTTCCGTTTTCCCGAACATAGTTTGCGGCATCGGCTTCCATGGTTCCGCCAATTTCGCCAATCATAACGATGCCTTCCGTTTTGGGATCGTTCATCAACAACTCGATCGCATCTTTGGTAGTGGTGCCAATAATCGGGTCGCCACCAATACCAATGGCGGTGGTTTGTCCTAGTCCGACTTTTGTCAACTGGTCAACGGCTTCGTAGGTTAAGGTGCCCGAACGGGAAACAATACCCACACGCCCGGGTTGATGAATAAAGCCTGGCATAATGCCAACCTTAGCTTCGCCTGGAGTTATCACGCCGGGGCAGTTGGGGCCTACCAGCCTGGTATCTTTGCATTTCAGGAATTCTTTTACCGTCATCATATCTTTGGTAGGAATGCCTTCGGTGATGCAAACAATCACTTTAATACCCGCATCGGCAGCTTCCATAATGGCATCGGCAGCAAAGGCCGGAGGAACAAATATTACCGAAACATCAGCACCGGTGGTGTCAACAGCATCTTTCACCGAATTAAACACGGGTTTGTCTAAGTGCTGCTGTCCGCCCTTGCCCGGCGTAACGCCGCCAACCACGTTGGTTCCGTATTCGATCATCTGACTTGCATGAAATGTACCCTCGGTGCCGGTAAAGCCTTGCACTACTACTTTTGAATTTTTATCTACCAAGACGCTCATAAGAAATGATTTTATATTTTGAATTTTTTTGACTTGGCCGCAAAAGTACATGTTTTAGTTTTTTGATTGGGCAATTAAGGTTTTTTAAGGCATTTGCCCTGTGGGCATCATTTGCCCTGCGGGCGTAATTGATTGTAATATGCTTCGCGTAATTTGCGCTTCGCGCGTAATCCCGAAAATTAGAAAATTTTCGAGGATGTTCGAAAAACCAGAAATTTTCGATTTCATAGTTTTTCGGCATTGATGGTAAATTGTAGTAATTGATGATCAAATGAAGTAGGTCGGAAAAGTAAAGGATTTTCAGTTTATCTTAATTTTTCGGGTTTACCACTTTCCCATCAATTTCATTATGCTTTTACTGTTTTGTGTCATATTTTAATTAGTTTTGTACACTTAATGAACTATTCATTAAGTGTAATAATATTTTGAATGGAAAAGAAATCACATTATGAGCAAGGCAGATCTTAAAAGGCTTTTGATGGATATTCCAATCAAGTTGTGCAGGACGATGGATCATCAGTTTGTTAAATCAATTTTGAAGGATTTAGAAATTAATTTTTCGCAACAGCATTATACAATTTTGAACTTGCTGGAAGAACAGGAGCATTTATACCTTACTGAGTTTGTTGATATATTGGGGATTACAAAATCTCAGATGACTGCATTAATCGACAAGCTGATAAAAATGGGCTATGTAAATCGTAATAATGACATTAATGACCGAAGAAAAATTTATGTATCCACAACCGAAGAAGGCAAAAAAATAACGAGTCAGATCAATACCGCCATCAACTTAAAAATCGACAATCATTTAAGCGAACTAAGTAAAAAGGATTCGGACGTTTTAGAAAATGGTTTATTGATACTTCAAGAATTATGTAAAAATTGTAATAATGAAAAATAATGAAAAAGGATATCGTATTACCTGAAGCTATTAGCTCGCGAGTTGAGTTTAAACGGAAGTTTAGTTTATGGGAACTGTATCGCTCCCTTGTATTCGCCCCACGAGCCGCGATGAAGATGGCTGGAAATAATAAAAGTAAATTAGTTGACCCGCATTTTGTGGAACGTTTGCAACTGGCAGTTACCGAAGTAAATGGCTGCGCTGCCTGCTCGTATCAACACACCAAAATGGCTTTGAGCCAGGGCATGAGCAACGATGAAATCAGCAGTTTCCTTAGTGGTGGCGACATTTTTATTAAGCCCGAAGAAGCCAAAGCCATAATGTTTGCCCAGCATTTCGCGGATGCACGAGGCTATCCTAAGCAATACACCTACGATTCGATTGTAAAAGAATATGGCGAAAAAGAAGCAGAAATTATCCTTTCGGCCTGTCAAACAATGATTGCAGGCAACATGTATGGAATTCCATACAGCGCGTTTCAGTCGCGGCTCAAAGGAAAACCCTACAAGGATAGCAACTTGTTTTATGAATTGGGAATGCTTACCGCCGGCATCCTTTGTTTGCCCCTTGCAATAATTCATACATTGCTAAGAGCTTTGATAGGTTTATCCAACAAAAGAATGGACAAAAGCAAGGATGAAAATACCGGATAAAAGACTTACATTTGCTGCAAATATTGCAGAGAATGAAAATAAGCGATCGAAAATATTTTGAAGCATACCAGCAAGCTGTCGGATTTGAAATTCCCGAATTAATTCGGAACTATGATTTTTCGGAAAACAAGGGTTGCTTTGATTATTTAACAAAATCTTCCGCCGTTTATTCATCCAACATCGAAGGAAACTGCATCGACCTCAACTCCTTTATGAATTATCAAATGAATAATGATAAATTCAAAATTGGGAAGGAAATACAGGAAATCGAGGATTTGATTGATGCCTACGAGTTTGCCCAAAGCAATCCATTAAATGAGAAGAATGTTTTGCAATGCCATAAAATATTCTCCACAACATTGCTGATTAAAAGCAAGCGAGGAAAATACCGAATGGAACAAGTGGGCGTGTTTAGCAAATCAGGCTTGGCGTATTTGGCCCTTGAGCCTGAATTTGTGGATAAAGAAATGAAATCATTTTTCCTGGATATTGAAGAACTTGTTTCCTCAGAACTTACCGAGACCGAAGTTTTTTATTTCGCTTCACTGATTCATCTGCGATTCGCCCATATTCATCCTTTCAGAGATGGTAACGGACGTGCAGCCCGATTGATGGAAAAATGGTTTGTAGTCGAAAAGCTGGGTCGTGATTTCTGGAAAATCCCATCAGAAGAATATTACAAAGAAAATCAGGCCGCTTACTATTCAGCAATAAATCTGGGTGTTAATTTTTATGAACTCAATTATGATAAATGCCTCCCTTTCCTTGCGATGCTTCCAAATTGTCTGAGATAAAAATGTTGCTCTAATCCACCTCAATTTCCCTTTCATGACAAGCCATCTGGAAAACAGATATTTTAAATCATTTTAAATAAGGCATAGATGCGTGTTTTTTAACTTATGTTTATAATTTTGCCCCTCGTGAATCGTGGGTGCTCTATTAAAAAGTGAGCCATCCAATTTCGTTAATTGAATACACAATTCGGATTTAACATAAAAAGGAGCAAATCGTGAATGATGTAATGATTTATGCAGTAATATCGCTCAGTGCCATCGGCGTAGCGGCTGCCGTGATCTTGTATTTTGTTGCACAAAAATTTAAAGTAATCGAAGATCCGCGCATCGATGCCGTGGAAGAAGTAGTTCCCGGTGCCAACTGCGGCGGCTGCGGTTATGCCGGTTGCAGGGCTTTTTCGGAGGCCATCGTAAAAAGCGGCACACTCGAAGGCTTTAACTGTCCGGTTGGCGGCAACGCTACCATGGCCTTAGTTGCAAAAATTATGGGATTGGAACCGGAGGAAAAAGAGCCGATGATTGCGGTATTGCGCTGCAACGGTTCGCGTCAAAACGCGCCTCAAAAAATTAATTACGAGGGTGCCGCCACCTGTGGCTTTGCTCACGGGCTTTATTCGGGCGAAAGCGGCTGCCCCTTTGGTTGCCTCGGATTGGGCGACTGCGTGGAGGTTTGCGATTTTGATGCCCTGTACATGGACAAAGAAACCGGACTTCCGGTAGTAGTTGCCGATAATTGTGTAGCGTGTAATGCTTGCGTAACGCAGTGCCCGCGTAATATTTTCGAGCTACGTCCAAAGGGTAAAAAAGACCGCCGCATCCACGTGGCCTGTATCAACAAAGAAAAGGGAGCTCCCGCCAAGAAAAATTGCGAGGTGGCTTGCATTGGCTGCGGAAAGTGTGTTAAAGCCTGTCCCTTCGATGCCATAACCTTGGTTAACAACCTGGCCTACATCGACTACGACAAGTGCAAGCTCTGCCGCAAATGTGTGCCCGAATGTCCCACAAATGCGATCCACGAGCTAAACTTCCCGCCACGCAAGCCCAAGCCCGAAAAAACTGAGGATAAGCCAGCCACGCCGGCTCCTGCTCCCGAAAAAGTAAAAGAGCCTGTGCTTGCCCAACCCAGCGAAAATAAATAGTGATTACAGATTTCAATACACAAACTAATGATATTGAAAACATTTAAACTTGGAGGTGTTCATCCACCCGAAAATAAATTCTCGGCCTCCGCAGCTATCGAAACCCTGCCGATTCCCAAACGGGTTTTTATCCCCATCTCGCAGCATCTCGGTGCTCCGGCTACCCTTGTGGTGAATCGTGGGGACGTGGTAAAAACCGGCCAGCTCATTGCTAAAAGCTCCGGCTTTATCTCGGCCAATATTCACTCGTCGGTGAGCGGAAAAATATTTAAAATCGACAACGTCATGGATCAGTCGGGCTACAAACGCACGGCTGTAATTATCGATACTACCGATGACCAATGGGCAGAAGGCATTGATGCCTCCGCAGATTTGATGCCCGAAATAACGCTATCCAAACAGGAGATTATCCAGCGCATCAACGACATGGGCATCGTAGGCCTTGGTGGTGCTACCTTTCCTACCTTTGTAAAAATGATGGTGCCCGAAGGCAAAAAAGCCGAGTACCTTATTATTAATGGTGTGGAATGCGAACCTTATCTTACCTCCGACCACCGCCTGATGCTCGAAAAAGGGGAGGAGATGCTCATTGGCATCACGATCCTGATGAAAGCCCTGGGTGTGGAAAAAGCCATGATTGGTATCGAAAATAATAAGCCCGATGCTATCGAACATCTCAACACTTTGTGTCAAAAGTATAAAGGCATCACGGTACATGCTTTAAAAGTAAAATATCCGCAGGGTGGCGAAAAACAACTCATCAAGGCTCTGACCGGTCGTGAGGTGCCTTCGGGAAAGCTGCCCATCGAAACCGGCTGTGTGGTGGATAATGTGGGTACAGCCTTCGCAGTTTACGAGGCAGTGCAAAAGAATAAACCCCTCATCGAGCGGGTGGTAACCGTTACCGGAAAGGCTGCCAAAAAACCTTCCAATTTGATGGTAAGAGTAGGAACACCCATCAGCGAACTGATAGCACACGCCGGCGGCCTGCCCGAAAACCTGGGTAAGGTAATTGGTGGCGGCCCCATGATGGGCAAGGCATTGATGTCGGTGGAAGCTCCAATCGTAAAGGGCTCATCGGGAATATTACTCGTACCCGAAGAAGAAGCCCACCGCACGGCAGTAAAAACATGCATCCGTTGTGGCCGTTGCATCTCGGTTTGTCCCATGGGTTTGGAGCCCTATTTGCTGGCTCAGGAAGTAAAGCAGGAATTGTGGGAACGCGCCGAAAAAGACAAGATTATGGATTGCATCGAATGTGGCTCCTGCCATTTTACTTGTCCCTCAGGCAGGCCATTGCTTGATTTCGTCAGGCTTGGAAAAACCAAAGTAGGTCAAATGATCAGAACAAGAGGAAAAAATTAAACTATGGATACTTTACTTACCATTTCGGGGTCACCCCACGTGCATAGCAGCGCATCGGTACGCAAAATCATGTTTACCGTGTTTTATGCCATGATCCCTGCCATGCTGGTCTCGTTTTACTTTTTCGGACTTGATGCAGTGCGCTTGATGGCCATCTCGGTGGCAGCCTGCATCGCCGTCGAATATTTTATTCAACGCTACATCATCAAAGGCGATCTTACCATCAACGATGGCTCGGCTATCGTAACGGGCGTTTTGCTGGCTTTTAATGTGCCCACCAATTTGCCTGCACATATCATTATTATCGGTGCCATCGTTTCTATCGGCATTGCCAAAATGGCCTTTGGCGGGATAGGAAAAAATCCTTTCAACCCTGCTTTGGTAGGACGGGTTTTCTTGTTGCTCTCTTTTCCGGTGGCCATGACCAGTTGGCCGGTGCCGGAAGCCAATTTCCCCACTGCGCTTGCCGATGTTATTACCGGCCCCACGCCGCTCGGAATTCTCAAAGAAGGCGTTGATTTGTCGAAAGGACAAACCGTGCAGGAAGTAATGAAAGAAATCCCCGGCTACCTCGATTTGATGCTTGGTCGCCAGGGAGGCTCGATGGGCGAGATGTCGGCCATAGCTCTTTTGTTGGGTGCGCTCTATATGTTTTTCCGCAAGGTCATCACCTGGCATATCCCGGTTGCCTACCTGGTTTCGGCTGTTGGTTTTGCGGCCATTATGTGGGTCATCGACCCTAACCAATATGCCAATCCACTTTTCCACCTGCTTACCGGCGGTTTGATGCTGGGCATTTTCTATATGGCCACCGATATGGTGAGTTCGCCCATGTCGTCCACAGGTATGATTGTTTACGGGATTGGCTGCGGCGTAATAACGATGGTCATCCGTTTCTGGGGTGCCTACCCTGAGGGTGTATCCTTTGCTATTCTTATTATGAATGCCTTTGCTCCTTTAATTAATAATCTGTTTAAACCCAAACGCTTTGGCGTGATAAAAGCGGCGTAAATGCTGATAAAGATTGAATTTGCAGAAATTATTTTTATTAAAAATATTGTAGCCTCTAAATATTAATAAAGCTATGGCTAAAAAAGAATCAACATTTTCGAATATGTTTCTTACGCTGCTCATCGTAACTGCCATTTCATCATTGGCGGCCAGCGGCGTTTACAATCTTACCAAAGAGCCTATTGCCGAGGTACAGCGGCTCAAGCAGCAAAAGGCCATCGAGCAGGTAATGCCGGGTTTTACAAAATATGACAGGCAGGCAGTGATGCCGCAGAATGGTGGCGATTCGTTGATATTTTTCAAAGGTTTTACCGATGAAAAGCCCATTGGCTTTGCCGTTAACACCTACACTAACGAGGGATACAGTGGCTTGATTAAACTTATGGTGGGTTTTCAGCCTGATGGAACCATAAGCAATATTGAAGTTTTAGAACAAAAGGAAACACCAGGGCTTGGGACAAAAATGGCCACCAACTGGAAAGATCAGTTTATGGGTAAAAATCCGGCCAATTTTAATCTCGCTGTCAAGAAAGATGGAGGGGATGTGGATGCAATTACTGCGGCAACCATTACCTCGCGTGCTTTTTGCGATGCTGTTCAGCGTGCTTACGATACACGCGCAACCATTGAAAACGATAACAATTAGGAGGGGAAAAAATGACACAGGTACAAAATTTTACTAAGGGATTTTTTAAAGAAAATGCGGTTTTCGTGATGCTGCTTGGGATGTGTCCGGCTCTGGCCGTTACCAGCTCGGCCATCAATGGCATGGGCATGGGGCTGGCTACCACTTTTGTTTTGGTGATGTCGAACATTGTTATTTCGCTCATCAAAAATGTGGTTCCTGCCAAGGTGCGTATTCCCACCTTTATCGTGGTAATTGCATCCTTTGTTACTATCGTCGATTTAATTATGGCCGGTTATGCACCCGCCTTGCACGAGCAGCTGGGTATCTTTATTCCGCTCATCGTGGTTAACTGCGTAGTTTTGGGGCGTGCCGAAGCCTTTGCCTCCAAAAATAACGTGCTATCCTCTATCCTCGATGGCTTGGGCATGGGGCTGGGTTTTGCCATGGCACTAACCATTTTGGGTATGGTTCGCGAAATATTGGGCAACCTGTCAGTCTTTGGTTTTAAATTTGCTCAGGGCGATGGTATCCTTGTATTCATTCTTTCACCCGGAGCCTTTATCGCCCTTGGCTTCCTGATTGCTTTGATTAACAAATTATCCAAAAAAGCTTAAAAAAAACGACATGGAATATATCATTATCATTATCGGTTCTGTTTTGGTGAGCAACATTGTGCTGGCCAACTTTTTGGGAATATGTCCATTTCTTGGTGTGTCAGGAAAAATCTCCACAGCCGCCGGAATGAGTGGTGCGGTATTGTTTGTAATGACAGTGGCCGCCATCGTTACCTGGCTTATCCAAAATTATATTCTCGATCCATTTAACCTGGGATTCCTGCAGACCATATCTTTTATTTTGGTTATTGCCTCACTGGTGCAGGTGGTCGAGATCATCCTCAAAAAAGTAAGTCCTCCCTTATATCAGGCACTCGGTGTTTTTCTTCCGCTTATCACCACCAACTGCGCCATCATGGGCGTAGCCTTATTGGTTGTTCAAAAAGAATATAATCTTTTAGAAGGAACTGTTTATGCTATCGGTAATTCAATCGGTTTTGCCCTGGCGTTGGTTTTGTTTGCCGGCCTGCGCGAGCATCTCGAGCTAATGGAAGTGCCCAAAGGAATGCGCGGTATGCCCATCGCCCTGATAGTTGCCGGAATCCTTTCGATGGCATTTTTTGGTTTCGCCGGTTTGGTGGATTTTTAAAAAGGTTCAGTGTAAGTAATAGCATGGCTTCGAGCCATCCTATGACTACTTCCAAGCCGGGTTAGCAGCTCCGGAAATCATAATTTGAGTAAGATCAACCAATAATCGCCCCTCTAAATCCCTAATATTGGTAGTTTTATATTGATTGCCTGTGAAAACATAGCTAATGGCGCTATCGCAAACATACATCAGGCCATCCTCCTTTTGAGTGTTTTCCCACGGCTCATCATCAATCATCATATTATTTCGGTCTTTGTGATTTTTATAAAATTTGTCCGTAGATACAAACCCATCTTTTTGTCGAAAATTAAAAACCATTTTTTTACCATGCCGGTGTTGATGCTTGTAAGCCGGTTTTTTTTCATTTTGAAAATGTTGTGATCCGGATTGTGCAAATAAAACAGTGCTTGTTATGGCAAAGAGCACGGAAAAGAGAAAATATTTAATTTTCATTGCTTTCTGGTTTTTTGGTTTACTGGACAAGTAATAGGTAAAATAATGTTTCAGTCAGGGCTTGACTTTGAGTCAAACCCTGACTTCAAACTACCTTAATCCATCGACACATCTTTGAGGGTTTGGCGGTAGGCCTTGAAAATTGAGGCTCGCGAAACAAAACCAATGTATTTGCCCTGATCCACCACCGGGATATTGTAATAGCCCGTTTGTCGGAATTTGTCCATCACACTTTCCATCGGTTCATCGATCGAAACCATAGCCTTAGCCTCCAAAATGTAGGCAGATACCGGCACTTTGTGTTTTTCGCTGTGGAACATGTCCTTGCGAATATCATCCATATCTATCAAACCCAAATAAGTACCATCGTTATCCACCACCGGAAAAATATTACGGTTCGACTTCTCTATCAATTTAGTAAGATCGCCCAGCGTGCGGTCGGGAGTAATGCTCAGCAAATCGGTGTCGATCACTTTTTTAACATTAAGGAGGGTAAGCACAGTTTTATCCTTGTCGTGGGTAATAAGGTCGCCGTTGGCCGCCAGTTGTTTGGTAAAGATAGAATGCGGGCTAAATATTTTGATGGTGATAAACGAGATAGCGGTGGTGAGCATCAAGGGCACGATCAATTCGTAGCCATTGGTCATTTCGGCAATCAGAAAGATGGCGGTAAGCGGGGCATGCAGCACGCCACCCAGCACGCCGGCCATGCCTACCAGCGTAAAGTTGCCCTCGTGCAGCGGGTCGATGTAGCCCAGGTTGTTGATGCCGCGCGAAAGCGTAAAGCCGGTTAGGCCGCCCATAACCGCTGCCGGAGCAAATATTCCGCCAATACCGCCAGCCTCGGTGGTAAGCGTAGTGGCGATAATTTTGGTAACGATAAGCAGAACAAGAAAGAGCACAAATATCCACGAAACATCGCGATACTCGTACAATGCAGTATTGGTGAGCAATTGATCCGATTGCCCGGTCATAATCAGTTTGATGGCCTGATAGCCCTCGCCGTAAAGCGGTGGCAACAAAAAGATGAGGATACCCAAGGCCAAGCCACCCACGACCAGGCGTTTGAAAACGCCATCAATTCGTTTGAATTTAGCTTGAATGTATCCGTGCATCCAGCTAAAATAAAGTGATACCAGTCCGCATAAAATGCCCAGCAAAATAAAATAATGCACATCGGTAACTTCAAAAGGCTGGCTAACCGAAAAGTGGATGAGAATGTCTTCGGCCAGCAGCAGCTTGGTGGTGATGGCGCCCGTTACCGAGGCAATAAGCAGTGGGATGATGGAGGCGGTTGTTAAATCGAGCATTAGCACTTCGAGGCTAAAGATTACAGCGGCGATGGGTGTGGTAAAGATGGAGGCCATGGCTCCCGCAGCTCCGCAGCCAATAAGCAGGGTGGTGTTTTTGTAATTGAGCCTTAGACCCTGGCCAAGCCCTGAGCCAATAGATGCACCTGCTGAAATAATGGGCGACTCCAACCCGATAGACCCACCAAAGCCTGCTGTTAACGAGCCTCCCAGCAGCGATGAGAAAAACTTGTGCCGCTTCATTTTGCCATCCAGGCGCGAGATAACGTAGAGGATGCGGGGAATTCCATGTTCGGACGAATCTTTGATTACATATCTTACCAAAAAAACTGCTGCAGCAATGCCAAGTCCCGGATACAGCACGTACCAAATATTTTGGCTGGAGATGGAGAAAAATCCGGTTAAGACATCTTTGATGTAAAAAACAAAAATCTTCAAGAGGTAGGATGACAGTCCGGCACTAAGGCCAATAATCATACTAAGGAATATGACAAAATAATTGTCGGGGATATTTTTTACCCGCCAAATCAAAAACCTGCCAATGGTCATCTTTAATTTCACGCTGTGAAAATAATTAAAAAATTTGACCAGCAAAGCAAATTGGGGTGATACAAAAAAATTACCTTTGCATCCCATAAAATAGTGCTTGAGTTGGATTGTTAGTTTCCGCGTATTTTTTTTACCAAAACATTCAGCCTTTTTTTTAACATCAAGATCTTTATTATGGGAAAAACCAAGTATATTTTCGTTACCGGCGGCGTAACTTCCAGCCTGGGCAAGGGCATTATTTCAGCATCGTTGGGCAAACTGCTGCAAGCCAGAGGCTACACCGTTACTATCCAAAAACTCGATCCCTACATCAACATCGACCCGGGCACCCTCAATCCCTACGAGCATGGCGAATGTTATGTAACCGAAGACGGTGCCGAAACAGACCTCGATCTGGGGCACTACGAGCGTTTTTCGGATACGCGCACTTCGCAGGAAAACAACGTTACTACCGGAAAGATTTATCAGGCGGTGATTAACAAAGAACGGCGGGGCGATTATCTGGGTTCTACCGTGCAGGTAATCCCGCATATCACCGATGAAATTAAATATCGGGTTAAACTTTTAGGAAATAAAGGCAACTACGACTTTGTGATTACCGAAATTGGCGGTACCGTGGGCGATATCGAATCGCTGCCCTACATCGAGGCGGTACGGCAGATGCGCTGGGAGATGCTGGGTAACAGTGTGGTGATACACCTTACCCTGGTTCCCTACCTTGCAGCAGCGCAGGAGCTAAAAACCAAACCCACCCAGCACTCCGTCAAAACCATGCTCGAACAAGGCGTACAGCCCGACATCATTGTTTGCCGTACCGAGATGCCATTGACCAATGTGCTGAAATCGAAGATAGCCTTGTTTTGTAATGTGGATGTGGCTTCGGTAATCGAGTCGATTGATGTGGAAACGATTTACGATGTGCCCCTGCGCATGCTCGATGAAAAGCTGGACGTGGAAGTTTTGAAAAAACTTAAATTGCCCATTGGCGAAGAACCGGAACTAAAAAAATGGAAGGCCTTTTTGGATAAATTCAAAAACCCTTCCTCCGAAGTTACCATAGGCCTGGTGGGAAAATATGTAGAGCTAAAAGATGCCTACAAATCCATCATCGAATCCTTTATTCACGCAGGCACCGAAAACGACTGCAAGGTTAACCTGCGCATGATCCATTCCGAAGAAATCGAAGAGCTGGGAATTGTAAACCAGTTCGAGGGGCTGGATGGAATTCTGGTTGCGCCAGGCTTTGGCTCCAGAGGTATCGAAGGAAAGATTACAAGCATCACTTACGCCCGCGAAAACAAAATTCCATTTTTGGGGATATGCCTGGGTATGCAATGCGCCGTCATCGAATTTGGACGCAATGTGCTGGGCTTCGACAAGGCCAACTCCACTGAATTCAACAGCAAAACACCCTATCCCGTCATCGACATGATGGAAGGGCAGAAAAAAATCTCCGGTCTTGGTGGCACCATGCGTCTGGGTAGTTTCGACTGCACCATAAAACCAAATACGCTTGCTGCCGGTATTTATGGCAAAAAGGAAATTGCCGAACGTCATCGCCACCGCTACGAATTCAACAATCAGTATCTCGACGAATATCGCGATGCCGGCATGACAGAGTCAGGTATTAATGCGCAGGGCGGATTGGTGGAGATCGTCGAAATCAAAGACCACCCGTGGTTTGTGGGCGTGCAGTTTCATCCCGAATACAAAAGCACCGTTGCCAACCCTCACCCCCTGTTTATCCAGTTTGTGAAAGCGGCGATGGCTTATCATGATAGTCAGTTAAAATAGATAGTGTCTGTCCATAAAGTCGATGTTTTTTGATTTAAGATTGAAGATTAATGCCGAGCTACGCTCGTGCATCCACGAAAAGAAATAAAAATTAAAAATTTTTGACTTTTCGGGACGATCGGAGATTTTAGACAGTGCTGAATATCACATACATCTAAAATCTAAATTCTACAATCTTAAATCTTATATTTTTCTAACTATTGTCCTTAATGAGACCCTTTTTTAGTAAACGGCTTATCCGAAATAAATATTAGATACCTGGCCAAAAAGATGGCTCCTGCAGAAGTGCTCAAATGCCAAAGCCAGCGGGTGCCGCTGGGTAACAAGGGCGGCCTGAAATCATCGGCGAAGCGGAAGAATAAAGCCAGCCCCAGAAAAACGCCTCCAAGCAGCAATTGCCGGAAGTGGGAAAAACGACTTCTTAATAATACGATCAGGGCGGGCGCAAAAATCATAAACCCGGCGAGTGATGAAAAGGCATTCCAGGGTTCAACAATCAGATGGTCGAAATCTGTTTCAAAATACAGGGGGCCGCCATCGGCCAATCGGGTAGAATTCATAATAAAGCAAGTCTTTTGGGGGAAACAACAGAAAATGTGGATTGTTAGCCAACCGCATTCGCTTTTCTTAAATTTCCTCTCCGGAACTTATTTTTGAAAACTCCACCTTTGTATGTGCTATTTTTTTAGCTTCATTATTTCCGGAACAATGTATTCGTCCAATAATTTGGTTGTTTGCTTATGCGATTCCATTCCTCCGTTAAAAAATGTGCTCGTTAAAACGACCACCAAATCTAATTCCGGGAATACTGCAATTTTATTTCCCCCGGTTCCCGACATAAAATATGCCCGCTCTTTATTTTCATTTCCAAATTTAGACAACCACCATAAGTAACCATATTCATAATCAAACATTCCTACCTCTGCGTGAGGTTCGGTAGAGCTTTTAACAAATTCTTCCGAAATTAATTGCTCATTATTCCATCTTCCATGGTTTAAGTATAGCTGTCCGATTTTGAGCAAATCCCTGCTTTTTAGTCCAAGACCTCCACCTGTCATCGGAAGCCCGGTTGGCGTAATTTGCCAATGATAGTCGTTAATCCCTAATTTAGAGAAGATTGCTTTTTCTGCATATTTTTCTAATGAACCCGAAACGTGGTCAATAATATCGCCTAAAACAACAACACCAGCAGTACAATAACTGTAACTACGGCCATACTTTGAGTCTTCTGGTTTTGTTTTCCATTCGGGAAATCCTTTGATAGGTAAGTCCCAATAGAATTTAACCCAATCTTCAATAATGTACATTTTTTCTTCCTGTCCTCGTGAGTTTTGATCCCAGTCATCACATTCTAAAATCGATGACATTGTAAGTAAATCTTCAATGGTTATTTCGTATTTTCGGGGGTCAGGGTTTTGCAAGTGCTCAATCTTTGAAAAATCAGATGCTTTTTCGTTTACCGATTTTATTAATCCGTCCTGAATTAAAGTTCCAATAAGAGTCCCTGTTATTGTTTTTGTGGCAGAACGCGTATTATGTTTGGTGTCAGCATTATTGTCGTTGTAATAGTTTTCAAAAATCACTTTCCCGTCATGGGCAATTACGATGCTTGAAATCTGCTTGAAGTCGCTAGAAGAAACAAGGCTATCCATTTTTTCGATTGTCTTATTGCCTAAAAGTTGGTTTTCGGTTTTCCATCCGTCATTGGTTTGTTTTGGATCGAAAGGATCGTTTTGTGCTGCTAGTGCTAAGCTAATAATTGTAAATAAAATCAGCAGTTTTGCATGTTTCATTTTGATTGTCTGATTGATGAATATCTATATAAAACGGTAATTGCAATTTTTGACAAGCCAAAGATAAGTTAAACACACAAATAAAAACAGGTGTGGGCTTTATTTTTTCCGTTTCTTTTTTTATTTCCCAAATAGTTCTTCGAGTGCTTTATGGCGGTAATCAAAAATCTCAGCTAATTTTTTCCTAATCAGTATTCTGTTGGCGATACTTCCTAAAAAGCCAAAAGGCGGCTGATAGCTAACGATGTCCGACATTACAGTTCCGTTTTGCCTAGCTTCTAAAAAATGCTGATGATGCCATAATTTATAAGGCCCAACCCGCTGTTCATCCACAAAGTACTTTTGATGCCTGATATGTGTAATTTCTGTAAGCCAGGTAGTCTTGATACCCAAGACCGGAGAAACTTTGTAGCTAATAATCATGCCTTCGTACATTTCTTCCTGCAGGTCTTTTGAAGTAATATCAAAGCCCATATAATCCGGTGTGATTTCCTTAAGGTTTTTAGGGTTAGAAATAAAATCCCATAATTTCCCGATAGGTTGCTTAAAACTCTGCTGCCGCTTAAACTGATAAACTCCCATTTTAATTTTCCCTTTTTAATAATTTATGCTCAAAACATGCAAGTTATACAAATATTGCTCGTAGCCGTTCATTTAAGCATTGTTTTTTTGGATTGGGCAATGAGATGCGCATTTTAAATTGTGTAAGCGATCCTAAAGCAAACTTTACAAGTATGCAGCGGTATGTAAATCATTTTATCTTTCTACACTGAGTTTAAAATACAACAAGTAACAGCAGGAATAATTTTCAATTTTTAAAATAATAACAAGAGACAAATTATATGAATACATCTAACGGAATAAATCAAATCAAAAAGTCGGCTATCCACGAAATGACCCGTTTATCAATACAATATGATGATTTGGCATTTTTTATCGTGGGCAAAACCTACCACCGGAGATCCAAAACACATCAATTATGCTTTTGTTGAAGCCATCAATAAAGGATTGACAGGATGGAAAAAAAATTTAGTAAAAAAAGGAGGTAATGAAAGAATAGGACAACGAATCTTATTGGCAAGTTCAATATCGCAAGATGGGCATAGATGTTTGCTTTTCGAGTTGGCCTTAACTTTTTGCGGATTTGGGGAGACCTGGTAAATTATCTGTAAATTATCCGTATTATTACCTAAAATGTTTTATTTTTGCATTATGAATTTATCTGAATTTTATAGGTGTTTTCCTGATGAATTAACCTGCTCTCAAATATTAAGATGTATTAGAGAGGAGGCCGGTATTATTTGCAAAAAGTGTGGAAGTATTGAGCACTATTGGAAAAATGATAAGAAGAGTTTTGAATGTAAAGCATGTAATTATCGAACATCACTTAAAAATGGGACTATTATAGAAAACAGTAATTTGCCATTAAAGTATTGGTTAACGACCATAGCCTATTTGAATATAATAGGTGAAAAAATATCAGCACTTAAACTTCAAAAAGAACTTGGGCATAAACGCTATGAACCCATTTGGTCTATGTTGAAAAAAATAAAAAATATTTCTGAAGCTGATAATTTCCTCTATAAAATAACAGATTATATTCAAGTAGATGAAAATGGAATTAAATATATAGATAATTATAATTCGCAATAAAAGATATGCTATTTATTAAACCGGTTTTATAGTATTAAAAAATGGAGATGTATTATGATTACAAAGGAGCAAAAAGAAAAATTAGCGCAAGAGAGCAAAAAAATCGCTGACAATATTAGCCAGATTAAGCACCGTATCGTTATTGAAATCGAAAGAATTTTCGACAACAAATTAAAAGATGAAACAGCTTAACCTATACGAAAAACAAGAATCGCTTGACGTGCTCAATTACCAGATTAGGGCTTGCAAAAAATGTAGCTTATCGGCTAGCCGAAAACATGCGCTTACCGGCGAAGGGAACGTTGGTGCCCGTATCATGTTTATTGCACTTTCGCCGGGAGCAAAAGAAGACATACAAAACAGGATGTTTGTTGGCCCTTCCGGCCAGGTTTTTAATAAATTATTACATGAATCCGGAATTGATAGGTCATCGGTATTTATGACCAATTTAGTTAAATGCATATTACCAAAAAAATGAATACATATTAAATAATTACTTTAAAATTTATAAAATGACAAATTTAAGAAGAAACAGTGGTACAGGTCAGGGAAAAGGCCTTGGAAGCGGCGGTGGCCTCGGAAGAAACAAAGGTGGCGGATACAGTGTTGGAGGGTATTGCGTATGTGCTAAATGCGGTGCAAAAGTTCAACATCAACAGGGTGTTAAATGTACAACACTAAAATGCCCTGATTGCGGACATACAATGATAAGAGAAGAGTTGTTGAATGATAAGCGTTCCAAAGATTAAAGGAATTTTATTTTCTATCTTACTAATTGGTATCTGTCTTTTTAGTCGGGTTTTTGAATTATCAATAGCCCTGTCCTTTAGGGCAGGGATTGAATTGAAAGGATGAAAAACCCCCGCGATTCCGCAACGCCTGCGGCGTTGCGGAATCGCGGGGGATGTAAGGCCAAGCTCATTTTCCCCGGGTTAAAACCCGGGGCTATTCATAAGTGCCGACTTTAAAGACAGACTCTAATTAGTGTATATCTCTAAATTAAAAATTAAAAAAATATGAAATTAAATCACGTAGGATTAAATGTTCAAAGCGAAGGAGAAATAGTTGATTTTTATCAAAATATTCTTGGTTTTCATCTTGAATACCAATTTGATTTGCCTGCTGAAATGTGTGATAAAATCTTCGGCGTGAATAAACAAATAAAGGTTTATTCCTATAAAAGAGATGACATTTTTCTTGAGTTATTTGTTTATCCGGTAAAACCACTTAAGGGTTTTTTGCATACCTGTTTAGAATTAGAAGATCGCGAAAGTATTGCGACTAAATGTGAGCAAAGCAGTTATCAGGTGATAAGAATTGAGCGTGTTGACAGACCAGATATTCTGTTTGTGAAGGATAAGGCGGGGAATATTTTTGAATTGAAGAAATAAATAAAGTACAAAATGTATTGGTCGGTTACGGAAAAGGTAGTTTTGTTGTGATAAAAGCTCAAAAAAAATGATGGAAACAATTTATCAAATATTTTCAAATACCTTCATGATTACCGGTTTTGTATTTGTAATGATGTTGATTATTGAATATGTGAATGTCCAATCGCGGGGAATCTGGCAAAACAGCCTTACAGGAAACAAGTGGCGGCAATACCTCGTGGCCGGCATTTTGGGTGCTATTCCGGGTTGCCTCGGGGCATTTACAGTGGTTGCCCTGTTCTCGCACCGCCTGGTTTCTTTCGGGGCGTTGGTTACGGCCATGATCGCTACCAGCGGCGATGAGGCCTTTGTGATGTTCGCCATGTTCCCCAAACAGGCAGCCTTGTTAACAATACTTCTTTTTGCGATTAGTATTTTGGCAGGGTATGTAACCGATAAAATTTATAAGCCAAAATGGATCACAGAAAAATTCTCGAAAAAAAATTTGCCACTACATGATGAGCCGCAATGCAAGTGTTTTCAGAAAGAAAATCTTTGGAACTATTTATTCCATCCAACGATGTACCGGCTTGTCCTCGACATTATTGTGTTGTTGCTTATTTTGGGTGTTGTAAGCGGAGTATTGGCCGGAGGTGCAAAGATTTGGATGAAAACCACTATCTTGCTTTCCCTTGGGTTTTCCTTTTTTGTTGTGGTAAGTGTCCCTGATCATTTCCTTAAAAAACATATCTGGGATCATATTGTAAAAGTGCATATCCCACGAATCTTTTTATGGACATTCGGAACCCTTCTCGCCATTCATTTTTTAATGAATTACATCGACATCCAGGCGTGGTTATCAGATAATATGCTCATGGTACTTTTTTTTGCTATTATAATCGGAATCATCCCCGAGTCGGGACCACATTTGATTTTTGTAACTTTGTTTTTTCAGGGAGCCATTCCTTTTAGCGTACTTTTGGCAAGTTCAATATCGCAGGACGGGCATGGGTCGCTTCCCCTGCTTGCAGAATCAAAACGGGGCTTCCTTGCCGTAAAGTTGGTAAATATAGTGTATGCCCTGATTTTTGGATTGATGGGCTATTTAATAGGTTTTTAGTAAGAAAGGAAGATCAATTTCAAAATGAAATTAACAGCTGCAATATCAAAAAGAAATTTTAATTCATTACTCTGGCATGCCGGGTTCTTAGCACTGGCACAGGTTTTTATGGATGTGGATACAATAATTCCGGCCATGTTGGTTGATGCCGGAGGCAGTGCGGTTCAAATTGGAATATTAACATCAATCATGCTGGGCGGATCCAGTTTCACCCAGTTGATTTATGCCCCGTTTATCAGCAATTACCATTTCAAGAAAAAGTTTTTACTGCTGGGTATTAACGCAAGGATTTTTTCCTTGTTAGGACTGGGGCTCATGCTTTTCTTTACCTCCTTTATCGGTGATTCAAATATTATCTGGCTTATCTTTATTTTGATCACTGTTTTCTCGCTTGGCGGGTCTTTTGCTAATGTAAGCTACACCGACATTTTAGGGAAATCAATTATGCAAGATTCACGCAAATCATTTTTCTCCATAAGGCAAATCATTACCGGGGTCATCTTGTTTTTTTCGGCTTTGCTCGCCAAAAAAGTGTTAAGCTTATCGGCATATCCAACTAATTATAGCTATATGTTTTTCATTGCTTTTGGGGCACTCTTTGTAGCATCACTTGGTTTTTGGAGTATAAAAGAAGTAACGCCATCTCGTATGAATGTTAAAAGCCCTAAACATTTTTTTAAACTTATTAAAACAGAATTAAAACAAAATATAAAACTAAAATACTTCCTGGGATTTATCAATACCATGGGCATTAGCATTTCCTTGTTGCCTTTTGTAATTCTGTATGCCAAAGAATTTTATCACACAGAGAGTGCCGACACGGGCATATTCTTATTATACAAGATCATTGGAAGTGTGGCAGTAGCTTTTATCTTGTTCTTCCTTGCAGGAAGGTATAAATACCGCTATCTGCTATATGGAAGTGCAGCATTGGCTTTTATTTTACCGATGTTTATATTTCTGTCTCCTGAAATACCTTCATTCGCCATCATTTTTTTTATCGGTGGCATCATTTTTACAACTTATAATATTTCGATGAATGGCGTATTGTTAGAAGTTTCGGGAATCGAAAACCGAACTTTATACACCGGGATAATTGGTGCAGGAAATATTCTGCCTGCCCTTTTCCCTTTGCTTGGAGGATGGATCATTAAACAGTTCGGGTTTCAACCTTTTTTCATGCTGTTTATGGCCATAATTTTATCTTCCTTATTTTTTATTTTTAAAATTAACTGTAAAAAATAAAATAAATAATTAAGACTATGAAACTATTAATGATATACATGAACAAATTTTCGTACAATCCAACAATAAAGACTGTTGAGTCGATGCCTGATTTCACAGAAGAAAAAGAATATGAAAATATTCAGGCTGCATTTATTCAAGTCGAAAAAGAAGATGAGGAAAACGAAACTGCAGTTAAAAAAAAATTATTAAAAAACCTGAAATGGATTGCAGGTAAAAATAGCACCAAAGAAATTATTTTACATTCCTTTGCTCATCTATCGGAAAGTAAAGCCGAACCTGAATTTACAAAATCACTATTCGACAATATTGACGAACGGCTCGTAAATTCAGGATTTGAAGTAAAACAAACACCCTTTGGATATTTTTTAGATCTAAAAATTGATGCTCCGGGATATTCACTCGCCAGGGTATTTAAATCATTTTAACTATTGAATGTAAATATGCATTTGATTTTATAGAAAAAGATTGGAAACAAATATTATCTGAATTTGGGTTCAGCAATTATAAAGAATCTTTTTATATGAAGAAGTATGTACGATTGATGAAAGCACTGAAAAAATAAAGTAATTAGGTAAATAAGTAAATACGGTGAATCGTGTATTTTACAATTAACAAATAACAAACAACAATTAACGATTAACAAATAACAAATATGAACCTAAGATTTGCATTTGCAGTAAACAAAGCCAACCAATTTGAAAAAAAACATTTTGGAGACGCAGATAAATATCTCATTTATGCACAAGTTGACGATGAAATAGTATCGATAGGTGAAGAAATCAATAATTCCAAATTGCTTGATGAAGAACATGAGCATGGTTCAAAAAGGAAAGGAGATGCTATTATTGAACTTCTAAAAAAGAAAAAAGTAAATGTATTAGTCTCTATGCAATTTGGAAAAAATATTAAAATGGTTAACAAATATTTTATTCCTGTAATTATCCATACCGAGAAACCGGAGGATATAGTTAATATATTAAAAAAACATTTGCATTGGATTAATGATGAATGGGAGGGGGATAAAGTAAATTTTAAAATGTTTACTATAAAAGCAGGGATACTAAAATCATCCATTAAAAATTAACTTAAGGTATCACAAAATAACAGGAGACAAAATATATGAATACATCTAACAGAGTAAACCAAATCAAAAAGTCGGCTATCCACGAAATGACCCGATTATCAAAACAATATGATGA
>CAZGAO010000008.1:0-51647 GCA_964523795.1 uncultured Lentimicrobiaceae bacterium
TAGCAAATATATAAACCCTCTCAAAATAATAGCACTCCAAAAAAAGAATTAGCCGTCTATCAAGGCCACAAAAATTTGTGATTTCACAGCATTTTCACTCGTTCCCCAAAATGTTTTAACTTGCAACAGCGTGAATGACAGTGCTATTTTTCAACTATCTGGTGGCATGTTAGGTATTTACCATGGCTTCGATTTCCCTCTTTATTACTTTAATCTAAGGGAAAATGCCGAAAACAGAACCAATAAATTCTTAGAGAAATAATTCGCTTATTTTTTTCTATTATTGGGTTTCAATTGAAGTTGCAGTAAGATTTATTCAGGAATGACACAAAATTTTTATAAATCAAAAAAAGGAATAAATTACCTTGGGTAACACGCAATAAAAAACATAGGGCGGAAGGTACTAAATTTGAACGATAAAACATTTAAGAAACAGTTCGGTAGCTTGGCAGGTAGGTGCTTCGAAATGCCCTACGTTTCTTACCGCCATCCGTTAGCAAAAGCCAAAAAAATACCCATTCCACGAAATGTATCCAATCTTCGGGATTATGTTTACATCGGCCTTGCTTATAACTTTCACCTTTGCGGCTCATTAAAAAAGATAAATAATGCGTAAGGCAATTTTAATTGCAAGAGCAAATTCTTTAAATCCAAAACAGATTTAAGCCCGACAGAATATCGCAGGGCGTAATAAAAAGAAGGTTAGCTGCTAACAAAAAAAAAACAGCGAATTAATTCGCTGTTTTTTTTGTGCCCAGAACAAGACTCGAACTTGCACTCCATTGCTGAAACTAGTCCCTGAAACTAGCGCGTCTACCAATTCCGCCATCTGGGCTGTTTTTTACAAAACGGCTGCAAAAATAATAGTTTCTTTGGTTTTACCAAGCCTAAACTTCAAGAAATACTTTTTTTTGATTTTCTTTGTATCCATGAAAATAAAAATTTATGAGTGAGATAATCGAACTGCTAACTGATAAACTTACGGGCTGGTACAAGGATTTGGTGCTATTTCTGCCCAACTTTGTCATCGCAATTTTGCTGATAGCCGTACTATTAATCCTGGCCAGGATTATCCGCAAAATCTCGCACCGCATCATCAGTCGTTTTACCGACAATATCCCCATCACCAATTTCATCACCAGCTTTATTCATCTCACGGTGCTTATCATGGGATTTTTGCCTGTACTCAGCGTTTTACAACTCGACACAGCCGTAACCTCGTTATTGGCCGGTGCCGGTGTTGCCGGTCTGGCCATTGGCTTAGCTTTTCAAACGCCAATCAAAAATACAGTATCCGGCTTCATCATGTCGTATCGCAGCTTTTACCGGGTGGGCGACTGGGTAGAAACCAACAACTATTATGGCATAATCGAGCATATCGGGATACGCGTTTCACATCTGCGTTTGCCTACCGGCGAACTGGTGATTATGCCCAACGATGCCATCGTTACCAATAGTTTCAAAAACGTTTCTATTTTCGGGCGCAGAGCCGTGGTACTCCATGTGGGAATATCCTACGGCGACGACCTCGAAAAGGTAGAAGCTGTGGTGCTGGAAGCTATCAAAAAAAATGTAGAGCACAACAAAGATCAGGAACCGGAAGTGTATTTTAAGGAGTTTGGCGACAGCTCGATTAATTTTATGCTCCGCTTTTGGATAGATAAAGTAGAAGAAAAATACTACCTGAAAATAAAAAGTGACACGGTGAAAGCGATTAAAAAAGCCTTCGACGAAAACGACATCACCATCCCCTTCCCCATCCGCACTTTGGATTTTGGAATTAAGGGCGGCGAAAAACTGTCGGATCTTCCGGGACACAAAATCACGATGGAGAATAGAGAGTAGTGGAGGATTGGAGTGATGGAGTAGTGGAGTAGTGGAGGATTGGAATGATGTTGAGCGAAGCTACCTGCCCCGACCATTGGGGAAATTCCGCCTTTTCGGGAACTGAATCCACGAATCATCCGTAGGACATTCGAGGGTTAGAGGCTGGAGATAAGTGGTGAGAAGTGAGAGATGAGAAGAAAAAAATATTGAATATCGAATTTGAAATAATAAACCTTGAAAACGATTACCCAAGAGATGATTTGTACAGACGCGCAATTTGCGCGTCTGTATCGTTTTGGAACGATTAACGATTAACGATTAACGAATAACGAAAAACCAACATGCCCGAACACGAAGAACTGATGATTGAAGCGCGGCATCTGCGCCTGGAAGACTACATAGATTTGCGCAGTGCCATGGAAAGTGCCTACCCGGATTCTACCGACGACTATTGGGAAAAACGCGATATTAGACGACTGCTCAATATTTTCCCTGACGGCCAACTGTGTATCACCGTTAACAACAAGGTGGTGGCGCTGGCATTATCGCTTATTATCGACTACAAAAAATATGGCGATAACCACACCTACAGCCAGATAACTGCCAGCGATGCTTTTACAACCCACGATGATGATGGCGACGTGCTGTACGGCATCGAGCTGTTTGTGCACCCCGACTACCGGGGCATGCGCCTGGGTCGACGGCTTTACGATGTACGAAAAGAGCTGTGCGAAAACCTGAACCTGCGCGCCATCATGGCCGGTGGACGCATCCCTAACTATGCCAAATATGCCAACACCCTTACCCCGCGTGAGTACATCAACAAGGTGAGTCAAAAAGAAATCTACGACCCCACGCTCAGCTTTCAGCTTTCTAACAATTTCCACGTTAAGAAAGTACTGAAAAACTATCTGCCTGATGATGAGGAATCGAAAGAATATGCCACCCTGCTGGAGTGGAACAACATTTATTACCAGGAAAAAGAAACCCTGATAAACGCCCCTCAACCCATTGTGCGGCTTGGACTGGTACAATGGCAGATGCGCAGCTTCCCTACCTTTGAAGATATGATAGACCAGGCCGAATTTTTTATCGATGCTGTAAGTGGCTATCAGGCCGATTTTATACTCTTCCCCGAATTTTTTAACGCTCCGCTTATGTCGCCCTACAACAACCTGGGCGAGGCCGCAGCCATACGCAAACTGGCCGAACATACCGAGGAATTACGTAACCGTTTTATCGACTTTTCTATTAGCTACAATGTAAATATTATCACCGGCAGTATGCCCATGGTCGATACGGATGGTAAACTTTACAATATTTCATTTCTTTGCCGACGCGATGGATCCTGGGAATCGTTCAAAAAAATACATATCACCCCCAACGAAACCGAGGCCTGGGGCATGAGTGGCGGCGATACAATACAGGTTTTTGATACCGACAGTGGCAAAATTGGCATTGCGATATGCTACGATGTGGAGTTTCCCGAGCTAATACGCATTTATGCTGAACAGGGAATGCAGATTTTGTTTGTCCCCTTCCTCACCGACACCCAAAATGGATACAGCCGTGTACGCCGTTGCGCCCAGGCCCGAGCCATCGAAAACGAATGCTATGTGGCCATTGCCGGATGTGTGGGCAACCTGCCGCGCGTTAACAACATGGATATCCAGTACGCCCAATCGGCGGTATTTACGCCCAGCGATTTTGCCTTCCCTACCAACGCTATCAAATCGGAGGCTACACCCAACACCGAAATGACGCTTATTGTGGATGTGGATCTTAACCTAATTAAAGATTTGCACTACAACGGAACCGTGCGTAACCTCCTGGATCGCCGCGAAGACCTCTACGAAATAAAATGGAAGAAACCGGGGAATATTAAGAAAAGTTAGGGAATGGTTGAAAGTTATAAGTTATAAGTTGAAAGTTAAAAGTTGCGAGTTTAAAGTTTAAAGTTTAAAGTTTAAAGTTATAAGTTGAAAGTCCCGAAAAATAGAAAATCTATGATTTTTGTGATTTTTCGAGGATGCTCGACCTTAGGTCGGCATAGGTAGTAGCCGGTTCGCAGTAAGCAGTAAGTAGTAAATAGTAGGTAGAAAGTAGTAGGTAGTGAGTAGTAATTAATAATTAGTGAGGGATTGGAAACATCCTTGATATGCTATGAAAATTGAGGGGTATTATTAAAATCATAATTCTATTTTTGCATTCGATGTTACAGATGATAAAAAAACGGATTGGTCTCTTAATCCTCATCGCAGGGATAATGCTTGGCGGCTGCAAAAGCTATGAATATTTTACCATTGATGTGATGGAGCCGGCCGAGATTTATTTGCCCAAATCGCTTAACACTTTGCTTATTACCCACAATGCCCAACGCGATACTTCGCAAAGCCAGGGCACTAAGTTTACTATTTTTGGTGAAAAATTAACGGATACTGTTTTTAGGAATCGATGGCTGGCCGACACCGCCTTGGCTACCTTGCAGGATATGCTTGGGCAAATAGGTCGCTTTGAAACTATTGTGGACGATTCGTCCGGATTGGGTCTTCCTGATGAAAGCGATAAATATACCCAGACGCATCTCAACCATCTCAAAACCCAATGCCAGGATATCAACGCCGATGCCGTACTCATCTTTAGTTTATTAAATAAAAGCATAAGCTACGATATTTATTACGGCGATTTTGGCAACACCTTTGGTGAATTCGAGGCCATATTCTCCACACGGTGGCTCTTGATTAATCCCTTCACAGCAAAGCTAATCGACGAAAAAATTATTCGCGACACTTTTTATCTGCCTGTCTCCAATCCTTATTCGCAAAGCGATGCCAGCAATTACCGGCAAAGTGTGCAATTGCTTAACGATGCGGCCATCTCGTCGGCCATCGAATATGCAGCCTACCTCTCGCCGCACTATGCGCAAACCGAAAGGCTGATTTTTGTCAAAGGCGACAAGAACATTAAAAAGGGCTACGAAAGTGCTACCATGGGCGAGTGGAAGATTGCCGCCGCGCTTTGGCGCGATGGCCTAAGCAAAAAGGATAATAAAATCCGGGCAAAAGCCAGCTTCAATCTGGCTGTGGCAAACGAGATGGAAGGCCTTTTGGAGCCTGCCCTGGGCTGGGCACAGCAGTCGTACAACTTTTTTCCCGACACGCTCAACGCAACCTATATCAACATTTTGGAAGAAAGAATCAAAAAACAAAAAGATATTTTATTACAAATGGAAGGAGAAAATGGGGAGTGATAAGAAATCCATGGCAGGCTTTATTAGCAATTACCATTAATTAATAGAATGAAATTTCAGACAAAAGAAATAGTTGTAATTTTACAACAAAAACATTGAGCTATGACAGAATTTAAAGAAAAGTACATAAATCCATTTACCGACTACGGCTTTAAACGTTTGTTTGGCGAGGAACCCAATAAAGATTTATTACTTGATTTTTTGAATGAACTTTTGAAAGATCAGGAAGGGAAAATTACTGAATTATCTTATTTGCCAAACGAAAAATTACCAATTTCAGTTGGCGACCGAAGAGCAATTTTTGATATTTACTGCACCAATGAAAAAGGCGAACAATTCATTGTAGAGATGCAAAAAGCCGAGCAGAAATTTTTCAAAGACAGAACCATCTTTTACTCAACCTTTCCTATCCAGGAACAAGCAAAAAATAAGGACAGATTTTGGAATTTTGAATTGAAAGCAGTTTACACAATCGGGATTTTAGACTTTGAGTTTGAAGAAAGCGACCCTGATAAATACCGCCACGATGTACTTTTGACAGAGCATGAAACAAAAAAAGTTTTTTACGAAAAGCTAAATTACATCTACCTTGAAATGCCCAAGTTTAATAAAACGGCGAAAGAATTAGAAACTCGTTTTGATAAATGGATGTTCGTTCTTAAAAATCTGCCTAAACTTGAAAGGATTCCGTCTGAATTAAAAGAAAATATTTTCTTAAAACTGTTTAAAACGGCAGAAATATCAAAATTAAAACCCGATGAATATAAACAATATGAAGCAAGCGTAAATGCCTACAGAGATATTTTTAACATTAAAAACACCTACCTCGAAAAAGGAAAAATTGAAGGGAAGATTGAAGGGAAAATTGAAATAGCAAAGGAAATGATACAAGATAATGAAGCAGTTAACAAGATAATGAAATATACAGGATTATCAGAAAAAGAAATTGACGAATTGAAAAAATGAAAACGAATTTTGTAATTATACTTCTAATTGTTATTGGCACTTCTTCCTCTATGGGGCAAGACTTTCTGGGAAGCAATGTTAACGCTAAAGTAGATTCCGAAATCCTGACCATTGATCAAGTGGCATCATTTTCTTTTGGCTTTGAGGATTTTTGCCCAAGCCTTCAATATGAAATCCATACATCCAATGAAAATATAATTGTTGAGTTATTTTATGACATAACCGGAGCGTGGCCTCAAGTAGGTTGTTCCCGATATGACCAAATAATAGTTAATCCTTTCGACTCTACAATTTGTAATTTGTCAGTACGGACTAATATTATTACTTACGATGTCATGGGAACAGGAACAGACACAATTTTTGAGGCTGACTTAGATACATTTAATTTTTGTGAAACAGGTGTTGAACAATATCTTATAAATCAAAATATTAGCATATTCCCAAATCCAGCAATTGACAAGTTAAGCATTGAATGTCCTGGAAATTTAAAATTTAATGAAATTACAATCAATGATTTGAATGGAAATCAGGTTAAAAGTTTAAATTCAGATATGAGAGAATTTTCTTTAGGAAACATAGCAAGTGGAATCTACATCATTCAGATAAGAACTGAAGAAAAAGTAATACGTCAGAAATTAATTATTGAGTGAGAAGAGCAAGTGTGAAACTATTACTAATATTGAACTAAAAGCAATTTACAAAATCAAAACTAAACTTTCACTATGAAAAAAGCACTACTCCTTACCCTTGTATTTCTGTTTTCGCTGGCGGCATACTGCGAGCAGTTGACCATCATTATTACCAATCTGCCCGAAAATACCCCGCCAGATGAAGCCGTGTATGTTGCCGGCAATTTTACCGGCTGGAATCCCGGCGACCCCACTTTTGCATTAAACGAAAACAACGCAGGCCTTCCCGAAATAACTATTGAAGCCGAGGGCACTATCGAATTTAAATTTACCCGTGGCTCTTGGGATACGGTGGAAGGCAACGAAAACGGCGGCTTCCTGCCTAACCGGACTTTTGAAATGGGCACTACAGATACACTCGAAGTAGTTGTTTTAAGCTGGGAAGATACCGGCGGCTCCACACACACGGCAGCCGAAAATGTGGTGGTGATGGACGAAGATTTTTATATGCCGCAGCTCGACCGCCATCGTCGCATCTGGCTCTTCCTGCCTCCCGATTACGAAAGTTCCGGCCTGGATTATCCGGTGCTTTACATGCACGACGGGCAAAACCTCTTCGATGTGGCTACTTCTTTCGCCGGCGAATGGGAAGTGGACGAAACACTCAATGCGCTTTTTGCTGACGGAAAAGCGGTTCCCATTGTGGTGGGCATCGACAATGGCGGCGGCGACCGCATTGATGAATACACCCCCTGGCCCAATCCGCAACACGGTGGCGGCGATGGCGACCTTTACGCCCATTTTATCGTGGAAACGCTAAAGCCTTACATCGATGCAAACTATCGTACAAAGCCCGGGCGCGAAAACACCGGTGTGATGGGCAGCTCGCTGGGCGGACTTATCTCGCACTACATCGGCATCAAATATCAGGACATCTTTAGCAAGGCCGGCGTATTTTCGCCCTCTTACTGGTTCAACGATTCGGTTTACGATTTTACCTTCCTTAGCGGGAAACAGCACAACATGCGTATCAACATCATGGGCGGGGACAACGAAAGCAACGGGCTGCTTGCTGAAATGAATGCCATGATCGACACCTTGCAGGCCGCAGGCTTTGGTGAAAGTGAAATGACGCTGAAGGTGGTTCCCGGTGGCCAACACAACGAAGCTCTGTGGCGCAATCAATTTGGCGAAGCATATCAGTGGCTCTTTCTGGACTATATCAGCAGCATTTCTCCGGGCAAATCCAAAACGGAAAGCCCCATTCAAATAAGGGAAGGCCGGCTTTATTTCAATAAGGAAATGGACACCAACAATCCACTGCACTTAGGCATTTTTTCGCTTTCAGGCCAAAAAGTGATGGCGCAAAGTTTAAGCGAGGAGCAAAGCATCGCTCTGCCTGAATCCCTTAGCGGCATTTATGTGATTGGGATAAATTATGGAAATGAATATTATAGTACAAAAGTGTTTTTAGATAATTAATCAGATTAATTAGGGACTGTCTTTAAAGTAACAGTTTGAAAAATATACGATTTGAGATTTCAGATTTAAGATGTTGGTGATATTCAGCACAATCTAAAATCTTCAATCGTCCCGAAAAGTCTAAAATTTTTAATTTTTGTTTCTTTTCGAGGATGCTCGAGCGTAGCTCGGCATTAATCTTAAATCTTAAATCAAAAAAATCGACTTAATGGACACGCACTAAATAGTGAAAAGAAAAAAACAGCTTAATGACAAATTATAAATCAGATGAAAAATAATATTACACTATTTACCATAATCGCCCTGCTTGGTTTTTCGTGCAATCCATCCCAGGAAAAGCTGAATCAAAAAGCTAACAACGCTATTGATTTGGTGGATTATGTAAATCCACTCATGGGTACAGATTCGAAATACAGCCTCTCCAACGGAAACACCTATCCGGCCATAGCCACACCCTGGGGCATGAATTTTTGGACTCCGATGACCTCCAAAATGGGTGATGGCTGGACTTACAAATACAACGAAAACAAAATTCGCGGCATTAAACAAACCCACCAGCCCAGCCCCTGGATTAACGATTACGGCGCATTTTCGCTCATGGCCATTACCGGAACTTTAAAGTTTGAAGAAAACGAACGCGCCTCCTGGTTTTCGCACAAGGCCGAAACCGTAAAACCCTATCATTACAAAGTTTATCTGGCTGATTATGATGTGGTGGCCGAAGTAAGCCCAACCGAGCGTGCCGCCAGCTTTAAGTTTACCTTTCCTGATTCTGACTCTTCCTATATTTTGTTAGATGCCTTTTACAAGGGTTCGATGGTAAACATCATTCCCGAAGAGCGGAAAATCACGGGCTATTGCCGCAACAACAGCGGCGGTGTTCCCGAAAACTTTCATAATTATTTTGTGGTAGAATTTGATAAGGATTTTGATCTTACCCACACCTGGATCGATGACTGGAATTTGCAGAAAAATACCACTACAAGCGAGGGTCAACACGTGGGAGCCATCGTGGGTTTCAAAACCAAAAAGGGTGAAGTGATTCATGCCAAAGTTGCCTCCTCCTTTATCAGCCCCGCGCAGGCCGAACTTAATTTAAGCAGGGAAATTGGCGAGGATACCTTTGAACAAACCATGGCCGCTGCCAGAAATATCTGGGAAAAAGAATTGTGCCGTATTGCCATCGAAGACGACAATACCGACCACATCAAAACTTTCTACTCCTGCCTTTACCGCGTGCTTTTGTTTCCGAGAAAATTTTACGAGATAAACGCAGAAAACCAGGTGGTTCATTACAGCCCTTACAACGGCGAAGTGCTGCCCGGCTATATGTTTACCGACAATGGCTTTTGGGATACCTTTAGGGCGGTCTATCCTTTTTTCAATTTGATGTATCCCAACCTGAACGGCCAAATTATGCAGGGACTTGCCAACACTTATCGCGAATCGGGCTGGTTGCCCGAGTGGGCCAGCCCCGGCCACCGCGATTGCATGATTGGCTCCAACTCGGCACCCATCATCGCCGATGCCTATCTTAAAGGTGCTTTAACCGAAGATCTTGATATCCTGATGGAAGCAGTTTTGAAAAATGCCACAGTAGAGAAAGGCCGCCCGGCACATTCGGTAGGCCGCGAAGGACTGAATTATTACAACAGTTTGGGCTACGTTCCTTATGACGTGGGCATCAACGAAAATGTAGCCCGCACCCTCGAATATGCCTATGCCGATTTTACTATCGCTAAAATGGCCGAAAAGTCTGGGGATAATGAAACAACGGAAAAGTTTTATGGGCAGGCGATGAACTACAAAAATGTATTCGACCCTTCTACAAACCTGATGCGTGGCAGAAATGAGGACGGGAGTTTCCAGTCGCCCTTTAATCCGTTAAAATGGGGCGATGCCTTTACCGAGGGCAACAGCCTGCACTATACCTGGTCGGTGTTTCACGATGTGCAAGGACTCATCGACCTGATGGGCGGAAACGAAAATTTTATCAAGCAACTGGACACCGTATTTGAAATGCCGCCACACTTTGATGATTCATACTACGGTGGCACCATTCACGAGATTCGTGAAATGCAGATTGTAAACATGGGAAATTATGCCCATGGCAACCAGCCCATCCAGCACATGATTTATCTTTATAATTATGCGGGCGTTCCTTACAAAACTCAGGAAAAGATTCGGGAGGTGCTGGTAAAACTTTATTCGGCCACACCCGATGGTTACTGCGGCGATGAGGACAACGGCCAGACCTCGGCATGGTATGTTTTCAGCGCGCTGGGATTTTATCCCGTAACGCCAGGCGTAAACCAATACGTCATTGGCAGCCCCTTGTTTAAAAAAGCCACGCTAAGTTTGGAAAATGGAAAAACCTTTACCATTTGCGCCGACAACAATGCGGCGGAAAACTTCTATATCCAATCCACCACTTTAAACGGAAAAGCGTACACCAATAATTTTATTTTATTCGATGACATCCAAAAGGGCGGTACATTTGTTTTTGATTTAGGGAACAGTCCCAACAAAAATTGGGGAAGCCGGAAAGAAGATGCTCCTTATTCGATGAGTGGGGAAAAATAGTAATTGATTGTAATTTGTTGTAATTTGCGCTTCGCGCGTAATTTGCAGTAGTTTACTTCGTGTAATTTGTAGTAATTTATTGTAATTAATCTTTAATAACCTTTTACCATTGGTTAGGTGTCAAAATTACGGCGAAGTGTAACCTTTACATAAAACGCACCTGACTTAGCTCTTTGCCAAAGTCGTGAAGAGCCCTTTCTATTTTTTCAACAGTTTTGCGGCTGGGGTTTCTTTGGCGAGTAAGGTAGTGGTTTAGTTGCTTCCGGTTTATCCCTGTTAAGTAGCCAAGTCCTGCGAGCGATAATTTTTCACTGTAAGAATCCAAAAAAGAAGCGATGTCGTAAATGAACTCAAATTCCAAGTCTTCCGGAAACAACTTCCCAACCTTGTAGTAGTATACTTTAATTTCATCACGGCTGACATAGAAATCCTCGATTGCTTCTTCTACCGTATCACCCTGTCCAAGAAGCCCAAAAGTCAAATCCTCACGGTATTCCAGGTTTACATCAAATGTCCCGTCTTTGCCTTTTTCAATAATTGCTTTTACCCTCATCATTCATCATTATTTTAAACAATGGTTAAAGATTAACCCCTGAAAGTTTACTGATCGATTTTACTGTACCCTGTTTTGCCTCTTTACTTTTATGGTGGCTCGTAGTGAATTCTTTGTTGGTGATTGGGCTATGCCACAAAGGATGTTTTCCTCCACTCCCAACCAAATAGCAGCCTGCTTTTTTAAGTTTCTTTTCAATTTCTGAATATTTCACCTCGTATAGCCACTTGATTTCCTGCAAAGATAGCTATTTGAATAACATTTACAAATCATCCGTGAAACCCGAAATTTGTTCTAATTTTGCCAGACTATGAGAGGAATGGATGGAGCGAAGCGAAACGCATGACATCCGAACGAAGTGAGGATATAAAATAATTGAGACATGAAAGTTTTAAAAAAGATATTAAAAATCACAGGCATAACCTTGGGTGCTATTGTGGTTTTGATGATTTTGTCGGTAATCTTAGCCAAGGTATTCGAGAGTGAGCTGGCATCCTTTGCCGTGGAAAAACTGGAAGGGGAGATTGATGCGCCCATGTCGGTGGGCAAAGTTTCGCTTATTCCCTTGTTCTCCTTCCCCAGGATAAGTGCTGAAATCGAAGACCTCTGGATTGGCGACCCCAAGAGCAAAAACCGCGACACGCTTCTCTTTATTCAAAGCCTGAAAGTAGGTTTGGATTCATGGGATTTGATCAATGGAAATTATAAGGTAGAAAAGGCAGAAGTGTCGGGTTTGGATTTTGACTATGCCGTGGATAAAAGCGGAAAGTCAAACATCGACTTCCTGATGTATGCCTTTGTGGATACTACCGCTGTAAGCCCCGAAATACCGGAGGATTCGACAGCAGCTCCGTTGAACTTTGCCCTGGAAAAATGCAAACTCCAAAATATTCGCATCCATTATACCGACAGCCTTTCGAATATGGCTGCCCTACTTGATATTCCGGAAATAAATCTGAAAGCCAAAACAAAAAACGATATTATTAAGGGAAAAGCCGAGGGAAATTTTGTTGTGAGCCAATGCTTTATGGAGAGCACCAAGCTCGACCTGATGGAGGCATGTACCGTAAATTTTGATGTGGAAATTGACGACACAGATATTAGCATTCAAAATATGCAGCTCAGCAGCGAAGGCATCAACCTAAGCATGATTGGTGCTTTGCAACTCAACGATACCCTGGTTATGGATGCCAGCCTAAAAGCAAACACGCTGGATTTGGGCATCCTTAAAAAATACATCCCCGATGAGTATCTGGATATTTTCGATGGCAACAATCCTGGTAAGATAGAACCATTAAATTTAAATCTAAACCTGGCTTATGCTGATGAATATGCCAAAATTAATAAAATGGAACTTCGGACAAAGGGTTTGGATTTGGGATTTGAAGGAACCTTAGGACTTAGCGATACGCTAACTGTTGATGCTGACTTTTCGATTAATACCCTGAATCTGGACATCCTGAAAAAGTATATCCCCAAACTTTACCTGGATGAATACGGAATTAATGATTTGGGTGGGATAGCCGAAATTTATGCCAAGATAAAAGGTCAGTATGCCGATTCAACTTTGCTGCCTTTGGTTGATGCAACAATTAATTTTAAAAACATCAGGCTGCAAAGCCGCGATTATCCGGAAATAAAAAAACTGGATATGGCTGCGCAAATCACCAATGGCGTAAAAGCAAGCCTGAGTGAGGCTAAAGTAAAACTCACGAATCTTGAAATCTTTACGCCGCAAAGCTCGATGAAAATCCAGGGTACAGTTTATGGCATCGAAACGCCCATTTACAGTATAAACACAAGTTTGGATATCAATCTGGCAGAATTTAAAAATTACATCCCCGACAGCCTGGCCAAAAATCCAAAAGGACAAATCATAGCTTCGATGCAAACCAGCGGCACCTTGCCCAAAACCATTCCCGATGATTTTGCAGATTATGTTTTGGACAGAACTACCCTTTCGATAACCGCCAGCGATATGTCGGCGACATTGATGGATTCGTTGCAGATTGATAATTTCAGCATCCGCTTTTCCTATTTACCACAAAATGCCGCTTCCAAAAAAATTCAAATCAACAGCCTTGATTTGAAATCTGAGCCTTTGCATCTCAACTTGCAAAACTCTTCGATGACGGCCATACTCATCGGCAAGCTGACCGATCCTGAGAAATTAGCCGTCAAGTTGCCATTTTTCAAAATCCAAAATGGAAGCAACGCAATTTCAGGCAGTGCGGATATTAAAAACTTTGATGCTCCCGAATTTGATGTCAAAACTAAAATTAATCTTGACCTAGCAGAACTGATGGTCTTTGCCCCTGATTCGCTAATCGAGAATATGACGGGCACCATCGAGGCACAAATTCAATCTGCCGGAAAAATTAACCTCGACTCTCTGGAGGCGCAAATGTATCCTCTACTATTTGAAAACAGCAGTTTCGACCTGTCATTCGATAATCTTAATTTCAGCTTTGCAGATACGATGATGAATATTGGGGATATTTCGGCCCACCTAAATATGAAAAATGATTTACTGAAGATTGATGATTTTTCAGCAACTTACAATGGATTAACCTTTGCGATGGACTCAACGCTGGTTCAAAACATTTACAAAGCCTACTTATTAAATCAAAAAGAGGAATTGTATGTAAAAACCCACATCCGCTGTGGCGACATTTTTTACAAGGATTTTGAATGGCTAATGACCGAAGATACTACGACAGCCCAGCTTGAAACCGATACGCTGACCACACCGGAAGAGCCGCAAAACTGGACTTTTCTGATTCATGGCACGGCTGCGGTAAACAGCTTTATCATGGATTCGACAATAATGGAAGGTTATAAAATTAACCGGCTGCACCTCCACGATATTTCTACGCTATTTAAGCTCACAGACAGTGCTTACATTTTCGACCAGTTCAAATTCAAAGCCTTCGAGGGCGAAACCAACAACGCCTTTCATTACCGCCTGAGGGAAGATGGAACGGAGTCGGTTTCATCGCGCCATACAATCAAGAAGATGAACATCCACACCCTGCTCCGCGATATGGATAACTTTGGTATGGATTCCATTATCAGCTACAATAATCTCAGCGGGCTTGTGTCGTCAGATTTTGATATGTTTATCCCCATCGATGATTCGGTCTTGCTTGATAAAATGATGCTGAGTGTCGATCTAACACTCGAAGAAGGCGGTGTTTATGATTATCCGCCGGCGCAGGAAATGTCGAAATTTACGCGAATTAAGGAACTCGACAATATCCAGTTTAAAACCCTGCGCAGCAACCTTTTTCTGTTCAAAAACAAAATGTACGTTCCTCGCACCAATATCGTAAGCAATGCGCTGGACATAGCGGCCTTTGGGATGCAAAGCATGGACTACGACTATGACTATCACCTGGAGATACACCTGAGTAATATCCTGTTTGGAAAGTCGAAAAAACGGAATAAAAAGCAAGCTAAAGGCGGTGATGAAATTGATGCAAAATCGCTTAAGAAAAGTTCGCACAAAATCAGGTATGCTGATGTCGGGGGCGATTCAAAGGTTGGTATCGATACCAAAGCTGCCCGCGAGGATATGATGAACAAAATCAGGGTACAGCAAAAGATGCTCGATTTTATTTTCTTCCCCAAAAACATACACTACGAAACAGACGTTCCTCCACGAAAAAATTTATAGATGGATCAGCGTAAAAAGGTTTAATTTTGCTACTTGAAATTCAACTATTATTTATTAAATATTTATTAAAAATGAAACTATTAAAAGCATTGGCGGCCATCGCGATGATCGCCTTAATTCCGCTGGCCTATTCAGGCTGCGGAACTACGGATGACGAAAGCTGCGAGCAGCAGGATATGAACGAAGTAATGACCTGCGATGGCGAAAAAAATGTAGAAGTATGTTGCACTTCTGGCTCTGACTGTGTGTATAAATTTGACGGGCAGGAATACCCCGACAATACCACAGGACTTAATGATCTGGCCGAGGCGCTGGGCTGCACCTACAAAAGTGCTGATGAAAACGAGGCTGACAAGGCACTTATCATACAAAAGCTAATAGCCCTCAAAGAGCGGGCTTTGGAAGGGATTTACTAACGCAGAAGCAAGGTACAGCATAGCGATAGCATCGCAGGTGCAACCGATAGCATCGCTCTCAGCGATCCTATCGGTAATCGCACGACACAGCTTAGCGATAGCATCGCTTTGAGCGATACCATCGCAAGTAAATCCGATAGCATCGCTTTTTGCGATCCTATCGGTAATTACAATGTAGCTTAATAAAAAAAAACCTACATTTGTTTCGCGCACCCATAATCCACCTTAAAAGTTACAAGAAATGCAATTTGAGATAGGTCATCTTTTCCACGTGTACAATCGCAGCAATGCGCAAAGAAAAATTTTTTATAACTACGACAACTATATCTTTTTCCTCCGGAAGATTCGGAAACAGCTGCATCCATACTCCAAAATACTTGCATACTGTCTTATGCCCACGCATTTTCATTTGCTGATGTTTATTAATTCAACAGAAATTTTACTGCCTGGTGATTTAAGAACTGCTAAACCAAAATCCAGGACTTTAAATCAGGAAGTAGGCATAATGCTTAGAAGTTATACTGATGCACTTCAAAAGCAGGAAAACTTTACCGGCAGTTTGTTTCAGCAGCACAGCAAAGCCACCAATCTTACTAAACCGGAAGAAATTACACCAGCTTATTTTAATACTGCATTTGGCACAAAGATTAATATACTGCCACCAGAAGAACAATACCCTCAGGTTTGTTTTAATTATATACATGACAACCCGGTGGAGGCAAACCTTGTTTCAAAACCTGAAGACTGGCAGTTTTCTTCTGCCAGAGATTATTTGGGATTGCGCAAGGGAACCCTCGTTGATAAGGAATTAGCAAAGTATTTTGGATTAAAATACCGATAGCATCGCAAGTACTAACGATAGCATCGCTTCCAGCGATCCTATCGGTAATCGCGCGAAACAGCTTAGCGATAGCATCGCTTTGAGCGATACCATCGCAGGTGCATCCGATAGCATCGCTTCCAGCGATCCTATCGGTTACCGCACGATACAGCTTAGCGATACCATCGCTTTGAGCGATACCATCGCAGGCGCATCCGATAGCATCGCTTGGAGCGATCCTATCGTTGCTCTGCAAATCAGGACTTCAACTCCCGATATACATAAAAAATGATACTTTTGCAATTATGATTCAAAGAGAAATTCAACAAACGCTCCAAAGGCTTGCAGAAACATATCCAGTGGTAACTATAACAGGCCCAAGGCAATCAGGCAAAACTACACTTACCAAAATGGTTTTTCCCGATTACTCCTATTGTAACCTTGAACATCCACAAACGCGTCTCCTTGCAAAGGAAGATCCTGTTAGTTTTTTTGAGCAATATTCGGAGCCATTAGTTATTGATGAAATTCAGCATGTTCCGGAATTACTTTCTTTCATACAGGTGAAAGTGGATGAAAATCGAAAAAATGGACAATACATTCTTACCGGAAGTCAACACTTAAATGTAAATGCTGCCATTACTCAATCGCTGGCTGGCAGGACTGCCCTACTCACATTACTTCCTTTTTCCATTGAAGAAGCTGCTAATGCTACAAGCAACAAGTTTTCCAGAGATGGTTGGCTATTTAACGGATTTTTACCCCGTATATATGATCAGCATCAACATCCATACATTGCCTACCGAAATTATTTGCAAACCTATGTCGAACGAGATGTGCGGCAATTGATAAACTTGAAAGACTTACATACTTTTGAGAAGTTTTTGCATTTATTAGCTGGACGCGTAGGCCAGGTAGTTAATCTTAATTCACTTGCAAATGATACTGGCGTATCTGCCAAAACGATTTCAAACTGGCTTTCAGTGTTAGAAGCATCATACATCATTTTTCGTTTAACACCCTTTTATGAGAACGTTGGAAAACGACTTATCAAATCCCCCAAGCTTTATTTTATTGAAACCGGCCTTGCAAGCTACTTATTGGGTATAGAAGAAGAAAAACTAATTACCCGTGACCCATTAATGGGAAGCTTATTCGAAAATATGATCATCATTGAAGCACTAAAACATCGACTAAACCAAGGTATGAATCCCAATTTATTTTTTTACCGTGATAGCAATCAAAATGAAGTTGATCTGATTGTAAAAAAGGGGCGAAACCTGTATCCTGTCGAAATTAAAGCATCAATGACCTGGCATACCGGTTTTACCAAAAATATCCATCAATTTCACGAATTTACCAATAGTAAAAATAAAGGATGTGTGGTTTACGGTGGAGAGCTTCAGTTCACATCCAATGATGGTGTATCAGTTAAAGGATTTGAAAATTTCCGTGCGTATCTTGAAAGTTTATAAAAGCATAGCTGCATTCAATTATTAAGTCTTTGATGCGCCAAGCCTCAAAAAAACCACGGGAAGCCGCCCTTTTTCATGCGCTTAAGTTTCTTTTCCAAATCCCGGGTGTGGAGGTTGATGGCAATAATTTTGCCCGTACCATCCAGCAGCAAGCTTGTAGGAATCTTGCGAATGTTGTAGGTTTTGGCGGCAGTGCAATCCCAACCCTTCATATCGCCAACATTGATAAAAGCACCAACGGAATCTTTTCGGATGCTATTTTTCCAGGCTATTTCATTTTTGTCGAGCGACACATTGAAAATCACAAATCCCTTCTCGCCATCTTCAAAATCCAATTCTTTATATTCGTTAAAAATGGCGCGCAGGTAGGGCGACTTCTTGCGGCAGGGCGCACACCACGAAGCCCAGAAATTTATCAAAACTATTTTTCCCTGTAATTGCGAAAGACTAACGGTTTCACCAGCAAGGCCTGATAACTCTATTTCGGGAGCCATCGCTCCAACTTCGATTCCTTCCAGGTTTTCCTTTTGTCCGAAAATATTCGAAGTAAAAAGAAAAATCAGAACTACACTTATGCTAAATCTTAGTTTCATATTTATCTATTAAAAAAAATAGTAATGCAATTTATTGATAAATTGTTCATTTTGCAGGCTTAGCTTTTATTAACAGGATGGTGGCTGAATAGTTAAACCTTTTTATTGGAAGGCAAATCCAGGCCATAGCCCGACTTTTTGTCTTCGCGTTTGAGCAGCAAAGCAAATACCAAGCCTAACACTCCTAAACCCGCCAACATCAGGATAGCCCAGGTATAATCGTAGGTATAAGTTCCGGTAGCCTTCACTGCTTCGGTAATTTCGGGATTGGTCTTGTCGAGTACAATACCGATCAATAAAGGAAAGGCCCACAGCCCGAGATTTTGTATCGAAAACATAGCTCCGTAGGCTGTGCCAATTCTTTTTTCGTCCACAATCTTGGCAACGCTTGGCCACATAGCGGCGGGAACCAGCGAAAAAGTAATTCCTAAAAACACCATGGGGATAATAGGATTAATCATGGTTAGGGCAAAGATAAGGTGGATGACCACCAACATCAACGAACCAAAAATCATGAAGGTGGCACTACGGCCAATCTTATCCACCAAAAAACCAAAAAAGGGCGTAAAGAACATGGTGCCCAGGCTAAGGTAGGATGCAATCTTTCCACTGGCTTGCTCGTCGAGGCCAAACTTGTTGAGGAAAAAATCGGGACTGAACGACTGGAATGGAAATACCGCCGAATAAAACGTGAGGCACAAAAGCGAGACATAAATAAACGAGCGATCGGTCATTAGTTTGCCCAGCTCGGCCATGCTAAATTTTTCGTCTGCTTTGAGCAGCACCACCTTTTCGTTTTGTTGGCGATCCAGTTTTTTATCAAAAAAGGTGTAATACATAAAAGCCAAAAAGCCGATACCCAAAAGTATGGCCGCAAACCAGATGGCCACGGTCCAGTGCGAGGCGTTGTCTTTGATAATGGGCGAAAAATAAAAAGCGGCAAACGATCCCAGGCGGGCAATGCCGATCTTAAGCCCAAAGGCCAGTGCAAGTTCCTTACCTTTGAACCACTTAACAATTATTTTGCTAATCACCACGATGCTGGTCTCGGCACCCAGGCCATAAAAAAACCGCCCCAGCAGCATCATTTTCAATTCGGGAGAATAATCGGGCCAGAAAGAAGCCATCAAATTATACATCGGCCCACCCGAAGTATAAAGCGTGCTTGCGCCATAGGCCGTAATAAAACCACCGATGGTCATCATGCCCACGAACATCGTACCCGTGCGGCGGATGCCCAGCCTGTCGAGGATGATTCCACCAAGGATGGCCATCAGCAAAAAGGTGTTGGGTACCGAATAAAATGAAACAAAGAGGCCAAAATCGGAGGAGCTAAAGCCGAACTCTGTTTCGAGGGTTCGTTTCAGTGGCGAGATGGCATCGTAAAAATAATAGTTGGCCGCCTGCACAAAGGCAACGAGTACAAGTATAGAAAAGCGTACCCACATCTTTTCCTTTAAGGCAGGTTTTATCGTCATCGTAAATTAAATATCAGTTTTAAAGATCTTCTTCTTTTGTGGCATTCGAGGGCAGTTCCAGACCATAGCCCGAGGTCTTGTCATCCCATTTCAGCAGCAGGGCAAAGATGAAACCGACAATCCCAAAGCCCACAAACATAAGCATGGTAGGCGTATAATTGAGCTTAGTCCCCGCTTCGATCATCTCGGAGGTAACTCCGGGATTGGTTGTATCGAGTAGGGTACCTGCCAAAATGGGAACGGCGAAGAGTCCGAGATTCTGAAACGAAAACATGGCTCCATAAGCAGTTCCGATGCGGTGCTCGGGAACAATCTTGGCAACCGAGGGCCACATAGCTGCTGGCACGAGCGAGAAAGCTATGCCCAGGAGCACCATCAAAACGTAAACATTAAAATTGGTAAGGCTAAACATAAGATGAACCAAAATCAAAAGCAGGGAGCCATAAATCATCAGCGTAGCACTCTTGCCTCTTTTATCAACCAGCCAGCCAAAGAGCGGAGTAAAAATCACCGTGCCATAGGGCAGCATCGAGGCAATATCGCCAGCTGTTTTTACGGAAACGCCAAACTTGTGATGGAAAAAATCGGGGGCATATTTCAGGAAGGGGAAAACGGCAGCATAAAAAGTTACACACAAAGCAGTGATAAAAAGAAAACTTCGGTTGGTAAAGAGCTTGCCCAGGTCAGAAATATGAAATTCTTCTTCTTTGTCTATCAGGCTGGTCTTGGTTTTTTCCTGTCTGTCGAGTTTAATATCGTACATGATATAAACCAGGAAGAACAAAAAGCCGATTAGAAGCAGCATGGCGGCAAACCAAACCGGTGCAGCCCAGAAATCGGGCATCACCAGGCGGGGCGAAAGATTAAAGGCCAGGGCAGTGCCAATACGCGCAATACCCAGATTAAGTGCAAAAGCCAGGGCAATTTCGTAACCCTTAAACCATTTTACCAATATCTTGCTTGTTACCACAATACTGGTTTCGGCACCCAGGCCAAAAATCAGCATCCCAAAAGACATCATTTTCAATTCGGGCGAATAGGAGGGTAAAAAGGAAGCCATCAATCCATAGCCAAAACCACCATTGGCATAATACTCGGTGGTGCCATAAGCGGTTAGCAAGGCTCCGATCATCATAAACACGGCAAACAGCAATCCTGTGGGGCGGATGCCCATTTTATCCAAAATAATACCACCCAAAATGGCCATCAGCAAAAAGGTGTTAGGGAAGGCATAAAAGCCCGCCACAATTCCAAAATCCTGATTACTAAAATTGAGCTGCTCCTGGAGGAGCGTTTTTAATGGTGAAAGCGCATCATAAAAATAATAGTTGGCAGCCATCAAAAAACTGACAATAACCATCATGGCCCACCTTGCGGCTGGCTTGTCTCGAAGTGTTTGCTTAATGTATTCCATTATAATTTCTGTATCTGTTTTATTTAGAGCGGCCAAATTTACGATTATTCAAACAACGTAAAAGTTTTCTTCGCAATTTCATAATGGCATTAGGGGGGATTTCTCCCGTTTATACTACCCCGATGGACGGGGCAGGCAACTTCGCTTTGTATTTTGTCACCAATGACATGTTTTTGTAAGCGTCAGGATATTAATAGACTTATTGATGCACGTGCGGCACTGAAACCCTGTCTAAATGGCCAGGCAGACAGGTTTTTGATGGTGTGCCAATGAAATCATAATGGAAATAGACCTCTCCATTATCGGGCTTGTAGCAGATTTGTTTTCGAGAAAAGTTTATTTTTGTGGCAAGAAAACAAAAATTAGAAATTATGAAAAATCTGCTCCTGCTTATTCTTATGCTGCCTTTGGCAATAATGCAAACTGCACATGCCCAAATTAGCAAACCCGGCCTGCCTCCCACTCTGGCTCTGAGTATTAAAAACGAAATATATCCAGTGATCGAAATTCCGGCTCCTGATGTGAGCCGCTTGCTCGCCGAAGATGCTTTTACTGATAAGCACGGCATTGCTATGCGTTTTGCAGTTTCTACTCCGGTTAACATCAATTTTAGCAAAGAAGGCGCATGGATGCAACTTAATGATGGAAGTCGGGTATGCCGTTTGGCAATTCAATCTCAGGAAGCACAAGCCTTGATAATGTATTACAAGAATTTCGTGATCCCTGAGGGAGGAACCTTGTTTATGTACGATAAGGAGCAAAAGCAAATTATTGGAGCCTTTACGCATTTCAACAACCGCAATGGCGGAACCTTTGCCACGCAAATGGTGCGTGGGGGCACCACCATTTTTGAATATCACCAGCCTGCCGGACTCATCCAAGAAGCCCGAATCATCATTGATGAAGTGGGCTATGTTTATCGCACTGCCGAGGTAATTTTTGGCGGCAAGGGATTTGGCGGTTCTGACACCTGCGAGGTAAACATTAAATGCCCTGAGGGGAATAATTGGCAGAATCAGGCCCTGGGTGTAGCCCGGGTTTCGGTTAAAAAAGGTTCTTCATCGCAGTGGTGCAGCGGTTCGCTGGTAAATAATGCACGCCAGGATTTGACCCCCTATTTTCTTACCGCCGATCATTGCGGCTTTGGGGCAAGTGCCGATGATTACGACCGCTGGATTTTTTATTTCAAATACCAGGGTGATTCTTGCAAGAACCCGTCAGGTGATTTGAATTTCAATTTTTACAGCATCGTGGGTGCCACTAAGGTAGCTGCCGCAGGCGGCATAGGCTACGAATCGGATTTTAAATTACTCCTGCTCAACGAAAGAGTACCTGAGGTAGAATACCAGCCCTATTTTAATGGCTGGGATGCCAGCGATGAGGCTAGTGCAACAGGATTTGGCATACACCATCCGCAAGGCGATATCAAAAAAATATCTACTTTCACCCAACCGCTTATCTCGGATACATACAATGGCAACGACCCGGACACATACTGGCGGGTACGTTGGGCTGCAACAGAAACCAACCACGGCGTTACCGAACCCGGCTCATCAGGTTCGCCCTTGTTCGATGCCAACGGATTGATTGTTGGGCAGCTCACCGGAGGAAGTGCAAGTTGCACCTACCTCACCAGCCCGGACTATTATGGCAAATTTTCGCATTCGTGGGATAAAATTGGAATCGCTGATTCAACACAGCTAAAAGCCTGGCTCGACCCCGATAATACGGGAGTACTTATTTTAAACGGCATTGTGGACGTTCCTGAACTGGAGAAAGAAAAACGTGTTCATTTAACAATTTTCCCAAATCCTACCAATGGTGTAGTTTGGCTGAATTTTGATAAAAATCTGAAGAATGAAACAGTTCAGCTTATTGTTTTAGATCTTGCGGGAAGAAGAGTTTTGGATAAAACCATCAGTGCTGAAAAACTTAAACAGGCAGAGATAAACCTGAGCTTTTTGAAGGAGGGCATTTATTTTGTTCGCACAATTATTGACAAAGAAATCTCGACCCAAAAAATAATCAAAACCTCAATCAGGTAATTATTTCGTAGGCCGCGACTAAAACTCCCGCTATTACAATTACCGCAATAATATGAATCAAATATCTGGTCAAGGCATTGATGCTTTTGTATTGGGATATCATTTCGCGGAATTTGGAAAAGATTGAAGCGGATTTAACCGGAGGAGATTCAAAATTATCATCATCCTGAAAATCCTCAAATTGGGTGTCGTTAGATTTTAAATTGCTTGCCATGGTTTTTAATTTTTAGTTTATGGTTTGTAAAACTACTAAAAAGATTTATACACCAAATAAAAAAAACCTGGTGCTTACCCGATTGCTCAAGTACACCAGGCTTTTTTTTTACAATATTAAAAACTACACTAAACAATCATTATCGCTTAGCTGGTTTAACCATAATAGTTAGCACGGTACCCAGCAATACGGCAATACCAGAGATGGTAAATGCCAATGGGAAATTTCCAAGATCGCCCAAACGGCCGCCGAGGATGGGGCCAAGAATTCCGCCAACGCCATAAGCCAGAAAAATAAAGGGATAGTTTTGCCCGACATTTTTGGCACCAAAGGTATCGGCAGTAATGGTGGGAAACAGTGCGAAGTTGCCCCCAAAGTTAAAACCAATAAGGGTAGCACCCAGATAGAGCAGATATTCGTTGCCGGCCATATAGGTAAACAGCAGCACCAAAATACCCTGTGTAGCGGTCATAATAATAATGGAGGTTTTGCGCCCCAGCTTATCGCTGAGCGTTCCCCAAAGGATACGACCCAGGCCATTGGCCAGACTAAAGAAAACTGCCATGGCTGTACCCGCCACTGCGCTTGCTGCTGCGGTATCCATACCACCGGCGCGAAGTGCTTCGATGGGATAAAGTTTCATTAAACCAATCGACATCAGTCCGGCTCCGGCACTAAACACGAAGGTTAGAAATATCAGGTAAAACTGCGGAGTTTTCAGCATGGACGTACTATTAAAATCCCTTGTCCCTATTGGTTTGTTTACCGCCGAAACCTCGGGTGGAACATATCCTTTTGGTTTGTAGCCTGTCGGTGGAAAAACCATCCACATACTTCCCACAACTACCATTATGGCAAAGGCAACTCCATAAATAATAAATGTAGATGGTAAACCAATATTTGCAATAAGATGCCCCCATGAACCGGCAAGTTTAACCCAGCCCATTGCTCCAAAGCCAAATCCGGCTACAGCTAAACCTGTTATCATTCCCTTTTTATCAGGAAACCACTGCATACCCACCGCGATAGGTACCACATAGGCCAAGCCAATACCTGCACCTCCAACAACACCAATAAAGATGGCATAAAACCAAAAATTTAAACCTCCGAGTAAACCTGCCAAAATATATCCAAGCCCCAAAACTAAACCACCATACAGCGCGAGCTTTCGTGGCCCCCAGGTTTTTAGCTTTTTGCCCGCAAATACCATTACGATAGCAAAAAAGGCCAAGCCAAGCGCAAATATAACCTGTGTTTGGGTTTTGGAGAAACGATAACTTAGGCTATTCAATGTATCCTTGTCAACATACTTCAGGATAATGGAATTCATCGTAAGTATAATTTCTTTCTGTTCAGCTTTAATTTTGGCTTTTTCATCTTTATTTTCCAAAGTACTTTCCTTTAACTCAAGGCTTTTTAAATTAGCTCGAGGTTCTTTCAATTCTGCTGACATGTTCTCGAAAGCATCAGCTTTTAATTTAAGCATCGGTGCTTTGGAATAAGCGCCATATTGATCAACCACTTCTTTGGGCGATGAGGCAATAAGCCCCGGTGTAAATACCGACCAGGCGTAAATAGCGCCTAATGCCAGTTGAATTAAAATTGCCCCCAGCACTACAAGGCCGCGGTTCATTACTTTCTTTTCTGTCATAGTCTCAATATTTTGTTTTGATATAAATTCAAATCATTAGAAAATAAACAATAAAAGGCATCCCGGAAATAAAAACCGAAATGCCTTTTATAAGATTAAGTTTTACATATTTTAGCGTTTTACCTTGACCTTGGCACCTTCGATAATTTCTTCAACAACGCCTGGATCGAGTAGCGTAGAAGTATCGCCCAGGTTAGTGGCATCGCCTTCGCCAATCTTGCGCAAGATGCGCCGCATGATCTTTCCTGACCGTGTTTTGGGCAGCCCGCTTACAATCTGAATCATATCCGGCTTGGCAATAGGCCCGATAAATTTGGTAACGGTATCGCGTATCTCCTTTTCGATGGTCTCAAGCTCGTGCTCCGAAAGCTCATCGCAGGTAACGTAAGCATAAATGCCCGAGCCTTTGATTTCGTGCGGATAGCCTACCACAGCCGATTCGTTAACCTTGGGATGCTGGTTGATGGCATCTTCCACCTCGGCGGTACCTATGCGGTGTCCCGACACATTGATAACATCATCAATACGCCCGATAATCCGGTAGAAACCTTCCTCATCGCGCTTGGCTCCATCGCCGGTTAAGTAGAGGCCTTTGTAGCTGGAAAAGTACGTTTGGTAACACCGCTGATGATCGCCGTAAGTACTGCGCAACATTCCCGGCCAGGGGAATTTAATACACAGGATTCCTTCTACGCCATTGCCTTTAAGCTCTTTGCCTTCGTTGTCAACCAAAATGGGCTGAACACCTGGCAAGGGCAGGGTAGCAAACGAAGGTTTGGTGGGTGTAATGCCTGCTATCGGCGAAATCATAATTCCGCCTGTTTCGGTTTGCCACCAGGTATCCACAATGGGGCAACGACCGCCACCCACTACATCGTGGTACCAGCGCCAGGCCTCTTCGTTGATGGGTTCGCCAACCGTTCCCAGCACTTTGAGCGAACTCAGATCGTGCTTAGTAACAAATTCGTTGCCCTGAGCCACAAGGGCGCGAATGGCCGTTGGTGCAGTGTAAAACTGATTAACCTTATATTTTTCTACCACATCCCAGAATCTTCCTGCATCGGGCCAGGTGGGTACGCCCTCAAACATAATAGAGGTAGCACCGGCCAGCAGCGGACCGTAAACAATGTAGGAGTGGCCGGTAACCCAGCCAATATCGGCGGTACACCAATACACATCACCATCGCTGTATTGGAAAACGTTTTTGAAAGTGTATTCGGCAAACATCATATATCCTGCTGTTGAATGCTGCACGCCTTTTGGTTTTCCGGTTGAGCCGGAGGTATAAAGAATAAACAAGGTATCTTCCGAATCCATCACTTCGGCTTTATTCTCGGTGCTTACACCTTCTACCAAATCATGCCACCATACATCGCGGCCTTCTTTCATTTCTACATTTTCGCCGGTGCGCTTGTAAATGATCGAAGTTTCGATCGATGGGCAGGTTTCCAAGGCCTGGTCAACAATTTCTTTGAGCGGAACATTTTTGGTACCCCGATAAGCCCCATCGGAGGTGATCACCATTTTGCAGGTCGAATCGTTGATACGATCGGCAAGGGCATTGGCCGAAAAACCGGCAAATACAATGCTGTGTATCGCGCCAATACGGGCACAGGCAAGCATGGCAATGGCCAGCTCGGGAATCATAGGTAAATAAATGGCTACACGGTCACCCTTCTCTATGCCTTTTGCTTTGAGCACATTGGCAAACTGGGCAACTTTTTCAAACAACTCACCATAAGTATAGGTTACGCTGTCTTCTTTCGGATCGTTAGGCTCCCAGATAATGGCGGGCTGGTCTTTGCGCTGAAACATGTTGCGCTCAAAAATGTTTTCGGTAATATTCAGCTTGCCGTTTACAAACCATTTTACATAAGGCGCATCTTTGCCATCGAAATACCAATCCAGTACTTTGTCCCACTTCTTACGCCAATAGTGCGATTCAGCAATTTTTGCCCAAAATCCTTCGGGGTCTGCAACACTCTCCTGGTACTTTTCAAAATATTCTGCCAGGTTCGAAATCTTGTTCGTCATAATACTTTTGTTTAATTATTAATAAATGAATTAACGACTGATTTAATCTATTTTTTTAAAAGAAAAAATACACGCCTAAAAGAAGCCTGAAATTACCCACTGCCTTCGAATCGGTAATCTTACCCTTCGCATCCCTGTTAATTATTCCATTTTCATCATTGGTAGCATAGCCGGCTACGGTGTATTCGATTTCGGGAGCAATTCTGAATTTGCCTGAATTATAAATTAAGCGCGGCGAAATGCGAAATAAATAATCGATATTTCCTCCACGCGAATACATCGAACCAGTGATACTATCGGAGGAACCCAGATTTTGCGAATAGCCGCCAAAGAGACCTACCTGCCAGGTTTTCCCATTGGTTTGCACATCGCCCCAGAGCGAATAATTGCGGATGCAACTGTACTCCTCAAAATTTCCCAGGGTATCCGAGGGTGCAGTAACGGCATAGCCGCCAAGCATGGTCATGTTGTAAGCATCGCCGCCATAATAGCCATTGAACTTTATGGTAAGGTTTTCGGCGGTATATTTCGCGTAAGCGGTAAAAGCAGCGCTTTGGGCTTTCTCGCTGGTTTTGAAATTTTCGACCGTAGCCAAACGCGGAGTTAAGGCCTTGTAGTTTGCTGTAAATCCAATAAGGAAGTTCTCCTTATTATTGTATTCCAAATTGAAATTAAGTGCCGGATAGCCTGTATTGCGCAAATACATAGTAGATGCGCCGGAGAAGCCGGTACTGGTAAAATCGCGCTGGCTTAATGCGGTAAGTGCAAGACTTAATTTTCCAAAAGATTGGGTAACTCTTACCTGCGGATTTCGCGAGAAAGGCTGGAAGGGTGCTCCGGTATTAAAAGACACTGTTCCGGGGAAACAATTTACGTTGAACATCGGATGCCAGTATTGCCCGGCAAGCACTTCCGTATTTTCCCAGGCCAGCTTTACATAAGCATGACGCAGGCGGAAGGTATTGATGTTAGATTCGACCGCACCAAAAAAAGCACCCTCGACAAAGGCCGAACTTTTGGCTCCCCAAACATCAGGCCCGGTGGCCAACACCCGCAGTCGTGTTTGAATATCCAGAATATTAAAGTTAGGCGAGGCATTGATATCTTCGCCATTTTGATCGAGATCTTCGTTCATCGGATACAGGTAGAAATGCCCCTCGCGAGCTGTTACACTTTGGCGCGAATCCCAGATGATGTCTGTTTTTACAAATCCGCTGAATTTGACATCAAATTTTGGACTTTCCTGGGCGTGAGAAATTGTAAGCAGCAGAAAGAGAGCCGATAAGAGAAGAAAACATTTTTTCATAGCTGAAAATTAAGTATTTACACTGTTAATTTATTAACAATAAATCATTTAGCTGCCAAAATTATAACAATTTCTGATTAATAAAAATTGAATGATTCTAAATTTGATTTCTCAAATGTGGTTTTAATTTTTAATTTCCTGATTATCGCAGTTTTACTTTTAGTAGTGCTTTCTTTAATCACTGTTAGATAGGTATTTATAAAGTTATTATCAAATTGCGAATCAGGAATTAATGCCAGAAAAAGACAGAAATTTATAACGTGTATAAATAGCACAAGGCGATTATCTTGTTTACTTTTACGCCGAAAATAATCGGCTTTTTCAATTTTATCTGAATATCAATACATTAATAAATTTAAAAATAAAAAGTATGTCAGAACAACTTGAACGGTTTGGCCTGAGCAAAAACATGCAGCCCAAGGGTATCCTGCAAAAGATTGGCCTGATTGGCTGTGGATCGGTAGGGCAGGAAATAGCCCTGCACGTGAGCCAAAAAGGCATTGAAGTAATTTTTATTGACCTGAACGAAGCGCGTATCCAGGAAATCACCAATCGCATGGACAACGAACTGGAGAGCAGAATTAAGAAATGGGGAATGACAGGCAGTGAGAAAAAACTGGTGCTCTCGCGCATTCAGGGATCGGTGGATTATAATGACCTGCGCGATTGCGACATCATCATCGAAACCATCCACTCCAAAAAACAAGGTACCAGCCTGGAAGAACGCAAAGAGGTTTTTAAAAAGATTGAAGCGGTGGTAAGCGAGGATACGGTAATAACCTCCAACACTGCTACGCTTATGATCTCGGATCTCTCCTCGGTGCTCCAGCATCCTGAACGCTCGCTGGGCATGCACTTTATCAGCCCGGTTGATAAAATCAACATCGTAGAAACAGTGCAACATGCCTCAACCAGCCCTGCCGCCTTCGAGATGGTAAAGAAGTTTGCAAAGATGATAGGCAAAAAAGTAATCGAGTGCAGCGAATCGCCCGGCAACATCAGCACGCGCATGATTGCTACTATGATAAACGAAGCGTGCAGCCTGCTTATGGAAGGCGTGGCCACAGTTGAAGATATCGACGAAGTGATGAAAGAAGCCACGGGTTTTGAATTTGGCCCCTTCGAGATGGCCGATAAATTTGGCGTGGACAAAATTCATAAATGGATGCAAAACCTTTACAACGAGCAGGGCGATATGAAATATAAACCCTCGCCCATCATCAAACGCATGGTGCGAGCCAAAATGCTGGGGCGCATGGCCGGCGAAGGTTTTTACTATTGGAGGGAAGGTCGCAAAACAGTAAAATCTGGCGGCATAAGAACCCTGGGACGATAAATATTATTTAGATTATTAAACTTGCTGAAATTTATTTGTATGAAAATCATCGTATTAAATTGCGGAAGCTCCTCGATAAAATATCAACTTTTCAATATGCCCGAAAACGAAGTACTGGCCAAAGGGCTTGTGGATAAGATCGGATTAAAAGGGGCATCGATAAAACACGAACGCCAGGATGGCAAGAAACTCCGCGCCGAGGGCGAGATCCTCGACCACCAGGCAGGCATCGAGTATTTGCTTGGCGTATTAACCGACCAGGAATATGGCAGCCTTAAATCGCTGAACGAGATACAGGCCGTAGGCCACCGCGTGGTGCATGGTGCCGAGGAATTTAGCGGCAGCGAAGCCATTACCGACAAGGTGGTCGAGGCTTTGGAACGCTCATCTGATCTTGCTCCCCTGCACAACCCACCCAACCTCAAGGGCATCTATGCCATGCAGCAGTTGCTTCCCGGCGTACCCCAGGCTGGCGTATTCGACACAGCCTTCCACCAAACCATGCCCGAGCACTCCTATCTCTATGGTATCCCTTACTCGCTTTACGAAAAGCACAAAATCCGCCGTTACGGCTTCCATGGCACCAGCCACAAATATGTGTCGGCGCGTGCCTGCGAAATCCTGGGGCACGACATCAGCCAAAAAAAGATTGTAACCTGCCACCTGGGCAACGGAGCCTCGATGACCGCAGTGCAGTTTGGCAAATCTGTGGACACTTCCATGGGCATGACCCCGATAGAAGGCGTGATGATGGGCACGCGCTGCGGCGACCTGGATGTGGGCGCGCTCTTTCATATTATGAACAAGGAAGACCTTAATATAAAGGTGGCCAGCACGCTGGTGAATAAATTCAGCGGTGTGCTGGGTGTATCGGGTATATCGTCGGATATGCGCGATGTGGAGCTTGCTGCCGAGGAAGGAAACCATCGAGCCGGCGTTGCTTATAAAATGTACGCCTACCGCGTAAAAAAATACATCGGGGCTTATGCCGCAGCTATGGGTGGCGTTGACACGATAGTATTTACCGGTGGTATTGGAGAAAACGATTCGCTTACCCGCGCCAACGTAATGGAAGGCCTGGAATTTTTGGGCGTGGACTTTGATTTTGAGAAAAACAATGGTGTGCGCGGCAAAGAAATGATTTTGTCGAAACCCGAATCTAAAGTCAAGGTGCTGATAGTACCCACCAACGAAGAAATGATGATCGCCAAAGATACCTACGAAATTGTAAACCGGTAGCGGTAGCCCTTGATGTCAGATTTCAGATGTCCGATTTTAGATGTGGATGTATGATTGCTGGATTTTTGATGTTGACGGCAAGGGTTCGCAGCCCCAAAGGGGATACCAAGCCTGGAAGGCCTTCTTTGATTTCAGATTGAAGATTGCAGATTTTAGATTTTAGATATGCAGCGAGCGGAGCTGTCTTTTAAAAACAAATGCTATAGCCAGACAGTATTCAGAGAGTAACTTGCTTTTTTTTAAATCATTTGTTCATTTCTTGACGTTTCGAGGTCCTAAGGACGCTCGAAAGTCAGTGCAAGTTAATATTTAATCATCCCGAAAAAACGGGCTTAGAAAAGTTAACAAACGAAAACCTTATCTTTATCAAAAAAACTTAGTAAAAAATATCAGCCTAAGACATCCCCAACCTTACCTTATTCGTAACAGTAATAATAAAAAAGGATGGCTTCACCGAGGCCATCCTTTTTTTTTGATTTTAAATTTAAAAAATACTTCTACAATTTATTCGAGGGCAGCAAACCCTGAGTTCGCAGCACCAAAAGGGATTGAAAACCTCGCCCGAACTTACAAAACCTTAATCTCCATTCATCGCAGCGAGACGATGGAGAAAAATTGTAATTTTGCCACGAATCCAATAGGGGTGCCCTAATATTACGGGCTGAGATCATACTCATTGTACCTGATCCGGGTAATGCCGGCGGAGGGAAAAAATGGCTTACATGACCTTGCTTATCCTCTATTGATTTTTAATTCATTGTTGAACTTAAAAATCAATCGAAAGATGAAAAAGTTAACTTTTTTTTGGTGGATTATTTTTACACCACTAATTACGCTTGCACAATTCTCCATCCGGGGAACGGTAAACGATGCACAAACGGGCGAAAGTTTGCCCGGCGCCCACATCCTAATTGCAAACTCTTACAGTAACGCCATCAGTGATATCGATGGCCAATTTGCAATCCGGGGTCTAAAATCTGGAAACTACGATCTCAGCATTTCATTCCTGGGCTATGAAATGATGGATAAGTCGATTGCGCTAAATCAGGACACCGAACTTCAAATAGCCCTTATGCCACGCGCAATAATGGAAGAGGAAGTAGTGATAAAAGCCAGCCGCCCCGGGGCGAAATCGCCCAAGACCTTCACGGAGATAAGCAAGAAAGTATTGCGCGAAAAGAACCTCGGCAAGGACTTACCCGTGCTTCTGGAAACCACGCCAGGCACAGTGATTACCTCGGATGCCGGAGCAGGAATTGGCTACACCGGAATGCGCATCCGGGGTTCCGACATCACCCGCATCAACGTTACCGTAAACGGCATTCCGCTCAACGACCCTGAATCGCAGGGGGTTTTTTGGGTCAACATGCCCGACTTTGCTTCCTCGGTCGAAAACGTGCAAGTACAACGCGGAGTGGGCACTTCAACCAATGGTGCCGCAGCCTTTGGCGCAAGCATCAACATCAAAACCCAAACCCTGAACGCCGATCCCTACGCCCAAATCAGTTCGTCGGCAGGGAGCTACCAGACTTTTAGAAATAGCATCGCCTTTGGCAGCGGGCTTTTGGACGGCCGGTTTACGCTTGATGGCAGGCTCTCCAAAATTACTTCCGAAGGATACATCGACCGGGCTAGCTCCGATCTGAAATCCTTTTTTGTAAGCGGCGGTTTTTACGGCGAAAAAACCATTGCCAAAATCAATGTTTTTTCGGGCAAGGAAAAAACCTACCAGTCATGGTATGGCGTGCCAGGCGACAGCCTGCAAAGCAATCGCACCTACAACCCCGCCGGCGAATATGTGAACGATAATGGTCAAATTGAATATTATGATAATCAAACCGATAATTATCAGCAGGATCATTATCAGGTGATACTTTCGCGGAGTATCAGCCGCAAGCTCAACGTAAATGCTGCCGCCTTTTATGTTCGCGGCTATGGCTATTATGAAAGCTATAAATCGGATGAGGCTTTTTCGGACTATGGTTTAGAAGATGTAATCGTGGGAACAGATACGATCGTTGAAACCGACCTTATCCGCAGAAAATATTTGGACAACGACTTTTATGGAATTACCTTTTCGGGAAACTACAACAGTTTCAAAAAAATAACAGCATCCTTTGGCGGCGGCTACAATTACTACGATGGGCGGCATTATGGCACGGTAATATGGGCCGAATTTGCCAGCAACAGCCGTCCCGAAAAACAATGGTATCACAACAGTGGAATAAAAACACAGTACAATATTTTCGGGAAGATTAACTACCAAATTTTTAAGCCGCTCAATCTTTATGCTGACCTGCAATTTAGAGGCGTAAACTACGAAATTGCCGGCACGCACGACGATTTGAGAAACATCAGCCAGGAGCATGACTTTGCTTTTTTCAACCCTAAGTTTGGAACCACCTGGGAGTTTAACCCGCAACATCAGGCTTACTTTTCGTTTGCCATCGCCAACCGGGAACCCACCCGCAGCGACTTTCGCGATGCCGACGATGGCCATCAGCCCAGTGCCGAAAAACTTACCGACTACGAGCTGGGCTACAACTACAGCGCAGGCAAACTTCGGCTGAACGCCAATTTCTTCTACATGGACTACAAAGACCAACTGGTGCTTACCGGCGAAATAAATAATGTGGGTGCCCCCGTTTTTACCAACGTGCCCAAAAGCTACCGTACCGGCTTGGAGTTGATTGCCGGATACCGGATAAACAAGTTTCTGCAATGGGAAGTAAACCTCTCGCTAAGTCGCAACAAAATTAAGGGCTTTAGCGAATATGTGGATAACTGGAGCCCGCCCTACGAGCAAATTACCAGCGAGCTGGGTGAAACCGACCTTTCGTTTTCGCCCGACATAATTGGCAACAGTATTTTTTCGCTTACGCCAATATCCAACTTAAAAATCCAGTGGATAGCCAAATATGTGGGCGAGCAATTCATCGACAATACCTCCAACAGCAGCCGTATCCTGGATGCGTATTTTGTAAACGACCTCAATGTGTCCTGGACTATCCAGCCGGACTTTTGCAAGGAAATTGGTTTTTATTTGAACGTAGCCAATTTTTTGAGCGAGAAATACGAAAGCAATGCCTGGGTTTATCGCTATTACGATCAGGACATCGAATATAAAATGGATGGCTTTTTTCCGCAGGCACCCGTTAATTTCCTGGCGGGGATAGTGGTGAAGATTTAAACTTTTTTCACCCAATTTCGTTTAGTGCAAAACGAAATTACATGTCGAAAGCTACATATCTTATAATTCTGCTTCTGTTTTCGGGAATCACGGCCTTTGGGCAAAAAGCGGTTCCTGTCTATAACTTTGATGAACTGGAGCCTTTGCTCCATCAGCAAAACGACACTACCTATGTGGTGAATTTTTGGGCTACCTGGTGCAAGCCCTGCGTTAAGGAATTGCCGGCCTTCGAGCAAGTAAACACTGACTTTAACGATGAAAAAGTAAGGGTAATTCTGGTCAGCCTCGATTTTATAAAAAACTACGACAGCCAACTTATTCCCTTTGTCCACGACAGGGAAATCGAATCGCAGGTGGTTTTGCTCAACGACCCCCGAAGCAACCAATGGATCGACAAGGTAAGCCCGGATTGGTCGGGGGCAATACCCGCCACACTGATTTATAAAAACGGGATGCGACATTTTTTCGAGCAGTCGTTCACCTATCACGAACTTAGCAACACCATAAATACTTTTATAAAATCCTGCGCTAAGGTGCAGAAAGTTCCAAATTGATTTATTTTAACTATCAAAACTATTTTCACACATTAAAATTAAAACTACGATGAAAAACACATTTTTAATACTTGCTGTATTATTATTTTCGATTGCGAGCACTTTTGCGGATGAAGGCGTGCAGGTGAGCGACAAGGCTCCAAACTTTACCCTCAAAAATGTGGATGGCCGCATGATCTCGCTGCAGGACTACGATGAACAAAAAGGTGTTATCCTGATTTTTACCTGCAACCACTGCCCCTATTCGGTGGCTTACGAAGACCGTATTCTCGCGCTGGACAAAAAATACGCGCCGCTGGGTTTTCCCGTTGTCGCCATCAATCCCAACGACCCGGCTGTGCAGCCCGAAGATTCGTACGAAAAAATGATCGAACGCTCGCAGGCCAAAGATTTTACCTTTCCCTACCTTTTTGATAAAAACCAGGAAGTGTATCCCGAGTATGGTGCCACACGCACGCCCCACGTTTTCCTGCTCGAAAACAAGGGCAGGCACTTTGAAGTAAAATACATCGGTGCCATCGACGACAACTATCAAAATGCAGATTTTGTAGAGGAAAAATTTGTTGAAAATGCCATCGAGGATCTGCGTGCAAACCGCATGGTGAGCAACAATTTTACCAAAGCCATCGGCTGCACCATAAAAACGAAAAAGTAAAATCCTGATTTTTTTTCGTCGCAATGCAACCCTTTTGCTTTAAACACCATCTTTAACAATTAAAAGAGCAACTTTGCGTTTGCCTCATTAATATCCAAAAACAACATTTATCGGTGAACAGACTCAACTATTTTTTTCTGGCGACAATACTTTCAGGTTTATTTTTCTCCTCAAATCTTCAGGCTCAAATTGGTGGCGATGGTGTTTATCGCTTTCTCAACATGCCCGTGTCGGCGCGCGCTGCAGCAATGGGTGGAAATTTTTTGGCCGTAAAAGACGGCGATCTTACCCAGGCACTCTTCAATCCATCGGTGATTTCGCCCGAGATGGACAACAACTTAGCACTAAGCTTTGTCGATTATTTCACCGATATCAATTACGGCTCTGCAACTTATGCCAAATCGTTTAATCAGATCGGCACCTACACCGCCACCATGCAGTACCTTAATTATGGCGAGTTTACCTATGCCGATGAAACCGGAGAAACCTTCGGCACTTTTACCGCCAACGACCTGGCACTGAGCCTGGGCTGGGGACGCCAACTGGATTCGCTATTTTCGATAGGTGCCAACCTCAAAATGATTTATTCGGGCCTGGAGGATTATCAATCCTTTGGCGTGGCCGTGGACGTGGCAGGCAGCTATTACAATCCTGATCAAAGGCTCACCATTTCGCTGGTAGCCCGCAACATTGGCTCACAATTAAAGCCTTACCGCTCCGGCAATTACGAACCTCTGCCTTTCGAGATCAACCTCGGGCTTTCGCAAAAATTGAAGCATCTTCCTTTTCGCTATTCTATTTTGCTTACCAACCTTCAGAAATGGGATTTAACTTACGATGACCCTAACGACCCCGACCAACAAATCGACCCCATAAGCGGCGAAGTGAACGAGAAAGACAGCTTTAGCGAGTTTGGCGACAAAGCCCTGCGCCACGTAGTAATTGGCGGCGAGTTTATCCCCAGCAAATTTTTCTCGATACGCTTTGGCTACAACTACCAACGCCGTCAGGAGCTGGGCGTTTACAGCAAAATGGGCATGGTAGGTTTTTCGTGGGGACTGGCTGTTAAAGTGTCAAAGTTTCAAATCGAATATTCACGGGCTACCTATCACCTCAGCGGCTCGCCCAACTATATCACCATCCGCACCAACCTCTCCGACTTCGGCAGGAAAAATTAATGTGCTTAGCCTATAAATTGGGATCCTAACCAACAGTGAAAATATCCAAAAAAATATTTTCCCACAGGCAAGCGTTGTTTGCATAAACAATCATCCATGCGGAATTTGATTCTGATTTCGATAATTTTCCTTATTCCCACCGCCGCCGCCATAGGGCAAGAGCGGGGAAAAGATTTTCATCTGGTTCAATACAAGATAATTGATAAGGACACTATTCCCTTTGTGAAAATTTCAGGGGTGGAAATTTACGATGTTAAAATTTTTAAAAGCCCAAAAAACCAACGCCGTAATAGCCGGCTCATTCGCAACGTGAAAGCAGTTTATCCCTGGGCTAAACTGGCCGGTGCCAAATTGCAGGACTACGAAGCCATACTTTTGCAAACCGAAAGCGAAAAGGAGCAACGCCGGATTATGAAGCAAGTGGAGCGCGAAGTACAGGAGGAATATGGTGGTGAATTGCGAAAACTAACCATTAGCCAAGGCAAAATCCTGATAAAGCTGATCGACCGCGAAACCGGCGATACGAGCTACGATCTGGTGCAGGATTTTCGTGGCAATTTTGTCGCCTTCTTTTACCAATCCTTTGCCCGCATATTTGGCTATGACCTAAAAGACCGCTACGACCCCGAGGGCAAAGACCGCAACATCGAGATTATCGTGCGAATGATTGAGCAGGGTTTGATCTAGAAAAATCATTTTTACAATCCTTTTTAAATTTTCAAGCTCCGGAACGCACCCTAGACGAATTGGATAATTTCGCCGATGCCTGGAACGGCAAGATCAACCGCCGAAGGCGTTTACTTTTGGGTGTGCGACTACAGCACCCTGAACAAATATGGGAATTTGATAAACCATAAGCAGCAGGGAAGTGTAACGCCGTTGCGGTGAGGGTAATGCAGGATATTGCTAATTTGACCTTAATAGAAAAATGATCCCGTAAGAAAAAATCAACCTTATTAATTACCTTCTCTCCTCATCAGATAATGGAGGCCTTTGCACTAAGATATTATTTCATTTGCCCAAAGTTGTTGCAAAAAATCACGCCAGGGCAAAACCAGCACATCTCCCATTTGTCGGGGAAAAGGGTCGTTGGTAACCAGCACCAGTTTTTTAACCGTATAATCATTGGCAAATTGTTTTAAGCCTCTGGCATGAAGTGGTCTGGCATTGGCAGTAGATTTTGTTTCAATAGCGACCTCATGATCTCCCAACACAAAATCAATTTCAATCTGGGATGCAGTGCGCCAATAATATATCGGGTATTCAATTGATGAATAGTTGCTGTGGGCAAATATCTCCTGGTAAATAAAATGCTCAAACGCATTGCCCATTGCTTCACTTCCCGGTTCTATTCGGCCTCTTTTTAGCAAATAGTTGACGATGCCAACGTCAAAATAGTAAAACTTAGGAGCCAATATCACTCGGCGTTTTGGCCGTTTTTGAAACGAGGGCAAAAATCGCCCGGTCAGCGTATCAACAAGTATCTGAAAGTATTCTTTAATGGTAGGTGAACTAACACCGCACTCAGCGGCGATATTTGTGTAATTAACTATTTCTCCATTCGAAAATGCAGCTGCTTCCAGAAAACGCGAAAAGGTGGAAATGTTCCTAATTCTTGCTTCCGCCATAATTTCTTCTCTCAGGTAATTTCCGATATAGGATGAAACCAATTTTTTAGGGTTTTTTGCCAGATAATGCCTGGGAAGCAAGCCATGGTTAAGTGCACGCATCAGATCAAAGTCCGGGATTTCATGACTCACCAGTGGAAATAATTCATATCGAAGTGCTCTGCCTCCAAGAAGGTTAGCACCGGATCGCAATATATTCCGTGGACTTGAACCACTCAAAACAAACCGCCTCGCTGTGTTTTCAATTAACCAATGAACCTCATCAAGCAATTGTGGTATTTTCTGTATTTCATCAACTACAACCGGGTTTTCAGATTTCGATGCAAGAACTATTTCCCTGAATTGTGTCGGATTTTTTTGAAGCCGTTCAAAAATATCAGTTTGTAATAAGTCAAACCACAAGGAATTCGGATACATTTTTTTTAATAAAGTGCTTTTTCCGGTTTGTCGAGCACCCCAAAGAAAAAGGCTTTCATTCTCGGATCCTACAAAATTTTGAACTCTAATAAACATGATAATTTAAAGTTATTATTTAAAAATACATGATAATTAAAAGCAAAGTTAATAAATAATTCCAATGCTTCGCTTTTTCAAACATGGGTTTTATCAAATAAATCCATCGAATACGATGGATTAAAAATGAATCCGGGTCAAACAGTTTTACGATCATCTCTAAAAAAATAGATTGAACTTCCTCACATCCTACCTTATTTGACCTTAGTAGAAAAATGAACCCGAAGATAAAAACAACCTTATTAATTTCCAGATTGAATAAGGTTAAGCCTGCGGTGGTCGCATTTTCTACTAAGGTTTTTTAGTAATGATAAGCCTGCCTGGCCAGTTAGACTAATTTTTAATCCTACACCAATGATCCCCTTTTTTGAAACAGAACTTTATATCCTCCCGCACTTTTAGCGTTTGTGGCAAAAGGAAATCTCTTTGTGAGCCATTAAAAATGTTTTACCTAATTTTGTTGCATTAAAAACAAAGAGCTAATGAATGCAGGAGCATATCAAATTTCATTGTCATACCGCCAAATCTTAGATTTAGTCGGGCAACTACAGCTCAAGGATAAAACTAGGCTAAGCCTGGAGCTTGCCAAAGAAGCCAAAGACCAAACGCTTACCCGTTTGCTCGATAGTTTCAAAACCGATGAAATAAGTCTTGAGGATTAAAATTAAAAAACTGCACAAACGAGAAATAGTTGTAATTTTACAACAAATACATTGAACGATGACAGAATTTAAAGAAAAATACATAAACCCATTTACCGACTATGGTTTTAAACGTTTGTTTGGCGAACCTGCCTGCCGGCAAGGCAGGGAACCCAACAAGGATTTATTGCTTGATTTCTTGAATGAACTTTTGAAAGACCAGGAAGGGGAAATTACGGAATTGTCATATTTGCCGAACGAAAAATTACCAATTTCGGTTGGCGACCGAAGAGCAATTTTTGATATTTACTGTACCAATGAAAAAGGCGAGCAATTCATTGTAGAAATGCAAAAAGCTGAGCAGAAATTTTTTAAAGACAGAACCATCTTTTATTCAACCTTTCCAATACAGGAACAAGCAAGAAACAAGGACAGATTTTGGAATTTTGAATTAAAAGCAGTTTATACCATCGGGATTTTAGATTTTGAGTTTGAAGAAAGTGACCCTGACAAATACCGCCACGAAGTACAGTTGACAGAACAAGAAACAAAAAAAGTTTTTTACGACAAGTTAACTTACATCTACCTCGAAATGCCCAAGTTTAATAAAACGGAGAAAGAATTAGAAACTCGCTTTGATAAATGGATGTTCGTTCTGAAAAATCTTCCAAAGCTTGAAAGAATACCCGTTGAATTAAAAGAAAATATTTTCTTAAAACTTTTTGAAACTGCTGAAATTGCAAAATTAAAACCAGACGAATACAAACAGTATGAAGCAAGCGTAAATGCTTACAGAGATATTTTTAATATAAAAAACACCTATCTCGAAAAAGGAAAGATTGAAGGAAAGATTGAAGGAAAGATTGAAGGAAAGATTGAAGAGAAAAGAGCGACTGCTATAATTGGTTTGAAAGAAGGTTATCCAATAGAAATTATCTCGAAAATGACAGGTTTAACAGAGAAAGAAATTAACAAATTGAAATAGAGATTGTTCTATACAGACAAAACAAAGAAGAAGATCTTTAGTTGAAAGATAGGGCAAAGTAACATGATGCTCAAAGAAGTGCTTACATAATTCAGAACAGGATGCGGACAAGAAGCACGGTTGAATTTCACGGGCTTTGGGAATAAAAGAAAAAGCCGAAGGACTAGAAAATTCGTATCAATCGCTGGGGGCGCATCGTAGCCGAGTTGGATAATTTCGCCGAGCAATGGAACGGCAAAATCAACCGCCGAAGGGGTTTGCTTTTGGGTGTGCGACTACGGTGCCTTAAACAAATACGGGGATTTGGTAAAACATAAACAGCAGGGGAGCGTAACGTTGCTGAAGTGAGGGTAAAAGAGAAATTATTTATGTGGTGCATAGGTAATTTATGCTGGTAAGAGGGTTTTGTGTAATTTTGCTTGATTAAAAATAAAGAGATTATGAATGCAGGAGCATATCAAATTTCATTGTCATACAGTCAAATCTTAGATTTGGTTAGGCAGTTGCCATTTAAGGAAAAAACAAAACTTAGTCGCGAACTTGCAAAAGAAACCAAAGATCAAACGCTTACCCGTTTGCTCGATAGTTTCAAAGCCGATGAAATAAGTCTTGCCTGATAATAGGAAGTCACACTTGTGTGCTTTCAAATTACATCATCAATATGATTATCGGATGTACGGCACATATTATTTTGCTTATGGTTTCGGTTAATTATTTTAGAATTTCGGTAGATTTGTATGGGAGTCATGAATAATGCCATCAACAAACTATTAAATTAAAAATACGTTGACATACTGATTTAAAAACTAATTTAAGCTAATAATTTTATTATTTTTGCTTTCTAATACAGAAAAATGAATCTAAAAGTTAAGTTTATTTTTTCAGCAATATTTTCATTGTCCCTGTCAGTTGGACACCCTGCAATTGGGCAAGTTCTAAAACCATACACTTGCCTTATTGATAGGGTAGATATTCATGGCTTTGAAAGCACAAGAACATTTGACCGGAATGGCATTATTCTTTCAAGAGGGAAGTATCATCCATTAAGCATTGTTAATTATGGTATTCTCTCATACTACTATTTTCTTGAAACATCTGATAGTACCTACTATGAAAAATTTCTTGATCAAGCCAAATATTTTTATGATTCAACAAAAATCACTTTATTATACAATGGTAAGGGTGTTGGTTTACCATATACCTTTAAAGCTCATGACTTAGGTATCCCTTGGTATTCCGGTATGACTCAAGGTGCAGCAATCAGCTATTTATTGAGGTATTACTCTATTACACATGATGATTATATAAAATCATTAATTCAAAAAATAGCCTATTTGCTTTTATTACCGCAAGAAGATGGTGGGACAATCTCAAAAACACCCGAAGGTTATACTTGGATTGAGGAATATCCAAATTCAAAGAGTTCCCCACAGGTATTAAATGGATTTATTAATGGGTTTATTGGCTTAAAAGAGTATTGTGATTTTTTTCCAGATGACACAATTGCAAGTAGAATTTTAAATGAGACCTATATTGGTTTGGTAAATAGTTTAGAGTATTATGATACACCAAATTGGACTTACTATAATCGAAAAAAAACAAACGTATCAAATGCTTACCTGCGTTACCAGATATATGAAATGAAGCACTTAATGGAAATATTCAACAATCCTATATTTGATGATCAAATGCGTATATGGAGTTATTTTTCCTATAATAATTTTATAAAAAACAGCAACAAGCATTATAAGTATAGAAACCATAATATCTCAAAACCAATAAAGTCATTTGGAAATTACGGGATTTATGAGATGGATTCAAATAGCTATTCAAAGATACGTGATTATTCTGTAAAAGTATTTTACTCATGGAGACAAATTAAAAGGTATAATAAAAAGAAACCAATAAAGACAAATCCGAAGAAATCAAAATATGGAATTTTTAGTTTCGAATCTCAAAATAATGATTCGGTTGATTATATTCAACTTCAAGTAAATAATGCAGGTGTGGGTATAGATATTCAACTATACAATAAAGTTAAGGGTGAGACCAATAAATATTTCCCTGTAGAATTCCAGCATTACTTAGCGAATGATTCATTAACTGTTTTTTGTGATAATATTAGCCTCTTAGACTTATTAATTTCAATTGAATATAAAAAAGGCAAAGTTCTTACTTCACTAAGGGATACTGCTAATCTATATAAAACTAAAAAAGAAAAACCACCTTTTTTTGGACATTATCAAACAGATATTTATCAGTTAAATGCAAATGAAAAATATAGCGTGGAATTATCACTAATTGGAACTGATTATGCTGTTGTCTTCTATAAATATGCGAAAAGTGAAGCATTAATTAATAAAAGTAAATGGCAAGCCAAAAATACCTTGGGGACATTTTTTGAGCCGAGTACTAGCGGGTATTATGAGTTTTTAATAGTTTTTGATTGGAAGTCACCAATTTCATCAATACAAGAGTTTAACATCCTACTTTCTGATGGCTTACAGGATGGTAAGAAATGATTATCTTAATTTTGCCTTTTTGAAAATTTGTGTGAAAAATAAATACTAATTGAATATTGCTATTTTTGTTTTTTTTAAATTGATGTATTTAATACAATATGATGAAAATAAAATTTTTAAATTTGATTAAACCGCCCAAAAAGAGAAAATCTATACCAAGACTTGATTTGGAGGCAGATAATGTTGTGGGTTTCGACCGTGAAGGTCAAAAAATAATTAATCTGTTGAACTACACAAAAGTAAGTGGATCTTCATATTCTGGTGTGCTTTATGACATCGGATACCAAACAATTGTAATCGATGGTAAAACCCTTTCTGGTCAACGAAATCCCATGGAGCGTTTAAAAAATGTACCTTTAGATTTTAAGAATAAATCAGTGTTGGATTTGGGATGTAATCAAGGTGGCATGCTACATGCGCTTGCTAAGGATATTAAAGTTGGAGTTGGTCTTGATTATGATTACAAAATGGTAAATGTAGCTAATAAGATTAAATCCTATCATAGCAATAGTAATCTTGATTTCTTTGTTTTTAATCTTGAAAAAGAAAATCTTGAATACATCAAGGATTTCATTGTAGAAGAAATCGTTGATATTTGCTTCTTACTTTCTGTTTGCATGTGGCTAAAGAATTGGAAAGAACTCATTGTCGTTTGCAAAGGAATAAGCAAAAAAATGCTTTTTGAATCAAATGGATCCGCTGAACAACAAAATGAACAAATAAACTTTCTCAATTCTATCTATAAGAGTGTGCAAGTTATTAATGAAACTTCTGAAGATGATCCTATACAAAAAAATAGAAAATTATTATTATGTTATGATTAAGAATGATTAAGTAATATGGTCAAGAAATTCTATATGTTTCCGTTTAATCAAGACATGATGATACTGTACCAAAATCATAGAGTCTTGAGAACCATTTATTTTCGATCACTATATTTTCAAATAACTCCAAAAAATTCAATTCCTATTAGATTTAGAAAAAGCTATTTTGGGCATCTATTGTTTAAATTGACACCCTTAAATAGGATAGTTAAATTGGATATTTCTAATAATAATATTTTACTCGTTTATGTAAATAATGGAAAGCAGGTACAATTTGATTTTGATAATAAATTTAGACCAATCCGTGTTTTCACAGGTAAATTTAATAGTCTTACTTTAATAGAAAATAAATACTTGGGGCTTCCTTTGCTAACTGAATATACGCTAACTGAATTTAATTCAAAATATCCATTAATTAAACGAGCACTAATGATTAGGTGGTCAATTATTAAAAAAACAAAAAGTCATCATAAACTTCATGGAGATTTTACACACTTTAATGTTTTATCGGATGATAGTGGCCAGTTGAGTGAAATTGATGGGAAATGTATTGTTAACTCTGATATTTTTGATCATTACTATTTTTATTCATATTTGAGGCAATGTTTAAGTAAGTGTATAACATTAAGTAAAAATGATTTTACTACAATTACTACAATATTAGATAGGCTGATACTTGATGTTTTTCAGATTGAAAGTCTTGGATTTCTGTTGAATTTGTTATCAAAAGTGGTTATAGAAGATGCTAAGGGGCTTGCTAATCCTAAAGCATCTTTAGATACTTTTAAAGAATTATTAGTTAGTAAACGGAAGAGTATTTGATAATTTTTATCACTATAAATTCTCAATAACCCTATCTAACTTCTCCTTCCTATTTTCGATGCTAAATCGAATAAAAACGGTGTTTCGTGCCAGTATGTCTAATTCAGTCCGCTTCTCAGGTATTACTTTTTCGATAATTAGTTTAATTAATACTTCAACATTGCTTTTTGTTAAAACGTAACCCGAATCACCAATGATATCAGGTAAAATATTTACATTAGATACAATAGGAATGCACCCACAAGCCATAGCTTCACATAAAGCAACTCCAAATCCTTCGGTGATTGATAGCTGTAAATAGTACTTGCTGCTGTTGTAAATTTGAAGTAATTCAGATGCCGATAACCTACCGGTAAACTTTACATTGTCAGGAACTTTAATTAAAGCAGGAGCTTGTTTTATTCCAACAAATATAAATTCGAAGTGACTAAGTTTTTTTGCTGCTTCAATAATCAGATCACCCCCTTTAATAAAAAACTGCCCCTCCGAAAGCACGGTGATAAATCGATTTTCTACTTTTTTAATATCAGGTAATATTATCCATTTGCTTGTGTCGATACCATTATAAATAACAGTGTAAGCTGTTGTATTATTCTTAAAAAAATGTTTGTAACCTTGTTTGATAATTTTACCAGGAGAATAGTATGTGTTTTCTGTGTAAACCAATGAATCACTTACGGGTAATAATTTAGTTGCTAATTGGTAAGATATTTTTAGCACTTTTTTTAGAATAGGTTTATTAAGGTTTCCATAATTAATCTCCGGAAATGCGGCGCAATCCGTTCCATGTAGAATTATATAAACTGGTTTTTTAAATAATCGGCCTATGATTGCAGGAATCAAAGCCCAATAGCCACCGAAGGATACGATAATAAGTTTTGATTGTCGAATATTTGTAAGAAGAAAAAAAAACTGTTTTAAAAGAAAATAGGGAACAGCAATTTTATTTTTCCAATTATAGGTATTTTGAATGACAGTGTAACGCTCTGATAAAATATCAATGTCAAGCTGAATAAAGGATGCCATGTGTGGGCAAACAAATATGATTTTTTCCTGCTTCATGTTCCCACCATTTCATCGAGCAGATGCCCCAAATCCTTTGTGAGGTTTTTGCGTGAGTATTTTTCTATATTGCTGCCACTCTGAAAAGCATCCTCATCACTATAGCTAGAAAATAGTTTTAGAATTTCTTCTCGAATTAGTTCCTCATCCTCAAACCCGGCTACAACACCACAATCGGTTTCCCGTATAATATTAGCAGCATCGCCATCTTCGGGACCGATACAAACTATTGGCCGCTGTGCTGAAAGGTATTCAAAAACTTTTCCGGTGAGAATCATTTTTGCATTCGGGGTGTCGTTGATTAGTAAAAGCAACACAGCCGATCTCTGCTGTTCTTCCAAAACTTTGTCGTGCGAAAGATAAGGGATATGCCGCAGGTATTTTCCCAGGCCATTTGCATTGATGGATTCCATAACATGGAAATCAACCTTGCCTACAAGTTTAATTTCCATCGCCTTGCCAAAGGCCTCGTTTTCGTTTGTTAGCGTTTTTAATGCCTTCCAAAGCGATTTAGGATTTCTTGATTTTGCCAAAGTGCCAATATGAGCAATGGAGAACTTTTTGTCCTGATCAACTTTTTGCTTAGGCAGGTCATCGCCATCAAAACCATTGGTAATTACTTCATAATCACGTTGGTAAAATTCGTTAAAGCCCTTTCGCATCCCATTTGAAATAACCACCACTTGATCCGCTGATTTCAAAACTTGTTTTTCGAGCATTCGGTGTGTGCGATCTGCGCAGCGGGAGAGTTTTAAATCCTGATAAAAATCGATTTGGGTCCAGGGATCTCTAAAGTCGGCCAACCAGGGGATGTTAAATTTCTTTTTCAATCCCAGAGCTATCATGTGCATCGAATGCGGTGGCCCAGTAGAAACAATTGCATCCACCGGGTTTTCCTGAAGATATTTGCTAAGATGATTTACAGAAGGCTTAATCCAGTATTTGCGGGCATCGGGGATAAACAGGTTGCCACGAACCCACACGGATATATTCTCAGTTAGTTTGGGTTTCTTTTTTTCGCTCATAAAAGAGGCGTTTATTTTATCCTCTTTTTTTAAACCAATAAATTTTTTGTAAAAACTATAGGGTTCCCAAACTTTTGTTTTCAGAATCGTAATTCCTTCGGGGATGTCCTTTTCGAGTGTAGTATCCAAAACCGGGAACTCAGGATTCTCCGGCGTATAAATCACCGGCTCCCAGCCAAACTCCGGGAGGTACTTCACGAACTTTAGCCAGCGCTGTACGCCGGCACCCCCGCTGGGTGGCCAATAATAGGTGATGATGAGTACCTTTTTATTCATAAGCCTATTCTTATTACCACAACCGATTAAACGGCAATAGTATTCCAATTCATCTGATTAACTACTTGAAGCAAAAAAGTATTTCATATTCTTTCGTTCCTTCCTGAATCAATATCATAAGAAGTCAATTCAGCCGGTTTCATTAATTTAATAATATCCAGATAAATCGGCTTCTTCTGTGAAGGTTTCCGGGTTCTTATTTTCCGATTACCCGATAATGAATCAATCAGAATTTCAACAAGGCGAAGATCCGTTGGATCGAGCCTGTCAACTTTTGATTTAATATCTTCTTTAAGTCTCATAGTTTTAACATTTACACAAAGATAAATAGAACATGATAATTAAAAACATATTTCGTGACAAGGTTGTTGGGCGTTTGGATTTTTATTGTGCCATTTCCTTTCTAATATTTTTCTTTCTGCTTATTTTTAGATTTGAGGACTTTGCTTTTAATCTTGTAATAAGCTCACTGATTTCTTTTCTCTCCTGGTCAGTTAAGGGAGGACTTTGTATTAAAAAATCTATTCCTTCCGGTTCTTTAATATGTGCCATATTATTTCTTTTGTGAGGGGGGCATAAGTTTGTCTTTCAACTCATTTCCCATCCCTGCAAAAAACAGCAGCAGAATAATGATGGAGGCGATGGCTGTAATAGTGCCGCCGGTGTAATAAACCGCAGGTTCAAACTTCCACACAATCTCGTGCCGGCCTGCGGGAACTATCATGCCACGCAAAACATAGTTGGTCCTAAAATAGGGCATCGGCTCGCCATCCACAAAAGCCTTCCAGCCCTTGTCGTAATAAATCTCCGAAAACACCACCAACTCATCTTTGGTGGAAGTGAAATCGTAGCTCAGTTCGTTGGGCTTGTAGCTGGTCAACTTGATGGATGCGGCGGGTGCTTTTCCGGGAGTGTAACCTTGCAGCATTTCCGAATAACGCTGGTCGATGATGGCTTCGCTGGCCGGATCAAAATCGTTGAGGGCAGTAATTTCTTCATCAGCGTTTTCGGCCAGGCGGTAGCTATCCACAATCCAGGCATTGCCCAGGGCATCAGGATTTAGTTGTGCCTGTGGTTGATTGTTTGCTCCGGGTACAATAAAATATTTGGTATTGAGCATATTCAGCACATCGATATTATTGCGCGAAATATGAAAGTCGATCAGCTCCTGATACCTGCGCAGCTTGGCACCGTGATAGCCGCCAATGGATTTGTGATAGTAAGAGGTGCTGGCATCGTTAAAGGTATTAACACTGGTATTGAGCACCCTAAAGTTAGGATCTTTGTCCTGCAATATCTGCTGGTCGGCAGCCGTGGCTGTAAAAGGATTTTCTACCTTACGAGCCGATTCAAAGTTTTCGCTGTTCAAGTAACGTTTGTTAACAGTCCACATATCTGCCATCACCAAAACGATAAGGCCAATGTAGAGATATTCCTTTTTAAGTTTTTGCGCAAGCAGAGCCCATATCGCCGCAGCTGCCAGCACAATAAATATCAGGGAGCGAAAAGTTTCGGTGCGGAGCAACGAAAGCCGGTCGGCTTCAAGAGCATCGATCAGATTCTTTGGCATTCCCGATTCTATCAAACGCGCATCGGAAGGTGAGGAGAAGTTAAAAAACGAACCGGCAAAAGCCATCATAAATAATAACAAGCCTGCGGCTACTGCCAGTGCCATACCCAAATTTTTGATTGCCACCTTGCGTTCCACATCCTTTTTGCTCAATTCATGCAGGGCTAAAATCCCCAGCAGGGGAATGGTAAGATCGGCAATAACCAAGGTCATCGACACCGCCCTGAACTTGTTGTAGCCGGGCACATAGTGCAGAAAAAACTCAGTAAGAGGCATAAAGTTTTTGCCCCAGGCCAGCATGATACTCAAAACGGTTGCCGTAAGCAGCCACCACTTGTATTTTCCTTTGACCACAAAAAGCCCGAGAATAAAGAGGAAGCTCATAATGGAACCGGCATACACCGGCCCGGAGGTGAATGGCTGCTGACCCCAGTACATCGAAAAGTAATTTAGATAGCCTTTGGCTTGTTGCAGGGGAAGCACACTTTTTAGCTCCTCAAAAGTTTGTGAATCCTCCGTGGGTGCTTTGCCGGATGCGCCGCCCATAAAGTCGGGGACGAGCAGGGTGAAGGTTTCGGCTATACCGTAGCTCCACTGCGTTGCATAGTCGATGTCGAGGCCGCTGGTACGGTTTTCTTTTTCGGTTGCCAACTCCGACTTGCCGCGAATGGTGTATTTGCCGTATTCCCACGTAGCCCATATATTTGAGATATTAGCTGCCACGGCAAGCAAGGCAGCAATCACAAGTACAGCACTTGCTTTGGCAAAGTGCGGCAGTTCTTTTTTTCGCAGGCTGTCAATAAATTGGGCTATCCCAAAAATAACGACAATAATTAGCAGGTAATAGGTAATTTGAAGGTGGTTGGCCGAAAGTTCGAGCCCCAGAAAAAGTGCCGTGAGTGCAGCACCCCACAGATACTTACCGCGATAGGCCAAAATGATCCCACCCAGAACCGGAGCCATGTATCCAATGGCGTGAGCCTTGGAGTTGTGCCCCGCCTCGATGATGATAAAAAAGTAGGAAGACAGGGCAAAGCCTACCGCTCCCAAAACCGAGAGCCAGGGATTGACACGCAAAATCAGAAGCAGGATAAAAAAGCCCAGGAAATACAAAAACACCAGGCGCGCAGGGTGAGGAAGCCCCAGCGTAATGATACGGTCGATGGATTTTAGGTAAGCTCCCTTGTAGTGGGTCGAAATTTGATAAGCGGGCATGCCGCCAAACATCGAGTTGGTCCACAGAGGTTCATCGCCGGTGGAATCGCGATAATCCACAATTTCTTTAGACATGCCCTTAAAATGCACAATATCACTCTGCTTAATTTTTTTCCCTTCTAAAATGGGTGAAAAATAAATCAGCGTGATTACCATAAAAAATATGATTGCAATCAGGTAAGGCCAAAGCCGTTGTATCGAAAATTTTTCCATAAGTTTTTCTTTGGAATTGATTATTCTTTAATTTCTTCGTAGTCCACGTCTTCACTATCTTCGGGGTCGAATTTATGCTTCTTGGCCTCGGGCGGCACGTATTTTACCGAAACCTCGCCCTCTTTTTTCTGCTCGGGCCTTTGAGGCTGCTGCCCAAAATTACCGAAGCGTTCCTGGGTCTTTCGTATGAAACGCTTTACCAGATAGGGGAAGATGTATTTTGAAATAAAATAATACACCCCGATAAAGATGATGATGAAAATAAGAAGTCGCATTAAACCAGTAATTTATAAAAACGTTTATTTTAACAAAACCGCCGCGAAGTTATTGTAAATTTTCAAATTAATTTATTACTTTTGCGCCCACTTTTGGAATACACATTTTTTTAAATATTTAACTAATACAAATTCAAGATGTTAAACCAGTATGAAACCGTTTTCATTTTAACTCCCGTTTTGTCTGACGAACAGATGAAGGAAACGGTAAAGAAGTATCAGGACTTCCTGAAAGAAAAGGGGGCCGAGATCGTTCACGAAGAGAATTGGGGCATGCGCAAGCTGGCCTATCCAATTCAAAAAAAATCGACCGGCTTCTACCACCTTTACGAATACACCATCGAGGGTGATGCCATTGCAAACATTGAGCTTGCGCTAAAACGCGACGAACGTGTGATGCGCTTCCTTACCGTAAAACTCGACAAACACGCCGTGGCTTACAACGAGAAAAAACGGTTGAAAGCAAAAGAAAAACAAACCACCGAAGAAAATTAATGTTTGACAATTAAAAACGTGTAAAAAATGGCACAACAAAATTCAGATATAAAATACCTCACCCCCATCGCGGTTGACGTAAAAAAGAAAAAGTATTGCCGCTTCAAAAAAGCCGGCATCAAATACATCGACTATAAAGATGCCAACTTCCTGATGAAGTTTGTAAACGAACAAGGCAAAATCCTCCCACGCAGGATTACCGGTACCTCAACAAAATACCAGAAAAAAGTAGCCCAGGCTATCAAAAGAGCCCGCCACATTGATTTATTACCTTATGTTGCTGACTTATTAAAATAGGAGAATCGAAGAATGGAAATAATCTTAAAAGAAGATATAACAAATCTCGGATACGAGAATGATATCGTGAACGTAAAACCCGGCTACGCCCGCAATTTCCTTATTCCCAAAGGAAAGGGCATTATTGCCAGTGTAACCAATCGTAAAATCCTGGCGGAAGTGCAGCGTCAGAAGTCGTACAAAGAAGATAAACTGCGCGATGAAGCCACCACCACATCCAAATTGCTGGGCAAGGTTTCGCTCAAGATTGGTGCAAAAGTAGGCACCTCGGGTAAGATTTTTGGCTCTGTGAATGCCATCCAGATTTCGGATGCCCTCAAAGCCGAAGGTTACGATGTTGACCGCAAGAAAATTGACGTTGACGGCGATGCCATCAAAGAGGTTGGCGAATACGTTGCCAAGATTCACCTTTACAAAGAAATTAAAGGCGAAGTAAAATTTGAAGTGGTAGCCGAATAAGGCATATCCACTTGTTAAGCCTAAAAACTGCTGAGCCGTATGAGAAATCATACGGCTTTTTTTTGGAGTTTATTTTTGGATATAATCTCTTTTGATGTCCGATGTCAGATGTCCGATGTCAGATGTCCGATGTCAGATTTTAGATGTGGATGTTAGATTTTAGATGTCCGATTTTAGATGTGGATGGCAAGGGTTCGCAGCCCCGCAGTTCGGCAGGCTCACTGACATCGGCAGGCTCACTGACAAAGGGGATAGCAACCC
>CAZGAO010000008.1:51747-91393 GCA_964523795.1 uncultured Lentimicrobiaceae bacterium
AGTTCGGCAGGCTCACTGACATCGGCAGGCTCACTGACAAAGGGGATAGCAACCCTGGCGAATAGATTTTAATCTTGCAAGCCTGAAATTCTTTTGATGTCCGATTTCAGATGTCCGATGTAAGATGTTTGATTTGGATGTTAGATTTTAGATTTCAGATTTTAGATGCCTTGTAGTCACACCGTGAATTTGTGCAGCGAGCAGAGCAGTCTTGTAAAACTTTGTGCTATCGCCAGACGCTATTCACGGTGTGACTTGATGTCACATCGGACATCATACCCTGATGGTCGGGACAGGCTATCGGACATCCAGGACTACAATCCACTGACTGATAAAGCCATCGTGAAAAGATAATTCAATTAATCCTTTTTTAATTCAAAAAATAATCAGACTTTTGCACCCCAAAATGTTTTAGTAACATATTTAATACAACAATTTTAACAGATTATGCCAACAAAAATCAGATTGCAGAGACAAGGTAAAAAAGGGCAACCCTTTTACCACATTATTATTGCGGATGGTCGGGCACCACGAGACGGAAGAAACATCGAGAGAATTGGCACGTACAATCCGGTGGCCAAACCGGCCGAGGTTGTACTGGATTTCGACAGAGCACTTTACTGGGTGCAAACAGGAGCACAACCTACCGACACGGTTCGTTCACTACTTTCATACAAGGGTGTTTTGTACAAAAACCACCTTTTGAAGGGTGTGGCCAAAGGAGCCATGACCGAGCAACAAGCCGAGCTGAAATACCAGGAATGGATAGAAGCCAAGCAGGCAAAAATTGAAAATGCCGGCAAAGAGCTTGAGAATAAAGAACGCGCCAGCGAGAAAGAACGCATCGAGGCTGAGACCAAAATTAAGGAGGCGCGCTTAGAAGAAATCGCCAAGCGTCGTCAGGCCGAACTCGACAAAGAAGCTGAAGAAAAGCGGGCTGCCGCCAAACAAGCTGAGGAAGCCAAGCAGGTGGCCGAAGCCGAAGTACGCGATGCAAAAGATGCTGCTCCCGAAGCAAAAGTAGAAGAAGCTGCCGAAGAAAAGAAAGCAGAGTAGCAAGATAACAACAGCACCTGGTGCTGAAAATAAATATGCAAACCGAAGCTGCAGCCCTGAAGATTTTCAGGCAGTATCTTCGGTTTTTTCTTTAGATTAGATTATGGAAAAATCCAATTTTTTACGCTGGGGAACCATCAGCAAGGCAAACCGCAAGACCGGGGAAGTGAGCGTGATTTTTGCTCAGAAAAACCCGCCAGAAAACGAACCACTGCAAACGGTTTTTATAGAAATAGACGGCGGACTGGTTCCCTTTTTTGTGGATGAAATGAGTGCAATCTCTGCTGATGGTGTAAGGCTGCTGCTTTGCGATTACTCCGAACCAGATATTGCACAGCGGTTTGTGGGCTGTACGGTTTATTTGCCTATGGCAAAAAATAAAGATTCCGATGAAGGACAAACCGCAAGTTACGATGAAATTATCGGCTTTACCGTGATGGACGAAAACGACCAGCCATTAGGAGTAATCAACGATATTCTTGAATCGCCAGAGCAAGACCTGGTACAAATATTCGAAGGCGAAAAGGAAATCCTTATCCCTTTGGTTGATGATTTTATCCTGGGACTAGATACCGAAAAAAAAATCCTTTTCATGGACTTGCCCGATGGCCTTATCGAATTGTATCTCGGAGAATAAACATTGTGATGGAATCCGTTTTCCGGTTTAAACATTTCAGCCTTTCGCACCACCATGCCACCATGAAGGTAGGTACTGATGCCCTGATTTTGGGAGCCTGGCTGCCGGTGGCCGACAACTGCAAACGCATTCTCGATGTAGGCACCGGTTCGGGCGTAATTGCCCTGATGCTGGCGCAACGATGCCCAACTCCCATACAAGCCATCGACATCCACGAGGCCTCAGTACAGGAAGCCGCGATTAATTTTACAAACTCGCCCTGGGGAAATCAACTTACGGCCATCCAATCTTCTTTGCAAAACTACCCTCCCCCGGGCGACACCAAATATGACCTTATTGTTAGTAATCCACCATTTTTTCAGAATAGCCTCCTGCCACAATCTCCGCAGTTCACACTTGCCAAGCACAATGTTTCGCTCAGCACACATGATTTCGTAGCGCATACTTCTCGTCTCCTGGACGATACCGGTACCTGGGCCGTCATTTTACCCCCTGACCGTATTGATCATCTTTTACTATTGTCAGTGGAATTTGGCTTTTTTTTGATTCATCGTTTAAATGTTTACACAAAAGCAAACAAAGCCCTCACCAGAGTAATCGCGGTATTCAGCAGGGATAATTTAATAAGACCAAAAATCGATAATCTCTTGATACGCAATGAAGCCGGTGCATATACCGAGGCTTACAAAAAACTAACCCAGGACTATCATGCTGAGGGGTGTTTATAGTTTTTACTGACCCTAAATTCATAGTCACCCCGTGAATTCTTTTTTGAAGTAGTTCAAATTTTAAAAAAACAGATATATCTACCCAGGCACGATTCACGGGATGCCTTTCCATTTTAATTTTAATCTTCTGCCTTGCCGGGAAGCATAGGCACGAAGATAAAACCACCAAAAAACGCTTCAGTAAAACGGTCTTCGCTTTCCCGCACAATGCGTGTCATGGTTTGCTGCCCATCACCACCCACAGGAGCCACCAAAACACCGCCAACGTTTAGTTGATATTTCAAGGTATCGTTAAGACTGGGGATGGCAGCGGTTATCAAAATCCGGTCGAAGGGAGCAAAAGAAGGCAAGCCCTCGAAGCCGTCTTTGTGGAAAACACGCACGCGGTAGCGATGAGTCTCGAAAAAACGCTTAACCTTTTTATATAGGTGCAACTGCCGCTCGACCGAAAAAACTTTTAAGCCCATCTCTAACAGCACGCAGGCCTGATAGCCCGAGCCGGTACCAATTTCGAGTACCTTCATGTTTTTTTCGGCTTCGAGCAACTGCGATTGAAAGGCCACGGTGTAGGGCTGAGAAATGGTTTGCCCCGATCCGATGGGAAAGGCCTTGTCCTGATAGGCATATTCCAAAAAGGAAGAATCCATAAAAAAATGGCGGGGAACGGTATTGATGGCATCGAGCACGCGCTCATCGTGGATGCCCTTTTCGCGGAGCGATTCTACAAGTTGGGCGCGCAAGCCTTTGTGCCGGTAAGTGTCAGTCATGCGGAAGAGTTAATCGTTATTCGATTATGAAATAAATTATACCGAGACGCGCAAGTTGCGCGTCTGTACGAATCTAAATATGAATGAGGATTGGGTAAAGACGCGCAACTTGCGCGTCTCCTACTTCACGAGCCTTGAAAAGCTCTTCTACCTCTTTAACATCGCTAATCCTACTTTCGAGTTCCTCAATCATGCTAAATCCCGAGAGCTGCAAAATTAGCAAATCAATCAGGAATATTTTGATTAAAATGCAAGCTGTGGCTAATTTGTAATCGTTCAAAAAACAAATCATACAATTATAAATAGTTTTTATTAATGGTGGTGCGATTAGGTGGTGAGGTCAAAAAATTTACTTTTGCATCAAAATTGACACTTATGCTTAAAATAGGAGTACTTGGAGCCGGTCATCTCGGCAAAATTCATTTAAAATGTATCCGCGAATTAGCGCAGTTTCAGTTAGTGGGTTTCTACGATCCCAACGAAGATACCGCTAAAATGGTGGAAGAAGAATTTGGGATTAAAAAATTTGATTCCCTTAGCGATATCATCGATGCAGTGGACGTGGTGGATATTGTAACGCCCACCGTTTCGCACTTCGATTGTGCTTCGGCTGCACTCAAAAAATCGAAGCATGTGTTTATCGAAAAGCCCATCGTTACCACACCCGATGAGGCCAGAGCCTTGATAAAAATTGCCGATGAGGCCAATGTTAAAGTGCAGGTTGGACACGTTGAGCGTTTCAATCCGGCTTTTTTGGCTGCAAAAGATTCCATCAAAAACCCTATGTTTATCGAAACCCACCGTCTGGCGCAGTTCAACCCGCGTGGCACCGATGTGCCGGTGATTCTCGATTTGATGATTCATGACATCGACATCATTTTGAGCGTAGTAAAATCGAACGTGAAAAACATCAGTGCCAGCGGCGTACCCATCGTTAGCGACACCCCCGACATTGCCAATGCCCGCATTGAGTTCGACAACGGCTGTGTGGCCAACCTTACCGCCAGCCGGATATCGCTGAAAAACATGCGCAAATCACGGTTCTTCCAGCGCGATGCCTACATCTCCGTTGATTTCCTTACCAAAGAAATGGAGATAGTGCAGATGAAAGACATCGACCACGAACCCGATAATCCTTTTGCCATGGTATTGGATTTGGGAGCCGGAAAGGGTAAAAAAGAAATCAGCATCGACAAGCCCGAAATTAAAGCCAATAACGCCATTATGACCGAGCTTGCCAGCTTTGCCGATGCCATCCAAAATAATGTACCACCACCTGTTACCATCAACGATGGCTACCAGGCACTCGAAGTAGCTTACCGTATCTTGGATAAAATCAGGTATTAAGAAGTTAGAAGTTAAAAGTTAGAAGTTAAAAGTTAAAAGTTAAAAGTTAAAAGTTAGAAGTTAGAAGTTAGAAGTTAGAAGTTAGAAGTTAAAAGTTAGAAGTTTAGAGTTAAAAGTTTAAAGTCCCGAAAAATAGAAAATCTGTGATTTTCGTAATTTTTCGAGGATACTCGGGCTTTGCCCGGCATTGAAAGTTGAAAGTTATAATAAGCCAGGTGTTCAGCCGTTTGAAATTGCTGTTTTTATCAATATAAAATGAATGAGAAGAATCCATTTTTTTAGTTTGTTTTCTATCATGGCTCTGGCCATTTTGCTGTGGAGTTCGTGCAGGGAGGAGAATCTTAAGCCCGGCGTGCCGGCTTTTGTAAAGGTAAACGAGTACGCCTTCCAAAGCAACTATGCAAGCCAGGGCACCGATCGTCAGGAAATTACCGATGTATGGGCTTTTATGGATGGTAAAACCCTGGGTGTTTTCGCTTTGCCGGCCACAATACCGGTGCTGAAAGAAGGCATGGGCGAGCTGCGTTTGGATGCGGGCATCGAATTGAACGGCATTACTGCTACGCGCATCAACAATCCTTTTTTTGAACCGGTAGTCCTAAGCGATTTTGTATTTTACCCCGATTCGGTGATTACTGTTACACCCGCCACTACCTATCGCGAAACAACGACTTTTGAATGGCTCGAAGATTTTGAAGATCCTTCCGTATCCCTCGACACTGCAAATCTTGGAGGTACAGCTGGCATCCAGCGTATTTCGGGCGATGAGGCTTTTGAGCAAAACTTCTCAGGACGCATTAAGCTCGACAGCACCCACACAAAGTTTGAAGCGGCTACCTTTAATGGTTTTCCTGTACAACCCTCAGGCAGATCCTTTATTTTGGAGTTAAATTATAAAAACGATCATTTCTTTTCGGTGGGCATTGTTGAAGAAACCACTTCACAAGTGCTCAAATCTGACATCATCTTTCTTTATCCCTCCGAAGTTTGGAACAAGGTTTACATTAATCTTACGGATAAACTGCGATACAGCAAGGCCAGCAGCTTCAAGGTTTTGTTTCGCTCCTACATCAACGAGGGTGATGATGATGCTACAATTTATTTGGATAATATTAAGCTGATGTACCGCTAATTGAAGAGCCATGAATAAGAAGCTACACCGCGCCACCTATATTCTTGCCGATTATTTTGCAGCCGCCGTTTCGTGGATGCTATTTTTTATTTATCGTAAATACCTCGTCAATCCCGATCTTTTTTCCAGGCCTGAACTCGTTTTCAACGATCCCAATCTTTACCTCGGTATCTTAATCATTCCGCTGTTTTGGCTTATCCTCTTTGTTATTGCCGGCTCTTACCGCAAGATATACCGCAAATCGCGTATCAAAGAAATCACCCAATCTTTCTCCACGGTTTTTATTGGCGTAGTAATCATCTTTTTCACCCTCTTGCTCGATGATTTGGTTCCCTCTTACCGAAGTTATTTCGAGTCCTTTCTTGTGCTTTTTGGCCTGCAGTTCCTTATTACCGCTACGCTCAGGCTTATTATCACCACCCGAACGGTAAAAAAAATCCATCGCAAAATTATCGGTTTCAACACCATAATTGTTGGTAGTAATCTCAATGCCGTAGCACTTTTTGAGCAACTCGACAAGCAGTTTCCCTCTTCGGGCAACAAGTTTGTTGGCTTTGTAAATGCTAAAATTTTCGACACCTATCTGCTTGCCGGACATCTGAATCATTTGGGGCACTACAAAGATTTGCCCAGGCTGGTGGAGGAACTTAAAGTGGAAGAAGTGGTGATAGCCATCGAACGGTCGGAAACCCAACTGGTCGAAAAAATCCTGACGCAGATCGAAGACACCGATGTTATCATCAAAATCATTCCGGGTATGCAGGACTACCTGCTGGGGTCAGTAAAAACCACCTCCATATTTTCGGAACCCCTGATTCAAATTTCGCCTTACATGATGCCCCCGTGGCAGGAATCGATAAAACGATTGATTGATTTGCTTGCCTCAGGCCTCGCCGTGCTGGTGCTATCGCCGGTATATCTTTTTTTGTGGGTCGGAGTAAAGCTTACTTCCAAGGGGCCTGCATTTTATCTGCAAGAACGCATTGGCCTGCATGGAAAGCCTTTCATGATTCCTAAGTTTAGATCGATGAAGGTGGGTGCCGAAAAGGGTACGCCCCAATTGTCGTCCACCAACGACAGCCGCATTACCTCTTTCGGAAAGTTTATGCGCAAGGTGCGCCTGGATGAGCTTCCCCAGTTTTTCACGGTTATCAAGGGCGATATGTCGCTGGTGGGCTATCGTCCCGAGCGGCAGTTTTTCATCGACCAAATTGTGAAACGCGCACCTCATTATCGCCTGCTTTTCAAAGTAAAGCCTGGCATTACATCGTGGGGGCAGGTTAAGTTTGGCTATGCCTCCAACGTGGATGAGATGGTGCAGCGCCTGAAATACGACATCCTTTATGTAGAAAATATGTCGCTGGCCTTGGATTTCAAAATTATGTTCTACACAGCACTTATCATCGTGCAAGGGCGCGGCAAGTAGCCATGATGAGTTTGTTTCATAATATCAAGCCCTTCCGACCCTCATATCCAAGCACCCTTTACATTTCAATACTATTCATCTTACTAATATCTACTTTGCCTGAGGGCAAAAGCCAAAACAACCTGCCCTTTGCCGATGGGGAGCGACTTTCGTACAGGGTTTCTTATAATTGGGAGTTTTTGTGGGTGGATGCCGGCAAGGTTGAGTTCAACGCAGCCACCCAATGGAAAGATGACCAGCATCTTTGGCATTTCCAAAGCTCGGGTCAGTCGCTAAAGGCTTACGACATATTTTATAAGGTTAGAGACAGCTTCGAATCCATGGCCGACTTTCGCACCTTCGATCCTTCATGGTACCATCGGAAAACCCTCGAAGGATCATACAGTGCCGACAACCAACTTTGTTTCCATTCCAACGAGGGGGTAATTATTTCAAAAACGCAAAACAGCCGACAGGGCAAAAGTGTTGATACCTTAGTTTTTAGCGAAGGCATTTTCGACTTGCAAACGGCGGTGTATTATGCCCGTACTTTCAATTTTGATGGGATGCAGATCGAAGATGAAATTCCGCTTCAGGTAATTGTGGATGGTGCTGTTTATGATTTATCAGGCAAATATCAAGGCAAAGAAATTGTTGAGCTGCACGATGGACGAATATTTAAATGTCATCATTTTACGGTAGAACTGGTTGCCGGCACCATTTTTAAGGTCGGCGAGCGGGCATCGATATGGGTGAGTGCCGACAAAAACCGGGTGCCCGTGCTGGTCGAGGCGCAGATACTGGTAGGCTCGGTTAAGGCCTGGCTCAGCAATGCCGAAAAATTGAAATATCCCCAAACCGCTTTGATAAATTAATTTTCTTGTAAAGATGTGCTATTGTAGTAATTGCTTTCCTATTGTAAATGGTACTTGTATTTAAAGTAACAGTTAAAAAAATATACGATTTTAGATTTAAGATATTGGTGATATTCAGCACAATCTAAAATCTCCAATTCCCGCACATCTCAAGGGACAAATTCACATACACTGAACCTTTTGTCGGAAGTGGTGCAGTTTTGTTTTGGATGTTAAACAACTTTCCAAAACTTGAAAAAGCTGTTATAAATGACATCAATGAAGATGTAATAAATACATACAGAACCATTGCTTCAAAACCAACTAAATTAATTTCAATTCTTGAAATCCTACAAAATGAATTTCACTCTTCAGAAGGCAATGAGGACAATAAAAAACGCTATTACTACCAAAAAAGAGAATTGTATAATACAAGAAAAGAAGAACAAAAGCAATAGACCCAAACGTGCTATCAGTGATTGATGAAATTGTAATAACTCATAAACAGGAAGATAGAATATTAGTTGAGCAATGGTTTACAGTAATTTACGCAGAAATGATAGCTGAAGATAATAAGGAAAATGCAATTTTGAAGAAGATAGTTAAGCGTTTAGAAATGCATCAGGTTTTAATTTTGAATATGCCTGCAAGAGATGCCGCTAAATTTAGCTACGGAAAAAATTGGAGAGATTTAGACGCAATAATGAAACCACTTGGATTTTGAATTTATTAACAACTTTAATTGCAAATGAATTTCATTGTTTCGTGACAAAATGAAAAGTTCAGATTTAACGCTTATCCAGCGGATGATCCGCGAGATGCAAGTTCGTAATTAAAGCGAAAGAAGCATCAGGGCATATAAATTTGTACAGGGAAATTCGCTCAAAAAATAAACCCTATCCGCACATTACTATAAAAGGCATTGGTTTCGGGCGAATAATTAAGGGATAGCTCAAAGGGCAGCATACTTAGGTTGTAAGCCACCGTTGCATTAAAGCCCGAAATAAATCGGCTGCGGATGTCGTCAGCCCAACCCTTGGACGAGATAAAATCGTACACACCTGCGTTGGCTTTTCCCAGCACATACAATTCGCCCACAATCTTATATTGTATTCCGATGAGCGCGGAAGCAAAGGATGTGGAGGGAATTTGACCATCCTGATATCCCACAAAGGGATAGAGATTTTGATACAATTTCTGCGTTCCCCCAATCAAAAAATTATCTAAGTAAAAATTTTCGTCAGCAAAGAGTTTTCCGCCCTGGATGTTGGCTAACAGGTTTGTTTTTGCTGCAATGGCTTTGTACCAGTTTACGTAAAAATCGAACCTGAATAAGGGATCCTTTGCTACGATGGTAAGGCTTGTATCAGTAATAATGCCATTTCCTGAATACTGCGAATCAAATTTGCGGGCATACTCAAGACCCACTCCCATTTTGGCATCAATACCCTGGGTGGGTAGAAAGGGTCTGTTAAGTGTATTTACCTCGTAGGTAATTTTTGACATGAGGTCGCGATTGAATCCATCAAAGCGTAAGGTGGACGCTATATTGGGCGAGAAGCCTGAACGCCGGTACATAAAATGCACAGCAAGCGTTGAAGCTCGCGAGAAATAGTAATTGTACCGCAGCCCCATTCCGGTATTGGAGGTTTTGTATTGGTATGCAAGTTCATTTTCGTTGTACAAATTTACCCTTTGCTCGATATACTTTAGCGAGACAGTGAGTGAATTTCGTGATCCGGAACCGAAAAACTGCGTGTGTTCCAGCAAGGCTTTAAAATCCTGGCTCAGTGCCAGTTTTATCATCGAACGCGATTTACTACAGAGTACATTTCGCGTGGTATAATTTAAAATTAATGCCGGGGTGGTAAAGGTAAGAAACGAAAAACCCACCTTAAATTGAGCAGGAGTTTGTTCCTTTAAATGCACTATCATTTTGGCATGACCGGCTTCGCTTGGTTCCAGTTCGTAATACACATATTTAAAATACAGGGTCGAATATAGTTTTCTAAAAGCATCGTTCAAATCTTCGGGACTTAAGGATTTACCTTTTAATAAATTCGCTTTTTGGAGCAAAGCATCTTTATTAAGCCTTTCCAAACCAATGATTTCAAACTCATCGATGATGACTGTTTTTTTGGTTTTGAGACGATGGCAGGGGTCGTAATTATTTGTGGAAATATCATTTAACGAATCGGCAAGTTTTTTAAAATAGGGATAGTATTTATCTCTCATTTCATAGCCAATACTGAGGATTTTATCAGCATCCGAAAAACTACCCGCACTGTATCCGTCCAGTGGTGGTTCTATCACGATGTTGCAATGCGCTTTTTGACGCACCAGGTCGTTGGCATCTCTGTAATTGGTAATCTGATACATCACATCCAAAGCCGAATTTAATTCGCTGGCGTGATCCAGGCCGGTGAACAAGTTAACTCCAATAACGTAATCTGCTCCCATTTCGATGACATCCGAAACCGGAAAATTCCGTACAATACCACCATCAATCAAATAAGTATCGCCATATTCAACGGCGGTAAAAGCACTTGGCAGCGCCATGCTACTCCGCAGTGCTTTTACCAGTTGACCCGATGACAAAACCACAGCCTCTCCATTGGACAAGTTTGTGGCGATACATTTGAAAGGAATGTCGAATTTACTAAAATCTTTTTGATCGTAAACATGAAAAAAGATGTCGGAAAACTGAAGCCATACCTCCTCCGATTCGATAAGCCCGGTGCCCATTTTGGGTTTCAGACCTTCCATTGGAATCTCAAAGGAATACTTTCCAAACTCGTCTTTTTCGTCCATACCCACATCCGAATATTTAGGTTTTCCCAAAAGCAAGTCATCCCAATTCAGGTTTTTGGCGATCGAATCGATTTGGTTACCCGAATAACCCGTGGCATACATAGCCCCGATTATACTTCCCATGCTGGTACCGGTGATATAATCGATTTCCAGGCCGGCACTGTCGATGGCCTGCAAAATGCCCACATGAGCCAGGCCTTTTGCACCTCCACCACTTAGCGTTAGGCCAATTTTGGGACGCTGAGCCTGAGCCGAAAGAGCGGCAAATAAAAGGAAGATGGCTACAAAAAAGGAAATATAGGATGCTTTCATTAAGGAATGATTAGCTTATCGGTTCAGTTTTATTTCGATGGTTTCCCCCGGTTTAATTTCAAAAGACTCCTCGATCGTGTATAACGATTTGTCTGCCCATTTAGAGCGAAACACTACGCGGTAATTTCCGGGCATAAGTACCAGACTTTCTGTTGTTGTCTTTTTTTCGGGCAGCTTGTAAATCAAGGTGAGTCGGCCATCCTTTTCCTGGTAAAGGCTGCCATATCCATCGGTATTGCGTTTTAATACAGCGATACCCGGCAGGGGGATTTCGATGGTAGTGGTGTGGCTCTGGCTAATCATCACACTGTCGATGCGAATGCGTGGCAGGCCGAGTACTTCAATATCATAAACGCCGTTCAGGTAGTTTTGGCTGGTGCCAAAGTTTTGTACTTCGAGGGTTTCCATCTTACCATGGCGGCGAATGATGGTCTGAAGATTTTTCAGGGTTCGCCAGTTTCCGCCGATGGCAAGCTCCAGAGTTCCCTGACCGGCATCGAAGGGAATAATGGTGTGCTTTCCCGGGTTTATCTCCACACTGTCCAGGTGCAAGGGCGGGATGGTATGCACGGTAATATCATATTTTATCAACGGATCGAGTATGAGGGTATCGGGCAGGCCTTTGTTGTTGATGGTATGTACAAAGTTATAAATTACTTTTCCTGAAACCTGATTGTAAAAAGTCATATTTACGTTAGTTTCGGTGGGACGACCTGAGGCATCAAGGAGGTTAACCTGCGCGGTAGTAGAATTCAGAGCTTGTGAAATCACCACATTAAGAGCCGTAGTAAAAGCTGCTTCGCTACTTGCCGGATAATAGGTGCCAACGCAGTTGAGGGATTCGCTGAAGTCGGAGCCAATACCTATAACAAAGGGCTTGAGGGTTATGCCTTGCTTTTGCAGCATCCGAGATACCTCGCAAGGATCGCCGCCACATTCTTCCACGCCATCGGTAATAAGGATGATAATATTGCGGCAATGGTCGCAGGGCGTAAAATCATTTTTGGCCTGCGACAGCGCAAAGGCAATGGGCGTTGTTCCTTTGGGATTAATACCCGAAAGGCGGTGTTTGATTTTGGCGACATTGTCTTTGCCAAAGGGAACTTCCAGGCGGGTATCATCGCAATCCTGCGGCGGAAAGGGCTTTTGGTGGCCATACACCCGCAATGCCAGTTCCAGGTTTTCTTCATTGCGCAGGCTGTCGAGCACGCGGCCCAGCAGGCGTTGGGCGATGTGCATTTTCATATCGCTTTGCCAGCGGCCGTACATACTTTGTGAGGCATCAAAAACAAAGAGTATGCGCGTGGTAGTTACCGGAACATCCTGGGCACTGTTTTGACACAGGCCGGGCGGGCTGTTCCAAAAAACAAGCAAAAGTAAGGTCAGTAGAGCAAGGTGTTTTCGCGTGAAACGCATCAGGTAAAAGATTTTGGATTGTGCGTTAGTACCCGGCCATCGAGGGTGACCACCAGGTGGGTATTTCAATGTTTTGATTTTCATAGCCAGCAAAATTAAGCCATTTTTCTACAGCCAGGGTAATGTTGGTGATAATCGGAAAAACATAAAGAAAAAAAAGTCATAGCAAGACTTTGGGTCATGCTATGACTAATGAAATAATTTTACTACACAATTGAATACTGCAAGCTTGCTATTTATCCTTATACTTAAGCAGGGTGGCATCAACAGTTTTTACTTCGTTATCGTTAACCTTGTTAACCCTTCCGCCAACACGTACTTTCCGACCGGTGGACGCACCACCCGAAGCACTGGTATAACCCGTAGAACGAATTCCTACATCCGAAAAAAGTACGGCATCGGCACCATTCTGGGCAGCCAGATTCATCACCTTGTTTTGAATGTACTTTAGTTTTTTGTTGTAAGGAACTTCGGCAGTTACCTTGCCCATTACCTCATAATCTTGTGGCACATCCTGATCGCGCATAAATATTTCAGGATTGGCGGTAGGCGGATAACTTTTGCCTAAGTAATCAAAACTTGACTTGCTGCACGAAACCATCACCAGGCTTATCGCAGCAAGCAAGAAAAAAGATGCGAAACGATTTTTCATTATTCTTTAGTTTAAATTTTATTATTCGACAACAAAGAAAACACTTTCCTGTATTGTACCGATTATTATTGTTGCGAAATAAACCCCGCTTTTAAGTTTTTGTTGAATGTTATAAGAAATTTTATTCATTCCGGCTTGCAATTCCGAGGGTTCAAGGGTAGCTACTTTTTCGCCCATTATAGTATAGATCGAAATATTAGCACTTTCGGGGGTTTTTGTTTTTATTTTAAAGTTAATGATGTCTCGTGCCGGATTAGGATATACCGAAACGATACTTTGCTTTTGTATGTTACCAATTTCGCCTATCGCGGTATTCAGCCAGATGGGCTTGGCTATTTGTTGGGAGCTATAAATACGGTATTCGCCGCGATCCAGTTCTACCGATTGATCGGTAGCTAATATTTCCAACTCACTTTGCGTGAAAAACTCGTACCAGGTGCCTAAGCCAGGCCATATCAAATCCACATCGGCCTGCTCTATTCCAAAATTACCAAGCACCACCACATTCATATCTGAGCTTCTAAGGATAATCGACTTTTGGGCATTGCTTACATCAAGGGTAAAATCGCTGGTATTAAAAACCGCGTATTCGGTTTTAAGTTGAATCAGGGCAGCATATACGTGGAAGAGGTATTCGCGTCGCCAGTCGTTTAAATAGTCCCAGCGGATGGGCTTAGGTCCCGTTCGTCCGTTGAAGTCGATGCTGTAGTCGTAACCCATTTCGCCAAATTGCCAAATCATTTTTGGCCCGGGAATGGTAAAAAAGAAACTGGCGGCCAAAGCGTTGCGCTGCAGGCCAACGGCACTGTCCTTTATATTGTAGCCGGCAACGCTATTGCCGTAAAGAATATTTTTGTATTGCAGCCTTTCTTCGTCATGGCTTTCCATGTATCCAATCAAATGAGGATTGTTCCAAGAACGCTGTTTGTACGATATTCCTGAAAAATCCCAGTTGCAAGGTCCGCTTGCATGCCCCATGGTGGCCTGATTGTAATTGCAATTGTGGTTTCCCCACAGCATCATGCCATCGTTCGAGAGTACTTTCTCCTCATCGTTATTTGCAAAGTGCTCCAAAATCACCCAGGCATCGGCCTTTGTTTCCCAGATAGCCGAGGAATAATCATCCCAGATATCAATGCGGCTTTGGTCGTACTGCCCCCATTGATTGGTGTTTCCCAATGTGTTAGTCTGCGTAAAGCCTTTAGAAAGGTCGAAGCGAAAACCATCAATATTATATTCTGTAAGCCAAAAATCGTTCACGCGCTTGGTAAAAGCCCGCGTGTAGGGGCTTTCGTGATTAAAGTCCATCCCTACGTTATAATCATGCTTTGCCACCTGATTAAACCAAATATTATCGGCAGCGGGCTGATTGTTGTTGGCATCCCAATAAAGCATCACCATGGGCGAAGTACCAAAGGAATGGTTGAGCACCATATCAATAACCACAGCGATGTTGTTGGCATGGCATTCGTCGATAAAGGCTTTGAGTGTGTTTTTGGGGCCATAATATTTATCCACAGCAAAATAATAGTTGGGATTATAACCCCAGCTTATGTTGCCTTCAAATTCGTTTACAGGCATCAGCTCGATAACATTTACACCCAGACGTTTAAAATAATTCATGGTATCAATCAGGCTTTCGAAGGTATGCTGATCGGTAAAATCGCGAACCAGCAATTCATAAACAACCATTTCTTCAACAGCCAGCGGGGTGAAATCTTCTATCTGCCACTCGTATTCGGGCTGCTGGGTTTGCAACACTGTGGCTATGCCCTGGGTTTTGCCTTCGGGATAGGCCAAGATGCCGGCGTAGGTTGTTTCGCTGATGTATTCATCGTTCCAGGGATCGCTTACTTTTTCGGCGTAGGGGTCGCCAATTTTAAGATTTTCGTCAACTAAGTATTGAAAAATATACTCTTGTCCGGGCACCAGGTTTTCCAGAGTTAGCCAATAGCGGGTTTCCAAATCATTAACATCGCTCAGGGTAGATTTCATCCTATACTCCGGGCCTACCTGCCAATTATTAAAATCGCCGATGGCATAAACACTGCTTTTGTATGGAGCATGCAAAACAAGGGTTACGGTTTCATCATCAATGTAGTTAATCCCGTCCATCACCCCTTCGGGCAAAGCTTCTACCACGTTGGCACCACGCACATACACATAGTTGCTGTCAGCTCTGGTTTCGCCTTCACCAAAGCCTACGGTTTTTATCCAGTGCTTGGTGTTGGCCGTGGCACCGGCATACATGTCGTATTCTATCAGATTTTCGGTGGTTGAAACTTCCAGGTTTCCATCGATGTAAAGATGCAGCGAGTCCGAATAAATCGACTGGGCATTGATGTCAATGCTTTCGCCTGCGTCAACAAAATATGGTGAACCTGCCGGACTAACGAGCAAAACGTTGAGTTCAGGCTCGAATACCGGAATAAAAATATCGGGTGAGGTTTGCTGGTAAGGATCGCCGGCACTGCGGAAAACAATACAAATCTCGGTAATATCATCACCGGCTCCGGCACCATAAAACGCACGAATCGTGGGGGTCATTTCCAGTTTATAATAATCGGTGCTAATTCGTGTCAACTGTGGTTGCGCATTGTTATCACCCCAATCGCCAATTACATTCGACCATTGCGTTCCATTAATGGTAAGTCCGGTGTGAGCATACACCTCACCGGGGTAGCCTGCGAGGGCGGTGATGCTGGCATCCAGATAAAGTGTTATGGATTGGTCGGCAGTAGGCAAGGCAGGGTAGGTGGTAACTTGCGCATGAGCAGCCGTGAAACCAAAAATCGTAAGTAGAAAAAGTGTGAAAATGTTTTTCATAATAAATAGGTATTATTTGATATAATGTATTAATCAAGTGGTAAAATTACATTTTAAAACGCAAGTATTCAAGCTTTGTTCTTTTTTATAGAAATAGCATGATTAAATAATTGATGTTTAGATTTTTAAATCTTAAAAATCAAAAAGGACTACTTTAGGCATCCCGCGATTTTATGCTGGCAATCGATAATAATACGCCGAGGACAATTCCCAAAAGCGCAGCGAATAAAATACGATATTCCGAGGGCAGGAGAAAGGTAATGGTGTGCGCCGGATACCAAAACAGGGGGATGGTTTTTTTGAAAACAAAATCCCATTGCACTTTCCAGTTCATATTTTGCATAATCCTGCCAAAGGCAATAGGGCTAAAAAAACCGCGCAGTGTACCGCCATTTTCGAGGATGTGGGTGTCGGTAATTTTGTGGATAGTCATAAAAACCGGGGCGAAAAAGGTATTCATGGTTACACTGACGGTAAATGCCGTTAGCAGTTGCAAGCCCGAAAAGGTCTCGAAAAAGTTTTGATTTAAAATGTCGGAAGGTTTGGCAGTTGGAAACGCCAACCCTAAAACCGCCAGGATATTGGGTGCTCCGGCGGCAAAAATTATAAAAGCTATTTTAATACCCACGCCCAAAATGCCCCAAACAATGGCGCGGGGCAAAATGCCAAAGCCCGGCTCGCTGTATTTGCCCTTGCGTATGCGCAGGCCAATAACTTCGCCCAGCGTGGAAAGCAGGGCAAATTTGATAAAACTGATAATAAATGGATGGTCGTGATTAAAGGTGGTGTAGAAATCGTAAACCCTGTCGATAGTGAAAAAGGGAATAAAAAAGGCCACGATGGCCAGCACAAAAATTAAATCTTGTTTTTTCATTTGCACATCAAAAATTTGGGCTGCAAACTTAGCCCATAATTTTGTCAATTTTAGTTTTTTTTCCCCTCCTTAAAATCTTATCCTATTCTCCACGTTTACCCCATCAATAAATTTTGTGATATTAATGACGATTCTACCGGCTATAAAAAAACAACAGATCTGGTTTGCTTTGCTTCCGCTCGTTTTTGCCATGATGCTAATGATGGCCTGCGAAAAAGAGGATACCCGCGATTTTGTAAATGCCGCCGAAGTAGCCTCGGTTCACCTGGCTGCCGACCTGGATGCCACCTATTATTTTGCAGTTTTTCACCGGGCCATTTACGATACTGCACTCATCAACAACGATACGGCAATCATCGACAGTGCCCAGGTTTCCCGCTCCTTCGATGCGATATCGGGAATCACTAGCTATCTTTTCGATTACGGCGAAGGAACCCTTTGTCAGGATCTGACCATTAAATCGGGCACCATCGAAGCACTGCTTGATAAAGATATTTCGCAGCCGGGGGCGGTCTTTTCCGCAACTTTTTCCAATTTCAAAATCGATAATACCAGTATTGTCGGCATCGCTACTTACAGCGTTGAGGGAGCACTGTTCTCCGAGAAGCTCAAATTCGTGTATAATGTTGCTTTAACTTTTATAAACCAAAATACCACCCTTCAATATCACAGTAATAAAATAGTGTATTGGGTCGAAGGCCTTGAAAATCCAAGCGATATAGAAGATCAAAGTTTTACCATCGAAGGAACATCGGGTTCTACCTACGTCAATCCCACTAACCTGGCCATTCCTGAGGCCGATATTTCGGGGCTTATCGAGGGTGAGTGGGAGGCGGCACTCCGCTGCCACAAGCTAATACAGAAAGGTAATATTAACATCGAAGTAAGCCACCAAAACCTTACAGACACCATGAACGGCAACTTTATCGATACCGATTTGGATGGCTGTGGTGATAAAGTTATGTTAAAAAATAGCGATGATTTCGGATATCCGTATTATATTTGAAGATTCTTTTTTTGAATCTCCAAATATAACTAGCTATGAAAATAAAATTTTACCGTAGAATTTTATACAAATTCGCGCCCTTTTCCGCTGCAATTATGCTCATCTCCCTGCTTGTTTTTTATAGTTCATGTAATAAGCTCAAGGATAATTTTGATTTTAATAAACTAATAAAACCTGCCTGGAATCCTGAGTTTGCTGTCCCGCTGGTAAATTCTACACTTTATATTTCCGATTTTACGCCCGACTCGAGCAACCTGAGTATCGTTACCAATCCCGACCAAAGCCTGAGTTTTGTTTACAGCTCCGAGCGCATATTTACGGCCACCGCCGGAGATTTTCTAAATATCCCCGATCAGGAATTTGAATTCCCTAACAGCATTGATGTGCCATCGCTGCCTCCCGGCGTTTTCGATACCATCCACTTCACCGAAACCTATCCCTTTCTTACCGATACTATCGGACAGCGCATCGACAGTATCTTTTTGCGTAATGGCTTTTTTAACATTGGCGGACACACCAATCTCAACTTTGATGATGCCTGGCTTAGCCTCACTGTTCCCGATATTGTTAACATTTCCAGCGGGGATGCACTTACCATTTTTGCTGACCTGGCTAATCCCGGCGGCCAAAATCAATTAACTTACTTCGATACCGTGTATGATCTATCCGAATATAAAATATTACTAAACGATCCCCAGGACAGCCTTCAAAACACCATGGCTATCGACCTTAATATCTTAATAAAAGGTGATGACAACCCCGACCTCTCGCCCTACGATTTTGTGATCAACGGCAGCCTGACCTCACTGGAGTTTGATGCGGCTTATGGCTATTTTAGCCAGTATCAGCTCAAGCTGAGCGATTCGCTTGAGATTGGTATTTTCGACAATGCCATTGCCGGCGGATTTAATATTGGCCAAGGCTCGGTTGACCTTATCTTCGATCTTTACAATTCGATTGGTGCTCCTATTCACTTTGATGCCGAATCTCTTTTTGTAGAATCATCCACGGTGGCACCCTTTCATGTGGACATCCATTTGTTTGGGCCTGGCATCCCCAACGAATTTACCATCAACTCGCCCTCCATCGCGCAGATTGGCGAAACTGCCGAAACCACCCTTGATTTTACCCAGGCTAATTTTGCTGCAGCCTTCAATATCTCACCCGAATTTTTCTACTACGATTTAATGGCGGTAACCAATTTTGGCGGCGACAGCACCGACCAGAATTTTATGCTTAACGAAAGCACAGTATCTCTGGATGTTGACCTGGCTTTTAATCTCTTTGGCGCGATAGCAGATTTTGTGGTCGAAGATACCATTGCTTTGGATTTTAATGAAAACCCCGAGGAACTTGATTATATGCTCTTTAGGATTAACCTTAACAATGGCTTCCCACTGGATGCCAGTGCTCAGGTGTATTTTGCCGATGAAAATTATATAGTTTTGGATTCGCTTATTACCGGCGACCGAAACATACTGCCCGGTGCTACGGTTAGCGGTGCTCCCGAATATCGCGTTATAGAACCTGCCGGCAAAATTACCGATGTGATGATCGACAAGTCCCGCCTGGAAAATATAGTAGCAGCAAAGCATCTTTTGTTTAGGGTACGATTATCCACCAGCGATGAGCAACTCGTAAAAATCTACGAAGACTACAATATAATTCTCAAGCTGGGTACTATTACCGGCCTTAACATCGATACCAACAATTAGGAGGGGAAAATTATGAATCATCTTAACAAATACAAATACATCATCCTAAGTCTTTTGTTATCTGCATTATTTATATTGCAATCGATGGATGCGAAAGCTCAATACGACCGCTCACTCACCTTTTTGCCTGCACTTCCGCAAGGGCGAAATATCAATCCCGGATATATTCCTGATTACAAATTCTACATTGGCGTACCCTTTCTTTCATCGGTTAAAACAGGTTTTGAAAACTCGATCAACTACGAGGATATTTTCCTGAGAAAGGGGGATTCATTGATCCTGGATCGCGACCATATCCTAAACAATGTGGATAAAAAAACCAATATCAATATCAATGTTATGGAAGCCTATTTATCCTTTGGTTTTAAATGGGATAAGAATTATTTTCATTTCAGGATAGCCGATATGGTGGAATCGAATGTGGTGGTAGATCGGAGTTTTTTACGCTTCATGCTTTATGGCAATGGCAGCTCCGAATTTTTGGGAAAGACCGTGAATATTGGCGGCGAGGTATTTAATATGAATTATTATCGCGAATATTCGCTGGGCTACTCGCGGCAAATTAACGACAAGCTAAGCGTAGGTACCAATTTGAAATACTTGCAGGGAATTGCCAACATTACCACCGCCAAATCGGACTTGCACCTTTATACCGACCCCGAGGATTTTGCCCTGAGCGTGCGTACCGATTTCGAGATTAACATGTCCATCCCGGGAATTGATGAATCGGACATCGAGGTTTCTACATTTTTGCCCAATGCCGACAACAAGGGTTTTGCCTTTGACCTGGGTGCGAAATATGTGGTGAATGAAAAATATTCTGCCTTCGCCAGCTTGCTCAATATGGGTTCGATAAAGTGGAAGACGAATCTTAAAAACTTCAAAACCGGTGATCCAAACAAGGAGTTTACCTACGATGGTTTTGATATCACCGAATATTTTGAAGATAACGAATTCGACAGCGATCGCATCAGTGAAATTGTTGATTCTATTTTGGATGAATTTGATATTCGCGAAACAGCCTTGTCCTATCGCTCTAAGCTGGTTCCGGTGCTCAACTTTGGCGGGCGGTATTACCTGACAGCAAACGATGAATTCAGCCTGCTGGCACGCACCAAATTTATAAAAAACGGCAACTGGACTTCGGTTACGCTGGCCTATACCCGCCTATTTGCACGCAATATCAATCTGATGTTTTCCAACACCTTCTTCAAAAACTCATACCTGAACCCGGGTGTGGGCTTTGCCGCCAACGCAGGCCCGGTTCAGTTTTATCTGATCAGCGAAAACATTGTTGCACCATTTGTCCTGACCAAGACCAACATTTTTGTGGTGCGTTTTGGTTTCAACCTGATATTTTGGGAACGTGAAAACGAACTGCCCGTAGATAAAATCGAAATGATGAACGACATCCAATAAAAAAAACAGGAGACGACGCACATAATTGGTTAAAATCAGCCCGGGTTTCCCGCAGGCTATGCGTTCTCCTGTTGTAATAGTTGGAGTGTTGGATTATTGGAGTAATGGATCATTGGAGTGTTGGAGTAATGCCAAACTACTAACGATTCACAATTAATCCCGCCTGCGGCGAGGATGTCGCTTCGCTCAACAATTAACGAATAACTATTAACCAAAAAACACCCCTCCTACCCTATTCGATTGCAACGACAATAAGGCAGGAGGCTTGCTCGGAAACGACAGACTATTCTTCGTCAAACGAGAAGTTGCCCCAGCTTACTGCGGTCAACTCATCATCTTCAAAGAAAAAGTCGATCATGGCTTCGTCAAACGAAACCCGCTTTTCGTTTTCGTGTTCTTCATCTTCCAGTATCTCATCATCCACCTCGGTGTATTTGTTCTTCTTCATCAACTTGATGATTTCTTCTTCGTTGAGGTCGAAAATCTCGGTGCCAAAAAGTTTCACCTCCGGATTCCCGGTTTCGATGTTCACAAGTTTTTTGTCATCGCCTGTACCTTCAAAGAAAATGGAGATATCAAAATCATCGTAATGATAAATCAGGGTTTCTTCTTCACCCAGATCATCGAGCAGATCCTGGTCGTCAGGCTCACCCATAAAGTCGCTTACTTGTTTAAGGGTCATTCCAAAGCTAAGCTCACCAAATCCCTTCAGTGGCTCGATTACTAATGTCAATGCTTTCATTGTGTATATGCTATTTTAATTTAGTGGTGAATCGGGTTCTTTTGCAAATAGTTTGTAAACCATTTTGTCGAGCTGCGTGGGGAAAAGTTTATTTAAAAATACGGTTAGTTTTCCCTGTGCGGTAAGGGTAAGTCTTTTTTTACGTTTATGTACGGCTTTGGCAATTTTATGGGCAACCAGCTCGGGCGACATCATCTTTTTTTCATCGCGTGGCGATTCGCCCTGCTGCGAGCCCTTGGCATCGCGAGCCGTGTTGCGTATGTTTGACGAGGTAAAACCCGGGCAGGCAATCAGCACATGGAGGCCGGTTTTTAGGTTTTCGGTGCGGATAACTTCCAGGATGCCGTGAATAGCAAATTTGGATGAGGAGTAAGCGGTGCGCCCCGGCAGCCCTTTGTATCCGGCAATCGACGAAACACCCACCAACGATCCATGACTAGCCAGCAGATAGGGAAAGGCAAATTTGGAGCAATAAACTGTACCCCAAAAATTAACATCCATCAGTTCATGAATTACCTTAAGCTCCACATCTTTAAACAAGGCTCGCATCGAAATGCCGGCATTATTGATAAGCACATCGATTTTTTGATAGCGATTGATGGTAGTTTCTATTAGATTTTTGCATTGATCCTCAACGCTTACATCAATTTTAAGTGGCAGTATTTCGTGGCCGGAACGAGCTAAGTCGGCTTGTATCTCCAGCAATTTATCATAGGAGCGTGCTGCGGCCACCACTTGGCCACCCAAGCGTGCAAATTCGTAAACGAGTGCCCTTCCTATGCCCGAAGAAGCCCCGGTAATAATGATTACCTTGTTTTTAAAATCCATTGTTTCTCAATAAATAACACTATTTATTACGGGAAATCGTGTGCAAAAATAAACTACTTTTCAAGACTTCGTGCATTCAGTAAAATGATTGTAAATTATGGCAGAAAATGCAAGGCACATATTTTAAAATGCTTTTTTTTAACAGACTGGCAGCCAAGTACACCACTATAACTCAGGGTATTTATCCGGCCAATATTCCCAATATTTATTAAACTCATTTTATCGCTTAGGGTTTTTTTGGGATTTTCTATTTTTAAATACCTGATAAATCGAATTACGCAGGTATTGATCAGCGATTACCAGCGCGGCCATGGCTTCAACCACGGGCACGGCACGCGGAACAACACAGGGATCGTGGCGACCGCTTATGCTCAATTCAACTTCTCTGCCCTGCTTGTCCACAGTCTTTTGGCTTTTTGCTATCGATGCCGGAGCCTTAAAAGCCACGCGAAATACAATCTCCTCGCCGTTGCTTATCCCCCCCTGAATGCCTCCCGAATTGTTAGTAACGGTTTTAATGGAAGATCCCATCGGTACAAAGGCATCATTTTGTTTGGACGCTGGCAGACCAACGCCTCTGAATCCTGTGCCAATCTCGAAGCCCTTGGTTGCATTGATGCCCATCATGGCTGCGGCCAGGCGGGCACTGATCTTATCGTAAACGGGTTCGCCCAATCCCACAGGCACGCCGTTGATGCGACACTCCACCACGCCACCAATCGAATCGCCCTCTTTGGCCAATAGCTCGAGCATAGCAATCATATCCTGCGCTTTTTCTTTGTGAGGGCAACGCACGGCATTCGCTTCGATGGTTTTGCTATTGATATGCTTAAAATCAAAAGGTATCTCGATAAGACCGATGCTACGGGTAAAAGCGTGAATACGGATGTTAAACTTTTTCAGGAGCAATTTAGCAAAGGCACCAGCCGCCACACGCACCAGGGTCTCGCGTGCCGAGGCTCGTCCGCCGCCACGATAATCGACCACCTGATATTTTTGATGATAGGTGTAATCGGCGTGTGAAGGACGATAAACATTTGCGATATTATTGTAATCGTGCGATCGTTGGTCGTTATTTTCTACCAAAAAGGCAATGGGAGTGCCAGTGGATTGACCCTCGAAAACGCCGGATAAGATATGGAGGATGTCCTTTTCGGTGCGCTGGCTAACTATGACAGACTGCCCGGGTCTTCGCCGGTCAAGCTCTGATTGGATAAAGTGATGGTCGATTGCAATGCCCGGAGGAAAACCATCGAGCACACCGCCAACGGCCACGCCATGCGATTCACCAAAACTGGTTAATGTCAAAATTTCGCCAAAACTGTTAGATGCCATAATTCACTTATTTTTTTTGATTGTACAAGCGTTTCAAATAAACAGAAAAAACAAAAGTAGAATTGTTATAAAAGGTTAATTTTAAAATTTCGACCTTAGTAGAAAAAGGGTTCCCCACAAGAAAAATCAACCCTACTTTATTTTTTAAATTCCAGTAGCGGATTTAATAAGGTAAGGTGATGTGGTGCATTGGGCTTGGATTTTCTATGAAGGTTTTTTGCTTTTCAACATTTACAGATCCTCCATGCTCGGACATAGAAAGTTGCTTCCTACCTTCAACTTCGATATTCAATATTCTGTATTCTTCGGTTCGATATTCAAAAAATTATATTTCAGGATTTGGTTTTAAATACCAGGGTTGCAATCCCCTATCGGGGCTGCGAACCCTTGCAGGACTTAGGTTTGCAGCCTCGCAGAGGATAGCAACCCTGAAAAGCAAACTGTGGGATTTTTCAAGGTAGGTTTTTTGTTAGGATTAGGTTTCTATTTTATAGGATTTCCTTTATCAGTGCTGCTAACCCTTGCCATCCTCATCTAAGATCTAAAATCGTAAATCTGACATCAAATCCCATCAAGTCACACCGTGAATTCTTCCGAGCGTTGGGACATAGTTTTATAAGACTGCCCCGTTTGCTGCACAGATTCACGGTGTGACTACAAGGCATCTAACATCAAAAAAAAGCCGAAGAACAGTTCCTTCGGCTTTTGCTAATTATTGCTGATTTTGCGTCCTACTTATTAAGAAAACGCATTTTTTCTTCGAGTACTTCCAGTTCTTTCTTGGCTTTCACAATCTTCTTTTCAAATTCGGTTTTGAACAAGCTGGCTTGCTTGGTGTCGGCCAAAAAGCCAATGTTGTTTTCCCAAACGTTAACATCATCGCGAAGCTGATTGATTTTGCCCTGGATAAAATTGCGCTCACGTCCGAGCGATTTGTTTCCATCGTGGGAGCCTTTGATGACTTCCATTTTGGATTTGTAGTTATCCAACGAAATTTCGGAACTGCTAATGTTGAGCTTGTCCAACTGCTTGTCAACGGCACTACGGAATTCGTTTTGCAGGCGGTCTTTCTCCTTGAAAGGCACGAAGCCAATTTCGGTCCACTCGCGCTGAAAGGCTTTGAGTTTATTCAGGTTTTCGCTGCGATCGGTGTCAAACACTGTTTCTTCAACCTGCTTGATGAGCACTTCCTTCTTCTTCAGGTTTTCGGTTTCATCTTCGCGGATATGTGAGAAATGTTGGTTTTTGCGCTCGAAAAAATTATCGCAGGCCGAGCGGAAGCGTTTCCAAATTTTGTCGGAATGCTTGCGTGGTACCGGGCCGATATCCTTCCATTCTTTCTGGAATTTAATCAAATCGAAGGTGCTTTGCTTCCAGTCCTCGCTGTCCTTGATGGCTTCGGCGCGCACGCACAGATCGAGTTTCAGATTGTAATTATTGATCTGCTGATCTTTTAGCTTACCAAAATATTCTTTCTTTTCGTTAAAGAAGGCATCGAGGATATTTTTAAACTTTTCCCAGATTTCATCGTTTTGCTTTTTGGAGGCAGGGCCAATGGTTTTCCACACCTTGAATAATTCGTTGAACTGGCGGGTTTTGTTTTGCCACTCCCTGATCGAATTTACCTCTTCGGCAAGCAGTTGTTCGGCTTTTTCGCAAAGGCCGGTTTTGGCCTCAAAATTATTGTCGTGCTCGTCCTGCAGTTTTTTATAGTGATCGCGCCGACGCTGGTTTATTTTGTCGGTGGTCGATTTAAAGCGTTCCCACAGGTCTTCGTTTTTTTCGGTGGGCACCGGCCCTACTTCTTTCCACTGGTCGTGCAGGCTTTGCAGTTCTTTGAAGGATTTGATAATCGAATTTTCCAGCAGCAATTCTTCGGCTTTTTCGCAAAGCTCGATTTTTTGCTCCATGTTCTTTTTCATATCCAGATCCTTGAGCTCTTTGTTAATCTTTACCTTATCAAAGAATTTCTCGACCAGGAAGTGATAATTCTGCCACAGGTTGTTAACTTCGCCCTTGGGCACCATACCTACCGTTTTCCAGGCTTCCTGCAATTCCCTGAAATCATCGTAGGTTTTCTTTAGCGTTTCCTCTGAGCCAATCAGGTTTTTCAGCTCTTCAAGAATATCTTTCTTGCGTTGCAGATTGACCAGTTTTTGCTTCTCGAAGTTTTCAAGATAGATGGCTCGTTTTTGCTTATAGATATCAAAAAGTGCGCGATAGCGGGTTTCGATTGTATCTTCAGCTACTTCCGGATCTTCTGCTGCATCTTTATCTTCTTTATCTTCTTTTTCTACTTTTTCTACTTTTTCTACTTCTTCTTTTTCTTTGGCCAGGGTTTCATCTATCGATGCCTCTTTCTCCTCCTTGGTCTTTTTCAGATAGGCTACCTTGATAAGGGCAACATTCGATTTTATTTTATTTACATCATCTTGGTTAACCAACTCTTCGAGGCGATCTACCAGTTCATCGCGACCCAGCGCATCGTAGTCGATAATTTCGCCCTCGTGTACAATTTCGTCATCATCATCATCATCCGTATCCAAATCCTCAACGTGTTCAACAGCTTTGGACTTTTTACCGGCACCTTCCGCTGCTTCTTCTTCAAGTTCTTCCTCAGCTATTACTACTGCCTCGGTAGTTTCAGTTTCTTCCTTAGATTCTTCCGCCGTCTCGGCAGCTTCGGTTTCTTCCTTAGCTTCTTCGGGTTCTTTGGCATCAGCAACTTCCTCTTTGGTTTCCTCTTTGGTTTCCTCTTTGGTTTCCTCTTTGGTTTCCTCTTTGGTTTCCTTTAATTCGGCTACAGGGGTTTCCTCAAGGGCAATTTCCTTTTCGGATGCTCCGTCAACAAGGGTTTCATCAGCAGGAGTTTTTTCTTCTTCGGGATTTGCCAAGAGTGCTTCAGGTTTTTCTTCTTCTACTTTTTCCTCCTCCTGAATTACTGGCTCAGGCAGTGGCTCGGGCACTTTCTCCGGGGGATTTGTTTCGCTCTCCGGTTCAACTTCGGTACCTGCTTCGGGAGCTGTTATCGCCTCCGTGCTTTCCGCTTGTTGCTCGCCTTCCTCTATACCTGGTTCTGCGGGGCTTTGCACAGCCTCGTTTTCCTCTTCGGTGTCTTCGGCTTTGAGGCTTGCCTCTGGGGGAGGGCTTGCTAAGGGTTCGTTTTTTTGGGCTAAGTCATCAGGACTGTCCTGTGCTTGATCATCCTGTGGAGATGCTTCTACTTTCGGGTTTTCTGATTGTGAAGTCTTCTCATCCCGGATGTCGGTGTTTTCTTCACCGGGAATTTGATTGAGTTGGTCTTTGTTGTCCATTACTTAATGTTTGACATTTCAAATTGTATGAATTATAACGCGTTCTGGTTTTATGAATTAAAAACCTGATATTTAGATATTCTCTTTTTTAAAATGAGTGCAAAAATAGCAATTAATCAAAATGACAAACAATTTACAGTGAAAATCTCCTGAAAGCCCAATTCTTGTAATTTTACTGCCTCATTTAAAATACATTGTTTTAGCATGAATATGCCTGGGACTTCTTGTACAAAAGCTTTGGTAAGCTCACAAAAGGCAGAATCGTTTTTCTTTTATCTTCTGCTTTTTGCTAACACATTGCCGGTATTGTTATTTCAATCTTTTCCAACGGTGGACGGCCCTGCACATCTTTACAATGCCCGTCTTATTGTTGATCTGTTGTCAAATCCTGCCAGCCCGCTTTCCGCTTTTTTAATGTTTAACTCTCAGCTTAATCCCAATCTTATCGGGCATGTTATTCTGGGATCGTTGATGGTGTTCTTTCCGGCGCTCTTAGCCGAAAAGATTTTTTTGCTTAGCTATCTTATCTTTTTCCCCCTTACATTTCGTTATCTTTTCGATGTGCTCCGGCTAAAAGGACAATATCTGGTCTATTTCGTTTTTCCATTCACTTACTCTTTTTTGTTTTATTATGGATTTTACAATTTTAATATCGGACTTGTTTTTCTTTTTCTAAGCCTGGCCTTGTGGATTCGCTATCTTCGTATGGGGTTTACATTTCGCCGAATGGCAATTTTGGGCATCCTTTCCCTCTTTGTGTTTTTTTCGCATTTATTTGTTTTTGCCATCCTTTTGCTTGCTGTGGCTATTATCAACTTAAAGGAAGTACTCCCTTTGTTAAGTACTACTATTGCAGATAAAAAAAGAATTTTAATAAGCTGGCTCCAACAAATTTTTATACTTATGCCCGGCATCGTTTTAACGGTTGTGTATTTCGCAACGCATCCTGCTGGTAGCGGCAATTCGCAATATTTATCTATCAATGAGTTGTTAATGATGATAAAACAGGTGCAGCCCGCCAAAGGAATTGACTACGGCAAGGAGGATATCTTTAGCAAATGGATATTTGTTTTATTTGCTTTGATTTCGGGTTTCCATCTTGCTAAGTTTTTAATTCGCCCACGAAAGGTAGTGATGGTTGATTCCGTTGTTTGGGGTAGCCTTGTGGCTGTAACCTTATTATTATTTATGGTGATGCCCAATATGATTAAAGGAAGCATTGGTTTTGTTAGTTCCCGCCTGCTGGTATTCTTTTTTCTGTTTTTAATAGTTTTCCTTGCCTCCCTTCGTACACCAATCTGGCTCAAAATCATTGCCTTTGCAATTATCAATTATGTAAACATTGCATTAATAAATGTGTATGTCACAGCAGCGCAAAGGCTTAATAATGTTGCCGAACAGGTGACCAAGACCTCGGAAATAATTGAACCGTACAGCACGGTTTACCCAATTTACCATAGCGAGGAATGGATTTTCACGCACATCTCCAATTATCTGGGCATTGATAAACCCCTGGTGATTACTGATAATATTGAAGCTTCGCTTAATTATTTCCCCTTGGTTTGGAAGCGTTCACAAATGCCACATCTGCATCTGGGCAATCCAAAAAGCAGGCATGAAATTTTACCATCACACAATCCTAACCAAAAGCAGCAAATCGATTATGTGTTCTTATTTTTGGATGAAACCTCCTATGAAAGTGAAATTAGCATGATGGAGGCTCATCCCTTTTTAAGTCAGTATTATTATAAAATTTTTGAAGGTGATAATAAGCAGGTGAGACTTTACAAAAGAAAAGGCTACCTTGGTAAGCACTAATTTGCGCTGGTGGTGGAGGCCGTAACAACGGTAGTGGCAATAATGGCACCGAGGACTGCAGCCTGAACTGCGGTAACCGTGCTATCAACCACCTTGGCAAAGGCGTTATTTCTCGTGATTTCGTTTATTCGTTTATTAGCTACTTTGCGGTCTTCGGGCAAAAAGAAACTTTTGGTCATTTTAGTAGCTCCAAGCAGTGCAATTAGCAGCATGGTTTCGTTATTTCCAATTTGCCTTTTGATAACCAGATTTTGAATATCCTGGATGATTTGCCGGCGTGGCCTTGTGTTGCGTGCCGGGTAACGATTGTATTTAAAAATAAGCAGTGCCGTTTTCTCTCTTGTGCTCAGAATTCGTTTTTGTATCAGGCTTTCGCGAACTGCTTGTTTTATTTTGACACCAAGTACTGCTTGCGAAATAGTGCTAATCCAACTCGATGGTTTTTTGGGTCTATCAGCTCTGGCAATTCGCGCTATCACCAAATCGAGTGCCTTATCGCCGATAGCTTTATTATCGGTAAGCACCAATTTATTGTTTTCAATTTTGCAGATGCCACGCTCGGCCAGTTCAAGCATTAAGGCTCCCGCCAGGCCATAGTTATAATAATTCGCCGTATGAAGCAGTCGCCCCTTTTCGGGATGATAGCACAGCAACAAATATTTTTCGCTTAATGTCAGGTCTGTTGTCATAGCAAATAATTTTTGAATTTATTCTCACAAAAGTACAAAAATATTGGAGAAAATGAATGAATGTTGAGCGCAGCGAAATCCCGCACGTGCGCATAGCCGTCAGGCTAAGGATTATTTCCCTGATTTTTTGTAGGCTTTATAGCGTATGGAGGGAACGGAAGATAGAAAGTCCAGCATTAGCTGGCCAGGTAAAAAGCAGCTTTGATGTGTTGCTGCAATCTCACTTCATTGAGTTTTTGGCACGTCAATCAAAATTTGTACAGCACAAGTCGATGTTGGGCGGTGAGCATTTTGCCACGATGATGATTTTTGCTCAAGGCTCTTTAGCCGATACAGCCTTGTGGGAGACTTGCGAGGAGCTATGCTACAATACTGGCATAAAAATCAAGAAGCAATCACTGCATTAAAGATTTAACGAACAAGCCACAATCTTTCTAAAATTGCTATTGGAAAATGTACTTGCCCGCCAAATTGATTCGGATGGATTTAAGGACTTATTCCCAAATCAAAAAGGAGTAAAGATCAAAGATTCAACTTCCTTTCAGTTACCAGAGCATCTAAGGGATATTTATCCAGGAAGTGGGGGTAAGACCTCAAGTGCTTGTGTGAAAATTCAATTTGAGTATGATTTAAAATCGGGTAAAGTTACCGAATTATCAATCGGCGGCTTTACCACCACTGACCTAACCAACAGCTATCAGACAAAAGATAGTATCGAAGCCACCGATTTTCTCATCCGCGATTTGGGCTACATAGGCCTGGATTTTTCTAAATGTTATTCAAGAAAAGCAAGCCTTCTTTCTTAACAGGATAAAAAGCAATGTCTCGCTCTGGAGCAAAAACAAGAAAGGTTTGTTTGAGCCATTAAATCTGGGTAAGATAGAAAAGCAAATGCGGAAGTCTAAAACAGCTACAAAGCAGTTTACTGTGCACCTTGGAAAAGAAAAAAGGGTAGAGTGCAGACTAATCATCGAATGCTTGCCAGCTAAAGTAATTGCAGAAAAACTTAGAAGAGCCAAAAGAGCATCTCAACGAGAAGGCAGAACTTTGGGTAAAGATACCTTATCCCGAATTGGATTGAATCTATTTGTAACCAACATGAGTGATGAAGACCTCCCCATAAAAAACGTTTGGCCACTTTATCGCCTAAGGTGGCAAATTGAATTGGTGTTCAAAGTTTTTAAGTCGGTAGCTCAAATTGATAAAATCAAGAAAGTGAATCGTTACAGGTTTGAATGCTATCTATACGGTAAACTGCTGTGGGCACTTTTGGGATGGGAAGTGTATTGGAAACTAACCCACTGCATTTCTGATTCAGACAAAACGATTAGCATTAATAAAATGATGAAAAGTTTTCGCAGGCTCTGTTGGCATCTCACCAGCCATGGCAACAAAGCAATGAAGGAAAAGACAGAGATGTTGGAGAGCTTCATCGCAAGCGTCTTTGTAAACTGTTTGCTGGAAAAACGAAAGGGCAAGCTATCGTCAGTGAAAATAATTGAAGAATTATGCAGAATTTAACAAGTTTTAATATGCTAATAGTCAGCTTTTTAATGTACTTTTACATCAAAGTTCACGGGCTGATAGAAGCCCATAAAATTTATATATATGAGGGAACGGACTTTATACAAAAGGCTCCGCGAGGAGCTGCGGATATATCTCTACGCCAAGCCCTTACCGTTTTTAGCCTGACGGCTATGCGTAGGTACGGGTATAGAAAGTTAAACGCCGACATTCTATCGTCCGCAGGACATAGAATCGTCAAAAATATCTATTGCAATTCAGGATATTGTTTTAATAATTTCGCTACCAAAGCAATTTCTATTAAAACCCAAGCATATAAACCAAATAGTTTTTCATACCTTTGCAAGAACCAATTCATAATGAAAGATGGAAAACGATAGCGTAAACGAACCTGTGGGAGTCTACGGCCAGTCCCTGAATCCTGAAATTATCTGGCAGCTATTTCAGGAAACTGATAGACAGTTTAAAGAAACGGACAAAAAGTTCCAGGAAACTGATAAACAGTTTAAAGAAACGGACAAGAAGTTTCAGGAAACCGATAAACAGTTTAAGGAAACCGATAAAAAAATCAAGGAGTTGTCCAGATTGTTTACATCGCAATGGGGCAAGCTGGTTGAATCGCTGGTAGAGGGCGATTTGATAAAATTGCTAAATGAACATGGTATTGAAGTCGAACAAACCCTGCAGCGGGTAAGGGGTAATAAAGATGGCGAAAATTATGAATATGATATCATTGCTGTGAATGGCCGCGAAATGGTAATTGTTGAAGTGAAAACCACACTCAGGGTTGACGATGTGAATGATTTTCATGAAAAACTATGGAAGGCGAAACGTTACTTACCCAATTATAAAGACAAAAAAATATACGGAGGCGTAGCATTTATTACCGCCGAAGGTGCCAACGAAAGGATGGCCGAAAAGCTGGGTTTCTTTGTAATCAGAGCCACCGGCAACTCCTCATCTATTATCAACCAAAAAGATTTCAAACCCAAGGTTTTTTGATGCGGAATAATCTATTACTCCAAAATCAGCCTGACCTTATTGTATTATTTTCTTCGATTCGATATATCGAATAATCTCCTCTATCTGCGAAGGCAGAAACCATTTGATTTCCTCATCGCGCTTCAACCAGGTAAGCTGCCGCTTGGCGTATCGGCGGGTATTGGTTTTTATATTTTCGATAGCTCGATCCAGGGTGATGTTTCCATCGAGGTATTCAAATATTTCTTTATAACCCACCGTATTCATGGCGTTGAGATGCCTAAAACCCTGAAGGCTTTTTACTTCTTCCACCAATCCTTGCACTATCATAGCATCGGTGCGCTGGGCAATACGCTCAAACAATTCGGGGCGGGGCATATTCAGGCCAATTTTTACAATCGCAAAGTTACGCTCAACTTTCCGCCCCTGCCTGAACGAAGTAAACGTTCGTCCGGTTTGCCGACAAACTTCGATGGCGCGTTTCAGCCGGTTGGGGTTGGCCTTGTCCACCATTTCATAATACTCCGGGTCGAGGGTTTTGACTTGCTCTTGCAGAAATTCGATACCCTTTTCCTGAAATTGACTATGGATACTTTCCCGAAGCTCCATGTCCGCATCGGGCATATCGTCGATACCCTTGCACACCGCATCGATATACATGCCCGAACCTCCGGCAAGAATAGCCGTTTCGTTTTTGATAAAAATTTTATCTAATATTTGCAGAGCATCGCGCTCGAAGTGGGAGGCGTTGTAGTAATCCTCGATCGACAGATTGCCCACCAAGTAATGCGTTGCGGCAGCCAACTCGTCAGGCCGTGGAGCAGCAGTTCCTATTTTTAAACGTTGATAAAACTGGCGCGAATCGGCCGAAATAATGGAGGTCTCAAAATGTTGCGCAAGGCGGATGGCGACTTGCGTTTTACCGCTTGCCGTTGGGCCGGACACCACAATCAGCGTTTTCTGCTTTTTGTTTTCAGGCATTCGCTATTAATAATCATCATCATCTGAGCCAAAATCATCATCGGCATCATCATCATCATCATCATCCTTCATCATCGACTGAAACTCGGCCAGCAATTCTTGTTTTAACTTTTCTGAATCCTGCTCAACCTTCAAACGATCGCGCAAGTCCAGCTTTCCATTGCTAAAAGTAAGGTGAGGATAGGCCAACTCTTCATCACCGGTTTCTATATCGATAAGCTCGATTAAAAAAGTGTGCATTTGCAAAAAATCGTATTCATAAATCAGCTTTTGGCCAATGGCATGAAAATAAGTGCCCACACGGGTTTTATCCATCAGATGCAACTTAGGAAGGTTTTCATCGGCAGGCTTCTTTTTCTTAGATGCCCCGGTCATATCAATCAGCGAAATCTCCAGCAACTTATTCCAACCATCATCCGAAATATGGAATGAGGCCAATTCGTTGGCATCGAGTTTAAGATTGGAAATAATAAAATCGTGCAAGACCCGGAACGTCTGGGTCGCTTTTATTTCCACTTCTCTGATAAATTTATCCTGGTCATCAACCATGATTCTAAATGAAAGTATTTCCATGGCGTGCTATTTAATTTTATTAATTAAAAAATAAAAGTAGTAAAAAATTGCAAGGCGATTACAAAAATTACAGGGACTCAAAACAAAGCTAATACCTTATTGTTTTGCCACTTGCAAACCCATTTTAGTTCCGGTCTCAATCATAAATTGGTAAGCCTGTTGGAAGTCGTTGGCAATGATGCCTTCGAGTATGGCTTCACGAATGGCGGTTTTTATTTCGCCCACCGTTTTGCAGGGTTGCAGCGCAAAGGTTTCCATAATCACCTCGCCCGACACCGGGGGCTGCCAGTTGCGCAGGCGGTCTTTTTCTTCGATCTCCACCATTTTTTGGCGAACCAGATCATAGTTCTTTTTGTAACGCGCAATTTTTTCCGGAATCTTGGACGACATATCTGCCTCGCACAACTGCATCAAATCATCAATCTGGTCGCCGGCATCAAAAAGCAGTCGGCGCACTGCCGAATCGCTCACTTCTTCTTCGGTCAGCGCAATGGGTCGCAGGTGCAGGACTACCAGTTTTTGAACATATTTTAGCGTATCGCCGGCGGGTAGTTTAAGCCGCTTAAAAATTCCGGGCAGCATGCGGGCACCCACATAGTCGTGAGCATGAAAGGTCCATCCAATACCCTCGACCCACTTCTTGGTTCGTGGCTTGCCGATGTCGTGAAGCACGGCAGCCCAGCGCAGCCAGAGCTTGTCGGATTTTGCGGCAACATTATCCACCACAATCAGGGTATGAAAAAAATTGTCCTTGTGTCCTTTTCCTTCCTTAAATTCAGCACCCTGCAAGGCCACCATTTCTGGAAAGAAAACATCGAGCAGGCCGGTGTGGAATAACAACTTGAAACCCACCGATGGTTGCGGAGCCATTAATATTTTGTCAAGTTCTTCGGTAATCCGCTCCTGCGAAATAATCTTCAGCCTTTGTGCATTGCGTCCCAGAGCCTTATAGCTTTCATCGTCAATTTTGAAATTGAGCGTGGTGGCAAAGCGTATGGCGCGCATCATTCGCAGTGGGTCGTCCGAAAAGGTAACATCGGGATCGAGCGGTGTGCGGATAATCTTATTTTCCAGGTCGGCCTCGCCGCCAAAGGGATCGATCAGCTTGCCATAGTCATCGCGGTTGAGGCTAATGCTCATGGCGTTGATGGTAAAATCGCGGCGGTTTTGATCGTCCTCCAAAGTTCCATCTTCCACCGCAGGTTTTCGCGAGTCGTAGCGATAGCTTTCTTTACGTGCGCCTACGAATTCGATTTCCCAATCTTTGTAACGCATCATGGCTGTTCCAAAGTTCTTAAAGACCTTTACCTTTAGGCCACCGGCTTTTTTGGCCACTGCCTGTGCCAGCTCGATGCCTTTGCCTACCACCACCACATCGATATCCTTGGATGGATTGCCCAGCAGCAGGTCGCGCACAAAACCGCCCACCACATAAGCCTTCACATTCATATCGAAAGCCGTAGCCGATATCAGATCAAACACCGGATGTTTAAGAAAACTTTTCAAAATCGAATTACTTACTAAAAAAATGGATTAAACTAAATGCCAAAGTGGATGCCGATGCCCCGGGCTGTTTTCATCAGGGCGGTGTCGTTGTCCACCAGGTTGGGCTCTTTAAGGGCATCTTCGAGCGATACCGAGGTGATGTGCGGATGGCGATAGGAAACCATGCGGCCGTATTCCTGGTTTAGCACCATCTCGAAGGCTTTTACGCCAAACTGGGTAGCGAGTACGCGATCGTAGGCGATGGGCACGCCTCCACGTTGCAGGTGGCCAAGCACGGTGGTACGGATGCTGTGTTCGCAGCCAGCTTCTTTGAGTTGATTCATCAAAACGTTGGCAACACCTCCCAAACGGCGGTTTTCGTAGCCCACCTCTTTTTGACTAAGGGTAGCATAGTCGGTACCAACGGCACGTGCACCTTCCGAAATGACAATATTTACAAAACCACGATCGCGCTCAAAGCGTTGGTTTACACTTTCGAGCACTTTATCGATATTGTATGGGAATTCGGGCAGCAGGCAAATTTCGGCACCCCCGGCCACGGCGGCATTCAAAGCAATCCAGCCGGCATAGCGACCCATTACTTCGAGAATCAAAACCCGGTTGTGGCTGGCGGCTGTAGTTACCAGTTTATCCACCGCCTCGGTAGCAATTTGCACAGCGGTTTGGTAGCCAAAGGTAGAATCGGTGGCCGTAAGGTCGTTGTCGATGGTTTTGGGAACGCCAATAATATTCAAGCCCATATCGTGCAGGCGCTTGGAAATTTGCTGCGAGCCATCGCCACCAATGTTAATCACCGCCTCAATGCCCAAGTATTGGAGCTTGCGCAGCATTTCTGCTGAGCGATCTACGGTTTCCCACGAGCCGTCCTTGTTTTTAACCGGCCAGGCAAAGGGGCCGCCCTTGTTGGTGGTTTGTATAATGGTGCCTCCCTGATAATGGATGCCCGCTACTTTTTCGTCATCGAGGATAACTATTTCGGTGGGTTCGTTTAAAACACCGTTAAAAGCTTCGATGCTTCCGACGATCTCCCAGTTTTTCTCGAACTCGGCGCGTTTTACAACCGCCCTTATTACAGCATTTAAGCCGGGGCAATCGCCGCCGCCGGTAACTATCATACATCTCTTCATTGTTCTTTATTTACTTATGATATTAAAATCGAGCGCAAAAGTAAATAAAATCGTGAAGCCCGTATTAAGCCAGTTTTAAGATTTTAACCTTAGCTACGCCTCTTAGGTTTCCCCGACCAGCGATCAGGCTTGCGATCGGGCTTACGATCGAAGCTTCTTGGGCTTTTTGTGGGTTTGCTGTGTTTCATCGCCTCTTTGCCTTGCGCTATCGAAACTTCTACGCGATTACCTCTGAAACGGCTTTTCTTCAGCGAATTGATCACCTGGTCGGCAAAATCACTTTTCACTTCAAAAAACGAAAATTTTCCCATCAGGTCAATGCGGCCAATAGGCACTTTTACACCCGGCATACTGGTGTTAACATGCTCGATGAGGGCGGCAGGCACCATACCATCAATTTTGCCCACACTCATAAAAATACGGGTATAGCCTTTTTCGGCCTTTCCATCGTGCTCTTTCATTCCACGTGCCTTGCCCCGGCCACCGCCGAAGTCGCTGGTCTCGCGGTCGCCGCGGTAGCTCTTACGGTCATCGGTGGGTTCGTTCAGCTCATCGGCATCACGATAGTAATCCAAAAAGCGATTAAACTCCAAAGACACAAATCGCTTGATGAGTTCTTCTTTACTCAACCAGTCCAGTTTTTTATAAATCACCGGCAGGTAAGTATCGATATTCTTGTTATCCATCTCTACATGCTCCATTTTATCAACGAGATTAAAAAGCTGCTTTTCGCAGATTTCGCGACCGGTGGGAATTTTAGCCTTTTCGAAACGGATTTTTAAGTTGCCTTCAATTTTGTTGATCGAATGTTTTTCGCGCAGGTGGGTAATGGCAATCGATATTCCATCTTTTCCAATTCTTCCTGTGCGTCCGCTGCGGTGGGTATAAACCTCGTAGTCATCGGGCAGGCTGTAATGAATTACGTGGGTAAGGTCGTTAACGTCCAGGCCACGGGCGGCCACATCGGTAGCCACGAGCAACTGCACATTGCGCACCCTGAACTTTTGCATCACCGTATCGCGCATGGGTTGCGACAGGTCGCCATGCAGCGAATCAGCACTATAACCATCTTGTATCAGCTTATCGGCAATCTCCTGCGTTTCGCGACGGGTGCGGCAAAAAACGATGCCATACACCTTGGGGTAGAAGTCGGCGATACGTTTCAACGCAAGGTATTTATCTTTGGCGTGAACGGTATAAACAATGTGCTTCACGTTTTCGGCACTGGCGTTGCGCGTTCCAATCACCACTTCTTCGGGATCACGCATATATTTTGCAGCAATCTTTTTTATCTCGTTGGGCATGGTAGCCGAAAAAAGCAGGGTGTTTCTGTCAGCGGGGATGCTTTCAAGAATCTCGTTTATTTCATCCAAAAAGCCCATGTTGAGCATTTCGTCAGCCTCGTCCAGAACTACACGGTAAACCGATGAAAGCTTGGCTGCTTTGCGCTTTACCAGATCGAGCAAACGCCCGGGGGTAGCCACAATAATTTGTACACCTTCTTTTAACGCGGCCAGCTGGGGCTGAATGCTTGCACCGCCATAAACGGCTAATATTTCGAGACCTTCCACATATTTGGCATAGCTTTTCAGGTCTTTGGTAATTTGCATACAAAGCTCGCGTGTTGGGCTTAGGATAACTACCTGGGGTTTTTTAACCCTGATGTCGGACTGCTGCACGATGGGTATTCCAAAGGCAGCCGTTTTGCCAGTTCCGGTTTGCGCCAGCCCAACAATATCGGTGTTTCGGTCGAGCAGGATAGGAATAATTTTTTCTTGTACAGGCATAGGTTTCTCAAAACCAAGCTCCTGTATGGCTTTTTGTATTTCGGGCATTACGCCCATTTCTTCAAATGTCATTGTTGATGATTTACTTTAAATGATGTGTCAATCCGGATTGTGGATTCATTCTTCCGGAAAAATGCTTGACACACGTCTGTGGGAAGATATTTCAATCGCAATCTAACTTTCACTGTTTCAGGCGGCAAAAGTAATGTTTTAATTTTAAATGAAAATAAGGGGAATTCTGGCAATAGTTTACAGCCTATCGTGTAATCGTTAATCGTTATCTGTTAATTGTTCATCGCTATTTGTTTTTTGTTAATCGTTCATTGTTGAGCGTAGCTGGAAGGTATGCGCCAGTATGAGAGACGCGCAGGTTGCGCGTCTGTACAGATGAATGCTTGCGAAAGCGGGAGAGACGCGCCAGTTGCGCGTCTGTACACCCAATCGCTTGCGAAAGTGGATGGAGGTAAAGCCGCCCAAATTGGACGGCTCTGCAATCTTTCCTATAAGCTTATTAATATTAAGATAAAAATCTTCATTTTTATTGATTTTAAAGCCCAATGAAAAAAAAATTATGCTTAGCTTTGGCGGCCTAAAATAATGAGCGCAAAGCGAATGAGCAATCCTATAATCACATTGGCTAACCACACCCACCGCGACAAACCCGTTGTAAGCCTGATTTTTGAGAAGGATCACGCACTCATCGATAAAGTAAATCCTCTGGAATCCATTGCTTGGAAAGTAAAGACGCACAGCCAGCCCCGACCCATCGGGGGACGTGCATCTCTAATCAAAAGTACCACCTGGAGCCGAAGCCGGAAGTTCTGGTACATTCCTAAAAATGATTTTAAACTGAATGAAGTATTTGAGGCTTTGAAGGATGTGGCGTTTTTAGATTCTTCAGCCATCGAAAGTGAGAACCCCGCCCCCACTGTGGGTGAAACGAAAATCAAGAAAGAAGACCAGCCCAGTTCATCCACCAAAAAAAATGAGCATAAGCACATTGAAGTATGGTGTAACGAAAGGGAAAAAACATTTTATTTGTCCTTACCCATTGCATTAAAGGAAAAATTTAAAAAGCTGGAAGGAGCCTGGTGGCATCCCGAACTAAAGCAGTGGTCGGCGTTGGATACCGATGAAAACCGCGAGCAGCTAAAAGAGATACTATTGGAAGGTGGCCTGAAAGCTGAATACAAAAGTGATCTATTCGTAAAAAGTAAGAACGGCAAAACACCAAAACCAAAAAGAAACAACTTTAAAGATTTGGCCGAATTGAGCGATGTGCATAGAGCAGAAATAGAAACATTTAAAAAGTGGATGATACAGAAACGGTATGCCGAAAATACCCTAAAAGTTTATCCTGCCTGCCTGACCATTTTCTTTCGTTTCTACTCAAATAAATTAATTGCTGACATCGGAATTAAAGACATCGAAAAGTTAAAAGAACTTATCACTACGTACTATCGTAAGGAAAAACCACTAACGTG
>CAZGAO010000009.1:0-89928 GCA_964523795.1 uncultured Lentimicrobiaceae bacterium
TTATCAGTTTTGACCTCGTTGAATTTTATCGCTAATTTGAAGACTGATTAGTAACTCGAGGTTAAATCCGATTATACTTTCCCGGTGGAAGGGTTCCAGGTAAAAACAAATTATGATATTACTTTCGATTCCAAACGACTTGCTTTCATTCCATCGCTGCAAGTTTTAATCCCAGTTGGTTATAGTACTTTTTATTCGCGCTTTGGATTGATCTTCGCAAACATTTCAATGGAACGTACTTTAAATATGTCGCTTTACAACAACATTCCCGGATATTACCCAAGCGAGCATTTGGATACGAAAGAAGAGTTTGACAAAAACAACGCATTGGGTTTTGTTGCAGGAATAGGGTTTGAGTACTACCTGGCAGACAAGGTTTATTTATTTGGAGATGTTTCTTACAATTACCTCAAATACAATCCTGAGGCATCAGGATATACCTTGTATAACTATATGGGAGATGATGAACTCGAAACGATGAGCACGAATGAAAAAGAATTTGTTTGGGTAAATAGCTACAACGACCTGGAAAATGACGATCCTGATTTACCAAAAAAGGAATTAAAATACAGTTTTCCTTTCGATCATATTGCCATTCAAATTGGAATAAAATACACACTTGTCAATTTTTCCAAAAAGGAATAATTTCACTTTCGCAAGCCCAAAACCCCATTTCGTCATCGCATAAGGCTGTTTCGACATGCCTGGGTCGGGAAAGGCGTGGAAATGGTTTATCTTTGACAAAACAAAATTTCGGATGAATAATTTATAAATCAAAATCACAAAAGAAATGAAAACACACGAATACATACCCATCCTCCTGCTGCTCATTTTTGCAAGCAGCTACTGCGGGTTGGCGCAAACCGAAAATTCTAAAACTATTCCACTGTCGGATAAATACCAAATCAGCAACAATAAAGGCGTTTTGCACACGAGGAAATTTTACCGGGATAAAGCCTGGGAAATGGAAAAATATGTAAATATCAGCCTTGGTGTGTGCGGCATTAGCAGTGTAGTTGCTTTAAGCAGTAAACTCATTTCCGATGGAATCTACAATAAATATCAGAATTCTAAATCAACTACCGATGCTGATCGCTACAGAAAAAACACAGAGCGGTTTGACCAAATAGCCAAGGTGGCCACCATTACTTCGATCGTAAGCCTTACGGCTACTTTTGTATTTATGTTGTTAGAATCAAACTATAATGAAAAAGCTGATAGATCTTTGTCCTTATCATCCAACGAATATGGTATTGGACTTTCATACAAATTTTAGCTAAAGATGAAAAAGACAAGAATAATCCATGTAATTTTAATTTTACTGTTTGTAATATTAAATTACCAATGCGAACGCGAGTGGGTAAACCCGTACGACAGCCAAACCGAAGCCACAATCGGAATTTATGGTATAGGCATTGAAACTTTATCGCCTGACTCGGTAAGGATTTCGTGGGATAACAACCTTGAAGGAGTTATACTCGACAAAAAAACCAATGACGACCCCTGGATAACAGAATATGCAGTAATAAGGGATGCGTTAAGTTTTATCGACACTAAGCTGGATGTAAAAACCAACACCTATACTTATAGGCTTTATGCCTTTGCTGGTTTAAACAGGTCTGCCCCCGAAACTGTGGTTTATGACTTTGCTTGTGGCTACGATTCCGTAAGCGACCCACGCGATGGCACCGTATATTCAACTATTCAAATTAATAAACAGTGTTGGTTTAAGGAAAATTTAAGTTACCTACCCGAAGTATTTCCACCAACCGATGTTAGTGCTGGTGTTTCACGGTATTATGTGTATGGTTATCAGGGAGCAAATACCAATGAGGCTATTGCCACGGAGAATTACAATTCCTATGGAGCTTTATATAATTGGCAGGCATCGATACACGCCTGCCCGGAAAGCCTCGGTTGGGAAGCGTCCACACCCTTCGACTGGTATGCCCTCATCAATCTATCAGGGGGCTATGGAGTAGCTGGAAGTGTATTGAAAGAAGTAGGAAGCCTGCACTGGAAGCCATCAAATACGATTGCCACAAATTTTTTTGATTTCACCGCTTTGCCTGGTGGGATGCTGAAGGCGGATTCCGGGTTTGTTAATAAAAATACCTGGGGATATTTTCTCGGCAGCAGAGCAGAACCGCAATTTCCTAACCTGAATGAAGGCGATGTATTTGGTATGAAGGCAGAAAACGGAGCTATCCAAAAAAGCGAAATTTACCTTGAAAATGCTTACAGTATCAGGTGTATTAAACGATAAATTACGCTGCTTGTCCTGGAATCCGCTTATCATAATAATTTTCGATGGCAAGGCATTATGAATCATCCAAAACCCACTTTCACCACCCCAAAACCCCTGTTTCGTCATTGCAAAAGGCCGTTTGGTCATGCTTGCCCTCCAAATCTCCGCTGGCTGATTTAACTTTGTCTCATTATTAATATTCAAATAAAGGATTTAAAATTATGGCTCATTCGATTTATCCGCCGGGACCCGAAGAAAATACAAAAAGTTTAACTGAACTCACTGCTTCTTATCAAATCCGAGCCTTTCTGGCTATTGTCGCCATATTTACATTTTTCATCCTGTACTTTGCCCTGGTTGCGGCTCTGGGATATTTGGTTTTTCTGGCCATAATTTTCCCCATACCTTCTATTAATATTCCTATGATTTTATTTAAATTAGGGATAATTGCAGGGCCGGCCATGTTGTTTGTTTTTACCTTAAAATTTATTTTCAAACTCAAAAATCAGCAAGCTGCCAACCGTATCAAAATCAATAAAAAGACCCAGCCCGATCTGCTGGAATTTGTGAACGAAATTTGCAGGGAAACCGGATCTTCCAGGCCAAAATCCATTTACATCGATCCTGACGTTAACGCCTATGTTTCGTACAGCAATATGTGGCTGAGCTTGTTTTTGCCTATCCGCAAAAACTTAACGCTTGGCCTGGGGCTAATCGGGAGTTTAAACTTATCAGAATTTAAGGCCGTAATAGCCCACGAATTTGGCCATTTTGCCCAGCGTAGTATGAAAATTGGCAGCTACATCATTTCTGCAAATACCATAATCCACGACATGATTTTTGAACGCGACAGTTGGGATGATACCCTTGCCCAATGGCGTGCCTCCGACCTGCGGCTGTCGTTTCCGGCGTGGATTATCACGCCGCTTATCTGGCTTATTCGCCAGGTCTTGCGTCTGTTTTATCAATTTCTGAATATAATGCACGCCTCACTATCGCGCGAAATGGAATTTAATGCTGATAAGGTGGCGGTGAGCCTGACCGGCAGCGAGGCCATCATTTCAGCACTTTGGAAACTGGAGTACGGCGCGGCTGCCTGGAATAACACATTGAATCACACCTTTACAGCCACCAAAAAAAATATCTATGTAAGGAATATCTATGAACATTTCCATTTAGCCTTGCAAAAAACTGCCCTATCGCAAAATGAAATTTTGCAATCGCTTCCGGCAGATCACAGGGGCGGCAGGTTGTTTTTTAGTAATTCCCAGCGGTCGAAAACAGGCATGTATGCCAGTCATCCGCCAAACGATGCCCGCGAGCACAACGCCAAAATGCCCTTCATAGCCTGTGCTGCCGATAACAGGTCTCCCTGGATTTTATTTAACTACAGCGAAGAAATGCAGGAAAAAATGACCATACTGATTTACGAGCAATACTTTAAAAAGAAAGCCGGGGAATATGCAAATCCGCAGGTATTTGAAGAATATATGCAAGCCGAAAGCCAGGACAACGATTTGCTGACAGAATATCAAGGTATTTTCAAAATGCGGAATACCTTCATTCCTGAATTCGAAGAACTCAAAAAGGAAGCCTTTGCCATCGAAATTCCTGTCGAAAAAGCCTTCGATGCTTTGGATGCCCGGCTCGCCATCTTAGTAAAACCCCTGCTCGAAATTGACGCGCTGGCAATCAAGGTGCAGCAAATTGCCAATGGCGACACGCATGAAAAATCGATTACCTTTAAGGATAAAACATATTTTAAAAAGACGCTTCAGGAAGGCTATGAAGCCCTGGCAAAGGAAAGACAGCGAATAATCGCGGATGAGGTTAATCCATGGGATCTGTCCTATTTTGGCTTGCATTTGCATGTTGCCGGCAAACTCCAAAGAAAGGTTGAACTGATGAATTTGTATGAACAGCACAATCTTTTGATACTTTTTTATTCGCAATTAATCCAATCCAGAGATTCGATTTATGATCGACTTACTACCCTTCAGGCTCGTGAAGAGTTATCACAATTAGAAGTGGATGCTTTCCGTAAAATCATCGACGATCAAAATAAAATCCTGAATAAGGCCATGGCCGATTTTGATGCCTTGAATTTTATCTCAATACAAAATATCGACAAGCTGGAAGAACTCAAGGAAATTATTGTAGAAGGCGGTGAGTTTAAAATCACGGGAGGCGAAATCTTTAAGTCGGGTGCTTTTGATGAATTATCCCAAAAAATCGAAAGTGCCCTAATGAGCTGCCAGCGGATAAATCAGAAAAGTATGGTTTGTATTCTTGCGCTTCACAAGCATTTGCTTGAACAACACAAGGCCAAGATGGAAAAGAAGCTTGACAAGATGGAATCAAAGAAGGAATTACAATATTAAAATACCGCCAAAGCCATGCTCAGAGAAACAAATTTCAAACAAGCTAAAAACCACTTTCACCACCCCAAACCCCTGTTTCGTCACCGCAAAAGGCCATTTGGTCATGCTTGGGTAGGGAAATGGGGGAAAGTGGTTTACCTTTGTTTTTTGAAAGAATGCTAACAATTAAAACAGAGTATTATGAAAAAATTAATAGTCACTTTATTTATTATCACCTGCGGGATAAGTTCCATATTTTCTCAATCCTGCCTGCCCGAAGGAATAACTTTTACTACTCAGGAACAAATTGATAATTTTCATATCGACTATCCAGATTGCAATAACATATTGGGAAGTGTAGAAGTTAGCATTGACGGCAGTGCAAATTTAAATGGCCTGCTTGGCCTCACAGAAATTGGAGGTTCGTTTTTAATTACCGGTGAAATTGAACTTGTTAATATGCACGGCTTAGATTCTCTTACACGGATTAACTCCGGTTTAGTAATAGATTTTTTTGATTTCTATGAAGCTAATATTAGCAGTTTTGAAGGCCTGGAAAAATTACATTATCTTGGTAGTAACTTCCAAATAATTGGTTCAGTTGGTGCAGAAGATTTGAATGGATTATCATCCCTGGACACGATTGCCGGAAGTATTAAATTTGAGCTTGGAGGTTTAAATTCATTGAATGGTCTTAATAGCCTATCGTTTCTTGGTGGAGATCTTTATATGTGTCCCTTTGGGATTAATGACATTTCTGCATTAACCACATTAACATCCATTGGTGGTAAAATAACACTAATTTATACAAATTTACAGAATCTATCAGGCCTTGAAAACTTGACTGAAGTTGGAGGAGATTTATCACTGAGTATGAATGAGAACTTAGAAAATGTTGATGCTCTTAATTCATTAATACAAATTAATGGATCAATAGGCTTATTTGACAACTCATCGTTAACAAGTATCCAGGGCATGAAAAATATCAGCGCAAAGTCAATTTCGCAAATTAATTTGACTTACAATGGGCAACTCTCACAATGCGAAATCGAAAGTGTTTGCGACTATATTGCCAGTCAGGGAGCTGATGTAACTATTGAGAACAATGCTCCCGGCTGCAATAATCTTGAAGAAGTGGAATTTCTTTGCAATAACCAATCCTGCCCTGATGGAAATTTTACGATTTCATCACAGTTGGAAATTGACTCCTTCCAGGAAAACCATCCCGGTTGTAATGAAATTGATGGAGACCTGTTAATTGAAGGTAATTCAATCGAAAATCTTGACGGTTTGAATGTTTTGATTAATATAAATGGCAGCCTGACTTTAAAAAACAATCCAAACCTTCAAAACCTTGATGGCCTTGGGAATATCACCCAAATTGACGGTTCCCTTCTAATTCACGATAATCCATTGATCGAAACACTGAATGGCATTCCCAATATCCTATATTCAACAATAACAGATATTTTAATTTTGAATAATCAGAATTTATCGACATGCCACGTCTTAAGCATTTGTTCATTCCTCGCTGCTTCTAACACCAACATTTTAATTTCGGGAAATGCAATGGGATGCACAAGCGCACAACAAGTTGAAGATAGTTGCGCGTTGATCACTTGTTTTCCCGATGGCATTGAATTCACATCACAAAGTCAGATCGACAATTTTGAAAATATGTTTCCAGGGTGTCATTCTATTGAGGGAGATATTGAAATACACGGATATAATATCCAAAATATTAATGGTTTGAATTTTTTGCAATCGATAGGTGGTAATCTTGATATAAACAATGTAAATAATTTGGAAAACATAAATGGCCTTAACAATCTTGTTATGATTGGTGAAGATTTCGTAATCGAAAATACCGGCATTTCAGAGATTAGCGGTTTGAATTCACTGATTGAAATAGGTAATGACCTCAACATTAAAAATAATTCTAACCTGGTTAACATTAATGGTTTTGAATCACTCACTGAAATTGGTGACGATCTTTTTATTAATGAAAACATCAATCTTTCTTCTGTTTTGGGTATGAATTTATTATCATCTATACAGGATAATTGTTACTTAACTGAAAACCAAAACCTTGAATCCCTGTCCGGATTCAATAGTTTACAACATATTGGAGGATTATTGCAAATTTCAGGCAGTAATTTCCTGGTAAGCCTCATGGACTTGGAGTACTTAACTTCAATTAACGGTATGCTAAAAATTGAAAATAACACCATCCTTAGCAGCCTGGATGGATTGAATAATATTCAACCTGGTTCTATTCAGCATTTAGTAATCGAAGATAACATCTCGCTTCAGGATTGTGCCATTGAATGTATTTGCGATTACCTGATTAGCCCAAGCGGTACCTTACGAATCGAAGACAATGCAAGCGGATGTAACACTGTAGAAGAAGTTGAGCAGGTATGCCAGTCCATTTCTGTTTTTGAACATAAATTCAAAAATAATATTTCTGTTTTCCCCAATCCGGCTAAGGATAAAATATTTATAAGTTGTTCGGCAAGCGTAAAGATAGAGGAGGTTAATCTTTACACACTAATTGGTGAAAGAATCTCAGGGCTTGTAAAGAAAGATTCCGAATTGGATGTTTCCAAAATACCAAACGGATTATATATCCTTGAAGTGATATCGGATACGGCAATCTCAAAATTTAAAATTCAGATTAACTAACACCTAATCAGCGAAAAAATCAATCAAATTATGAAAACAACAGTTATATTATTTTGCGCATTACTTTTATCGATGTTCACGAGTTTTGCTCAATCCTGCCTCCCTTATGGGATTAATTTCAACTGTCAGCAAGACATTGATGATTTCCAGGTAAACTATCCTGGTTGTTCTGAAATCGAGGGAGATGTAATGATAGGTGGTAGTCAAATTAGTAACCTAATTGGTTTGAATGTCTTAAGCTCAGTTTGGGGAAATTTTGAGATTTATTCATGCAACTCTTTAAAAGACTTTTCAGGACTTGAAAACCTGACCTTTGTTGGAGGAGAATTCAATTTTGCTTACAACGACTCCATTGAATCTGTTAATGGTCTTAGCAGCCTCGACTCAATAGGCGGTTTGTTAGCAATGGGATTTAATCCCTTATTTTCTAACTTTTCTGGATTGCAAAACTTAAGGACTGTAGGCAGTTTACTTATTTCTTATACAATGTCTTTAGTAAATTTAAACGGATTAGATAATCTGACAAATGTAAATGGAAATGTCTCAATTGAATATAATATAGTACTCTCTGATATTTCAGCAATTTCAAATTTATCTTTTGTTCCTGGTTCTATACGCATAATAGAAAACCTAAATCTTAAAAGTTTGGATGAGTTACAAAATATCACTGGTGTTGGAGGTAATTTGTTTATTGAGAGCAATCCCCGATTAAAGAATCTATCAGGTTTGCAAAATATCCAAACAATAGGCAACAAATTTTTTATAATGGATAACGATTCACTCAGTAGTATAACCAACCTAGAAAACCTTAGCGCAATTGGGAATGATCTTAAAATTGCCGGCAATCCTCAACTTACTTCGTTAGAAGGATTGGATAATATTGATCCTAATTCAATTTCAGACCTTACCATAGCTTCAAATAGTTCACTTTCAATCTGCGAAGTCCGTAGTATTTGTGATTACCTTTCTGCTCCTAACGGAACAGTTAATATTTCAGATAATGCTACAGGTTGTAATAGCCCCGAAGAAGTTTCAGAGGCCTGTGTTGTTGCCTGTCTGCCTGATGGAATAGTATTTACAACACAAAGCGAAATTGATAACTTCCAGATAAATCACCCTTATTGCTCTGTAATCGAGGGCTCAGTTACAATCACAGGAGATGACATCACCAGCCTGTCTGGCCTTGACATTTTAGCAGAAATTTATGGTGATTTGGAAATCTCTAATACAACAAATCTCACTGATTTTAATGGTCTTCAAAACATCACTTATGTAGGTGGAGATATACACATATCAAGTAATTCATCAATTCAAAATTTATCCGGTCTTAATGGCCTGGCCTTATTGCAAGGCAATCTAACTATCAATAGTAATGATAACTTAATTAACTTTAATGGACTGAATAATCTTTCTGATATTGAAGGGAGTATACAAATAGTCGGTAACGAAAGTTTGGTAAACTTCACTGGCATTAGCAGCCTCCAGAATATCCAGGGAAGCCTGTTTATCACCTACAACCATTTGATGAATGATCTGACAGGCTTTGAGAACCTTGAATCAATAGGTGGTCTTATGTTTATTTTATCAAATTTCCAATTAAACAACCTTTCTGGTATTTCCAATTTGAATAGCATTGGATATGGTATTACTCTTAGTTGGAACCCATCACTAACAAATATTACCGCACTCAGCAACCTTAATAACCTTCATGGAGATATCAGCATCCAGCAAAATTATTCATTGAGTAGTTTAAATGGGCTTGAAAATGTAACATTTCTATGGGGAAGTTTAATATTGAGTGAGCTTGATCAAATCACATCTTTATCCGGTTTAGATAATTTATTAACCATTGATGGTGATTTGGTTATTTCTAATCATGCAGAATTAGCATCGTGTGATGGTTTGGACAATCTTATACACATTAATGGCAATTTAGAAATTAAAAGCAACAATCAGCTCTCCTCAATAGAAGCTATGAATGAGCTCTCTTCTATCGAAGGGGAATTAATAATTTTGGGAAACTCTTCTTTAACTGCATTGACGGGATTGGGAAATATCAACCCCGCCACAATAACAGATTTAACCATTAAAAATAATTCATTGCTTACAACTTGTGAAGTAAATAGCATTTGTGAATTTTTAGTTAGCCCAGGCGGTAATACTACAATACAAAATAATGCCCCTGGGTGCAACAACATTGAAGAAGTAAATCAGGCATGCCTGGAAGTTTATATTATTGAATCAAAGAATGAAAATGAAATATCAATACTTCCAAATCCTGCAACCCACGAAATTACCCTACAAAATATTCACCATGCAAATTCAATCGACATACTTGATGTCATGGGCTCTTGCGTTTTATCAATACAAATAACCACAAGCGGAGATCAAACCATCGACATTCAAAACCTCAATCCGGGAATTTATTCTGTAATTATTTCCAGAGACTCACAAAACGAAATTATCAAATTTCTAAAAAATTAAATATTATGAAAAGAGAATTATTTACCATTGTATTTTTAGCACTGTTAACCCAAGCATTTTCGCAATCCTGCGAGGAGTTATTCATTTCTGAATACGTTGAAGGGTCAGCAAACAACAAGTCCATCGAGCTTTATAATCCAAGCTCTGCAGCAATTGATCTGTCTGCCTACAGGCTGGTTAGATATTCTAATGGCAATGCGGGACCCCCGGAGCAGCAGTGGATGGTATATTTATCAGACACCATCGAACCTTACCGGACTTTTGTAATCGTCCTTGACAAGAGAGACCCGAACGGAACCGGTCAGGAAACTCCGGCGTGGGATGATTTGCAGGATCGGGCCGATGTATTTTTATGTCCTGATTACGATGTGAGCCACACCATGTATTTTAATGGCGACGATGCCCTGGCTCTTGAAACATCGGATGGCACTTACATCGACATTTTTGGCAGGATCGGGGAAAGGCCATTAAATGAAAATGGGGGAACCAGCAATCCCGCCGGCGGCTGGTCCACCACTTATCCGTACAACACTGGTGAGGGTGTAATTATTACCCGGGATCATACCATGTTCAGGACTTATGATGTGGACGAAGGCATTGCTGCAAATCCTGACAATTTCAATCCCATGGCCGAATACGATACTTTACCGGTCAATACATTCACAAACCTCAACTGGCACGAATCGGTGTGTATGACCGGTGGAAACGAAAAACCTGAATTCAGCCAAAGCACTTACGAATTTTCAATATTATCCGGCAGCACAGCAGGAACCGAAGTTGGCTCCGTCACAGCCATCGACCCCGATGCCGATGCCGTTGATTACTTCATTGTGGGAGGCAATCCTGGCCATCCGTTCAAAATTGATCGAAACACAGGCCTTATAACAGTTGATAAAGATGAAGAATTAACCACTGATGCGTATGTATTGACCATTGATGCAACGGATGGCACATCACCTGTTTCAGTAAATGTTATTGTTAGTATTTCTCAAAACTTCGAGGAGCTGGAATTCGGGACGGATTCCACGCTGGATGTCGTAACGTGGAACATCGAACACTTCCCAAAGATCGGCACGATTACCACCGGGTATGTGGCCGAGATCATCGAGGCACTTGAAGCCGATGTGGTAGCCATCCAGGAAATTGAAGAAACGGATGCTTTTTACGAAATGCTTGAAAGCATGGAACATTATGACGGTTTTACCATGACCAGTAACGAATATATCAACCTGGCCTTCATTTACAATACTAATTGGGTACAAATGGTGAGCATCGACAGTATTACCTCCTATAAAGGTAGCGATGATCCATTCCCACGGAAACCCTTGATACTTGAAATATTGTTTATGGATGAAACATACTTCTTCATTAATAATCATTTAAAAGCCGGAGGTGATGGTTATTTGGATCTATCGGATCCGGAAGACGAGGAAACCCGCCGGCACAATGCCTGCGTTTTACTTGAAGAATATATTGTAGATGAACTCCCGGATGAAAATGTGATTTTACTTGGGGACCTCAATGACGACCTGGCTGATTCGACTACAAACAATGTATTTCAGGCATTTTTAAACCAGCCGGATGACTATCTTTTCACAGACATGGATATTGCCCGGGGATCCCCGGCCTACTGGTCTTTTCCAAACTGGCCCTCCCATCTCGATCATTTGCTAATCACGAGCGAGCTTTTTGATGAATTTGAAAACGAAAATTCAGAAATTACCACCCTGATTTTTGATGAGTATTTCTGGAATGGCTGGGATGATTATGATTATTATATTTCCGATCATCGACCAGTGGGTTTAAAACTCATGCCCGACATATCCACAGGTATTACCGGAAAACATGCAAACACGCACAGCATAGTCGCCAGGCCAAATCCATGCAGTAATTTTACAAGTATTTCTCTGCCTGTCATTTCAGAACCGTCATTGCTTGAGGTGGTTGATATGAATGGTAAAATAGTGGCAATTCTATCATTGGAGGAAGGGCAAAGTTCTGTTGTGCTAAATACCGCATCCTTTAATAATGGCATTTACTGTTTACTGCTGCGGAATAAGGGCGGGGAATTCACTGTAAGGAAAATCATTGTACAACATTAAAGCAACTACAAGAAGATGATTTCACCAGCTCAAAACCCCATTTCGTCATAGCAAAAGCCTGTTTCGTCATCGCAAAAGGCTGTTTCGTCATGCTTGCCTCTGAAAAATGTGATTTGTGCTTTATCTTTGTCCGGAACATTAAAAAATAATGATTTATGAAAAAAAATCGTGTAGTATTTCTTATCGCGCTGGTGCTTGCATTAATCACCGAAACTATGGCTCAGGATCTGATAATTCGTGGAGGCCTCAATATTTCGAAGATGTTAGACAGAGACAGTGATTACACTTATAGTGATGATTACGACAATTTGTACGGTATTTATTTAGGCCTTGGTATGGAAAAGGAAATTGATGCTGTAACAGCTTTCGAAATCGGACTTCTATTGTCGCAGAAGGGATTTTCGATGGAAATGGAAGAAATGGTAGAGGGTGAACTCCTAAAAATGACTGCCAAGGTTAAAGCTTTGTATGTGGATATTCCCTTGCATTTCAAGTCGAAGGTCGCTATTAGTGAAGGTGTAAATTTTTATGGCCTTTATGGCTTGTATTTAGCCGTTGGGGTTGGTGGGAAAATAGAAGTTGAAGGCACCTATGCCGGACAATCGACCGATGAAAGTATCGACATTAGCTGGGGGACGGATGACAACAGCGATGATTTCATTCCCTTTGATGCAGGGCTAAGCTTGGGCGGTGGATTCGAGTTTGGCGATTTTTTGCTTGGCCTGCAATACAACTTCGGCTTAATCAATATTTCGCCCTACACTGACGGGGGCTATAAGAACAAGAACAGAGTTTTTAGCATCTCTTTGGCCTATCGGTTTACAACGCAAAAAACCAAAACTGAAGCAACACCAAAATAGCGAGATGATGAAAAGCTATTTCAATAATAAAACTTTCAAAAGCCAAAACCCCATTTCGTCATCGCATAAGGCCGTTTGGTTATGCTTGGGAAGTTTTTTTCTTTTTTTTACCATATTTTTGCATTATTTGATTTTGTAAATCTTAAAAATGCTAAAACATAAAATTATAATATCATAAATATAGTAGTAAGAACATTATGTTTAATCTAAAACAAGTTACAAATGAAAAACATTAAAGCACAAACAAAAAGCGTGGCTATCTTCTTTTTTTTAATTTTGATAGTTACAATGGGAAAAGCGCAAGAAATAGAAATATCTGCGAGAACAAATCCGTCAGCAGTGACGAAGGATAAGCAAAATGGTGTGGATTTTACCTTAAACGAAGGATATTTAACACGACCTTGGCAAATGATCGATTTGGGCGGTAGTATAGGATCAGCAGGTATGCAAATCAAAGATTTAGACAATGATAGTATAGATGAAATCATAGTAACGGGAAATACCGGTCATTTGCATATTTTAAAATACAATGATGAACAATATTACGACGCATGGTGTAGGAAAATCCCAAGCGGAATCGTTCAATTCATAATTGAAGATTTAGATAACGATTTAGTTGATGAAATTTATGTGATGAGTGGAGATAGTGAGCTATACTGCTATAAATCCGACAGTATGAGCATTCTCTATACACAAAATTTCAATTTTTCGTCAGTTAAAAAATTTCAAATTGCTGATATTGATGATGATTCTACCTTTGAAATAATCATATCCAGTTCTGATTACTCGGGAGATGGTATGATTGCAGTTTATAATCTTGATACCTTTGAGGAAGAATGGGTAACAACAGCATTTGGTAGTTATGATTTTGAAATATCTGATGTGGATGATGATGGAATCCAAGAGATTGTATTGAGTGAAGGTGTTATTTTTGATGGCTTCACACACGAAATAGACTGGCAGTACAACGAAGAATTTGGCCGGGATATTTCCCTCAGTGATATTGATAATGATGGTGTTGATGAAATTATTGGATTATCATATAGCTCCATAACTGCCTTTGATGGAATAAATAATACTCCAATATGGCAGTTTACTACTCTCGATGCAAGTGATTGTTTTCTTGTTTGTGACCTGGAAGGTGATGGGATTGAAGAGATAATAACTGGTGGTAATCAGTGGGGAGAAATATCCTGCTACAGTTCTGAAACCCACCAATTACTTTGGTCGATAGATAATCCTGAACATGGTGTAACGAATATAGCCATTGGAGATCCTGATGGTGATGAAGTATTGGAAGTAATGTGGGGGGCTGGCGCAAGCTCTTCGGGAGCTGATAACTTATTTATTGCCAGCACTGAATATTTTCAAATAGAGTGGCAAAGTATGGATATGGATGGGCCTTTTTACGTTAGCGTTGGAGACTTGGAATCCGATGATCTACCCGAGATATTTATAACCTCCAACGAATCAAATAGTGGCTATGATGGAGGAAATTTATTAATATTTGATGGTTTGAATTATCAGATGATTAATTACTTAGAAAATCTGTCAGGATGGGGCGGATTAAATCTGGTAAAGTCGGGGAATATAAACAATACACCACAATCAGAAATAATCGTTGGAATGTCTAATAATTTAATCATATTAGACGGTAGCAACTTTCAGCAATTATTTACCTCTACCACAATGGGATCAATTAATACGCTTGAAATATTGGATATTGACAATGATAATGTAACCGAAATTATTTTGGGCAGCAGTGACGGGAAAGTTTATATCTTAAATGGAGAAGATTTTTCGATTGAATGGCAAAGCATCAATACAGGTTCAGGCATCGGTCTTTTAAGGGTTGATGATTGCGATAATGATGGTGAACTTGAAATTATTTTTCACGGAAACAACAACATACTTCAGGTTTACGGGGCTGAAACACATTATTTGGAGTGGCAAAGCGTGAATATTTCAGACATAAGCTCCTTTGATATTTCTGATCTTGACCGTAATGGGACAAAAGAGTTTGTCATTTCAAATGAGTATGGTGATATCCTGTTGGTTAATTGCGAAACACATAATATTATCCTGGACCAAAACGTTAGCAGTGAAGCAACTTCATACCTCGAAGTAGCTCCGATTGATTCTTCTGCTTTTGAAAGAATCTTAATTCTCAACTCACGACTGCAAGTGCTAAATGGTTTAGACATGTCATTAATTTGGGAAAGTGAAATAATTGGTCAGGAAGATCCATACTATACTCCCAAAGGGAATATTCATGTTTGCGACATTGATATGAATCAAAAAATGGATATTTTAGTTGGTAATATTTATGGTGTTATTCAATATGAATGTAGTATTCCATACCCTGACATTACTCCGCCTACAATAAAGCAATACAATCCGGAAAGCGACTTTACTAATGCAAGTATCGATATACAAATGCAGGTGCTTTTTTCGGAGGAAATCAGCACAGAGCAGTCAATTATAGATAATATTGCATTGCTTAACAATAATAATGAAACCATTGAATTTGACATTCAATACACCTATAACGAAGATATCTCCCAACTACTTATCCTACCACAAAATTTACTTAACCCTGATGATGAAATTACAGTAACTATTTCGGGCTTATTAACGGATACCTCAGAAAATGGCCTGGATGGAAATGGAAATGGAATATCTGAAGGAAGTCCGCTTGATGATTTTTCGTGGTCATTCTTTACCGGTACCGGAATAGACACAATACCGCCGGAGCATGTTTTAATCCAAGTTGAGCCAGATACCTTATGGAAGGGAATTAACGTAACTTTGGATGCCATTTTTAGTGATTCATCATCCTATGCCATGTCACCTATTATTGCTGCCGAAATATTTATAGACGAACTAGGAGCTAACGGTGAAGGAATTCCTTTACCCTCCATCGATGGGTATTTAAATAGTGTGTATGAAGTATGCTCCAAAGTAATTAATACTGAAAACTTCTCCAATGGTGAGCATACAATCTACGTTCATGCCAAAGACCTCTGTGGTAATTGGAGTGCGTTTGAATCAGTTGAATTGTATATTTTAACCGAGATGCAATCCAATTGGAATATGTATTCTCAAAATGCACAGCACACATCCTACAATCCATCTGACACAACAAAATATCCTCTAAAATTTAAGTGGAGTAAAAACCTAAGCTCCAATCGTCTTTATGAGCCAATAATTATTAACAATTCGATTTATACTACAAGCGGAGGTGGTTGGAGCTCACCAAGTAGTGCTTATGGAATTAACTTATTTAATGGTGAAATTATTTGGGAAACGAATTTGGGAAATGCTTATACCATAACAGGTCCGAGTTTCGGATATGGAACCGTATTTCTACAAGTAGGTATTGATAACGACTACGGTACCTCTGTTTATGCCTTTGACGCTATTACAGGAAATGAAATTTGGGCTTCACCCTTTGGTTCTCAATGGGAAGAATACCTACCTCCAACCATTTATGACAATAAAGTACTCATAAATGGCGGGCATTATGGCGGTGCCTACGCATTCCATGTACAAACGGGTCAGGAAATATGGTTTCATGATTTAACTCAGTATGATTCATGGACTCCGGCAGCTTATAATGGGATTGTTTATACTTTTACCGGCGGTTCCTATTACGCCAATCTGGTTGCGATTAATGCAAATACCGGTATTACTATTTGGGAAAAAACAGATATCCCATACGATTGGGGAGGATATTCGATGAACACTGCACCTGTTATCGATACCAGTAATAAAATAATTTTTGTAACATCAGATGATTATATCCATGCCATTAACATCGAAACCCAAAATGTAGTTTGGTACAAATCAGGCAGTTTTGGTACTTCTCCTGCTTTAGGATCCACAAATATTTATATTATCAACAATGGGCAGCTAAATGTGTATGATAAAATTACAGGAAACTTACAATGGACTTGTCAGAATATGTATGGCATTACTACACCACCAATTTTATCCAACGGCCATGTTATACTTAGCTCTGAACAACAGGTAAAGATTTTTAATATAGCAAGCCATGATGAAGTATGGAGTTTTGACCATGGCGGAAAGATTGCTGTTGGAAACAGCCATTTAATCCTGTCCACAAATGATGGCGTAATGTATTGTTTTGAATCTGATTTGTCCATCGGTATCAATGACAATCCTCTTCAAGAAGATATGACGCTATCTCCAAATCCGACCAAAGACTTTTTAAAAGTTAGTTTTCCTTCAAGGGTTTCTGATAAAATGGAGTTATCCATTTTCAATTCTATGGGGCAATCTGTTCTTTCAGAGCATTTTCCATCTATCAATGCTGGATATGATTTTATTAGACTGGATGTTTCAAGTTTTAATAAGGGCATATATATTTTAAACATTGAGGCTTCCCAAAACACTTACACTAAAAAATTCGTTGTGGAGTAATTAGTTATTGGTTTTTCTTAAATTGTACCGTAGGATCTTAATAAATTTATCATTCGTGTCCGGTTAAAATATAGTTTTGGGATTATTTGAAATAAGATTCCTCTCTGCCAAATGGCGGAGAGGAATTACAATCAATTACGCTATTGGGGTGGGTCTTGTTGGCGACAAAGCTGCCGACAAGCCTCGCCCTCTCACAACGCTCCGAATACTTTTTCATTGGAAGCCTTCTTTTAGCGATAATTTCATTTCACAGCCCCAAAACCCCTGTTTCGTCATCGCAAAAGGCCGTTTCGTCATGCTTGCCCCTTTAAAAGGTGATTTGTACTTTATCTTTGTTCACACATAAAAAACGGAATCAATCATTTTAATTGGCATACATAAATTAAAAGAGGAGATGAGTATTCATAAATTAATTACAGATGAGGAAATTGAGCAAAACCAATCCTTTTTTGAGGAGTATGCCAAAGAATATGGAAGGCTTGGCGAAGAGCTCATCAATCAATTTATTGAAAAATTTAATGTTAAACCTCACAATGGCTTTCCGCTCAAAACAATCAATGCCATGGGGCAACATGCATATTTAAAACCTCATGCCATGGGTGAATGGAATTATTTTTTTCATGGGTTTCATTGTCGATTTACTCATAAAAAAACAAAACAACAAATAGAGGTTCCATTAACTTTTGGAGAAGAGTTTGGGGAACTCGACCCCTTTTTTTTCATAATTTTCATTTGGTCAACACCAAAATTTAAACCCTTGCCGATTGAAATTTATCCTAATGTTCATGATGGGTTAAGAATTTTAGAAGTGATGTTGAGGCTTGGAAAGTTTGAAAAAGTTAATTCTAATTTCAAAGGGCAAAGCGGAATAATTGTTACGGACAGAGTAAAAAAAGAAGTGAAGGTTTTTGATACGGGCATGGAAGCGGTTTTGAATGAAGTATTCGAAACTTGAATCTCTACATTTTTATGATTGCAACAAAATGGTAGAAGTACCAGAAAGTGTGGCAAAATTAAAAGAATTGACTTATAGAATCAACCTTTAAATTTTCATGTTTATCATTTTAGAAAACTACTTTCACCACCCTTAAAACCCCTGTTTCGTCATCGCAAAAGGCCATTTGGTCATGCTTGCCCTCCAAATCTCCGTCGGCTGATTTAACTTTGTCTCATTATTAATATTCAAATAAAGGATTTAAAATTATGGCTCATTCGATTTATCCGCCGGGACCCGAAGAAAATACAAAAAGTTTAACTGAACTCACTGCTTCTTATCAAATCCGAGCCTTTCTGGCTATTGTCGCCATATTTACATTTTTCATCCTGTACTTTGCCCTGGTTGCGGCTCTGGGATATTTGGTTTTTCTGGCCATAATTTTCCCCATGCCTTCTATTAATATACCTATGATTTTGATTAAATTAGGGATGCTTGCAGGTCCGGTCATGTTGTTTGTTTTTACCTTAAAATTTATTTTCAAACTCAAAAATAATCAGGCTCCTAACCGGATTAAAATCAACAAAAAGACCCAGCCCGAACTGCTGGAATTTGTTGATGAAATTTGCAGGGAAACCGGAGCTTCCAGGCCAAAATCCATCTACATCGATCCGGACGTTAACGCCTATGTTTCGTACACCAATATGTGGCTGAGCTTGTTTTTGCCCATCCGCAAAAATCTAACCCTCGGCCTGGGGCTTATCGGGAGTTTAAACTTATCAGAATTTAAGGCCGTGATAGCCCACGAGTTTGGCCATTTTGCCCAGCGCAGCATGAAAATTGGCAGCTACATTATTTCTGCAAATACCATAATCCACGATATGATTTTTGCCCGCGACAGTTGGGATGATACCCTTGCCCAATGGCGTGCCTCCGACCTGCGGCTGTCGTTTCCGGCGTGGATTATCACGCCGCTTATCTGGCTTATTCGCCAGGTCTTGCGTCTGTTTTATCAATTTCTGAATATAATGCACGCCTCACTATCGCGCGAAATGGAATTTAATGCTGATAAGGTGGCGGTGAGCCTGACCGGCAGCGAGGCCATCATTTCAGCACTTTGGAAACTGGAGTACGGCGCGGCTGCCTGGAATAACACATTGAATCACACCTTTACAGCCACCAAAAAAAATATCTATGTAAGGAATATCTATGAACATTTCCATTTAGCCTTGCAAAAAACTGCCCTATCGCAAAATGAAATTTTGCAATCGCTTCCGGCAGATCACAGGGGCGGCAGGTTGTTTTTTAGTAATTCCCAGCGGTCGAAAACAGGCATGTATGCCAGTCATCCGCCAAACGATGCCCGCGAGCACAACGCCAAAATGCCCTTCATAGCCTGTGCTGCCGATAACAGGTCTCCCTGGATTTTATTTAACTACAGCGAAGAAATGCAGGAAAAAATGACCGTACTAATTTACGAGCAATACTTTAAAAAGAAGGAATTACAATATTAAAATACCGTCAAAGCCATACACAGGAATACAGATTTTAAGGAAGCAAAATCCACTTTCACCAGCCCAAAAGCCTATTTGGTCATTGCAAAAGGCCATTTGGTCATGCTTGGGTAGGGAAATTGGGGAAAGTGTTTTATCTTTGGGCTTATTAAAATATTTTAAACTAAAACTTTTGAACGATGAAAAAATTTATGTTTTTAATGATTACGACCATCATTCTTGCCTACACGGCTAAGGGGCAGGAAAGCGCAGGTGCCAGCACTAATTCTTACAAATCCTTTGTAGGGGGGGATCTTAGTTTTAATTTTTCAGAAATTAAGTATGGTTCAAGCAGTGTAGCTAAAACTGTTTCATTTTCGGCAATGCCAACGGTAGGAATTAGAGTGGGCAAAAATCTTGTGTTTGGATTTGCTCTTAAATTTACGCTGGTGGAGGATGATATTCCTTCCGGGTATTATGAATATTCAAATGATGAAAAATCACTGGGTTTAACATTTTTTCTTAGGACACATACAAACCTTACAGGTAAATTGAAATTATACTATGAGCCTATTGTTGGGAGGACTTTTCATCTTCTGGATGATTCACAAAAGGAATTCAGGGATTATTTTGTTGGGATGAATTTTGGGATGGTTTATTTTGTTAAAGATCATTTAAGCATTGAAGTAAAAATAGCAAGTGCCAAATATGAGCATATCTCAATCGAAGATAGTGATTACAAAGCCAATGAATTTGATATTAATTACGATATTATACAACCAAATTTAGGCTTGAAATTTTATTTCTAATCATCATTTTAAATTTAGGCCCATTTAATATTAATCCGATGAACGGAGTAAGTAAATTGAAATGGAAATTCCACCAGCTCAAAATCCCCATTTCGTCATCGCAAAAGGCCGTTTGGTCATGTTTGCCCTAATAAATGTGAAATTATATATTAATTTTGGTTCTTACTAAAATGAAATAAAAATGAAGTACTCAAATTTTATCATCTACGCTTTCGGAATAATGCTGCTGCTTTTGCTGATAAACTGCAAAAAAGATAAAAAAACACCGAGCCTTTCAACCATGCCCTTATCAGAAATTACTGCAAGTGATGCGGTAGGTGGAGGCGAAATTACCAACGATGAAGGGCAGGACATTTTATCGAGAGGTCTGGTATGGGGAACAGAAAAATCACCTACTCTTGAAAACAATCTTGGTTTTTCGCAGAGTAATTCAAGTGATTATTTATTTACATCCGAGGTGTTTGATTTATCTCCCGGTCAGCTTTACTATGTTCGGGCTTTTGCCACCAATGGTGATGGAACAGGATACGGTGAAGGTGTGGAATTTTCGACAAAAGGGGCGAATGGTGAAAACCCTTTTGGAGGCACCCCTTGCCCGGGCATGGCATCAATTACCGATGCGAGAGACCAAAACACCTACGCCACCGTAAAAATTGGAAGTCAATGCTGGCTTCAGCAAAATATGCGCTACCTTCCTGCCTTACATGCTCCAACGAATGAATCCGGGTCTTCACCAAGATATTATATATTTGGATTGTATGATTTACAAAATCAGGATGATTTGTTCTCTTCATTGTATCTGGCTTATGGGGCACTGTACAATTATGCGGCAGCTCAGTTAGCCTGTCCCGAAGGGTGGCATTTGCCTTCATCCAACGAATGGAAAAATCTAACAACCTATCTCGGCGAAAACCCCGGCGGCAAACTTAAAAGTACGCTTACGCAGCCTTATCCCCACCCACGCTGGACAGCGTTGAACGTAGATGCCAGCAATGAATCCGGCTTTAGAGGCTTGCCTGGAGGTAAACAATTTGATAAAGATTTTTCGGGGCAGGGATATAGTGGTTTGTGGTGGTCGGCCACTCCTGAAAATAATACCGAGGGGCGGTACTTATTGCTCCAAAATAGTTCGGGAGCGGCTACCATCAATAATTTCCCTAACGAAAGTGGGTTTTCGGTTCGTTGCATTCTCGATGAAGAGCTAAGTGTGCCCACTGTAAATACCATAAACGTATCGGCTATTTCGGCATTCGCAGCACTTATCGAGGTGGAAATTGTTAGTTCAGGCGGCGGTTCGATTACTGAAAAAGGTGTATGTTGGAGCACAAGCCCTTATCCAACTATCGCTGATAATTATACAGCATCCGAAGGAAATCAAACCAATTTTTCTGTTGAAATCACCAATCTTGATGAGCTGACAAAATACTATGTCCGTGCTTATGCGGCAAACTCGGCAGGTGTATCTTACGGGTATCAGCTTGTATTTACTACCGACGATAATAACTTTCCTCCTTGTCCGGGTTTACCTTCATTTACCGATTCGCGCGATGGAACTACTTACGAAACAGTATTGATAGGCAATCAATGCTGGATGCGGCAAAACCTTGCCTGGTTGCCTGATGTTCACAAACCATTAAATGGCAGTAGTTCGGAGTCAAGATACTATGTGTATGGATATGACAGCACAATTTTGCAAGAGGCAGTAAATCGCGCAAATTATATAAATTACGGGACGCTCTACAACTGGCGGTCAGCAATATCGGCCTGCCCGCAAGGCTGGCATCTTCCCAGAAATGATGAATGGCAGATACTAACAGATTATTTGGGGGGCGAAGAAGCGGCTGGTGGCAAAATGAAAAGCGAGCATACCGTTCCCGACCCACATCCTCGCTGGATAATGCCCAATGCCGAAGCAAGCAACCAAAGCTTTTTCTCAGGATACCCGGGAGGATTCCGAATCCATTTTGGCTATTTTAAAGATATAGGCTCCATTGGCCAATGGTGGAGTTTTGATACAGTTAATCAAAGCTCTGTTTGGATGAGAGGCCTGAACAGCGAAAACGGGCTTGTGGAAAATAATTATGCCTCCAAAAAAAATGGCTTGTCGGTACGATGTATTAAAAGTGATTTTTAGGATTTTCAAATTTTTAAAAAAAGTACAATATGAAAACAAAGAAAATATTTCTATTTTTAAGTACCTGCTTATTATTTGTTTTGGCTTGTGATGAAGACAAAGTTGAACCCTTGAATACAATGCCGGAAGTAGTAACGGAAATGACCGAATATAGCTATGGAACCAAAGCAGTGTTAAGCGGTTCGGTAAGCGATAGTGGCGGGTCGCAGATTATACTACGGGGATTTTTTTGGGGCACAAACGAAAACCCTGGCTTCGGTGATAATACGATGAACTGTGGCACCGGGATCGGTAATTTTACGACTGAAATTTCATGCTTAAGCCACAGTAAGACCTACTACGTACGAACATTTGCTACAAACAAACAAGGCACAGCTTTTGGCAAAACAGAGCAATTTAGTACATTGAGTTTAAATATCCCATGTCCTGATAACCCACAAATTACTGACATCGATGGAAATACATACAATACCATTTTAGTTGGAGATCAATGTTGGATGAAAGAAAATCTTAAAACAAGCAAGTATAGAAATGGCATCGAAATCAATGGAGATAAAAATCAAAAGAATAAAAAAGTTCCTGCATTCGATGGCGCTTATGCCTGGTACGAAAATGATTCTTTGCTTTGGCAATCGTATGGTTTACTTTACGATTGGTTTGCTGTTGACAACGAAAATGGTCTTTGCCCCGAGGGATGGCATGTCCCCTCGAATGATGAATGGATAATTCTATCCGATTTTTTAGGTGAAGCCTCATATATTGGAGGCAGCTTAAAGAGCGAAAGTACCGCGCCTCAAATACATCCAAGATGGGATAAGCCAAACAGCGGAGCCGACAACACTACTGGATTTAGTGCTTACCCCGGGGGTATTAAAATTGCACCAAATGCTTTTGATGAACTCGGCTTGCGGGGGCGTTGGTGGTCATCTTCCGAAGTTGACACCACCTTTGCCTGGGGCAGCATATTAAGCACCGAAAGCAATTCATTCTTTCGCACCAGCGAGGGCTACAAACAATTTGGGTTTTCGATAAGATGCCTGAAAGATGGAGAGGGATTTTAATATGACAAACAAAAGATGTATTTCCCAAAATCCACTTTCACCAGCTCAAAACCCCTGTTTCGTCACCGCAAAAGGCTGTTTCGTCATGCTTGGGTCGGAAAATGGGAGAAATGAATTTCTAAAAAAACAACAAATTAAACACCCAAAAACCGATCGTCGGAAGTCTGCCGTTTGATTTCACTATTTTTTGGGAGCCAGCCCGAGTTTGCATTTTCGCAACAATCGAACGGTGGCACATAGGGCTTAATATCCAAAAGCGGCGTTCCGTCCAGCATATCAAGATTATTAAGGAAAAGCCTGTTGTTCTCAATTTTCTGAAGTTCGACAACGGTTATCCCAATAGGATTGGGGCGTGACGGTGCTCGTGTGGCAAAAACGCCATGGGGTACCTTATCCAAAAATGGTTTTACAGTGAGCAGCGTCTTAACTTGTTTATGAAAATAATACACCAAAATAACATGGCTAAAAAGCCCGATATCTTTCAATCCCTCTTGATACTCAGGCAAAACATCCACATATCCTGACTGTGCCTTTTCGCTCGAAGGCTGGATAGGCATATCAGCAAGATTGGTGAATGGGGTGTGTAAAAAACCGATGGGCGAAAAATGGATCTTCATTCTTAAAAACTTTGTTTTATCGGCAAAAATAAGCAATGATAATTATGCAGGAATTTTTTGGAGTATTTCCCATCATCACAAGCCTAAATACTTCAAAGATATTCAGTATCAAATTTTTTCTTCAACATTTTTTCGATTATGGTCAGGTGTTTTTGATTTAAGGTATAAACCAATATATCTAAAGTAAGAAAATCTGAATTTTGATTTTGAAGTTTGATGACTGGCGGATTTTTGTAATTGCACCAGGGCGAATTCGTTATTTCATATTTTATCTTTTCGGCGATATCGTCACCGGCAATCGCATTTTTTACCTGCAGCTTAATGGTAAATTCTTCCATGCCCTCCGGGGTCGTCATTCCGGAAATTAAATCCTGATTGATCCGGGCAAAAGGAATTTTAATGGTCTGTCCGTTGTCTGAGGTGATTTCGAGGTGAGTGAGATGCACCGATTTTATTTGTCCCGAAAGGTTTCCGATTTTAATATAATCGCCTAAATTTAAATCGTTTTGTGATCTGAATATCGCTCCGGCAAAAATATCTCTGAAGATAAACCAGACAAACAAAATTGCGCATATTAGAATGAGACCAGCCATGAGGTAAGGATAAAAACTCCTATTGACAAATATTGCTGTGCATGCCCAAAAAACAAAAACAATCCATGAAATTATTTCCACAAGAGGAAATACTTTTAAGACGTTCTTTAGTACTGGATATCTTGATGTTCCTTTTTTTAAGGAAATTCCGACAATTTTTAATACGATAAAAACCGCCAGGCCGGCAAGTAATATTGTTAATATTTTCATTTTATAGTAGGATAAAAATACAGTTTATACCAGTCCCTTGCGCTTTAAAACTTTACGCACCAAAGGCTCAACATAAGGATTGATAAGCAAAAGCCTTTCGGCGCGTTCCTCGATCAGATCGCTGCGGATAAGTGCGTTTACAATGCTTTCGCAACTATGTGGTTCCAGACCTATCACTCTTTCGAGTTTGTTATAGGGCATGCGCTTGTGCAAAGCCAGTTGCACCATCACCACCAGCGAATCGTCATCGAGATTTTCGATGGGCTGAAGGTCGTTGTTTTTTGGTGCTCTTACCTGAAGTGTGCCTGCCGATACTTTTTGAATATTGCTAAGCCATTGGTACAAAACCGTTCCGGGGTTTCCATCGGATTGATCAAAATGACTGTTGAATAACCTGGCCAGGCCAATATCGGTAATTTTCTCTTCCTCCTTTTTATCAATCTTAAATTTTAGACCGCTCGACCTGTGCCTGCGAATAACCAACTCTTTAAGCTCTTCGGAATTGAAGGGATGGCAATGGATAATGCTTATGAAATTATTTTCCATATTTATCATGCCATTGATCAAATCGTAAGTAAAGGGGTTCATGTTGATAATAAACAAGCACTTATAGTCGAATTTCTGAATCAAGCGAAGAATCATTTTAACTATTTCAAGACCCTTGTCCGCCCTTTCCCACCAAAGTTCGAGGTCGTGGATTATCACCACCGAACCATTGGGCAGCGTATCGAAAATCTCGTTAAGCCCGGCGTTAAGATTCGTGGATTTTATCAGTTGCATCCTGAAATCTTCTTCCGAAACCGAGCCTCCCGGCAAGGGGAAAACATGGTATATTTTATCTTGTTTGAAATGGGTTTTTGCAACATATCTCGACAATGAAGTTTTGCCGGCATTGCGCTCGCCCAGGAGCATAATGCCTCCTTTCGCGCCGGAATGAAAACGTTGGATGGCTTTTTCGAACTGTGCTTCCTCTACGTCCCTGTCAATCCAAAAATCATCCACAATACTCGATCGTCCGCTAAAAAGGTTTTTGTAATAATAGGGCAGGGCTTTTAAAACTTCTTTGCCCGGGACCACCTTTTCAAGCAAATCAAGAATCTTTTCATTATTGGAAGATTGACTGCTGAACGAAATCAACTGCCTCGCCATCAGCATGCCCTCTGTACGTGAATATAACAGCCTGGCCGATTTGCGTTTAAAAAAGTTGCGAAGGTAATTATAGGATAGGTTAAAAGTGGTTTTTACAATTTCACTCTGGCTGTCGATACTAAAACCCGAGTATTCTTCCACGCTGTCTTTGATGCGGTACGACGACAAAGTGTCGAAGGTTTCTTCGAGAATTCTATTCAGGTCGGGTATTAATTTGCGCTTTAGCTCTACAATAATTGCTTCCTGCCTTGATAGTTTTATTAGCGTTTCTTTTTTTATTAATTCAATAGCTTTTTGTTTGTCCTCTGTCTCAGTACTCGTATTTTCGAGATTGAAGCGCGTGAGGCTAAGCAGGTCGTTTAAAATATAAATATTGCCTTTCAGCGATTCCACAGCTTTGCCCAGCGAATCACTTATCGAACTCACCATACGGGTTTCAAGCACGTATCCGGTTATTTTTCGAATCGGTAGCGTAAATACTTCTGCCTTATTTTCCTTGCCTGTCTTACTCACTATTTCGGTTTTCTCTTCAAGGGTAAGGGTTTCGGGCAGCTCATGTTCCAGTTTACGAAATTCGGTGGTTGCAGTTTCAAATTGATCAATAAAATGAAAATACTCACCGGTAGCTGCTATCGAAAGTTTTAATTCATTTACGCCGGTAAGGCTTTCATCAATTGTGTTAAGCTTATTCTTGACGGCAGATAGTTTCTTTAACAATCCGGTTTCTATATCCTGAATAATTACGGTTTCTACCTCGTTGAGTTTATCGTTGATTCGGTTTTTATAGGCTTGCATCAACACATCCAGATATATTTTATTAAAGTAATTGGAGGTATCGTTAAACCACGACTCCGCAAAAGTATTAATTTTTGCATGGATAGATTTATCATACTTTCTACTATTGCGTCTTTTGGAGACGATATTGTTAACATCAATTTGATTAAGGTCGTTGAGCATGGCCTGCAGATTCTGTCTGTACTCCAAAAATAACCTGTTGCGGTATTGCTTTTCGAGTGTTAATAATTCCGTTTCAATTCCGTAAACCTCGTCAAGAATCGCATGCTCGAAAGCCTCTATACTTTTTAAGTCAAGCTCCTTAATCTTTGCTTTTTTCCCAAGTAATTCCATGTGTTCCTCGATGCGAAGAATCAAGGGGCGCAATTGTGAATAAATAGCTTCCAGCTCACTTGAAAATTTTTCGAATAGCTCATTGAGGAAATATAATCTTGTACTTTTCAGGTAATAGGCTGCCACATTTTTGTACCTAATCTTAACAGGTATTGTAGTTTTTGAAAAGGGGTGAGCTATTTTTTTCCAGGATTTATAAAACCTTTCTATTGGCTTGTCAGATTTTTGAATTTTAAAATAATCTTTGTCAATGTGTACCGTAAGATAATTCGGAAAAACTAATACTTGCCGGTCAATTTTATTTAAGTACCAGCCAATCCCTTCTTCAAGTGCCGTTTTTTGAACAATAAGCCTTTCGTGAATCAATTTTTCGAGGGACCGTTTTGCATGAAAGTAAAAATCATTTTTGGTTTTTACCAATGCCCTTTTAATGCGGTATGAATCGTTGTACCTGATAACCCTGTTTAGGTTTTCGGAAATATTACCTACCAGGGGTTTGAATTCATCAAAGAAACTCACACTTTCATCGTAAGAGGGTAAAAATGTTTTTGTGAAAAACGAATCAAGTACCATTTGGTCGTTGGCTTCAGTCTTCAATATGTCATCGTTTATCGATTGATGGCGTGTAAGCTTCAATGGTGGCAACTCCACTGGGGATTCGAGGTCGACAAAGGATTCCTTTTTTACAGATTCAAAGCCCAGGTTATTTTCCTCGAATTGTGAACCGGCCTGAACGAGCATTATTGAACCCAGGCTTTGCTTGAGCGTAGTTATTTCATTATAAAAATCCTCAAACTGCTTGTGCTGCATATTCGAAAAGCCCAAAATGGTCAAGTCGGTTTCAGCAGATTCATTTTTGATGATGTCAGTCCAGGCATAAGCATCGGTACTGTTGTTGATTACCTTTACCTCCATATTTGCCCTGTAGCCTTCCACTATTTCGCTAAGGGTTTTATGCGCTTTCTCTATTAAAGATTTATGATCTATCGAGATAAGTAACCTTACTTTTGCGTCCTTCCATTCGCCCGAGGAGGTAAAGTGGCGTATTATGGTGATGGCAAAGGCCAGGTTTCGGCCACTACCTTTCCACCAGATATCGATGGTTTTAAAGTTTCCGTAAGCACGTTTTGTATCATAATTTAAGAATACAGAGCTCAGGTCGTTTTTTTCAAGTATCCTAACTAACTTTTCAAATTGTCCCCTTCGTTCTTTCTTCTTGCTCCAACCCATCAACACCATGTTGGGCTCTATACCGGTGAAACCATAAACCCTCACAATTTCATCCATCCCTGAATAAATATCCAGACAAGCATGTTTATTAAATGTCAATTCCCGATGATTGACTACACGCTTTATCCTTCGATGTTCCTTTATGGCATCCTCATTACTTATCACCTCCAGTTCAAATCCGGTGATCATTCCAAGTGTTCCGGCCAGCGAATTTCCAAGGCTTATGATTTGCGGGCGTTCGTCTTCACTACCCGAAAACATCATGATATTAGGCCTCCAGTTACGGTTTTGAAGCTGGCTCTTACTCAATCTTTTAATACCACTTTTTACCAACGATGCCCATACACTGCTCCAGGCATCGCCACCCTCAAGCGAAAGCTGCCGTTGTTTCAGGAACAAAAACAACAATCCCAAAATAACGATGGCACCTAAAAGTGCAATCAAATCAAGCTGAATCATCACCAGGATACAAGCGGCAGCACCAATAAGGCTTACCCACACCGGTGTTTTAAACGAAGGTCTGAAATCGGCACTTGTGGCTGCCTCAAAGGCTGCACTCAAATTTAAAAACCCGTAAGTGGTAATAAAAAATATGGAAACGATACGTGCGATAACATCCAAATCGCCAATTAAAATACCGGCCTCGGCAATCAAAAAGGTGAGTAGGAGGGCGTTGCGGGGTTCGTTGTTAGCACCGGCACCTTTTGCAAAAAATTTGGGAGATATTTTGTCGGTGGCTGTGGCCTGAAGAATACGTGGTGCCGCCAGAATACTTCCCAGAGCCGATGATAAGGTAGCTCCCCAGATGCCGGCAATAACCAGTTGAGGAACACGTGAAATTTTAAGCAAAACAGCCGAATCGTTAGCCAATACATTGGCATCGACAGTATTGTTTAAGAAAAAAATTACAATAATGTAAACCACCAAACCAAGAGCAATGGCCGCGATGGTGCCTCTGGGAATCGACTTCTTTGGATCCTTTAAATCCCCCGACATGGACACACCCGCCTCAAAACCGGTAACCGCCGGAAAAAATATCCCAAACAAAACCATTATGGGAACAGCCGTGCCATTGCTTATTATTTCGGGTACTTTAGGTGCAAACTCGTGATTGCCAAAAAATATGGAGAGCAGCGACAGAAAGATGGCAGCCATAATCAGGTATTGGGTCTTGATGGCCAAGGATGTACTGATTAAGGTTATAATGGTAACCGTAAGCAATATGATGGATCCGGCAATCCTGATATTATCAATACTGTTGTCAAGACCCCAGTAATCCAGAAAACTTTCGGAAAAACCAATAAGGTAAAGACTTACGCTGAACGAAAGCCCCACAAAAAGTGCCAGGCCGAGAGTGCCACCAATGGGCAGCCCCAGGCTTCGTGAAATGATGTAATAGGTGCCGCCGGCTTTAACTTTTTTGTCGGTGGCGATGGATGAAACACTCAGTCCGGTGGAAATGGATATTATGTGCGCTATCAAAACAATGCCGAGGGTAGCCCACAAGCCCGCCGTACCGAGAATCATCGGCAGGCGCATGTACATTATTACCCCAAGAATGGTGAGGATTGAAGGTGTAAACACCCCGCCAAAAGCTCCAAACTTATTTGATTTGGCCATGAATTAGTAAATTAAAGATTGTAATCTCCACATTATTCTGCGATAATTATAATTTCAATATTTTTCACAAATGTAAGTTGTTTATGATACGATGAAACAATCGGGCAAGTAAAAAATATAAAATCTACAGGTACTAAAATTAAAACTAAATTCCGCCATTTATTATAAGTCTGTTCAAATAGGGAAAACCCACTTTCACCAGCTCAAAAGCCTGTTTCGTCATCAAATATGGCCATTTGGTCATGCTTGGGTCGTAAAATTGAGGAAAGTGGTTTATCTTTGGAAACAGTTTTTTTAAAAAAAAAATACAAACATTATGAAAACTAAAACACTGATCACCATTTTAATTATTCTGTTTGTTTATCTCAGCACAATGGCTCAAGTCCCTACTCAGGGTTTGGTGGCCTATTATCCATTCAGCGGAAATGGAAATGATGCGAGCGGGAATGGCTATGATGCTTCAGTGGTAGGAGCAACTTTATGTACCGATAGGTTTGGCAATCAAAATAGGGCCTATCTCCTGGATGGCAACAACGATTACATCCATCTGCCAAGCCCAAATGTTGGGCAACTGGATGGAAAAGCTACCTGGGCATGTTGGTTTAAAACGCCGCCCTTGCCTGATAATGATGGAGAATACGAGCAAATTTTTGATATTTTCCATGCCGGAGGTACGCACATCGATTCGGGTTATGTGGTGGGCGGCATGGAAATAGGTGTTGGCGACAGAAGGTTTGTTTACGACAACACACAAAGTTACAATAATGACCAATGGCATCTTATTGTTTTATCGTATGATGACCAATACCTTAGACTCTATATGGATGGGCAATTAAAAGATTCGGAATTTGATGGCAATGGACAAATCGATTACAATGGAACACTCGGCATATATTTAGGAAAAGGTGGATTTAACGTGCATTATTACGATGGGATGTTTGATGATTTCCGCATTTACGATCGCGCCCTGACCAATGATGAAGTTTTGGCTTTATACAATGAAAGTAATCCGGGACAAACAAATTTCACTGTTACCTTTAATGTTGATATGACCGAAGCTTATGATTTTAACCCGGAAACGGATGATGTGTATATTGCTGGGAATTTTGCCGATTGGCAGGAGCCTGGCACCAATCCCGATTTGGTATTTTCACCTTCGGCAACCGGCTCGCTTATTTATACCCTTACCTTCGACAGCATTCCTACGGGGGCAATTGAATACAAGTATTTTATCGTTCATGATAATATTCCAAGCTGGGAATATGGAGAGTGGGGTGGCGACCCAAACCGCTTTGTATATATTTCCGATAACATTACTTTTGATGACATCTGGGCTGTGATTGTTCCGCCGGAGATAGAAATGATTGCTGATTTTGAAAACGGCAGCTCGCTTGACATCGATGAGGTTATAGGCTGTGGAAACTGGAACAATCTTCCCATATCAGAAACCTTTTTCACGGTTATAAATCCCAAGCCTACCGGAATTAACACCAGCAATACCGTATTGAAATTTTTGAGACGCGGGACTGATGAAGGCGGCACTACCGCAGCAGGATTTATAGCATGGCACAACCTTAATGTTGATGATTATGATTTTCTACACATCATGGTTATGAAACCTAAAATAAGTCCATTGAAAATTATATCACATTTCTGGTCAGGACTATTTTATGAAGCTTATAATCTAAACCAACAAAATGAAATAGATTCGTGGGTGGATATTGTATTTGACCTGCGCAGCTTCGAAGAAGAACTCCTACAATTTGATTTTATGCCCGACTATGAAGACCCGCTAAATTCCACTGGACTGGTCGAAATTTATATCGACAACATCAGGCTCAGCAACGACTCTGTGCCCATGTTTGGTATAGCAAGCAACTTTTTCGCCGATGCCACCGATATTTGCGAAGCTTCCAACATTACTTTTGTACCCGACACCACCAACGCTTATGTTGATAGTGTGCTGTGGTTGTTTCCGGGGGGCAGCCCTTCTTCATCCACCGAAACAATAGCTGTGGTGCAATACAACACCCCGGGAATTTATGATGTTACCATGACCGCCTACTGGAATAGCCAAACAAATACTATCCAAAAGTCAGCCTATGTTAATGTAGCTCCAAACCCTGAAATACCTGAAAAACCCTTCGGAGAGGAAATGGTATGTTTCGATATTTCACCTTCGGCATACACCACCAACTCCGAAAATGTAATTTGGGAATTAGAGCCTGCCTCCGCCGGAACAATGAATTATTACGACAGTACTTGTGCAATTATCTGGAATGATAACTTTGCCGGTGAAGCCATGCTCAAAGCAAAGTCATTCAATATTTGTGGGGAAAGTGAATTTTCGGAAGCACTTGTCATAGAAAAACTGGAAGCCATCCTTCCTGATTTTTCGGCTACTCCCGTCCTGCTCGTTGCTCAACCTTACGATGTTGCCTTTGCCAATCTCACGCCCAATCCCGAACTTTACGATTTCGTGTGGTACTTCGGCAACGGGGATTCATCCCAAATAATTAATCCTGATTATACCTATCCCGAAAGCGGCACTTACACGATAAGTCTTAAAGCCACCGAAAAAACCACGGGATGCAAAGGAACCATCATTTTGGAAAATTACATTTTTTGTTCAGGAACAGGAATTGGTGATATTGAGGATACCGGATTTAAATATTTTGTGGACAGGAATAAAAATTCTCTTGAGCTGATTTTTGATAATACGCCCGATAATTTACATTTCAGTTTATTCGACATGCTTGGCTTTGAGCATAGGACAAAAAGCTTGGTTCAAAAAAGTACCTCAATCTCATTGGATGGATTTGCCAGTGGAATGTATGTTTTTGTGATCAATGGGAAAATAACCGGTAAGGTGATACTTTTGAGATAAATACCTATTTTTGCTAATCGTCATTTGAAATTTTTAAAAACTAACAAATTAAAAATAAAAAATTATGAAAAACCCAATCCTTTTATTGAGCTTATTTTTCACTGTGCTAATTATGAATGCACAAACCATCGAAAACTTTGAAAGCATTAAAATGAACATTTTTAGTGCTGGAACCAATGGTACGATAAGCGTGGTTGCCAACCCTGATACTGCCGGAAACCCAAGTATGTATGTCGGTAGAATGGTTCGCGGCTTCGATGGCGACCCCTGGGCAGGCTGGTATGCAACTTTGCCAACAGCTATTGACCTTACAGCAAACCCTTACGTCCATATAAAAGTATGGAAACCCCGCATTAGTCCGGTCGTCTTTAAAGTTGAAGAAGCCGCAGGAAATTCTGGTGATGTGTTTCCAATGAATCCACAAGCATTGACGGGACAATGGGAAGAATTAGTGTTCGACATGAGTACTTCACCCGCTACCGGTGAGTATGTAAAAATCGTTCTGATTCCCGATTTCGAAGACCCTTTGACACTTACCGAAGACATTACACTTTATTTTGATGATTTTTATGTAAATGATGATCCCACGCTTGGAAGTGCCCCTGTTCAGCAAATGGAAAATTTTGAAACCATCCCGCTCAATTACATGCTTGGCGGCGAAGACGATGATAGCTACATGGAGCTGATACCAAACCCCGATAAAACAGGAGTTAACCTCAGCCCTTATGTTTGCCATTTCTTCCGTGATATGGATGGTGTTCCATGGGGTGGTTTCTGGTCGAATTTACCTGCGGAAATTGATGTTACTGAAAATAAGTATGTACACGTAAAAGTTTGGAAGCCCCGCATCAGCCCGATTAAATTCAAAATTGAAGGGGGTGCAGCAGGCAATATCGAAATCGAAAGTATGTATCCCCAAACCTTAATTAATGAGTGGGAAGATATGGTTTTCGACTTCAGCGAAAAAACCGGCACTTATCCAATCATTGCGTTCCTGCCCGACTTTGCCGACCCGGTTGGCTTAACCGAAGATATTGATATTTATTTTGATGATATCATCCTGAACAACGACCCGAATCCCATCAATCCTCCTTCACAAAAAATTAGTGTTGACATGACCGAATCGGGAATTCTGCCGGGTGAGCCTGTTTGGATTTCCGGCAGTTTGGGCGGGATTCATGGTATCTGGGAAGAACCGGGAACAAACCCGAATAATGAAATGACAGATATAGATGGCGATGGCATTTATTCCATTACTATGACATTGCCCGAAGGCACGGTCGTTTTCAAGTTTTTTTTGGACATAGGCTGGTATAATGGCGACCCTAGTCCCGGTGGCGACCGCACACTCACCATCACAAACACAATGGACGTTCTTTATAAATGGGGACTTGAAGGAATTATTGAACCCCCGGGATCATCAACTATTGAATGGACAGTAAATATGGCCTACCAGATTGCCGAAGGCAATTTTATCGCAGGCACGGATTATTTAGATCTAGCCGGTACATTCAACGGCTGGGATGGAACAAACCATCATTTGGAAGCCCTCGGCAATGGTTTGTACAGGATTACGGTTAACGACTTTACGCTTGGCGAAACCATCGAATATAAATTCCGTATTAATGGCGACTGGGCTACTGCGGAATTTCCTGATGGTGGGCCAAACCGAACCTATACCCTTGCCGAAGGGCTTAATACTGTTTATGTTTGGTACAACGATGAACAACTGCCGGGGACACCAACCGATTTGTTCTTCTCTGAATATTGCGAAGGCACCGGCAACAACAAAGGGGTTGAGATTTATAATCCAACATACCAAACCATCGACCTGAACGAATATTGGGTGCTAAGGTATAGCAATGGAGATCAACTTTTTACAACTGGTGGCGCAACGCATCTGCAAGGTGTAATAGAGCCTTTCGATACTTTTGTTTTGGTAAACGGGCAAACAGAAAGCACTGGTACTTCTCCGGCTTGTGATCCGGAAATGCAAGCATTGGCCGACCAGTTGGACGGCGAATATCCCGCGCCCATGTATATGAACGGCAACGATGCCATTGCCCTGGTTAAAACACCAAACGGCGAAACGCCCACCCAATATAATATAATACCCGTTGACCTTATTGGAGAAATTGGCTTGGGTAGCCAAATTTCCGCTGAAACCGGCTGGTCATACATTCAGGATTCAACGCTGTACTATAACAATCCATCCGGAGTGCCGATTTCAGGAAAAGTTATAAATTACATCGTTCAAAAGTATGCCACCAATGGATCAGATTTTGGCCCCTTTTGGATGGCCTGGACTGCCGGACACTCATTAATCAGGAAACCTGAAGTAGTCCAGGGAATTGTATCCAACCCCGACCCATTTGTGGTAAAGCAGCAATGGGATACCCTTCCGGCGCAGTTGGACAGCACGGGGCAATGGACTTATGCAAACATCTGGGATAATTTGGGTACCCATGAATGTGTGGCAGCTTTAAGGCCTGATTTTTCGGCAAGCGACACTTCGCTATGTGAGAATGAAACAATAAGTTTTGCACTGAACGAAATAGCGCTGTCAGCCGACAGTGTTAGATGGGAAATGCCGGGTGGGAATCCTGCTACATCCACAGCTATTAATCCTGAAATAGAGTATCCAATTTTTGGGAGCTATGATGTGAACTTAACCACTTATGTTGGCAATATCCCGACGCTGGTTAGTAAACAAAATTATATTATGGTATTGCCCGGGCCCGTGGCACCTGATAAACCTGTGGGTGAAAATCTGCTTTGTTTCGATGAATATTCCTCAAGCTATACTACCAATACCGAAAACGTAATCTGGGAGCTGGAGCCTGCTTTGGCCGGAACAATGAATTTTTACGATAGCACTTGTGCAATTATCTGGAATAATAGCTTTGCTGGTGAAGCCCTACTCAAAGCAAAGTCATTCAATATTTGTGGGGAAAGCGAATTTTCGGAAGCACTTACCATTGAAAAAATGGAGGAAATAATGCCTGATTTTTCGGCTACACCCACGCAGTTTGCTACCCCACCTTACGATGTTGTATTTAGCAATCTCACGCCCAATCCCGAACTCTACGATTTTGTATGGTATTTTGGAAACGGGGATTCATCCCAAATAATTAATCCTGATTATACCTACCCCGAAGGAGGAACCTACACGGTAAGTCTTAAAGCCAGCGAAAAATTTTCCGGATGCACAGGAAGCATCATTTTGGAAAATTACATTTTTTGTTCAGGAACCGGAATCGGCGATATTGAGGATACCGGATTTAAATATTTTGTGGACAGGGATAAAAATACGCTGGAGTTAATTTTTGATCAACAGCCCGAGGGTTCTCATTTTCAACTCTGCGACCTTTACGGAAAGAAACTTCATACTGCAGCGATTAGTCAAAAGAATTTTACCATGCCTTTAAATGGGCTTTCACAGGGCATGTATCTTTTCGTTGTCGAAAAAAGGGAAGGTGTTTTTACTGGCAAGATAGTACTTGTCAAATAATAAAAAGAATAATACTTTTGCTCGAATTGATATTTTGTTCAATAAATATTTTTAAAAACCAACATTTTAAACTCATTAAATATTAAAGTTATGAAAAAACAATTCTCCATCATTTTGCTAATGTTAATAGCAGGAATCACAACATTTGTTTCGTGTAAAAAAGAAACAACGGAAATTTACAATCCGGCCGAAATCACCTTTAAAACATTGGAGCAGAGGCTCACCTCGCAGGGATGGCTGGCGTTTACTGCCGGAAATTATCAGCAGGCCGTGGATTCGTTCAATTTGGCCACACAGGCCAACAGCCTTTTTATGGATGCATACAACGGTTTGGGCTGGGCCTACGCCAGGCTTGACTTACTGGAACTGGCGCACAACAGTTTTACTACCTGCATGGTATCGCAAGAAAATATGCAGATTTATAAAGATGCCTGTGCAGGTCGCTCTTTTGTCAATCTGGCCATGGATAATTATGCTAAAGCAATCCAGGATGTTGATAAGACCATTTTGGATGAAATTGAGCCGGGTTACTATTATACTTACCTGGATTATATTTTTAGGCACGAATCAGGCATTAATCAAAATAATCTATTGCTGGTAAAAGCCGAATCCTATTTTATGCTGGGTGCCTACGAAGCTTGTTTCAGTACGCTGGTTTTTATCGATGACAGCCTGGAAGAAACCACAAATCCCGAAGAGTTAGCCTTGATGATAGAACAATTAAAAGCAAGCATTTAAGAAATCAATTATTAACAATAAAATACAATAGCGATGAAAAATATACAATACAAGATCAGGATTTTTACATTTATTGCAGCATGTACGCTGGGGCTTTTATTAACCCAAAGCCACCAAGCTACGGCACAGGTTCACCCCGATTTGGAAAATGTTTTGGAGAACCTGAACGATAATTACACAACGGTGAACAGTATCATCCCCAACCGCTACGATTTTACGAATGGAGAAACCGGATATTATATCTCCGATGGGGGTGATGATATGTACGATTATGGAAATTACCTATTCACCGACTATGGTGGCTCCATCAACTATTCAAATTATACAATTTCAACAAGCAGCTATTTTGGTGGTGAAGGAAAATATTTTACATGCAAATACCCAGGCTTGTTTGTCTTAGCAGCTAATCTTAATAGTATCAACACCTTTAGCATAGAAGGTGATCTTGGTGGTTGGTCTGGATTAGTGGAGGGTGCCGTGCTTACGAGTGGGAACTATAAAGGGTTTGTAAAACGGGTTTATAGCAATAGTTCACCCTCGGTTAACCACCTTATTATCGTGGAAAACGATCCGGCAGTTAGCCAAACATATTCCAGTGCCTATTATTCTGATAACCATGTTGTCAATTCGCTGAACAATGTTACACGATTATACTACCTGCTGTATGCCGGCAGCAACGGTGCATACATCGACAATGCCGCCACCCAGGATATTATGGATGCCTTTGTGGCCTTGCTGCGCACCGACAGTATCCCTCCCAATCCGGTGAGCAATTTGGTGATGAGTGAAATTTTAAATTCCAGTGCTACCGTGAGTTTCACCGCACCCTCGGATGATGAAATCACCGAGCCGGTTAATGCTTATGATGTGCGGCTCAGCACTTCGCCAATTACTTCTTTAAATTATTTTAATGCTCCTGAATATGAGCAAAGCATGGTTCCCGGCACTCCAGGCTCAAGCGAAACCCTTGCACTTACCGACTTACTTGGCGCAACTCAATACTGGTTAGGCATAAAGTCGATGGACGAAGGCGAAAACTATTCTTCGGCGGTAATTACTTCATTCACCACCGGGCTTGATCCTACCATAGAAGTTTCGGTGGAAAGCTTGGATTTTGACCTGGCCATTGGCGAAACAGGAAGTGGAAGTTTTAATATTTCAAATACCTCAAGCGGGACAGCCCCTCTGAGCTACTCCATAAATGTAGAAGCCCCGCCAATAAACGATTTTCTGTGCTACGTGCCGGTCGATTACCAAAAACTGGTTGAGGTTAATCTGCAAACAAATCAGCAGGAAGCTATCGATATCCACTTTCAGGCATCGCAGGTTGATTATGTTAGTAATAGCGATGATGTGTGGGCTAGCAGTACCAGCTCTGACAGGGTTGCAGTTATTTCTGCCATTGATCATAGCATTAAAAAAGAGCTGACTCTGAATAATCTATTCAGGGTTTGCATGCCGAAAAACCAGGATTTGGCTTATCTGGTTTTTCACTCAAACCAAACCAGTGTGCAGATATATAACACCAATTCTATTACGCTTGCAAACTCGTATGTACTTCCCATATCAGGACAGCCCGATGATGTAAAAATTACGCCCGATGGCTCTAAAATATGTGTGCTGGATAATTATTATTTTAAAACTTTTGATGCCACAAATGGACAAGAATTGAATAGTTTTTATTTGGATTATTCCCCTGCTAATAATTTCATCATTTCCAATGATGGTAATTTTGCCTATGGTTACAATTCGGGTTATGGTGCCATTAATAAGATTAACCTAAACAACGGCGACCAGAGCTATGTAGCTACTTCTTATTATACTGCAGCTCTTACGCTTTCGCCAGATGACCAGACTCTTTTTGTAGGCTATAGTTCTTATCCCTACATTACAGTGATCAACGCCCAAACAATGCAGACACTGTACAATCTGAACACAGCAGAAAGCAGCACCACAACTGATCTGCATGTGTCGGAAGATGGTAAATTTTTGTATTGCCTGAGTAGATACGATAACAATATCACCACTTTCGATCTTATAACTTCACAAATTGTTGGAAGTATTGCTGTGGGTTATAATGCCTACTCATTTGCTTTTCCGGGTGGCTACTTCGATTACCTCACCGTTAATCCCACCGAAGGAATTTTGCCTGCTAACCAGCAACAGGAAATAGAAATTACCATTGATAGCAAAGGCTTGCTGCCCGGAATTTACCAGGCCAGCCTGCTAATCAACAGCAACGACCCTGCCTCCCCAAGCATAAGCATTCCTATTAACATAACAGCAAATGATATTATTGGCCCTGATTTTAATATTGCCTTCTTCCAAAATCAATATCTGACAAGCAATCTTAAGGTGCTGATTTTTGCCCGTGAACCATTGCCTCAATATCCGAGCCTGAGTGCCGGAACCGATAATGTGGAAGTGGAAATGCTCGATTCGCTAAACCATATTTACATGGCCGGCTATAAACTTGGTGCCACGCAAAACATCACTTTTACAGTTAGTGGGAAGGACAGCGTTGGGAATACCTCAACTTTCGATCGGGTTTTGAGCAGCACACTTGCCCTGAAAAATGCACGTATTGCAGCCATTTACCCCAACGAGGAGGTGAATGTAGATTTTGATTCCGAAACTTTTATCAACGATACTTATCTTACCATCTGGAAAGAAGAAGTGGATGATGAAACCATTTATCACATCGGGCCTGAAGCAATGCAAACAGATAAGTCTGCTACGCTGTCGATATCATGGCCTGATGCCATGAAGCAGACAGTAAAACCCGAAAACATGGCCATATACCGGCAGGATGCGGAGGCTGAAACCTGGATTGAGATACCAAGCTACATCAACAGGTTGAATGAGCAGGTTGTTGCCGAAATAGATAAGTTGGGAATTTATAAAATTGGCATCAATCAAAACACCCATTCCTTGGATGTGCCTCCCAAAACAAGTTTAGCAGAAATGGTGCAAGCCTCACCCAATCCATTTTCAGGAATTACCACATTGAGCTATCAAAATCCTGAAGAAGGACAAGTTCAGATTTCTTTGTACGATCTTGCCGGAAATAAAATTTCAACCCTCTTTAATGAATATCAGCCGGAAGGCATCAACAACTTTTCGCTGGATGGACGGGTTCTGAAAAATGGCATGTATTTATGCAAAATAAACACCGGCAGCGGTGAGCTGATACAGCGACTTGTAAAGATTAACTAAGTAAGGGGGTGAAACAACTTCGCCTGTAACAACAAATTTTTTGTGTAGCCACACTTGCCCGCTCGAAGTCGGGCAAGTGTGGATTCTATTTTCGCGTGAATACGGATGCAAATTCCGGTTAATCTGTTTGTGTAAAGTCAAAAAGTTTCTTTTAAAACCCAAATTTTTATTAAAAATATCAAAGTTGTGATATTAAGTATATCTTTGCAGCGACAATTTTAATTAAATAACAGTATTATTATTAGTATGAAAGAAGGTAAAGTAAAATTCTTCAACGAAGCCAAAGGTTTTGGTTTTATTAAAGATGCAGAAACAGACGAAGAATACTTCGTACACGTAACCGGTCTTATCGATCGCATTAACGAAGATGACGATGTATCGTTTGAACTCAAGCAAGGCAAAAAAGGATTGAACGCTGTAAATGTGAAACTTATCTAGTTTATAATAAGTAAAGAAATCCTAAAAGCCCCAAATTTATTTGGGGCTTTTTTTGTGCCCATTTCCCACCTTCCGATAAAATCAACTATTTTAGTTGCCTGAATAATATTTTATCATTCACCACTCACTAAACGATTTTTGCTATGCGCGTATTTACGATCAAAACGGCTTTCCTCATCCTTGTTCTTGCTTGCTCTATCCCGCTATCAGCGCAGGTTGTAATCAACGAATACTCCGCATCCAACCTGAGTAGTTTTATGGATAACTACGAAAAATACGAAGACTGGGTCGAACTTTACAACCCGGGTTTCTCAGCGGTGGATTTGGACGGCTACGGCCTGAGCGATAAAATAAATAATCCTTTCAAGTGGGTCTTTCCCGAAGGTACCCTCATACCTGCCAATGGATTTTTGCGGATATGGGCTTCGGGGCGCAACGAAAGCACTTCCCCCAATCATCTGCATAGCAATTTCAAATTATCTCAAACCAAAGATGAAGCCGAGCACGTGGTGCTGACCGATCCATCGGGTACAAGCCTGGATGAGGTGCAACTTGCCCTGACCCAAACAGAACACTCGCGTGGTCGTATCAGCAATGGCTCGGAACAATGGGCGGTTTTTACAAATCCCACTCCGGCCGGGTCGAACAACGGTGCCGCCGCCTATGAACGCTATGCCCTGAAACCGGAGATGAACATGCCCGCAGGTTTTTACGATAACGGACTCTTGATTTCACTCAGCACCGATGAAACCGATGCTTCGATCCATTTTACCCTGGATGGAAGTAAGCCCACCAGTGCATCGCAGCTTTTTACCACGCCCATTTCCATTAGCGAAACTACCATCGTCAAAGCGATTACGGTAAGCGATGATGCCAATGTTTTGAACAGTTTTATTTGTTTCAATACCTATTTTATCAACGAAAGTCATAGCCTCGCCGTAATGTCCTTGTCGGCCGCTGACCTCGACAATCTGCTTAATGGCAATCAGTCGCTCAGACCCTTTGGCACTTTCGAGTATTTTAACGGCGAGGGCGAAAGAACCACCTTTGGCTATGGCGAGTTTAACGAACATGGCCAGGATTCGTGGGTTCACGACCAGCGCAGCATCGACTATATCAGTCGCGATGAGTGTGGCTATAATTACGCCATCCGCGAAAAGCTAATCCCCTTTAGCGACCGCGATGAGTTTCAGCGCGTCATCCTGCGTGCCGCCGGCGACGACAATTATCCTGGCATCGACACCAGTGCTCACCTGCGCGATTATTTTATCCAAAATACTGCCGACAAGGGCGGTTTGCACCTGGACGTGCGCAAAGGACAAAAAGGAGTGATTTATGTTAACGGCGAATATTGGGGCGTGTATGGCTTTCGCGAAAAGGTGAGCGACCACGATTTTACCGAGTATTATTACGATCAGGATAAATACAATATTTATTTCCTCAAACTGTGGGGCGGCACTTGGGCCGAATATGGCGGCCAGGCGGCCTTTGATGATTGGAACGAGCTGCACGACTTTATTAAAAACCAAAATATGAATAACCTTGAAAACTGGGATTATGTAAAATCAAGGTATGATTACAAAAGTCTGGTCGATTATATCCATATCAATTCTTTTGTGGTTTGCTCGGATTGGATAAACTGGAACGTGGGCTGGTGGCGCGGCTTAAACCCGGAGGGTGGCCACCAGAAGTGGGGCTATATTTTGTGGGACGAAGATGCTACCTTTGCCCATTACATCAACTACACCGGCGTTCCGGGCATTAGTCCTTACACCAGTCCCTGTTTTCCTGAAGGCTTATCGAGCGATCCCGAAGAGCATATCCTGGTGCTGAATAAGCTGCGTGCCAATCCTGAATTTAACAACTACTATATTTCGAGATATGTTGATTTGTACAACACGGTTTTTCGTCCCGAGCGCATGATTGCCTACCTGGATTCGATCGAGGTGGAGATGGAAGACGAGATGGCGCAGCATGTGCTTCGCTGGGGTGGTTCGGTGGAGCAGTGGAGAAACAATGTGCAGAAAATCCGCAATTTCATTGCAAATCGTCATAATTATCTTCCCCAGGGTTTTGATAACTGTTGGGATCTGGATGGCCCTTACCCGCTCAGCATAACCGTGGAACCCGAGGGAGCCGGAGCAGTACAGCTAAATTCGCTTACCCTGAACCAATTTCCTTTTCAGGGCGATTATTTTGGCGGTATCGATGTAAATCTGGAAGCCCTGCAAGTGAATCCCGAATATGAATTCGATTTCTGGGAATTAGAAAATCATAGCCTCGTGCCCAACGATAGTGCCCTGCAGGTAAGTCTGAATTTAAACCAGAGCGAAAATATTGTGGCGCATTTTAAGGAAAGGGTTTTTATGGATTCGCTGGTCATCAACGAAATTAACTATAACTCGGCCAACGATTTTGATACCGATGATTGGGTGGAATTGTATAATCCCCATTTGTACGACCTGGATATCGAAGGCTGGAAACTGATGGACAGCAACGATGATAATGTGTTTGTCTTTCCGTCGAATACCATCGTAGAATCAGACCAATACCTCGTGCTTTGTCGCGATTTGGAATTATTCAACAGTTTCAATCCTAATGTTGAAAATGCAATAGGAAATATGGATTTTGGCTTTAGCAGCAACGGCGAGCTTATCCGGCTTTTCAACGAAGAAGGGGTTTTGATCGACACGGTACATTATCTCGATACGGAGCCTTGGCCGCTCGAACCTGACGGTAATGGCCCCAGCCTGGAGCTTATCCTTCCGCACTATAACAATGCCCTCGCCGAAAGCTGGATGGCTTCGCCCATGCACGGCACGCCGGGCGAAATCAACAGCTACTGGCTAAACCTGCCCGAAGAGGCTCAGCAAAGCTCTGCACAATTAAGGGTTGTCCCCAATCCCGTTTCCGGGAATGCAATCGTGAAAATTGAAACTGCCGATGAGATTATAAACGCCAGCATTTTGCTTTACAATGTTTTTGGTGCCTTGGTAAAAGAGGAGCACCACATCCACAGCAAACAATTATTCCTTGAAGTTGGGCAACTCGAAAAGGGTTTGTATCTGCTTCGCTTTATTGATGAAAGTCAGGCTATTGATGTATCAATAAAAATTGTGGTGGAATAGATAAGTTTCAGAGACGCGCAAATTACGCGTCTGTACTGTTGCAAGCAATTTTTTATTTTCTTTTTGGAATTCCAGAGACGCGCAAATTGCGCGTCTGTGCAAGCTCAGCATCTTTTATAAATCCAGGCATAAAATCATTCGTGCATTTCTGCCAAAAATGGCGGGCAGGCGTGGCATCAGAAATAAAAATTCATTCGTGCATTTCCGCCAAAAAGGGCGGACAGGCGTGGCCTCAAAAATAAAAAATTGTATTTTTATCAAAAATTTGAGTAATTCGCAAATCAAAATTTGAGTCATTCGATAATCTAAAACGATATCATCATGAAAAAGTCAGCCTTTTTATTCCTGTTTGCAATCTTCTTTTCTCCCTTCGCCATTGGGCAAAGCTTGCCCACCGGTGGAGAATGGACAATTATGGAAACCTTTGATATTCCTGGTAAGGCCTCGGGCTTGGCCTGGGATGGCACCTACCTTTATTTTGGTATTTACGGCCAGTACGGCGACCAGTTTTATCAGTTCGATCCCGCAAGCGGCGAAGCCACGCTTTTGTTCACGCATCCCGAAATCGAGGACAGCTTTGGGATGAGCTGCGATGGCGAAAATCTTTGGGTCATTCACCAGCCCTCGGGCAGTTCCAATCCCTCGTTGGCCACTCAGTTGGATTTGGGAGGAAACATCCTTTCCACCATCACCCTGCCCGATCACTACATGTCGGGCATTGCCTGGGATGAGGGTAAACTTTGGGTTTCCACTTATTATCCCGATCCGGGCACCGTTTATCAAATTGATGACCAGGGCACGGTTCTCCAACAATTTGCACCACCCATCGCTGATCAGGTGTGGGACTTGTGTCGGCAGGATGACTTCTTGTGGTTTGCCGATTATAATGCCGACCTGATTTACAAAACCGATCTAAGTGGTGCCATCCTCGAGCAGCATGATGCCGAAAATATTAAACCCTCAGGAATTGTTTACGATGGCACTTTCCTGTGGTATGTCGATGGGCAGTTGTCGAGTCCGAGCACGCTTTACAAGATCGACCTGGGCGGCGCAGGCACACCAGAGATTAATGTCCCTGTAACTTATCACGATTTTGGGATGGTTACCGTTGGCGATTCTGCGGTGTGGAATCTTAGCGTCTTCAATCAGGGCAATGCCCCGCTTAGCCTCGATAATTTTATCATTCCCAATTTGACACCGGTATTCACCTACGAAGTTTTCCCTCAAATAGTCGAGCCTGGTGAAAGCACCGAGTTGGTATTGATTTTTAAACCCATCGAAGCAAGCCTCCTGGCTGTTCTTATTAACCTCCAATCCAACGACCCGGTAACGCCCGAAGTCGAAATACAGTTGGAGGGAGAATCGGTGCTGGAAGGTCCGGTTATTCAAGTGGTTGACGATAATTATGACTACGGGCAGGTGCGTGCCAGGGCTTTTACCCGTTGGTTTGTAGAGCTGGCAAATATTGGCGATGAAGCCCTCATCATCGAAAGCATCGAAAGCAGCGATCCTGCCTTTGTGGTGGACGAAACCATTGTTTTCCCCTTTTCGATTTCACCACTCCAAATCGCTGATTTTGGTATTTGGTTTAATCCCGGCGAGGGCCTTGTTTATGAGGGTATGCTAGCGATCTTCAGCAATGATCCACAAAATCCTGAAGTGGAGGTTTTAATCTCGGGCCAGGGCGTGGAACAGGATTATCCGATGGGCGAGCAGCTCTGGCAATATACCATCTCCGGAGGTTTCGACAATAGCCCAAAAGCTATTGGTTCTCTCAAAGATATTACCGGCGATGCCGTTAACGAAGTCATCGTTGCTTCCGAGGATAATCTTGTCCGTTGCTTTAATGGCAATTCCGATGGCTCGGCCGATGTGCTGTGGGCGCACGAAATTTATTCGGGCAATGTTTATCAAAGCGAGGCCTTGGGCTTTTTGCCCGATATCGATGGCGATGGCTACGATGAAGTAGTGGTGGGCACTACCGGCGGCGATCGTGCGGTAAAAGTCTTGTCGGGAAAAACAGGCGAGCAGGTCTGGGTTTTTCACACCAATACCTGGGGCGATGGCGGCTGGGTTTACGAGGTGGATGCCAGTCGCGATTATACCGGCGATGATGTGGCCGATGTGCTGGCCTGCGCCGGCGGTAGTTCCACGGGAACTGGGGCCAGCCGGGTGTTTTGCTTAGATGGAAGCAATGGCGATCTGGTGTGGGATTACTATCTAAATGGCCCTGGATTTTCGGTTATTGCCATCGATGATGTAAATGGCGACGGTATTTCGGATGTGCTTGCGGGGGCTGCCAATGCCGACGAAAGTCAGGGCAAAACCGTGTGTGTGGATGGCAGCACAGGCTTTGAGATTTGGACTGATCTGGCCGAAGGAAGCTCGGTGTGGGCTCTTGCCCAACTGGACGACATTAATAGCGATGGCGTAAACGACGTGGCTTCGGGTGAGTTCGGTAGTGGTGATTTTAAAATATTTGATGCCACCAATGGTGATGTTTTGCAGAGTGGAAGCATGGGCGGCGGCTACGTGATTATCACCGACATTGTTCCCCTGAATGATGTAAATGATGATGGCTACGCCGATTTCACCATCCAGGCAAGCACCAGCAATCTGGTAGTTGTGGATGGCTTGACCGGCGAAACCCTCTGGCTGACATCTTTGGCCGACCAGGTGCAAAAGGTAAATCGCATTCCCGATGTGAGCGGCGATGGCATTAACGATATTGCGGTGGGTACTTTGTATCAGAATAATTATGTTTATTTTATTGATGGTGTAAACGGCGACATCCTCGATGAAATAGAATATGGACAGCCGGTGGACGCGCTTTTGGTTATTCCGGATATTAATGGCGATGACTCGTGGGAGGTGGTAGCCGGTGGCCGCGAGGGTAAGGTGGTTTGTTTTTCGGGTGGTTTGGATGCCAATACTTTTACCTCCGAATACGCAAGCCCTGTGGTGAAACTTACTATTTTAGTATCTCCTAATCCGATAGCCAACCATGGTTTGATAAGCCTGGAAGCCACGGATGCGGTTGAGGGAAATCTTAGCCTTATCACAGCAGGAGGTCGGATGATTAAGGATTTTGGCTTTCAAAAACTTGAAAACGAAACAAAATTATTTCCATTAAATATCCAAACTAAAAATGGCGAAAGGCTATTGCCGGGCTTGTATTTTGTGGTATTTTCACACGGGCAATATACCACGTCCACCAAAGTAATAGTAAGGTAAGACCGCTTTAACATGATAATAGAAGCAGCAGGGTTTTCGCACACGGGCACTCGAAGAGCCAAAAATGAGGATGCGGTTTTGATGCACGATCAAATTTATAATTCAGGATTTTTTGAATTTGAAGGCGAAAACCATGCGCGCATTTTTGTTGCCGATGGGGTAGGGGGTGCTCCTGCCGGCGATATAGCTGCTCATTATGTCTTAAGCCAGCTCAACCAGCGTATCCCGCCGGCATCTTATCCGCAAAAAACCGACCTTGAACAAACACTTATTTCCATCAACAACGATTTGTGCGAGTATGGCAAAAGCAACTTGCATACCCACAGCATGGCTACTACTTTAAGTGGAATTTTGGTCAATGACCATCAATATCGCATTGTTAATGCCGGCGATTCGCGGGTGATGATATTACGTGGAAAGAATTTGGAACAGCTCACCACCGATGATATTATGGATGTTCACGCCATGTACCGACCGCTCACAAATTATTTTGGTGGTCCTGTGCCACTGGTTAAACCTGCCATTATCGATTCGGATGAAGATTTAAAAACCGATACCCTATTTTTTATTAGCTCCGATGGCATCTTTCATTGCTTTTCTACCAACCAGCTTGGGAAAATCCTGGCTAATTCGAGCAGCCTCGCTACAAAGGCGAAAAGTATTCGCGATGAAGCACTCGCCACAGGCTCGCCCGACAATATCTCATGTGTTTTGCTAAAAATAAGTTTTTAATGAAAAATTATTTTTAGGATATGAACGAATTTTTTACTGACATATACCAAACAAAGGCCTATACAGCCGATGACTTCGGCAAGGATACCAAAATCCTGCAAACGGTGGGAAGAACTATACCCTATTTGTCGGATTTTGCACTGGATGAAAACAGAACTCAGGCCTACCACCCTGAACCATTGCCCGAAAAAAAAACGGCTAATTACCAGTTGGCACCCGGCGATAAGGTAGAACTCAACAGCATAAGCTACACCGTAAGCGGGATCATTGCCGAGGAAGGCAAAAATGCTGAAGCTGCCATTTATAAGGTAAAAAACCCGAAAGATGAGGTTTTTGTCTTGAAGCTCTATTATGAGTTTAGCAATCCTCGTCTTGAACCCAATTCGGATACCCTGCAACGCATTCGCGAAATTAACAGCCACGACATTTTGCGCCTGTTCGACTTTGGCACCGGCCCCAATAAACATCTCGAAAAGTATTGCTTCGAAATTGTGGACTTTGCCGCCGGTGGCGACTTGCTTAATGTTGCCGACATCCCAAAGAAATATACTCCCGATTTTATTAGCGAAAAAGTAGTACAATCGGTGGCAGATGGCTTGCGTACCCTTCACGCCGAAAAAATTTACCACTGCGACCTGAAACCGCAGAATGTTTTCTTTTTGGATGCGGAGCAAAGCAAAATTGTGATCGGTGATTATGGTTCCGCAAAATCCTTCGAGAAATCATCGCACAAGGAGCTGAGTTATACTACCATCACTAAGGGCACCGAGTTTTATCTCGCTCCCGAGCAGGCTTTTGGTATTGTTTCCGAGAAAAATGATTATTACAGCCTGGGCATGATCGTCCTCCACCTGCTTTACCCCGACCAGGTTAACCGCGAGAATTTGCGGCGTATTTTTGAACGACGTACCAAGGGCTTGCCCATCATCGATTTTGATGATCGTTTCAAGCGACTAAACATGCTTATTCAGGGGCTTACCCTACAGGATTATAACAGCCGATGGGGCGAAAAGGAGCTGAGCCGATGGTTGGCAGGCGAGGAGGTGGAAGTAAACTACAACTTGGCAGGTCATCGTCAGGTGCTGAAAATTGGGGAAATCGAAATCAAGACCGGCGACCAACTGGCGGCATACATTCGCAGCGATCCCTTCTTTTTTGATGAGCTTATCGAGGACAGGGAAGGCTATAGTATGCTGCTGGCCTGGCTTAAAAATATGCAGGGCGAACAGAACGCTGTGCAGTTTGACGGCATGGTATCTTACTACAAAAAGTATTTCGGTTTCGATTATGTAAAAGAGGCCTTGCTGTTTTATTTTGACCCGGCGCATCAGGTTAGCGTGGGCCTGGAAACATTCCGCTTTGCTGTGGATCAGGATATCGAAACTGCTGCATCCAATTTCTTTAAAACCCTGGATGCGCTGTGGAAAACTACCGATTTCGAAGTTATGCGTTTTTACTTTTTCCGCTTCGAGTTTGCCATGCGCAGGCTAAGGGTGAAATCAGGAAATGAGTCTCAAAAAATTATCGACTTTATCCTGAACAAAATTGCGGCTATTGTTGAAACGGCTAACAGCGTTGACTTTTCGGAGTTAAAAGCCGATATTTATATCCACTTAAAAGATCAGCATTTTTGTGATTTTTTCTATTTGTTTGATGCCCGGCGTAACTTTAAAGACCTGTGTGGCCATGAATATACCAGTTTGTTTGAGCTTGACGAATTGCTGCGATCCAATCCGCCTGGAGGCAAAACCGAAACCCTGCACTGCGAAAAGCATTCGTTTTTGCGCCAACGGGTAAGCAGGGAGGATCTTTTGGAGTTTTTCGAATTCAGCGATACGGCTCCCGGGTTTTTTAGGGATAAAGAAGTGGATTATCGCTTGCTTCTGGAACTGATCCACAAATTTACAAAGCCCCGATATAGCCTTCCTTTCTTGCAACAAGTGGTGGCGCATTACAAAAATTCCCCGCCCCGTATATTTACTGCCTTGGTTTTACGCCTGCTCGATCCCGAAAGAGCGATAAAGGTAAGTGGTAAAGAGATATTGCTTCACCAGCATGGTGATTTCAAAAATAAGCTGGAAGATTTTTTTGAGGCCCTCAATCGATTCCGCCTCACCGCATCTATCGAGCAGGTGAGAACCCTGTTCTTTGACTTTGAATTGTGCATGATGCAAATCGCTGCCGATGATGCCGTCTTTGGCCAAAAACAGGCAGCACTTGCTTTTGGGAAAATACAGGAAATCCTCCAGGTTCAAGCTCCCGACATGCAGCTTCTAAAGGCTTCTTTTTACCCGGATATGAGGGAGGAGCAGCTCCTGGAAATCATTTATGCCTTTTTGCCTGCTGCCTCTTTTTGTAACCACCTGGGCGATTACCTTAGCTCCGGCAACGAAATTGCACTTTACTACTTGCAATATCCCGGAAAATACAACGAAAAGTCCTCGACCATCGAACGTGAAATATATCTTAAAAAGGCCGGGCAACGCGGACTTCTCGATTTGTCCTTCAAGGATTTTATCATGCGGGTCTTCCATCGAAATGCCTTTACTGACGTGAGCATCGAAAATATGGTTTTTGATGAGCAGGCAGCCAACGAGCTTTCCGTTTATTATGTTTATTCCGGCTCTATCCAAAATTATCTGGAATCTTTGGGCTACCATCTGGACTTCGACTGCCAGCCCTCATCGCAACAAAAGGTAACGCTCCCCATTAAAATGCTTACCAGCGATACCGGCTTGTATCAAAAATTTGCTACCCACCTGCACCACCACCATGCCATTGGAAACCTTGATCCCAATTTGGAATCCCAATTTCTGTCCAAATTTGAGGTACTCAAACAGCGCGATTTCAGAGCTTCCTTTAGTTTGGTGCCACGATATATGCTGCATTTGTTGCCGCCCTTTGCCTTGCTCTTTCTGGCCTCTGCCTACTTGTTCGATTTTTCCTTTTTCAAGCAGCTTTCATTTTCGATTTCTCCCGCGCTCAACATGGTGTCGGCACGCCTGGCCACCGCCAATTTTAGCAGCCTGCTTTTCTCGGCATATTTTGTAAACCTTTGGCTGGGTATTGCATTTTTGCTCCCTGTTTTTAGTCTCAAATACAAAAGAAAACAGTTCGAAAATTTCACCCTCCTTTACAGCTCTTTAATCAGCAAACTGACTACGCTCCTGGTGTTTGCGCCGGTTTTGTTTATCGCCGGTTATTATTTTTCCAACTTGATATTTGGTGATTCAATTTTTATTCTAAAATGGCTCAATCTTACTTTGGGTACTTCCGATTTTATAATTTTACTCTATATTCTTTTCATGCTTTACCAGTCTTTGCAAGTGGTGCATGCTATTTTCAGAGCATTCGGAAAAATCCGTATTGTGCCCTTGCTTATTGCTGTGTGCGCCTATTTGCTGTTGTATTACTTCACTATCATCAACCAAAACTTGTACGTACTATGAGCGGGCCAAAAAGTTATTCGTGCAGGGTTTTTAATAAGCAATTGCTCGGCTTGTTTATGCAGCAGGCAGCCATCGACAATTTATGGGAATTGCTGCATTCGCGGCGCATTGTGGATAAACAAAGAGGAATCGAAATTACCAACGATGACTTTATCCGTGCCAATGCTGCAAGTTATCAGGAACTTTGGATGAACCCCGGGGTAACCAAAGGCAAAGTGCTCGATCAGCAGCAGTTCGACAATAGTTACAATTGGATGCAGGCTGCCCTAAATCATCATCAAAAGTTAAAAACTAAACTGGAAGCGCAGCATCAGGATTTTGACCGCATCGAAGAAGCCTGGCACGCCTATCTTGACCTGGAACTTTTTAAAAAGGATTTGGATGAGGAGTTTATGAGCCTGAAAAATCAGATGTTCGATTATTTGAAATCTTTAAAAATTGATAAAAGAAAAAAAGAGCAAGGCATCAGCCGACTTGCTGCGATGGAAATCTCTTACGTCCTCCCGGAGTTTCCGGTCGAGCGGATTGAGGCAATGGAGAGCATCCGTCAAAATATGATAGCTCATTACAACGAAAGTAAAAGGCAAATTGGGATGGAGGCTGGTATTGAGGAAAGTAGAAAACGAGCAGTGTTTCACAAAACAAAGGTAAAAATGCTGATCGATGAAAGCCTGTCCATTCATAATTCTGATTTTGATTTGGATGTGATGCTTTCGTCCATCAGGCAGGCTATTGCCAAAATTGAATCCGCCAGCCAGGCGGTCATTTATAAAAATCGCCTCCAGAAAATTTTGAAAAATAATAGCGGACAGGAATCCTATTTTTTTGCTGAACTGTTCGAGGATTTGAAAAAGTATAGCGATAAACAGGAAAAGCGAATCAGCCTTGAAATGCTAATCCAAAAACTGCCCGAAGGTTTGCTGTCAAAGGATTTGCTTGTCGAAATTAATAAAGTAAGAACGGATATTGATTTGTTAATGCAGCAAGTGCAAATTAAAAATGACGATCTGGCAAGGATTGAGCACAGTATTTACAAAATTAAAGAAAAGCAAGCTGCCGCCTTTCGGGAACAGCAATATATAAAATCGAATATTGTGGCCTGCCTCAACGATTTAAACTATACCGTGGCTGATGATACCGAGCTGATCGATTTAGAAAGCAGCGATGATTTTCTGCTTTCTATTCCCGGCCAGTCCAACTACCTCAATCTGCGCTTTGATACCACAGGAAATGTGTTGTACAATTTTTTGATACCTGATGAACCGGATAGTTTATCTTACGATGAAAAATCGCTTAAGTATGCCGAAATGCAGGATACCTGTACTGCTTTTAAAAAAGTGCTTGCGGATTTGAAAAGCCAGGGACTAAACATCGATTTGCAGCACGAAATCCTGATAAGCGAGAAAGCCCTGGTAGCCTTACCCCGAATATATCGCAGCAAGCTGAATCCAATAAAGACAGCAAAACCCGCAAAACAAAAACCGGGCAGTATTCACAGAGATATAAAAAAATAAAACAATCTTATTACCGCTTCTTTGCTTCAAGTCTTATTTTCTTAATTTTGAAAATATTTTTAAATCAAACCAAAGCCGATGTCAGATTTTTATAAGACCATTTTTCCGGGATGGATGCAGGAATTCAAACGTTTTCAAACCCTAAAATCGCAGTTTTATCTCTTTGGCAATGTTTACGATTGCTACTATTTCCCGGTAAATTATGATAAGGTAAAGGATAAGAGTAAGTTGCAGTGGGCGCGTTTTAACGACCTGAAATTGCTGCTCAAGCTCTATCTTAAAAACGAGGGGTACGAAATTATTTCGTACTACGATGTGATTGATGGCATCGACATCGAATCGCCGGTGGATGAAGAGCTGGGTAGGAATACTATTGTAAAATATCTGATCGATAATGTGCCCTCAGCCAAAGGGATTCTCGATTCGAAGAAAATCGGAAATATCGAAAAAAAGATTACCGATGCCCTCACTTTTTATCGGGTGCTGATGTCGAACAATAAACGGCTGTCGGCGGGCATCATCAATTACAGCTCGCGCTTTTCGGGCGACCCCAACAGCCTGAGCGAGGATGAACGTATAATTTTCTTAAAGCTGCTCAAGTCGGCTCAGGATGCCCGCCTCTTTCCCGAAAAGAAGGGTATGCGCAATATCCTGATTTTTATTTGCGATAAGCTGAACGATATTCCCAGCTGGCTCCTCCTCGAAAACCCGCTTACCCGCGGTATCCACATCACCAAGCCCAACAAGGTAGAGCGCAATCGTTTTTTGGAAGTGCAAATCCAACGCTTTTACCAGCAGGGTGCGCCGGTACAAACTGCTGAACTCAAAGCCGTTTTTGCTGACCTCACCGAGGGCTTTGCCAATCAGGAACTCGAAAATTTGATTACCATCTCTCACCAGGAAAAAATACACGTCAATAATATCCAGCAGATCATCGACCTTTTTAAATACGGTACCCGCGAAAACTTTTGGGAAGACCTGGAAAAGGAAAAGATAGAAAACGCCGGTAGCGAATTGTGCAAGCGCGTGATGGGGCAGGATGCCGCCATTGCCAAGAGTGTGGAGATTATCCGCCGTGCCAAGCTGGGGCTTAACTCGATTGATATGAAGCGCAATAAGTCGAAGCCCAAGGGCGTGATGTTTTTTGCAGGGCCAACGGGCGTGGGGAAAACCGAGCTGGCCAAGTCGCTCGCTGCCCTTATTTTTAATGACGAGGATGCTATTCTGCGCTTCGACATGAGCGAGTACAACGATTCAAACTCCGACACCAAACTCATCGGTTCGCCCCCGGGATATGTGGGTTACGAGGAAGGGGGGCAACTGACTTCGCAACTCAGCGCACGCCCATTTTCTATTGTCCTCTTTGATGAGATCGAAAAAGCACACCCGGTCATCTTCGACAAATTTTTGCAGATTCTCGATGATGGTCGCCTAACCGATGGCAAGGGCGAAACGGTGTATTTTAGCGAATCGCTCATTATTTTTACCAGCAACCTCGGCGTTTATACCGAAGACGAAAACGGACAGCGGGTGCTCAATGTAAACTACGAAGACTCCAACGATGTTACTGCCAAAAATATCCTCGGCGAAATCCGTAACTTTTTTAATACTAAACTCAATCGTCCCGAAATATTGAATCGCTTTGGTGACAATTTCGTGGTTTTCGATTTTATTCGCCCTGATGTGGATCGCGCCATCCTGATTAAAAGTTTGAATATGATCCGCGAAAATTTGAAAAAGCAAAAAAACTGCGACTTCCAATTTGATGATGCCTTTGTGGCAGATTTCCGGGAGTTTTATATCAGCGATAATCTGATAAATGGCGGACGGGGAATTAATAATCGCGTGGAAACCTACATAAAAAATGGGATTGCCAATTTTATGTACGGGCAGGAAAAAATCCAGGAGCTGAGTTTTCGGATTTTTGTCGATCGTACGGACAAGCATAAAGTAAAGTTTGAATGTACTGGCAGCTAAATAGAATTATCTACCCCGTTTACAATCTGGGGTCTGGAAGGCGGCTGGCCATCTGGGTGCAGGGCTGTAGCCTGGGCTGCCCGGGCTGCATCAACCCCGAGCTGTGGGATGCCACCAGGGGAAGAAAAGTGGAGGTTTTTGGATTGGCACAGATGATACAGGAGATCGCGCATAATTTTGACGGGATTACGATTACCGGCGGCGAACCCTTCGACCAATACGAGGCACTCATGGTTTTTACCAGTTTTATCAAACAGGAAACCAGGCTTGATACCTTGGTTTTTTCGGGTTATACCCTGGCCGAATTACAATCCAAATTTCCGGATAACTTGTTTACTCGTGCCATCAACTATTTGATCGATGGCCGCTACCAGCGCGATTTGCACGCGGATGATCAACTGCGTGGTTCTTCCAATCAGCAACTGTATCGTTTTTCAAAATCTTCCGCTAATGGTGCTGCTGATTATGCAAGGGACAGCAAAATAGAGCAGCTCGATTTTTGGAAAGCCACCGGACATTGGGCTTTAAAAATTGACGAGAACAAACAAGCTTTTATGAGCGGTATTCCACGCCGCGACGACATGGAGTATTTGGCCAGACGCTTGGCCGATTCAGGAATTAAATTCGAAATCAAAAATGTATAAGATTAATTGCGATTATTGCTTTGAAAGCTATTTCTTTGAGAAGCTGGATGAAAAGCCAGCAGACTGCAAAAATTGTAACTCACCGCTCGATCACATCGAGCCGGAGCTGGTGGATGCGGAAAGCCCGGAGGTAGTTTTGGATGATCAGGATATAGTTCTCCGTTTTACCTATCAAAAAACCGGCGAGCGTATTAGCATTCCATTTAGCGATACCATAGTTCTGGGTCGCCAAAGTGCCGGCAAAAGTGTGTTTGAAAAAATTCCCCAGATCAGTCGCGAGCATTGCAAGATCGAGTTTATCCACGGGCAATACCGGGTAACCGATTTAAATTCGCTCAATGGCACTTTCGTGGGCTCTTCACGCCGCGATTGCCTGAAACATCAAAAAGAAGTTTTGACGGATAACTCAGTGCTTTATCTGGGGCGTGAGCCTTTTTTGGTAAGTATTAACCTGGATGCGGCGAATACTAAAATCACGAAAAACCTTAGCGCGGCTGCTGACGATTTCGATGCCCTTAGATTTAAGTGCAAAGCCTGCGGCAAAGTCCACGCGATGAACCTGATGATTTGCGATGAGTGCGGATCTTATGGTCAAATTGAACCGCTCACCGATTAAGTTTGTTGTGCCTCTGTAATTTTTAATTTTATAACCAGGAACCTTATTTAATTTCATGTCAAATCATAAATCAGAAACTTTATCCAAAGCCATCACCGTGCAGAGCGTTCGCATGCTCACCGATTTTGCTTATGTATTAAAATTCGATCGCAAGCAAAGACCCTTCACCGCAGGGCAGCACGTTATTTTGGGTATTAAAAACGAAAACAATGCCCGCGAATATTCGGTTTACAGCGGTGAGCACGACGATTATTTTGAAGTCCTGATAAAAGAGGTACTCGAAGGCGATGTTTCTAAGCGATTAAAAAAACTAAAGACCGGAAGCCAGTTGCAGATGGACGGGCCGCTGGGTTTTTTTAGCATAAAAGCATCCGATATCGAAACTCAAAAATTTGTCTTCCTGGCCACAGGCTCGGGCATAGCGCCCTTCCGCAGCTTTGTGCGTTCCTATCCCAAGCTGGATTATACGCTTTTGCATGGCGTGCGATATGCCGGCGAAGCCTACGATCGTGAGGAGTATGACCCCGAGCGATATTTGCTTTGCACCACGGCGGACGAATCGGGCGACTTTCATGGCCGCATCACCGATTATCTGCGCCAGCATGACATCGATACGCAGGCTCATTATTATCTTTGTGGCAACGTAAAAATGATTCACGAAGCCTTCGATATCCTTAAAGAAAAAAATGTGGCTCAGGAAAATATGCACGCCGAAGTTTATTTTTAGCCTGACGTATTCATAAGTATTAGCTTTTGCAATATTTATGAATAGTACAGGCTAAGCCCAGATTAATAATTTCCCCTGTTTGCCGTTAGCTGTTTACAAATTTTACAAGAATTTAAAATCATAACATGAAATATCATCTTATTACCTTAGGATGCCAAATGAATATGTCGGACAGCGAGCGTGTGCGCACCATCATCGAAACGCAAACAGGCTACCAGTGGACCGACCATGAAGACGAAGCCAACCTGGTAGGTATTCTGGCCTGCTCGGTACGGCAAAAGGCCATCGACAAAGTGTATTCGCGTATCCAGAAATGGAACAAATGGAAAAACCATAAAAGCCTTATTACCTTTATCTCGGGCTGCATCCTGCCCAACGACATGGAAAAATTCCTCAAATTGTTTGATATTGTTTTTAGGATGAGCGAGCTGGAAAAACTGCCCGAGATGATCAGACATTATGGGGTGGTAACGCCGGCAGCGCTTTTTACTGACCTTGATGGCATGCCCGGCAACGATAGCATTGATAGTTTTTGGAAGGTTAATCCGCATTACAGCTCCGATTACGAAGCCTTTGTGCCCATTCAAAATGGCTGTGATAAGTTTTGCACTTTTTGTGCTGTGCCCTACACTCGTGGCCGGGAGGTTTCCAGGCCATCCGGCGAAATTATTTCGGAAGTGCAAAGGCTTGTCGAAGAGGGTTATAAATCCTTAACCCTGCTTGGGCAAAACGTTAATTCGTATGGTCTGGATAAAAAGGGCGAAGAAATTAGTTTTCCACAATTGCTGGGTGCGATTGGCGAAATGGGCATAAAATCCGGAAAGAAGTTCTGGCTTTATTTTACCTCGCCTCATCCGCGCGATATGACCGATGAGGTAATCGAAATGGTGGCAAATTACGATTGCCTGGCCAAGCAAATCCATCTACCTATTCAATCGGGCGACGACAAGGTGCTGATAAAAATGAACCGCAAACATACCGTGGACAGATACCGCCAAATTATGGATACCATCCGGCGATTGATTCCCCAGGCCACGGTGTTTACTGATATTATCGTGGGCTTTACTGGCGAAACAGACGAGGCTTTTGAGAATACACGCAAGATTATTCACGAGTTTAAATACAACATGGCCTACATCGCCCAATACTCCGTTAGGCCGGGAGCTACCAGTTCGCGGTGGGCCGACGATGTGCCCAAAGAAGTAAAAAGCACCCGCTTTCATCAGTTGAGCCAGGATTTGCGCATGCATACCGCTGTTCATAATCAGCAAATGATTGGGCAGCAATACACCGTTTTAGTTACCGGCTCCGATCGCAAGGAAGGTTATCTTTCGGCACTCACCGAAGGGAAGATCGTTTGCCGTTTTGCCAGCGATGACCTGAGTTTAATAGGTAAGTTTGTGGATATTACCATCATCTCGTCCACCGATTTCTCCGTCGAAGGGCAAATGGTAAAGCAGCCTGCAGGGGTTTAGGAAATTATCATTTGCTTTATAGATTTCTACCAACATTCCCTTTCTATTGCATACTTCCGTTTTTTGTTTCTTTGTTTTTATTTATAAATGAATTTACAAAATGAACAAAATATTTACGCTAACCTTCCTCGTAATAATTTCTGTCAATGCCTTTGGGCAGGATATGTACTTCCCTCCTGAGTTTGAAAAACAGGAAGGCCTGCTGCTTACCTGGGATTACAACGATAGTCGCAACCCAATTACCGCAGCCATTGCCAAAGCCGTTCAGCCCTCCGCAAGGGTTTGGGTAATTTACTATCCCGGCACAGCTCCCATGGATACCACCGAAATTCGCGACTATTTGCGTAATCATAGTGTGCCCGATGCAAACGTTTTCCTCATCCCAGCCTGGACCGAAACCCTTTGGATACGCGATTACGGCCCTTTCGCCGGTTACAATTTGGAGGTTTCTTCGCCCGAAAGGCTATTCTTCGATGCCGGTTACTCCAACTACGGCCGACCTAACGATGATGCCATCCCCACGCAGTTGGGCGACTTAATGAATATCGCTGTCCAGGATTTCCCCTTGCAGTTTGAAGGTGGCAATGTGCTGACCGATGGCCTGGGCCGTGCCTGGGGCAGCACCCGGATATTTTCGCAAAACCCCCAGATGACCCCAAAAGAAGTGGAAGTAATGATGGAATCCTATTTTGGTATTGATGATATGATGTTTTTGGAGGCAGTGGTGAACAGCGGCGGTGGAATTTGGTGCCACGTGGATATGTTTATGAAAATCCTGGACAGCGAAACTATCATGATTTCAGAATATCCCGATTTTGTTCCCGATTACGCGCTCATCGAATCCTTTGTGGATACGCTCTCCAAAATGACAAATGCCAACGGGCGAGCCTATCAGATTGTGCGAATTCCCGCACCTCCCAAAGCCAATGGCCAATGGGCTACAAGTCAAAACGATGAGATGCGCACCTACACCAATTCCATTATTATCAACGATGTGGTGGTAGTGCCGTCGTACGATTTACCGATTTACGACAGCCTGGCCTTTCAAATTTACAGTGAGCAGATGCCCGGTTATCGCATCGAAATGGTAGAAGCGGTCGAGCTAACGCCACTTTATGGATCCTTGCATTGCATCTCGAAAGAGGTAACGAAAGCTGATTTTTTAAAAATCAATCATGCAAAGCTGTGCGGAATGAAGGATTATACCGATCCTTTTTTTATAGAAACTGAAATATGGACGGATGGCCAGCCCGATTCTGCCTTTGTGTTTTACAAAACTTTGGGAGAGCCAAATTTTAATAAAACCGCCCTCACAGCTTCCGGTGATGTTTTTAAGGCCGCCCTCGCCAACATCGAGTACCGCGATACCATCACTTATTTTCTTTCTGTTTTTAAAGCTGGAGATCAAACGAACTTCCCCACCCAGGGTGCTGGCGGAGCTTACACTTTTTGGTTTGACCCATCGGTGGATATCCGCGAAAGCGTGTTGTCGAATAACGAAACTTTTGATGTTTTCCCCAATCCTGCTTCTCAGGCATTTTCGATAGGCCTTAGTTTGGATGACTTTCCATATCACTTAGATATTTTCAATGCGATGGGTAAATCGGTTTTCCAAGCAGCAATTCTGCAAAATTATCAATTCATACCAGTAGCAACTAATTTGCCAAATGGCCTTTATTATTTGCAATTGCAAAAAGATGCCAGGATTTTAGGTCGTCAAAAATTATTGATAATAAAATAAGAATGCCCGTTTATCAACTCACCGATGATCTGATTTTTCCCTCGCCTATGTTGTCCGAGCCGGACGGCCTGCTTGCTATTGATGGCGATCTTTCTACGGACAGGCTTTTGCTGGCTTATGCCAATGGGATTTTTCCCTGGTACGACCAAGACTCGCCCATTATGTGGTGGTCGCCCGGGCCGCGCATGGTGCTCTATCCTGATAAGTTGAAAGTTTCTAAATCTTTAGCCCAAACTATACGCAACAAAGGTTATTCGGTGGCTTTTGATACTAATTTTGCCGGAGTGATTGCACAATGCGCCACAGCAAATCGCCCCGATCAGGATGGAACCTGGATTACTACTGAAATGCAAGAGGCCTACATTGGCCTGCACAACGAAGGATTTGCGCATTCGGTAGAAATTTATCACGAAAAAACACTGGTCGGTGGGCTTTACGGTGTATCTTTGGGGCGTATTTTTTTTGGCGAATCCATGTTTCACAATAAGCGTGATGCTTCAAAGGCAGCCTTGTATTATTTAGTTAAGAAACTGAAGGCATGGGATTTTGATTTGATTGATGCCCAGCAAAACACCGGGCATATTAGAAGTATGGGAGGAGAATTGATGGATAAGTCCGTTTTTCTGAATATTTTAAAAAAATCTTTAAAAGCCCCAACAATACGCGGAAAGTGGAGTTTGTAGTACGAAATTGAAATTGCCTTGAAAAATCGAGAAATATTAATACACAAATATTACTTACAATAATAAGATCAAGAATATGAGTTTTGAAATTACAGGAAAGTTAATCGAGAAATTTGAAGCACAACAGGTAACCGACCGTTTCAGGAAACGGGAATTTGTGCTCGAAACCCGTGAAAATGTGGGCACATCAGAGTTTGTTGAAACCATCAAATTCCAGCTTACACAGGATCGCTGCGATTTGATAGATGCCATTAATTTAGGTGAGGATGTAAAAGTATCCTTCAATGTTCGAGGACGGCGCTGGGAGAAAAATGGTCAGGTGAGTTATTTTAACAACCTTGAGGCCTGGAAAGCTGAGAAAAAACAAGCGAACGACCAGCCTCACGACATGCCGCCACCACCTTCGGAAGCGGATATCCCAGCCGAAGAACCCACCGATGATCTGCCTTTTTAATACACTAATGCCTATCGGATGAATACACCAGAAAAAGATAAACGCGAGGATGAAGCCGGGAAAAAACAGCCGGAAAGAAATCAAAACAACGATAATCGCTCGAATGAGGCCGGAGAGCGAAGGCCTGAGAAAAGTCGGAGCCGGAGCAAACCTGACGACGAAGGAAAGCTGGCACAGGTAAAACCCCAAAATACCGGGAATAGTAATGCCGATACCGGGAATCCTAAGCCCCAAAACACCGGGAATGTCGAGCCAGATCCAGGCAAGCCAAAACCTCAGAATAGACGGAGAAACCGACGACCCGCTAATAAGTCCCAAAAGCCTCAACCAAAACAGGAGCAGGGGAATAGCGGTAGCACTGATGAGCCTGGAACTCCTGCCCCTGCAAAAAAGCAAAATCAGGAAGCTCGCAGGAATGAAGCCGGAAAGGTTTCCCCCGAGCTAAAACAAAATAGCGACAAAGCCGAAAAAGACGGCCAAAAGCCTCTGCCTGCTAAAAATCAGAGCAGAGGGCGTGGGAGACGCAGGCCTGCTAAGCCCACATCCGAAACGGATATCAATAAAACCCGGAAAAATAGTAATCCTGATAAGTCTTCACCTGAGGCCAAGCCAAACCAGGACAGGCGAAACAGTAATACGCCAAAGCCTTCTTCCGAAAAAAATCAAAATCGGAACCAGCGAAATGTTGAGACCAAGCCCTCAACGGATAAAAGACAATCGAACGATCGGCGGAATCAGCGACCTGGAAAACCACCGTCCCAACAAATGAAAGGCAGAAGCAGGCGCGATAATGAGCCAAGACAAGTGGGGCTGCCCGAGAAAAAAACGGCCAATATTAATCGTAACAAAAGAGCAGTGGTATTTGGAGCAAGCGGACTAACGGGCACAAGCCTGGTAAAACAACTCCTCGACCATCCATTCTACCGCGAGGTGATAGCCGTTAATCGCAAGCCTTTAAAATTTGATAATCCGCACTACAAAGAGTTTATTTCCGACTTATCCGATTTGGATAAACTGGATGTGTGGACAAAAACCGATGAGGTGTATTGCTGCCTGGGTACCACCATCAAAAAAGCAGGAAGTAAAGTCAACTTTACAAAGGTGGATTTGGATTTGCCCGTAAAAATAGGAGAGGCCTGCCAGAAAGCGAAGATTCCACACTTACTCATAGTATCCTCGATTGGAGCAAAGGCACAGACCGGGAATTTCTATCTGCGCACCAAAGGCGAAATGGAAAGGGCGATAATAGCGATGGACATCGCTCAAAAAACCATGGTACGACCTTCGATGCTTTTGGGCGATCGCCAGGAATCACGACCCTCAGAATCTGTCGGCAAAATGGTGATGAAAATCCTTAAACCCTTGATGCTTGGCCCATTGAAAAAATATCGTGGAATTCAAGCGGGTACAGTGGCTCAGGCCATGATAATCATTGCCAACAGCACACCCACAGCAAGGGTGGTTTTCGAATCGGATGAGCTACAGGAAATTGTGGATGGCGAATCCTAAAAAACCCTTTTTATCCAATCAAGAGATTTTTAATTATTAATAGAAATATCCAAAAAATACATCAACATGCCATATTTAGTTTTGGATTTGGAGATGACCGGCCCCGAGCCTGATTACAACGAAATTATCCAGATTGGAGCCGAGATATTTAACGATGAGTGGGAAAAGAAGGGCGACTATCTTACGAATGTTTATCCCGAAAACGAAGATGCTTATTCCGGCCACTCCGAGGCCATTCATGGTATAGCCCTCGACGAATTGGATGAGGCACCGATGATGCACGAGGTCTTGCCAGAGTTCGAGGCCTGGATACGCAAAAGCCTGTACTGGCCGCGCGATGAAAAATTGTGGAAGGTCATTATCTGCGGGCAAAGCGTAATTAACGACATCAATTTTTTGAGCTATGCCTACAAAAAGGAAAAACTGAAATGGCCTTTTTCCTTTCAACTACTGGATTTGCATACCATTTCCTATTATGGTTTTAAAATATTGCAAAACAACGGCCAGCCAGTTCCCAAGTCTTTAAGCCTCGACAGCGTGGCCAAATATTTTGGCTTTGCCCGCGAAGGCGACACGCACAATGCGCTGGAAGATGCCAGGCTTACGGCAAAGTGCATGAAAGCGTTTTTCGACCTTGGTCAAAATCTGCAAATTAAATAGTGCCTGCCATGACTGCTGGAGTTCGCGTTGATAAATGGTTATGGGCCGTCAGAGCTTTTAAAACCCGAAGCATGGCCACCGATGCCTGCCGTTCGGGCAGGGTTACCATCGACGGACAAGCAGTGAAGCCCTCCCGCGAGGCAAAGATTGATGATGAGATAAAGTTTGTGGTAGGCTCGCACTTTACCCGCACTTTAAAAGTGATTCAGCTATTGAGCAATAGGGTAGGAGCCAGGCTGGTTGCCGATTATGCCGATGATATTACGCCACAGTCAGAGCACGACCGACTGAAAAGCTATAACGAAATGAATTGGGAGCGGCGCGACCGGGGTGTCGGCAGGCCAACTAAAAAAGAACGCCGCGATATCGAAAGATTGAAAGAATCGGATTAGCATGGCTTTGGTCAACTGATGAATGCTTCTTGTACTTTTTGTATCATTAATACTTTTGAAAAATGAATTTTAAACCCGCCCAACGTATGAGTAAGGCCTTCCGCAGTTTGATATTCCTCTTGCTAATTTCCGTTTTATTCACCGCTTGCGTTGAGGAGAAAAAGCCCTTCACCCTTGCTGTTTCTTACCTTTCGGGCAATCCCGAAGAAAGCAATTACATCCAATGGCTTAAACAGGTGGAACCGGATTTGAATTATGTGGTGATGAACAGCTTACCCCTGGATTCAGTGGCTCATATTTTCGATGATTGTTCGGGCTTGCTGCTTACCGGCGGAGAGGATGTATTTCCCGGAAGGTATGGCCAGGCCGAAGATACGGTGAAATGCGGTACGATTAATTATTACCGGGATTCGCTCGAGTTTTTGCTCATCGATCGGGCTATGCATCGGCAAACCCCTATTTTGGGTGTGTGTCGCGGGCAGCAGATATTAAATGTGGCTTTGGGTGGCTCGCTCATCGTGGACATTCCCTCCGAGGTACATTCGCTGGTGCCGCATCGCTGCGATGACTGGCAAAACTGCTTTCATCAGGTAAAAGTTTTAGATAATAATTTGTTATCTCAGATTTCGGGAGTGGGAGCAGGGCTGGTAACCACCAATCATCATCAGGCCGTTAAGCGGCTGGGCGAGCCATTCAGAGTGCTGGCCGTAGCCAACGATGGCATTATCGAATCCATCGGCTGGAAAGAACCGCAGGATAAACCCTGGCTCCTGGCCGTGCAGTGGCATCCCGAGCGCATGGATTCCACCAACCAACTTTCTCGTCCCCTGGCCGAACGCCTGCTTGAGGAGGCGCATCTTTATCATCAAAATAATTAATAAACCGATAAACTGAAATAATTATGATAGTAGTAACTGGTGCTGCAGGATTTATAGGAAGTGTCCTTGTTGGGAAGCTCAACAAAGAGGGACAGAATGATTTAGTGCTTGTGGATGATTTCTCGAATGAGGCAAAAAACCGTAACCTCGAAAATAAAATCTATAAGGCAAAAGTTGACCGCGAGCATTTTTTCGAGTGGCTGGATGAAAATCACAGTCGTGTGGATTTTATCTTTCACATTGGCGCACGCACTGATACTGCCGAATTTGATAAAGCGATTTTTGATAAACTCAATCTTAACTATACCAAAACGATGTGGGAGCGATGTACTCGCTATTCCATTCCGCTGATATACGCCAGCTCGGCGGCTACTTACGGCCTGGGCGAATTGGGCTACGACGACCGCCACGATATTGTACCCAACCTCAAGCCCTTAAATGCTTACGGCGAATCGAAAAATGACCTGGATAAATGGGTTTTGAAACAAGCTTCTGAACCGCCTTTCTGGGCTGGCTTCAAATTTTTTAATGTGTATGGACCCAACGAGTTTCATAAGTCGCGGATGGCTTCGGTTATTTTTCATGCCTTCCATCAGATAGGAGAAACCGGGAAAATGAAACTCTTCCGCTCTCATCGTCCTGACTTTGAAGACGGGCAGCAACTGCGCGATTTTATATATGTAATAGATGTGGTGGAGGTATTGATGTATTTTATTAAAAATCCCTGGCAATCCGGCCTTTATAACCTGGGCACCGGAAAGGCACGCAGCTTTTTGGACTTAACCCTGGCCACCTTTGCCGCGATGGGAAAAGAGCCGGTGATCGAGTTTATTGATACCCCGCTCGATATTCGCGACAAGTACCAGTATTTTACCGAAGCCAATATGCAAAAAGTGCTCAATGCTGGTTATCGAAAAGTTTTCACTCCGCTCGAAATGGGCGTTCGCGATTATGTAAAAAACTATCTTATCCCCGGGAAGTATTATTAAACAATGGTAGTAATAATATTTTGGGGCTTTACACCATTTGCGACTACGGATGATATTTGGTTTCTACAAATGCCGATTGTATATCGAGCGTGCTCGCTCTTTGGGCAGTAAATTACGGTGTTCTGCAATTGCAATTCTGACCGATGGTTGGCTTATCTTTTGCCTGGTTTTTCAAGTGAGGACATTAAAGTCGTAAACGACTTTAACTTCCTCATCATTAAAAAAATGCACTGCCTCTATTGTGATAATTACGGAGAAGTGCTACAGCTTCGGTTTTCGTGTATATGAAAATCGTTGGTTCATATTCCAGCTTTCGCCGCCATCCTGCAAATGATACATTTCTTTTATAAAATGATCATCATTGGGCGTTATCATTTTAATTTGGACATTTGATTTTCCTGCTTTGCTCAAATCCAAATTCTCCATCAGCAAGGTGTCGTTGTTAAAAATGCCCGTAAAAATATCCATTTTCGAATCAAAAGAATTAAAGCTTGTCATCTGATATTTTTCGATATCCGAATTATAAACCCAGTTTTGTATAAGCCCGATGGGAAAATAATTGTTGTAAGTTATGTTTTCTTCGAGCAGGTTTTTAACCTCCGCCCGGACAATTGTCGAAAAGCTGGAGTCGCTTAATTGCATTTGCCCCGATCGGTCAGGGTTTTCTATTGCCACCAGCCATTTCCCTGTCATAAAACTAAGTTTTTCCATCTGCGGGCTTTATGGGAAATTAAAAATCGCAGCACCAAATTCCGGGTTTATCTCCACCTCCTTTATCTCGACTACCCGATTGCGGATACTAAAGACGCGCTCGGTATAAAAAGGCAAAACGATATTTTCTACTTCTCTAAAATCGCTATAAAAAACCTGCTGAGTTGTTGGTTCTGCAAAATCGGCCCAGCGCGAAGTGGACATCACCTCGAGGTAAGTCGCGGTGTCGAGATACCAGGTTTCGCGGTAGCTACTCTCGCGGGTCAGTTCTAATTTATAGGTATCTACTCCTTCGGTCTTTTCGATGCCCTCGTAACTGAGGGTGTAGCCTTTTTGTTGATAATCGAAAAAGGGGGTACAAAATTCAGCCTTTTGTTGTATCACGTACTTTTCAGCCTCATTTGCTACATGCGGGAAACCGAGTTCAAACCATGGGTCGTCCACCCAGTAGGTCGCACCGTTGCAGCCTTCGATAACGCGATACTGTCCCTTGTGATGGTTGCTATAAAACTTTCCATCGCGCGCCTTATATTCGGTGTAGGGTTTTACTTCGCTAAATGCGGTGAAATCCCCTGATATTTTTAGCGATTGTATCCTGCCCCAGTTTTCTGTTCCACCATGAGCTTCGATGTGTTTTTTAACTATCGCATCAGCCGTTTGCCCAAAACAAAATCCACCAAACAAAATCAATATTGCTATTATCAAAACCCCTTGCTTCATTTTTTTCATAAGTCGATTATTTAAAATTTATAACAAGCCACTTTGGATAAATTGCGTACAAAGAGTTTTCCATCCGAGTATGAGGGTGCAGTCCAGGCTTTTCCGGTGAGTGTTTGAAATGAAGCCACTTCCTGATAGGATTCAGGCGTGGCTTCTGTAACTATAATTTTGCCCTGGTCGGATAGAGCCACCAGTTTGTCGCCGACAATTATCAAGCTGCCCTTGCCAAAGCCTCGTTTTCCCCAGGTCATTTCGCCGCTCTCCACGGATACACATTGTAGCTTCGCCTTCGAAAATCCATACAGATAGCCCTGGTAGTAGCACGAAGAGCTCCAGTTATTTTGCATGGTTGGACTCTTCAAAACTTCGGTGGCAATAGTATCGTTTACCTCAAGCACAAAGCTGCCGGTATTGCTAACCGAGGATACAAAAATACGGTTTGGCGCGATAAACACAGGCATAGCCATGGGTCCGCGCAAGGGCATCCGGTATTGCCAAAGCAAAGCACCTGTGGGATTGAGGGCGTACAACATCGTGTCGTTGGCAAAAATAATTTGCTTCTGATTATTAATATCTGCCACCATTGGCGAATTGTAGGAGGCCATGCCTGTGCCAGTACTCCAAACTATCTTTCCGGTTTTTTTGTCGAAGGCCGTAAAAGCCTGCTTCTCTCCACCGCCGGTTTCCAGTATCACCACATCGGCTATTAAAAGCGGCGAAGTGCTGAAACCCCACCGCAGGATGGCCGTTCCAAATTCCTCAGGCAGATTAACCTTCCAAAGTTCGGAGCCATCATCTTTGTCGATAGCCACAAATTGGCCATAGCCACTCAGGCAATATACCGCCTCATCATCGATGGCGGGCGTTGAGCGCGGGCCATGACCCCAGCCATCCACTTCTACCCACATCGAATCCACGCGGGTCTTCCACAACTCTTCACCATTACCAATTTCAAGCGCAGCGAGATATGTATAATTGGCGTGGAGGGTGTCAGCATAAAAAACATAAGCCTTGTTATCTGAAAGCACTACTTCCGAAAAACCACTTCCAATATCCTTGCTCCAGACAGGCTCAGCAACCGAAGTGGGAATTATTTCCGGGAAATTTGCCTGGTTTACTACGCCGTTTCGGGAGGATCCTCGAAACTGATTCCACTCGTTCTGAGCCTGGATTTGAGTTAAGACCATGATGCTAATCATCATTATCGATAAAGCCTTAAAAGTAGCCAGGCCATTTTTTCTAAATTGAAATTGATAAAGTAACATTTGTGACAATTGATTTTTAAAATATTGAATACCGAATACTGAACATCGAATTTTGAAGTGTAAGAACTAATCATCGGATGACTTCTCCATTTACTCCACATATCCCAACTTGAGCATATTCGACTTACCGGGTTCGTTGATGGGCATATTGGAGATGTGTACCAGCAAGTCGCCGGGCTGCACCAGGCCTTTCTGTTTTAGCTCCTGCTTCAGGTCGCTAATGGTTTGGTCGGTATTAATATAGCGGTCGAAAAATACCGGTTTTACGCCCCACACAATATTTAACCTGCGCAAAATATCCTGGGTATTGGCAAAGCCAAAAATAACGGCATTGGGGCGGTGCGAGGCTATCTTGGCTGTGGAATAACCCGAGGAGGCCACCGACACAATAGCTTTTGCTCCTGCCTCGCGGGCCACGTTGCAGCCGCTGTAAATGATAGAATCAGAAATAAAACGGGGATTGTTTTTTACGGTCGGGATGTGGTGTCGGTGATAGATACCCTCGTAAAGTTCCACCTCGGAGATAATTTTTTGCATGGTCTCCACGGTTTCGGTTGGAAATTTCCCCACCGAGGTTTCGCCGCTCAGCATCAGGGCATCGGCACCGTCCATCACCGAGTTTGCCACATCGTTTACCTCGGCGCGGGTGGGGCGGGTGCTGTTGATCATGCCTTCCATCATTTGGGTGGCGATTATGACCGGGCGAGCCTGGCTGAGGCATTTTTTAACAATCATTTTTTGTATCATCGGCACATTCTGCAGGGGTACTTCTACGCCCAAATCGCCGCGTGCCACCATGATGCCATCGGCAGCCATAACAATCGAATCGATGTTTTTTACGCCTTCGGGTTTCTCAATTTTTGCAATCACAGGCAGAATGCGATTGGGACTTAGGGTTTTCATCAGCGATTTCAAACCTTCGATGTCGGCAGCCAGCCGCACAAACGAAAGCGCAATCCAATCTACTTTGTGGTCGAGGATAAACTTCACATCCTGCTTATCTTTTTCGGTAAGCGAGGGCAGCGACACTTTGGTGTCGGGCAGGTTTACGCCCTTGCGCGACATTAGCAGGCCGCCATCCAGCACGCGGGCTTCCACCTCGCTTTTGCCATCGGTCTTGCTTATGCGCAGACTGATCTTGCCATCATCGAGCAAAATATTTTCGCCAACGTGCACATCGCGGGCAAAATCCTTGTAGTTGACAAAAATCTTTTCACCACCGCTTTCGTGTTCATCGTTAGTGAAATAAATGGTTTGGCCTTCGCTCAGGGGGATGCCTTCGGGAGCCACTTCGCCAACCCGGATTTTTGGCCCCTGCAAATCAGCCAGAATCGCCACATGCGTTTCCAGCTTTGCGTTCAGGTCGTGAATGTCGTGAATGATCCGGGAAAAAACCTTGTAATCGACATGCGAAAAATTTAATCGAAAAACGTCCACGCCGGCATAAATCAGTTTTTTGAGCATGGCAGGCGAGGAGCTGGCAGGCCCTAAGGTGGCTATAATTTTTGTTTTCATAATTCTTACTTTAATTCATCAAATATTTTTGTCAGGATTATTTTTTTAATTTTTGAAAATGTAAATATGATTTTACTGACTATAAAGTTTCCGCACGGCTTTTTGCTGCGTGGGTTTTAGTTTTATTCTACTTTCCTCATAAGCCTTGTTCATGTCCAGCTTGTGATATTCCAAATCGGTAATCAAATTGTTGATAAACTTTAGGGTCTTTGCCTCTTTGCCTTTAGGGTTTTCCTGAAGCACAATTTGGTTTACATCAAAAATATCTGCAATCTGGCTAATTGACTTTTGAATTTCGGTCAGTCTGATGGCGGATAACTGCCCCCGGATGAGCAACAAAAACAGATTCATCATTTGTTTTTGACCGCTGATGTCTTGTATTAAATGATATTCGGTTTGTTCTTCATCCAAAGAAAAAAACAAAGAAAAAGGACTTGCTCCCGTTTCATTAAGATAAACCGGAATATCTTTCTGGCGGGTAAGGTTCAGATTAAGTTGCGCGTTGAGATGAAAAGCAAGGGTATAGTCAACCAGGGTTGTTGAAATACCAAAAATAGTAAAATCGTGGTGCTGGCAATGCTGCGAGCTTAACTTCTGCTTTTTCATCAGGGGCAAAATTAAGGCTTTATAATTACACTATTCGCCCATCGAGATAAACTTTTGGATGTTTTTTTCCAAAGAAATGAACAATCAAAAATAAAATCAAAATATTGAGCGGGATAAGCACCATTGATGAAACGCCATAAGCAGCCGGGATAGTTCCAAACAAAATACCCGTTCCCCCCACAGTAAGGGCGTAGGGCATTTGGGTGCGTACGTGGCTGATGTGATTACACGAACTGGCCAAGGAGCTAAGAATGGTAGTATCGGAAATGGGCGAGCAATGATCGCCCAGCACCGAACCGGCAAGCACCGCCGAAACCACATTATGAAAAATGGCGATAGAGGTATCGTAATCCAGTCCTGCTTCCTGGCATATTAGCCATGAGGCCGGCAGAATAAGCGGATACAAAATGGCCATGGTGCCCCACGATGAGCCCGTGGAAAACGACACCAGCGCGGCCAGCAAAAAGGTTAAAGCCGGCACCAAAAAAGGCGAAAGCTGAAATTGAATCATGCTGGACGAAATAAATTCGGCAGTATGCAAATGCTGGGTTATCATGGCTATCGACCAGGCCAAAACAAGAATGATGACTGCCGTGAGCATGGTTTTAAATCCATGCAGCATGGCATCGATGCTTTTGGTAAGAGACAGCAGTCGCTGCGAAACCGAAAGGATGATAGCCACCACCACTCCGGCCAACGACGACCACAGCAGAGCACTAAAGGAATCGGCATGACCGATAACGCGGGTAAGATTGGTGCCTAAGGCCAGGCTTTCATCCCAACCTGTGGCCTTAATGCCGGTGATAACAAGCCCTACGATTGTACCTGTCACAATGACCATTACCGGAACAAAGGCATTGTACCAACGCGCCTGTACGCCTGCTTCAGGCTCGGCATCCTTGTGAAAATCGGCTGTGGAATTATCGTTGGGGTCTTCGTTATTTTGTCCCAAACGGGCGCGTTTTTCGACCGGATACATGGGTCCAAAATCCCGGCGTTTCCAGATGATGAAGAGCATAAAGAAAATAGAGAGGATGGGATAAAACGAATATTGCAGGGAGTTTAAAAAAACATCATAGGGCGTTTCGGGGAGTCCCAGATTTTTTATCCCGTCCTGAATGTAACTCAGCTCGGCACCTATCCAGGTGGTAACAAAGGCTATCGAAGCAATGGGTGCCGCCGTAGAATCGACAATGTAAGCCAGCTTTTCGCGCGATACTTTCAGGCGGTCGGTAACCGGGCGCATGGTGTTGCCCACCACGAGGGAGTTGGCATAATCGTCGAAAAATATCATAATACCCAAAACCCAAGTTACCATCTGCCCCGAGCGGGCGTTGGTAGCGTATTTCGACAGCTTGTTAACGATGCCCGTCATGCCCCCGTTTTTGGTGATGATCCCCACCATCCCACCGATCATCATCGAAAAAATAATGATCGACAAATGGCTCTTGTCATTCATCGCATCGAGGATGTAAGTATCGATAACCGCAAAAAAGCCATTGAAGAGTGCTTCGAAAAAATGCTGACCACGATAAAAAAAGATGATGAAGGTTCCTACCAAAATTCCTACGAACAAGGCCGAATAAACCTCGCGGACAAACAGAGCCATAAGTATCGCGATAAGTGGCGGAAAAATCGACAGCCACAGCGGAATGGGCGTGAAATCATCATCAAAACTAAAATCCTGAATCTGGATTTGTAAATGGGAATTATCGGTAAAAATATGTTGATATTCGGCCTCGCCATTAGTGAAAACCAGTTCTTCGGGCGTACCGTTAATGGTTGCGATACGCACGCCATCAATAGACGCTTTTATCTCGACATCACTAACCGTAAATACAAAACTGGTGGGGATATCCCGCATAATAATATCGGGATGGCTTACCTGTAGATTGCTGTTGGTGAGTGTAGGATTTTGCTCCTCGCCATGCGGCAATGCAAGGCCATGAAGCTGGCATAGCAAGAGAAAGACAATACCGATTTGAGCTAAAGAAATTCTCACAATTTTAGTTTGCGGCTAAAGTAGTTAAGAATTTTAAAATGTGAAGAATTCTAATTGATTTTCGTGTTGGAGGGGAAAAATGATTTTTCAGAAAGGCGGGGGATTTCTTTCTAAAGGTTGGAGTTGGCTTTTTTTAGGTGAGCACTTTAAAGTCGTTAACGACTTTAAAGTGCTCACCTAAAAAAAGCCCTGGGAAGGCCAGACAAAAATAACGCAGCCATTGGTGGAAATCGCAGGTGCGGAGCACCGCAATATTTGGTGTGCCGGGCATGTAGTAAACCTAACGGGTGTCTGGGAAATTTCAAAAGTCCTGCGAGAGTCGTTATGACCGGAATCTCATAGTCGAAGGCAAGGGTGTCCCGAGTGATTGATCCCGATCGTGCGGGATGAAGGAAGCCACAGACAAACAATTGATTTGACGAATAGAAACCGGATACAAGGTATGTCTTTCCGGGTAACTGAGCCATAAGTCACGAATGGCCTCGATTATTTTTCAGGCCTTCCCCCAGATAGGAAAAACCGGGAAAATGAAACTCTTCCGCTCCCACCGTCCCGACTTTGAAGACGGGCAGCAACTGCGCGATTTTATTTATGTAATAGATGTGGTGGAGGTATTGATGCATTTTATTAATAATCCCTGGCAATCCGGCCTTTACAACCTGGGTACCGGAAAGGCACGCAGCTTTTTGGACTTGACCCTGGCCACCTTTGCCGCGATGGGAAAAGAGCCGGTGATCGAGTTTATTGATACCCCGCTCGACATTCGCGACAAGTACCAATATTTTACCGAGGCCAATATGCAAAAAGTGCTCAATGCCGGTTATCGAAAAGTTTTTACTCCGCTCGAAATGGGCGTTCGCGATTATGTAAAAAACTATCTCATCCCCGGCAGGTATTATTAAACAAAAGCTTCAACAGCACTTACGCATAATTCCCCGCAGCCTTTTTCAGTATCGCGGCAATTTTCTTTTTCAATCCTTCGGGAGCCAGCACCACCACGCCATTTCCAAAACCCAGAATTTCCCTTTCCAGCTCGAAGTTGAGTTTTACCTTTATCGAAATTTCCACCCCCTCTTCACTCTCACTAACTATTTTCTGCGAATGATGCAGCGGTTTTGTCAGCACATAAGGTGCCTGTTCGTGGTTGAAGAGTAGTCGCACATTCACCGGCCTCATCCCTGTTACCGATACGCCAATCACCTGGTCAAAATAGGTGGCCGTGTCAAAATCCGGGTTTTCGTAATACTTGGCTTCCTTGTCGATGTCGATATCTTTAATCCGATCCAAAGCCAGGTTGAGGATGAGTTTTTCGCCGGCTCGCGAACCCAGCACAAACCACCGGTTACGGTATTCTTTTAGCAAATAGGGATGAAATTCAATTTTGCCTGGCCGCTTGGCCTTGTAGGACTGGTAATAAACCTCCAGTACTTTTCTAGTGCGGATGGCCCGATAAATTATTTCGATATTGTCCAGTCCCGCCAGGTTTTCATTTTTCTCCATATCTATCACCGGACTTTGACGGGTGCGTGCCGCCGAAACTTTATCCTCCAGCTTTTGCACCATGATTCCTAAATCATGGAAATACGAAAACCCCTTGTATTGCTTCAAAATCTCCGTTACCTCGCCCAACTTTTCCAGATCCTGGCTGGTGAGCGGAATATTGGTAATGCTGTAATCCGTTTCCTCGTAGGCATAATATTTTTTATCCCTAACCACGATGGGCGCGTTGTATCCCGGTTTTTCGCTACGCATCACCTGTATGTCGGCCTGCACGGTGCGCTTGCTCACCCTTTTTTCGATGCCCTCAAATTCATACAATGCTTCCGAGCAAGCCTCAATCAGGTCGTCGAGTGTCCAGGTGCGATAGTGGTTTTGCAGGCACTGGTCGATGGTTTTGTAACGGATAAGCGCGTTTCTGTTTATCGGCATAGTATTACTGTTTATTAAATTAGTGTCCAATGATATCGTTAATCTATATGTCTCAAAGTCTATCTTGAGGCGTGCTTAGTGTTTCTTGGTGACTTGGTGTCTTGGTGGCATGTGTCAAATGGATAGCCACAAAGACCCTAAGGCTCAAAGTATCACAAAGTGTATTAATTGCAACAGAACAATCATGTTATGTCAGGATGTCTGACTGCTATTATCAAGATTTATACTTCTCTGCAAATGTAAAACAAACCAGGATAAACGCAAGTAAATTGCGTAGTTAAAAAAATATTATGAAAATAATTAAAAATAAATTTGGTAGTTTAAAAAATGTATTTACTTTTGCAGCGTCGAATTTAATAGAACAGACAAATGATAAATTACAATCTACATAAGAATATAATTTCAAGCCCCTCATTTATGGGAGAAGAAAAGAGCTATGTCCGGGAGCATTTTTATTGGAACAGATAATTACACACTGCAATAAAATCAAAAAACCCGGCCAGCATTGTCCGGGTTTTTTTTATACTTAGAAAAATATTAAAACGCAACAAATACATAATTTAAAGTCAGCGCATTATTGCGATGAGCAAGGACTACGTTCTTTTTTTATGGGAAAATATTATCCGCCAGGAAAATTCTGATACAACAAATTTGTTGTACAATTAATCGAATTGAGCCTGGCAGAAATGCCGGGCTTTTTTTATGCCCAAAACGGAAGCATAGCTGAGGAGGTTTAGCGACGGCCTGTTAAGCCGGGTACGATGGTTCGAGTCCATCTGTTTCCGCCAGATTTACAAAAGTTTTTTAAATCATGGAAACATAGCTGAGATGGCGTAGCACCGGACTTTTAATCCGGGGACGTAGGTTCGATCCCTACTGTTTCCACCGAGACTATTTACAAGATGGAAATATAGCTGAGATGGTTTAGCGTCGGCCTGAAGAGCAGGAGACCTTGGTTCGATTCCAGGTATTTCCACAAAATGAGTTCTTTGATAAAAGAGTAATAGGAAGTAAAATTACAATTCAGATTTTGGTGCAGTATTTAAAACCATAAAAACTGCCGAAATAGTAAAAATAAAATTTTTAAAAAATATTTTAATTACGCAATTAAAATGCGTAGTAATGAAATTACTTTGCATTGTTGTGATGGAATCGCATAATGTGAGTTCATTGAAATTTATGATATTGTGCAATTGCACTAAAGATCTTCGGCTCATAACCGAAGCGAGAAACAAGTGTGTAAATTTGACCTGACCGGGGTTTCTGCATAGCTCCGGTAGTATTGTTCCGTTAGGTATCAATATGCTTCGTTTTATTCATTGTGTTTCTCACTACACCTCCGTGGGTTCGACTCCCACATCTACCATTCAGGTAGATTAGCCAAGTTGGTTAAAGGCAGCTGATTTTTAATCAGATGAGGCATGATGTGTCTGATTTGACATCTCGTACGAGTGAAAGAAGATTGTTGCAAAAGGCACACCGGCTTTGGGTTCAATACTTTAATTGAATTTAAAGCAATCGGTCAGAAACCCCGAAAAGATTGGGATACCGTGCGCTAACGCTGCATAACGACACAAACCCGGCAGGAGCATTTTTAGGATGAAATAACTCAGAAAACTGCGAATGCGCGGTGTGTGAAATGGTGTAGCAGAGGCGTACTCAACGATTCTTCCGTTTCTGATGGGTGGTTGTGCCTGTTGCGCAATCTAAAAAAAAGTTGAATGGTTAATCGTTATTGGTTTCTCAGGCTATTCGATTTTTTGGAGAAGGAAAAGAAAATTCTGTGTTAAACTGCCTAATCGGTAATTTTCAGATTCACCTGCCGCCCATTGAAGATCAAAGCATCACACAATATCAATTATTAATATCAAAATAATAATCACCATTACTAACCCTAAATATATTGAGCTATGAAGCGAGTACAAATTAAAACAGGATTCGTTGGCTTGCTTTTTAAAAACGGCAACTACCAACATGTATTAACAGAAGGCAAATACTGGATCGGCCGAAAAGAAAAAGTTGAAGTATTCAACATGGCCGAGAAGTTTATTCCGCCCATCGAACTTAAGGTTTTATTGAAAGATGAAAGCCTTGCCAAAATGTTGACAGTGGTGGATGTGAAAGACAATGAAATTGCAGTTCGCTACACCGACGGCATTTTCAAGGAAGTACTTACAGTAGGTAAACACGCTTACTGGAAATGGTTGAACGATACTGTTTTTGAAAACTACGATTTTGATAAGATCGAAGTACCGGAAGGCAATATTCGTAAAATCATCAACCGAAAGGAAATCATTCCCTTCCTCCAGGTTCAGGTAGTAGAAAGCTACCAAAAAGGTTTGATGTTTATCGATGGCAAATTTGAAAAAGAGCTTGAAAGCGGCATCTACTTTTACTGGAAAGGTTTGAAACCGGTGGTTGTTTACAAAATTGACACACGGCAACAAGCGATGGAAGTATCCGGCCAGGAAATCCTGACAAAGGATAAAGCCAGCATCAGGGTTAATTTACAAGCTGTCTTTAAAGTTGTAGATGCCCAGAAGGTAGTTCTTGATAATAAAGATGCCGAAAAGCAACTTTACACTTTAATTCAACTTGCTTTGCGCGAAAACATTGGCCGCTTAAGCCTTGATGAATTGCTTGCTGAAAAAGAAGCCTTGTCTGACAAAATCATGACAATGGTGGAAGATAAGGCTGAAAACCTTGGCTTGAAATTGTTGGAATGTGGTATCCGCGACATCATCTTGCCCGGCGAAATCCGGGAAATTATGAACCGGGTGTTGGTGGCACAAAAAAACGCCGAAGCCAACATGATTACCCGGCGCGAAGAAACAGCATCTACACGTAGCTTGCTTAACACCGCCAAATTGATGGAAGACAACGCAATGTTGTGGAAAATCAAGGAAATGGAATATGTTGAAAAAATCGCTGAAAAAATCAGCAGCATTTCTTTGAGTGGAAACGGCAATGTAGTTGAACAATTGAAGGATATCTTCACATGCCCAAGGTAAACCTGATTGATGGCAATCATCAATCCTTTTGATAATTCTTATGGCGGCGCATGGCCGCCATAAGAATTTGTTTTGAAAATAATTTCTTAGTTTCGTAAAAGTTCGTCCTAAAGGTAATTGCAAACTTCCACTCCATCTCCGATCATTCGGGGGGCGTGAATAAAACTTTATTCTATTCGTGCATTAGTGGCTAATTATATAAAAATGAAAAAAGTAATAACTACCGAAAAATTACCCATCAAAATGTGGCTTGAAGATGCCGATGAAGGTACTTTGGCACAAGCCCGAAACCTGGCAAACTTGCCTTTCGCGTTCAAGCATCTGGCCTTGATGCCCGATGCACACATGGGCTACGGAATGCCCATCGGCGGTGTGTTGGCCACGAAAGGAGTAGTAATTCCAAATGCTGTGGGCGTGGACATGGACATTGGTTGCGGCATGTGTGCCGTGCCAACAAACCTGAAGACCATCAACATCAATACCCTCAAGAAAATTATGGACGGTGTTCGTGAGTTGGTGCCTTTGGGCTTCGACCATCATGCGGTGGCTCAGGACAAGACCCTGATGCCCCCGACCGAGGATATTGTAAAAAATGGGGTGGTAGAAAAGCAGTACATCGCAGCCCTGAAACAAATTGGTACCCTGGGTGGTGGCAACCATTTTATCGAAATCCAAAAAGGCTCGGACGGCCATATCTGGATTATGATTCATTCGGGCAGCCGCAACCTAGGTTATAAAGTGGCCGAGCATTACAACAAGGTGGCCAAACGCTTCAACCAAATGTGGCACACCTCGGTCGAAAGCAAGCAGGATCTGGCCTTTCTGCCAATCGAAACTCCCGAAGCCAAAGCCTATTTGAAGGAGATGCAATACTGCGTGGACTTTGCTTTTGCCAATCGCAAACTGATGATGGATAACATGCTCTCGGTTTTTCGTAAGGTGGTCGGCAAACGTTTCGAAGCCACCGATTTCATCAATATTGCCCACAACTACGCCCGCTGGGAAAACCATTATGGCGAGAATGTGCTGGTGCATCGCAAGGGCGCGACCAGTGCCCGCGAAGGCGAAACGGGAATTGTCCCTGGCTCGCAAGGCACCCAAAGCTACATAGTGAAAGGACTGGGCAATAGCGAAAGTTTCCAGAGTTGTTCGCATGGTGCCGGCCGCAAGCTGGGACGCAAGCAAGCCATCCGCGAGCTGGATTTAAAAGCGGAAACCGCGATGCTGGATAAAAAAGGTGTGCTTCATTCCCTGCGCACCCAACGCGATTTGGACGAAGCTCCCGGTGCTTACAAAAACATCAACACGGTGATGAAAAACCAAAGCGACCTCGTGGAGATTGCCGTGGAGCTAAAACCTCTGGCGGTGATTAAAGGAATGTAGAGGCGCACGGACGTGCGTCTGGAGTGGTGGAGTAATGAAATGATGGAGGGTTTTCGGGGGGCGTGCATCAGGTGCGATGGGTAGAGACGCGATGCATCGCGTCTGTACAAAATGCGCAAATATTGAATATCAAATATTGAGGGAATGATAGAGTTTTAGAATGATTGAAAAATGGAGTGATGTTGAGCGCAGCTGCCTGCCACGACCATCGGGGCAGGCAGCTGCGATCAACATTTATTAGTTTCAATCATTCTGTCATTTCCCGCAGGGGCGGGATTTCGCTTCGCTCAACATTTAATCATTCAGCATTTTCAATCATTCTGTCATTCACTCCACTCACATCTCAATTCTCCCCGCTCACCGCTCTCAGCCGCTCATTAATCCCCTTCACATCTCTGCGTATCTCGCGGATGCTTTCCACAATTTCATTTTCAGGAGTGCGGCCTTCAGGCATTTCGGTGCTGATAAAGTTTGTGAACTTCCATACTTCTTTGATTTCGTTAATGTGGATGCTGAAAGGAAGGTAGATGGGGTTGAGCGAGTGCAGACGCAAAAAGCCGTTTTCGCCGATCTGATTTTCTGCGATTTTAAAGATGATACCTTCGTTTAGCGTAAGCACGATGCAGGCCTCTCCGTTGCGGATGAACTCCCAGTTTTGGATAAACTCGCCCGTAACATACGAGCCGTGCGGGATGGGCAGCATCGAATCGCCGTTAATCTGGAAGGTGCGATATTTTTTCTCTTTGGATAAAAACGGCAGCTTGAAGGTGGGCAGGATGCGGATAAACTCCGGGTCGGCAAAACCATTGGTGTAGCCGGCCTTGGCTTTTTCGGCTACCAGCTCTATGTTTTCTTCGTTGCCCTGGTCAACGGTAGTGGCCAGCACCCGCAGCTTGCTGCCCCGGATATACACATCGTAACCCTTCTCCAACTGCGAAAGCTGACTTCCCAAAAGCTTGCTAAGGTCAACCTTGATGAGGGTGTCGATGGCGATGCCGAAGTATTCCGAAAAAGCCAGCAGGGTGGCGATGCCGGGCTTGGCAATCTGATTTTCGTAATTGTTGTAAGTGGATCGTTTGATTTTAAGCGCGTTTGCCACATCATCCTGGGTGCGGCCTTTGCGCTTGCGCAGTAATTTGATGTTGGTGTTGAAATACATTTTTATTAACATTTGTTTGTGCAAAGATATTAAAAAGATTATATTGTAAACGAAATAATGATTAAAATATGGTCATCAACGAAGAAATATTTTCTGGGCACGACATTGATGTACGGCTTGGGGCATGTACAGACGTACGATGTACAGACGCACGATCCGGGGCATGTGCAGACGCACGATGTACAGACGCACGGCCGTGCGTCTCTACACGAACCATCGTACATCTGGATCTCGACACCTTTTTTGTGTCGGTTGAGCGGCTGATAAACAGCAAGCTGGTGGGCAAACCTGTGATTATTGGCGGCACCTCCGACCGGGGCGTGGTGGCCAGTTGCAGCTACGAGGCACGCCGCTTTGGGGTGCGTTCGGCCATGCCCATGAAAATGGCACTCAAGCTGTGCGGCGATGCCATAGTGGTGCGCGGCGACATGGAGCAGTACAGCAAATATTCGCGCATGGTTACCGAAATTATTGCCGAGCGTGCGCCCGTTTACGAAAAAGCCTCCATCGATGAGCACTACTTAGACATCACTGGCATGGATCGCTTTTTTGGTTCGCTAAAATGGACCCATGAGCTGCGCGAGCACATCATCCGCGAAAGCGGACTGCCCATCTCGCTGGGGCTTTCGGTAAACAAAACCGTGTCGAAGATTGCTACCGGCGAAGCCAAACCCAACGGCGAGATACAGGTAGAAGCCCTACGCGTGAAGCCTTTCCTGGCACCGCTTTCTATTCGCAAAATTCCTATGCTGGGACTTAAATCCTACCAACTGCTACGTTCGATGGGCGTGGTAAACATTGATACCCTGAGCAAGATACCTCCCGAGATGATGGAAAAGCTGATGGGAAAAAACGGGCTTGGCATCTGGAAAAAAGCCAACGGCATCGACAACGCGCCGGTGATGCCGTATTCCGAACGCAAATCCATCAGCACCGAAACTACCTTCGAGCAGGATTCGATAGATGTGGTGCGCATGCGCGAAATACTGGGCACGATGGTAGAAAAGATTGCTTTTTCGCTGCGCAAGAAAGGGAAACTCACCGGCTGTGTTACCGTAAAAATCCGCTACTCTAACTTCGACACCCACACCCTGCAAAAAACCATTCCTTATACTTCCTTCGACCATCTGCTCGCCAAACTTGCCCTCGAACTTTTCGACCGTCTCTACCAGCGGCGTATGCTTATTCGGCTTATTGGCGTGCGCTTCAGCCACCTGGTAAGCGGCGTGCAGCAGCTCGATATGTTCGAGGATACCCCCGAAATGGTGAGCCTTTACCAGGCACTCGACCGCATCCGAAAACGCTACGGTCCCCAGTCGGTGCAAAAGGCCATTGCTTTTATGCCTGGAAGCGGGAGGTGAAACAATTTTTACAAAATATATTCCCGATACAAAGCTCCCGAGTTTGATTTCTGCAAGCGGCTTATCAAATACTTTGGTGAATTTGATCTGTCCCTTAATATCAAATATTTGCACCTTGCTTTCGTCAGGGATAATAATAGTAGTCTTATTCGATGCAAATAACACAACGCTAATTTTAGATTGCAACGATTAAGGTGTATATTTGCTGCAAATTTTAAGACGAATGGAGAATTATATACATCAAAAGGAAAGCTGGCCAGGTTTTATCTGGAATAATGATAAATTCGTCAACCTGCTAAGTGAAGCCAGGAATTTACAAGGACGTTTAATTGGTAAAATGGAATCTTTGGGTTTTGAATTGCGTGATGAAGCTTTGCTTGAAACTTTAACTTTAGACGTATTAAAATCGGCAGAAATTGAAGGTGAACTATTAAATCTCATGCAAGTTCGTTCTTCAATTGCTCAAAGATTGGGAATGGAGTTCGCTGGTGCAATTATGTCTGATAGAAATGTTGATGGGATGGTTGATATGATGATTGATGCTAGCCAAAACTGTTTTAAATCTTTAACTAAAGATAGACTTTTTGATTGGCACGCTGCATTGTTCCCAATGGGAAGAAGTGGAATATTCAAAATAACAGTTGCTGATTGGAGAAAAGACACCTCAGGACAAATGCAAGTTGTATCTGGTGCTGCGGGTAGAGAAAAAGTTCATTTTCAAGCTCCCGATGCTGATTTAATCGAGAAGGAGATGAACCGTTTTATAAAATGGTTTAATGAAGAAAATAAAACTGAATTAGTTATAAAAGCAGCAATTGCTCACCTTTGGTTTGTAACAATTCACCCATTTCAAGATGGGAATGGACGAATAACAAGAGCACTTACTGATATGTTGTTAGCACGATCGGATAATAGTACTCAACGATTTTATAGTATGTCTGCTCAAATTAGAGTAGAAAGAAAAGAGTACTACGCGGTTCTTGAAAAAACGCAAAAAGGAGACCTTGACATCAGCGCATGGATAAAATGGTTTCTGAGTTGTTTGATTAATGCCCTAAAAGCAACCGATAAGATTCTGACACGAGTTATGTTAAAAGCGGATTTTTGGAACAGACATTCAAAAACAATCATTAATGAGAGACAGAAAAAGGTATTAAATAAATTGCTGGATGGATTTGAAGGCAAATTGACTTCGATGAAATGGGCAAAAATTGCAAAATGTTCAAAAGACACAGCAATAAGAGATATTAATGATTTGATAACAAAGGGGATTTTACAAAAAGAAGCAGCAGGAGGAAGAAGTACAAATTATGAATTGAAAAACGAATAATCTGTTCATTATTAATTACAAACTCAGAGATTGTGTGTCCTATTCATGGGTAGCCTGTTCGTCTTTTTTATAAATATCCAAATTAAAAAATGCGAAGAGCTTCTCGGCCTTTTTCTTGCCGATGCCTTCTACCGATGCCAGTTCTTTTTCGCTGGCATTGATTATTTTGGCTACCGAACCAAAAGCCTGCAAGAGCCGTAAAGCCAGTTGCAGCCCCACCGATGGCAACGAACGCAGAAAGTAAACCTGGCTGTTGCGGCTTTTGCGTCCGCCCTTTTGCCATACGTTGGACTTGCTTTCGGCTTTCATGTTTTGCATGCCCACGCGCACGATGGCTTGTGCGGTTTCCGTTTTGTCGCTGACCCGATAAATCGGTATTTGCCACCGTGCCATCACCGAGAGCAATGCTCCCTGCAAAGCTTCTGTGCTAATTTCGTGGCGGGTGCCAAATAGGTCGCCTTCCACAATCATCAGGCACACCAGTCCGCTGGCGCGCATCCTGCTGCATTGCCTGAACAGCCTGCCCGTTAGTATCGACAGGGCAAAGTCGTTGGCGGTTTTGCGCTCGATCAATACCTGATCGTTCACCCGGTAATCGCCGGCTTTGAGTGTTTCGTAGTTTAGTTCTACGCCTTCTCCGGCCAGCAATTCAGGGAGGTGGGATGACTTTTCGCGATGGTCGATGGTGATGGAGATATTCATGGATAGCGTGTTTTAGGAACAAACATACACATTCTGAATGATAACAATGATTTGTTACTTTACAATCAACTTCTGGCTGTATGATTGGTGGCCTGAAACAATTTTTACAAAATATATTCCCGGAATAAAGTTTCGGAGATTAATTTCTGCTAACGGCTCAGCAAATACTGCGGTGAATTTGACTTGTCCTTTACTATCAAATATTTGTACCTTACTTTTTTTAGGAATGTTGATAACAATCTTTTCATCCGCCGGATTAGGAAATATTGAGATGGCTGGCTTAGCTGAAACCGCATTCACATCCAGCAAAACGCCATCAGGGGTAATGGTGCCAATGGTGTCGCCATCTTTTACATATCCTTCAATATCGAAACGATCTATGTATTCAAATGCGACATTGTTGCTACGCACAAGCCCCAACCCGGGAGCGTAGGCTCTGCTGGTCGAAAATAAATACGTGGATGAAAAATCAACCATTATGGGAGATTCGTTTTCACATTGCACCAGCATTGGCGACATTTCCCACCAATCACCTTTTTGATAATTGCCGATCGCTTTTACCTGGCTCAAAATGGGAATGGGCAGATGCTTGATTTCAGAATAAATATTGTTGAATTCGTAACACATTTCTACGCTGGTTTGATCATCGGCGCAAATGTTATACAAGGAGCCGGGCAATTGCGCAGCTAAAAAATCAGGTTCATCAAAATAGCTCGTCTCATTGGCGAATACATTTACATAACCACTCATCGAATATCTTTTGATGCAATCCCAGCCAATGGTAATGCTGTTTTCGGTTTTGCTTACCGAAACTACTTTTTTCTTTAGTGTATAAAAATCGGAATTGGGTGGAGGCCAGGAAAAATCTGCCGCCTCGCCGCTGTATTGAAAAATGTCTCCAACATTTATGTCAAAAATTTCAAAAAAACCGGGAGGGGTAATTCCCAGGGTATCGGTTTCATTTTCCAAGCCCGCCAGAAGATAATAATCTACACCGTCCAAGCTTGATGGAAACTTGATTATCCCATAATTTTTCGACAAGCGGATTTCCTTTCCATTGGATAATTCGATGTGTTTTGTGGAGTCGAAAACCTCGGAAAATATTTCCTGAAGGTTTACTCCAGTAATTTCGGCGGTAATATTTGCCGTGGTATCGAACAGCCAGGATTCTCCGGGAGTAGCCCTCGTTAGGAGAACAAAACTTACACTGTCGTAAAACCAGTATTTTCCCTGCTCCAAATTGTGTAACTGCTTTGCAAAAATACCCTGCAAATTATTAAGGTAAAAATCACCACTAACTCCATAACATGGTACTGGAGTAATGCAGGTATCACAATATCCTATGGTCTTGTTAAGGTAATAAACCTGTTGACCGGATACGTCGAAAACTGAATCAATCATAACGGTATGATCCATGAGTTCTGAATTATCGTTTGAATAAAACGAAACCTGCCCCAAATTTACAGGTTGCCAGTTTTGTGAAGAAACGATCAATGGCAGGATCAGCAGCGCAAGAAAAGTAATCTTTTTCATAATGTTTTGTTTTTTAATGTTGAGTAACTATCTAATTGGAAATCAATTTTTACGCAAAAAAAAACGATAATAGCAAACTTTTTTAAATATTTCTTTTAGCAATAATAGTGGTTCAAGCCCTCCCCATACTCACATTGTTGTGAAATTAGGATTGCAACAAAAATTCGTAGGCCGGGGTTATCGTAATTTTGTACCCATCCCTTTCAATTTCATCACTCTCGGCGAAAGTTACGATTATGGCTTTCTCAAAATTAAAAAACTTCATTGCCTCTATTAATCCATTTACCTCCCTATCAATATTATCAGGATTTAAATCATAACATACCTGGATAAGTTCTGTGACTGAGCCATTTTTAAACGCCACAAAGTCGCATTCCCCCTGATTGTTATAGTAATAAAGCTCATTATATTTTCGGCGCAAATGCAGATACACCAAATTCTCAAGTTTCCTGCCTTTATCTTCAGTTTTACTAATCGACACTACCTGAACGAGGCCGATGTCGATGGCATAAACTTTCCTCGGGTTGATTAGCTGTGCTTTGGAGGAATAGCTGAACATGGGCATAAAAGCAAAAAGATAAGAATGTTCAAGATATGATAACCAATTAAGCACTGTACTGGTTGCACCAATCATCAAAGGTTGTTTTAGTTTTGATGCTGAAATCCTGTTTCCAATATTAGCAAGCAAGTAGTTAGCCAATCGCTTTAGCGAAACCGCATCTTTTATTCCATACCTCGCCACGATATCCCTCACCAAAATATCATCGTAAAGCATCATAAGTTGTTCAGGAGCTTCACTTTTCAGGAATTCTGGAAAACCACCAAGCTTCGTGTACAATTCCAGGCTGTCGCCGGAAGGCTGAAGTGAACGAAAACTCAAAAATTCAGAATAAGAAAACGGGAATAATTCCTGGGTGATATGCCTGCCCGTGAGGCGCGTACCCAATTCCTGTCCAAGCATAGAGGCATTCGAACCGGTAGCAATTAAACTGAATCCCTCATCCAACTTTTGGCGTGCATACATTTCCCAGCCTTCAACCAATTGGATTTCATCAAAAAATAATATGGATACACCTTTGCTGTCAATAATATTATCCAGACGTGCAAAATCCCTTGTATTAAATCCATACAATTGCGGTGTATCAAAGTTTAAAAACAGGATTTCATCCAAATTTAGCGACCGCATCATTTGCAGTAACAGCGTGCTTTTACCACAACGTCTGATGCCTGAAATAATCAAAGCATGGGATGATAAACTATGAGTAGCCGGAATTAATTCGCGTTTTAATCCGGAATCCTTTTGGTTTAATCGGTCTTGCTGCAACTTAAGCACCCGATTTATTACGCTCTCAAGAATCATAAGACAATTTAATTTGATGCAAAAATACAAAACTGTTTGATACAATCAAACAAATTTGTTTGATTGTATCAAACAGGTTTGTTGTTGCAAGCTACAATTTCAATTCCCCAAACGCTGCAAGACCTCCTGTTTATAGCTACGGCTGATTGGGATTTCTTCATCGCCAATCTCAACAAATTCGTTGGTGAACGAAACGATGTGGGCTTTCGAAATGATAAACGACCGATGAACCCTGATGAAATCCTTGTGGGGGAGTCGGGCTTCGATACTTGAAATGGCTTCGCGGGTAACGACCAGCTTATCCTTTAGAAAGATTTTAATATAATCGCTCAAACTTTCGATGTAGAGTATTTCTACAAAGTCAATCCTGATCATTCTTCGGTCGGATCGCACAAAAATAAAATCCTGTTGCTCCATCATTGCCTCCTCAACTTTTTCGGTACGAACAGAATTATTCTCGTTCGCGTATTTTTGAATCGACTGGAGAAGCCGATCGAAAGAAACCGGTTTTAGCAGGTAATCCACCGCCTGCAAGTCGAAGCCATCAACGGCATAATCGCGGTAAGCGGTTGTAAAGATTATTTTAACATTCTTGTTGATAGATTTTGCAAACGACAGCCCGGATATTTCAGGCATCTTAATATCCAAAAATATCAAATCAATCCGCTCATTATTAATTACCGTAAAAGCTTCGATGGCATTTTTGCAACTTGCCACAACTTCGATGGTATCAATTTTGGCCAGGTGACGTTTCAGGATATCCCGGGCCACCGGTTCATCATCCACGATTATGCATCGAATGTTTTCAGCCATTTTATAAATGTTTTAAATTAATGATGGAAAGATTTGCCTGATACCAGTTTTGATCAATTTCAATATTCAAATTATAGTTCGGGCCATAATTTAAATTAAGTCGCTTCCTGATATTTTCAAGCCCCAGCCCACCCTGACCATTTTCGATATCCTCTTGTAAAACCGTATTCCTGATCATAAAATCGAGCTTGTCGCCATCTAAAATTATCTCTATTTCAACGCTTAAAAAGCCATCGATGATGTTGCCGTGTTTAAAAGCATTTTCAACAAAAGGAATAAGCAACATGGGGGCAACCTGGATATTCTTGTCAATTTTATCGGACTTAAATTTGATAGCCAAAGTATCCTGAAACCTAATCTTTTCCAGGTCGATGTACTCTTTTATGTGCGCCACCTCATCGTTTAAACTTACCATGGGCTTATCAACCTGATAAAGAATGTAATCCAACAAATTGGAAAGTTTTAGGATGATATCGGGTGTTTGTTTGGATTGTGCCAAAGCAAAGCCATAAATTGTATTGAGCGTATTAAAAAGAAAATGTGGATGGATTTGTTTTTTCAGATAAAGGAGTTCCTGCTCTTTTAATTTCAACTGGGTTGAAAGTATCTTGTTTTGGAGTTCTTTGTTTTGGGAAATGGTTTTGAAGTTATGGTTTAAAACACTTACAAACGAAACCATGCCAACAATCATGTAAACCAGAATTAAAACTGAAACCACATTTTTTGCCATCGGGGGCATTTGCTGAATCTGAAAATTAGTCAGGGTCATGTAGCTGCCAATAATGATAAGCACGATGAGGTAGGAAGAAAAGACCAGGGTGTAAAAAGATTTGAGTGCCAACTGGTAATACTTGCGTGTGAGGAGGTATTTTGGTATCAGATCGTAAATCACAAAATAACTCACTGCTGCGGTGATGGGCAAAAGGAAACTTGCAAACCAAAGCACGTACTCACGGTTGCCGGAGTTGAAACTGAAAAAATACACATAGAAAAACCATACAACGACCCACAAAACAATATGGGCAAGCACCACCCTGGTTTTAATAAAATGCAACATGTTCATCAAGGCAATATTAATTAAAATCTGATTATCATCGCAATTTAATAGACCAATTGCAGGATAAGTATGTTTATGTTCGCGATTTGAGAATTTTATTATATCTTTGTTCCCAGATAGAGAACTATGAAAAGAATATTTGCAAAAAGCACTTTGAGAGAGTTCTGGGAGAAGCATCCTGAATCAGAACAGTATTTAAAAACATGGTATGATACTGCGATGAATTCGGATTGGCAAACGCCAAATGACGTTAAAATGAGTTATGCAAATGCAAGTGTGTTAAAAGACAGTAGGATTGTTTTTAATATTAAAGGCAATTCATATCGATTGGTAGTTAAATTTAATTTCGAACATCAATTGGCATTTGTCCGATTCATAGGAACGCATTTTGACTATGATAAAATAGACGCTAACAATATTTAAAATTTTGATTATGGAACTAAAACCGATAAAAACAGAGATGGATTATAGAGATGCATTGAAAAAATTGGAAAAGATTTTTGATGCTAAATTTGGGACTCCGGAGAGTGATGAGCTTGAAATTCTTGGCTTAATGGTTGACGATTATGAAAACAAATATTACCCGATTGACGCACCAGACCCAATAGAAGCAATTAAGATACGAATGGAAGAAATGTTCCTTAAACAGATAGATTTAGTTCCAGAGATTGGTGGAAAGAGTAGGGTTTCGGAGGTTTTAAACCGTAAACGCCGATTGACTGTTGACATGATTAGAAAATTGACCACTCGCTTGAATTTGTCTCCAAATCTTTTGATTAAAGATTATCAACTATTACGATAGGCACATTTTGCTAACACGCATGATTTTAAAAACAACACGACAAAGACACATTCCACTTTCCATTTAAAGTGCTAATGTTGCTGAAATGGCTGCTTAAACGTCAATTCGTCACGAATTTATTTTTTGCGTAAAAAGGCATCTTACTTTTGGATCATTATTCATTTAAAAACACTAAAGCGATGAACGGATTTATTTCAAAATTAAACGATGGTGCTCCATTTACCTACCTTATTCTGATCCTGATTTTTATCATTATCGGATTTTTCGTCAAAGGGCTGATCGAAAAAGGCTCCAACCCAAAAACCATTTCTTTGCTCACTTCTGTGGGGTGGTTTGCCCTTGCCATTGGATTTTTAGGCCAGACTTTTGGTTTGATCATGGCTTTCGACACCGTACAGGCCATGGGCGATCTGGCACCGCAAGCGGTAGCCGGGGGACTTAAACTTACCCTGCTTTCGTCGATGTTTGGCGTAGTTTCATTTATCATTGCCCGCCTCGAAATCATTATTTTGGTATGGATGAGCAAGGAGAAAAAAGAGGCATCATAGGTAATGATTTCAATAGCCTGAAAAAAGCGATACTACTGCAAGCTTAGTGGCTACAAATCAAATTGATAAAAATGGGTGGAGTAGTTTTATTGTAGAGTAACTAATAATGATTTCGTCTTTTCTGTGGGCTTTGCTGCTTTACGGCTGGCCTTAATAACCGCAAAGGGTGCAGAGGGCGCGAAGGATTTTTCTGACGAAAAATAATAAAATACGCGTTTTTAAGCCACTAACACTTCTTCATCTATCAAATTTGCAGTAGTACTAAAAAAGTAAAAACAATACTAAAGGTTTTATCGATGGGTAAAAGCCAATTTAAAATCATAAGTGTCCGGAAGTTTAAAGTACAAAAAAAGCCCGAAGATTCCTAAT
>CAZGAO010000010.1:0-82964 GCA_964523795.1 uncultured Lentimicrobiaceae bacterium
TTGTCCGTCATAATTTTAGTCCACCAGGCGCGTCCCGCCTGTGGCGGGAAGGTCGGGTGTTCGAATCACCCTACCCCGTGTTGTTTTCATTCCATATTTACCCTACTCGATTTTATGCTTCCCCCTCAGAAGAAATACCGTGTTTACGGTATTTTTTTATTGGTGGATGAGAAATAGTTTTGTGCCATCAAATTTTTAGACTTGATCATAAAAACTGACACCTGAGAAAAATAGACCTGATGATATTTACAGATAAACAATTCACATTATTAATCAAATGTTAACTAAATTTTTTATTATGAAAAAGGAGTATTTTACCTTGTTATTTTTTTGCTTGATGGGATTACTAATTATCGAATCAACCTCTTGTAAGCGGGAAGGTTGCACAAACGCTAAAGCTGCAAATTATGATTCAAAAGCGAAAACGGATGATGGTTCGTGTGTAGTGTATGGTTGTACAAACCCCAAAGGAATGAACTATGATTCTGATGCTACCGATGACGATGGTACATGTGTAATTCTCGGATGTACAAACCCCAAGGCGGAAAATTATGACCCTGATGCTACCGATGATATTGGCACATGTATTATTCGCGGATGTACAAACCCCAATGCGGCAAACTATGACCCCGATGCTACCGACGACGATGGTTCGTGTATTATAAATGGATGTACCGACCCGGAAGCAACAAATTATAACCCTGAAGCTACGAATGATGACGGGAGTTGTGTGTATCCCAACCTGAAAGGTGAGGCTGTTTTTTGGACTGATGATGATTATGGAGTAGGATACATCAGCGTTTATGTTAGCAATTCATTTGAGGGAAAAATCACAGGATTTTATTCATCGGGTGTGCCAGATTGTGGTGAAGAAGGGTGTGTAACAATTGAAAGAGATGCGGGAACATATTCTTTTTATGCCACGGCTGAAGGCGGTTTCTGGGAGGGTTCAATTACTATTAGCAACGGGATTTGTTCTACCATGAAGTTGTGGGTTAATAAAGATGGTGATCCGCTATTTTTGGGGATGGACTCAAATAATAATGCTTCTGAAATTAAAACTGTTGAAGCACTAAAAGAATAAAACCAAACACTAATTTATTTCAAGTTATAGGAAAACCGTAAACAATAAAAGCCATCAACTTAAAAAATAATTGATGGCTTTTTTATTGGGAATTAATCCTTTTAATCTTATCGAATGATTAATTTTCTATTTCGTGGATATTATTTGTCATTATTTCAAATCAACACATAAAAAGAATTGAAAATGAAAAACACATTGCTTAAAAAAACATTATTGCTTGTAATATTGTCTTTAGTACTTGGAAATGTCATTGCCCAGCAAAAAGATGTTATCCATTTAAAAAACGGTTCGGTTATTAAGGGAAAAATAATTGAATTCATCCCTGACCAAAACATTAAAATTGAGACTGCCGATGGAAGCATTTTCGTGTTTAAATCGTCTGAATTGGTAAAAATGGAAAAAGAACCTGCCGAAAACAAGGAAGCAGACAAATCAGATGTTCAACAAGAAGTAACAATCGAGCCTGAGAAAGACTCTTCAAATCAAAGCCAGGAAAGGAGATTACGAACGCTGCCAAAAGCCCGGAACAATACGGGCGAGCCAAATTCAAATCCCGGAAAACGCACATTGAGCAGGTACAACAGCACTCCGGATTATGAAAACATCGATATAAACGATTACAATACAAAATCTGCCCTTGGTTTTGCAATTGGTGGTGGGGGGCTGATTGGCGCATTATATCGCAATTTTCCCAGCGATAATTTCGGATTAGAAATTGGAGCCTTCTTTAGACCCGTATATTATCAAATCGAAACCTATTATTACGACTACTCTGGCTACTATGATTACAGCACGGAAAGTGCTCTGTCAGCATCGGCAATGTTTACCTTTAGCCCTTTGCTTTATTTAAATAAAAAAATAAACGGCAAAGGAAAAATCAAAAAAAATGGAATATCGTTGAAAGCCGGGATGTCATTTTTCGGAGATATAAATGAGATTTTGGGGGCAGCAAGCTGGGTTCTTGATACATACAAACCTGAGAAAAGGAATAAGTACTTCTCGTTTGAACTTGGTGCAGGTGCGATGTATATGTATGACAAACCGTATGGTTTATCAAGTATGGGCTATTTGGGGAGCGAAAGCGATATTTCGCCATTAATCTATTGGAAAATAAATTGGTTTTGGTCATTATAAAACTATTCAATGAAAATTAAAAATTTAGTTTTTGCCCTTATTGCCGGGATAGGAGTTTTTTCGGCATGTACAAAAATTGAGGCACCTGAACAAGTCAATACTAAATCCATCAGTTTTGTTTCGGCAAGCGAGGTAAAGTGTGTTGGTGAAGTTTTTGATGGCGAAGAATTACAATATTGTGGTTTTGTTTATTCCGCCCAACCCGCTCCGGAATTTGAAAGTGATGTAATTATACCTGCTCCCCCAACATCGCGCTTCGAGGCAACTTTAAATAATTGGGATATTGAAGGTAACGACCCGGTTTATATTCGTGCATTTGCAATGAACAGTGGTGGTATTACCTACGGACAAGAATTTCAATTCCCCAAAATTATTGATGATGAGGATTTTGAATCTTCCACCTGGACCTCAACATCTGACACCTATGAAGGGTATGAATATTCTTTTAAAACTGAAGGTGGGTATTACAAAATGACGTTTAATTATCCAGGGCATTTTCAGTACGAACAAAAATTCCTGAACCTTTCATCCTCCTCAAATTATTTAATGGAAATTAATTTCAAACGAATTAGGGATGATCCAACGTATAAGGATTGTCATTTGTATTTCGGATATGGGAAGTCAAGTAGTTCCGTATATTATTTGATTGTTGAACCCGGAGATGACTCTTATTATATTGGCTTTCAAAATCAAGATAATTGGGATTGGACAGAGATAAAAGACTGGACCAAAAACTATGGACTTAATGGAAGTGCAAATAATAAACTTCAGATACATAAAATGGAGTCAACCTATTATTTTTATATAAACGGAAGCCGCGTTTATACCTGGAATACATCAACCATAATAACACCTATTATTCGTCTTGGAGTTTCAAATGGTGAAATTTGGGTAGATGATTATAGCATCCTGAAATTAACAGTTGGCGAAAATTTAAAATCGGCCGAAATCAAATCCACTACTACTCTTTTTACATCGGGTGAAGGGAAATCAATCAATAAACAAAACTAAATTCAAACATCATGAAAAAATACTTTCTATTTTTAGTAATTATCTCGCTTGTGTATTCATGCGCACAGCCCTACCAACTTACACACGAAGACTATGAAAGCGAAATAAAACGAGATGTTCCAATTGGAAGCTTGACCGCGTATATTTTTGAAGATAACAGGCCTGAAAAAGAACAGTTAAACAAAAGTTATGGTAATGCCTTTAAATCGTATTTCCCGATAGGTGATTATTCTCCAGAGCTGGATGTTTACTTCACTACAATAATCGAAGATGAAATAAAAAAATCAAACCTCTTCGAAATCAAAGATGAGGATAGCGAATACCAATTGCTTGGTACATTTAATTCGTTAAAACTCGAAAATAAAGCCAATGGTTTGTTTATTGCCGGATATGCATCTTTTGTAGCATGGACTGCATTACAAGTAGTTGCACTTGCTTCGGGAGGAATTGTAGGCTTAATTCCGACCTTGGTTCTTGGCGGAGGTGGTTCTGTAATGATGTTAAGTAGTAAGGTTAATTCCCATTCTTATATTGAATTTGAATATGTGCTTTCTAAAAACAATACTGAAATACTCTCGAATACTATTAAGGTAAATATCGATGACAGGTTTGGGGTATCGAAGGCCAAGCCGGAAAACCTGGTAGTATTTTTTGATGAAGCTGTTACTATTGCTATCAGAGATATGATTAAACAAATAAACGATGAAATTGAATAGAAAGATTTTTCTTTTTGCAGGCTTAATTGCAGTATTTGCTTTCTTTTCCTGTGAAAAAGAAATTCAGGAGGAAGGCTACTACGATTGGTTTTTCCTTGCCGAGAAACCGCAATTATATTCGGCAAAAGTTAATGATGAATATGGTTTTATAAATAAGTCGGGAGTGATGATTATCCAAGCTCAATTTAAAGATTGTCAGTATTACCTTGTCAATAATATTGCATGGGCCAGGAATGATGATGAAAAAGAAGGCTATATTGATGGTGAGGGCAACTGGATTATCCAACCAACTTTTAATTCTGCTTACAATTTCCAGGGCGATTATGCCCGTGTTGTTCTCAATAATGGTAACAGAGCCATTATCAACAAGTCGGGCGGCATTGTATTTACTTTACCGGAAGGATGGTATGGTTATGGGTTTGTTGAAGGGATGATAAGGTTCAGAAACAATGACAGGAAATATGGTTTTTACAATTCAAAAGGAGAAATAGTTATCGAAGGAAAATACGATTACTTGTATGATTTTACTGAAGGACTGGCAAATTTTGAGGTGGATGGTGAATATGGCTTTATTAATAAAAATGACCAGATTGTGATATTTCCTGATTATGATAATGCCCATTTTTTTCATGAAGGATTAGCCGGCGTTGAAAAAGATAACAAATGGGGATTTATTAACAATGAAGGTGAAACAAAAATTGATTTTAAATACGATTGGGCAGGAGCTTTTTTCGAAGGAGTAAGCTGGGTGGAACTAAACGATAAAATGTATATTATAAATAAAGCAGGTGAAACAAGAAATGTAAATGAAGATATAGATTCATGGAAGTCATTCTCGGAGGATATGGCAGCTTTTAAATCAAATAATAATGAATGGGGATTTGTAAACAAAGAAGGTAAAACAATTATTCCTCCCCAATACGCGAATGCTGCCTATTTTTATGGTGGAATTGCCTATGTTGAATTTGAGGATGGCTCAGAAGCTTACATCGATAAAACCGGAAATATTATTTGGAAAGGTAGTGTTACAAAAAGTAAATCGATATTATCCAAATCAAAACACCTCCCCTCCATTAATAATGAATACCCGGAACATGAGGCTGAATTAATGGAAAGATTAAAACTATAAAATTATGAAACAAAAATCGAATAAACTATTGTTTTGAGAATTTGGAAGATGGTCGATATATGATAAATATTAAATGTTGGTATTATGGTCAAAAGGTCATTGATAAAGCTTTATTTGTTAATCTTGAAGGTGGTATGACATATAATATAAACATACTTTGACATTAATCTTAATTATTTAGGGTCGGCTGATAAATTCGTAACGACTTGTTATTTAATCCATTATAAAAATAATATTGTGTTTAAATGCAAGGTTTTTGTATGATTTTCAGAAAACCTTGCGTTTAATATTACGGTGCGTTGCACCTTTGTCCCAATAGCCGGATAAAATTCTACAAAGATTACCGGTGCTCTGCACCTGGAAGACAAGCCACAGCGTGGCGATAATCTTTGTAGGTACATCTGCTATAATTGAAACAGGAGGTGCAACGCACCGAAATATAAAACTAACAATATGGTTTTGAGTTTTTCAGCAAACCCTATTTAGTGCTTGTCATTAAAGTAACAGTTAGAAAAATATACGATTTTAGATTTGCGATTTTAGATTTTAGATGTATGTGATATTCAGCACAATCTAAAATCTCCGATCGTTAATCTTCAATCTTAAATCAAAAAGCATCGACTTTATGGACAGACACTATTTAATGAAGGTTCTACAAAAATGAAAAACCCTTTACTAATTGTGTTCCTATTTGAAGGGGCTTTTTTTTACACCACCCCTTCCTCAATAGCTTTCATCACAGCCTGAACGCCACAATTAACATGGAGTTTCCGGTAGATATTTTTTACGTGGGTGTCGACGGTGCTGTAGGAAATAATCAGTTCGTTGTTTGCAGGATTAAGTGTACACATAAAATTAAAAAGCCACTTTCTAAGAAGGTGGCTTTTTACTCACAGAAATAATATTTTTCCATTCTTGAGCAAGTAGAATTACCGGAAGTTGTATATTGAAAACAAGAAACAACTCACTAACATTATTTGTCCCGAAAAGTTATTTTAAAACAAAACATCAATTATTACAATCACAATCACTTCCTACTTTGGCCCTAAGTTCTTCAAGTTGCTTTTTCATTTGTTCGAAACTCATAGATGAGGATTTTTTCTTGCCAAACCAATCGTTAACTAATCCAGTTGCCGCATCTCCACAATCCGTTCCATTGCACCAATACCTTTTCCCTTGCCATTCATAATAACATTGGTCAGTTTTGCAACAAGCTTTAAATGTAAAGCCTTCCATTGTTTCGGTTTCGCAATGATAAGCATCACCAACACTAGCATCATCATCCTTGTCTTTTTTACACGCACTTAATGTAATAGAGACTAATCCGACTAAAATAATACTGTAAATTATTACTCTTAAAGATTTATACATTTTTTTGGGTTTAGTTATTTATAAAATAAATTAATAACAAAAGAAATCTATTGCATGTAAATAATTAATTTTCTTCTTTTAATCCGAACCATCCTCCACTTCCACTATTTGTACAAATATTTGAAATGGAGCCTGAATATGTTCCTTCCACTCTGTTTGGGCTTACAAACTTTCCTAATACATTTCCATTCCATGATGTTAGATAAACACTATGGGAATAGTGTGTACTAAATTCAAAATTATCATCAATTGTAATCTCCGCCTTTTCAAAACTCACAGCACTATTTTGACCAAAACAACTTCCAGGTGTCGGTATTCTCGTTTTAAAATTTCTAATTTTTAAGTCGCTTGTAACATCAAAATAAAATTTATCATTTACTACCCAATGTCCAATAAGTTGGGTTTTACTTGTAAGTGGAGTCAACTCAGTTGCAAAAGTGGAATTATATGTGCTGCTAAGATAATTACCATATATGTCTTTAATTAAAGGATTGATTTTAATATCATAATTCTCATCATAATCAAGTCCTTGATGAGTAAATATTATTGTATTTTCTTCAATCTTTAGCGAACAATTTATTTGACCGTTTTGACAGTTCAGTTCAAAAATGGAATTATCAACTGAACTTTCATCAATGTCTTCTGAAAATGAAACCCGAATTTCTTGTGAAATTGAGACATTATTGTCACCATCTATTGGGATGATGCTAATTATTTCAAGAGGAATTTGTTTTTTTATTTCAGGAGATTCATTATCGTTCTTATTGCATGATTCAAAAACAAGAAATAAAGCCGCGAAAATATTAATTGTTAATATAAAGTTTATGTATTTCTTTCTCATAATTAATTATGTTTTATATTTTTTGAGGCAAAATTAGCCCTGTTATGTAAAACATACAATCCCGTAAAAACGGGATTTTATATTCAGGAAAAAATGCAGATGCTTGCGGGTTGGTTTTATTTGTCAGTTCGCGCTTTTAAAAGAGGATCAAAAATTAATGCGAAACCTAAACCACCCCTTCCTCAATAGCTTTCATCACAGCCTGAACGCCACAATTAACATGGAGTTTCCGGTAGATATTTTTTACGTGGGTGTCGACGGTGCTGTAGGAAATAATCATTTTGTCGGCAATTTGTTTTTTGGGTAGCCCCAGTTTCATTTGCTTCAACACTTCTTTTTCGCGCTTTGTGAGTTTAGTTTTTGCAAAAGGCTTTTTACGGAAGTGCTTTAGTACTTTCTGCGCAACAGTAGGCGTGAAGAAACTGCCACCGTCCATAATTTCCTGTATGGCATTTTCCAAACGGCCTTCTACCTCTCCTTTGAGCAGGTAGCCACAGGCCCCTTTTTTTAATGCTTCGAATACTCTTTTGTCGTCGTCAAATACAGTAATCATGGAGATTTTTATTTCCGGGACAATTTTGAATATTTCACTTATTCCGCTCACACCGTCCATTCCGGGCAGTCCGATGTCGAGAATGCAAAGATCCATTTCGCTATGGTACTGCAAAAAATCCAGTCCTTCTTCCACCGAGCCGAAATTTCCTATCACCCTGATGTCTTCGATTCTGTTAAGGGTTTCAAGCATTTCCTGCCTGTAAATGGCGTTGTCTTCGATGATGATTGTTCGTGTCATGATTTGATTTTTGCCTGGATGTTGATTTCTGTTCCATCGTTGGGCTGAGTGATAATTGAAATACTCCCTTTCATTTGGCTTGTTCTTTTTCGCAGGCTGTTCATCCCATTACCTTTTTTTGATTCCCCGATTCCAATTCCATCATCTTTTACTTTAATATCCACAAAACTAATATTTCTATTTATCTGCACAAGCACCGATTTTGCATTGGCGTGTTTGGCCACGTTGTTCACCATTTCTTTTACCATCAAATACACATTGCGCAAGGTGGCCGGTGGCACATCTTTTTTAAAGAAGTCATCGTCGATATTAAGGGTTAAATCCAGGTCTTCCAAAACGGAATTAACAAAAGCGGAAAGCCGCATCTTGATTTTTTCGGGACTGTCGTTTTCGGGTTTCATAAACCAGATGATGTCGCGCATCGAATCCGCGGTGCGCTGGCTCAGGGCTACAATATCACCCGAAAACCTGTGGGCTTGTTGCTGATTTATTTCCCCCCATCCAAGCCTTTGTCCTATGAGGTTGATGCCGCTAATGTTGGAACCGATTTCATCGTGGAGGTCGTAGGCCAGTTTGATGCGGATAGATTCTACACGCCTGGCATGGCGGCGGCGATTTAACAAAATCAGAAAAAATACAAATACCAAAATAAATAAAACCAAAACCCTGAAATACCATGTTTGCCAAAAAGGGGGTTTTATAAAAATTGGAATACTTGTTTCGCTGCTGTTCCATTCATCGGGTATTTTGGTGGCTTTAAGCCGGATAATGTGCCTGCCAAAAGGCAGGGTTGATAACACAAGCTGGCTTTGCATCCCCAGGTTAATCCAATCTTTATGCAAACCATCGATGCGGTAACTGTAGCTAATTTTTTCCTGGTCAACAAATTCGGGGCACACAAAATCGAGCGTAAAAAGGTTCTCGCTGAGGTAGTCGATTTGTATTGTTTCGGAAGCATCCGGGAACTTATACATGCGGTCGCTGCCATGGATCAATAGTTTTCGGATAACAATATTATGGATTGGCTTTGTTTTTAGAAGGCTGTCGGGGTGAAAAGTTGAGATACCCTTTTGTGTACCAAAATACATCTTGCCATGTTTATCCTTGCAATAAGCACCAAAACTAAAGGCATCGTAAATCAAGCCATCTTTAGTACTGAAATTCCGAAAGGTTTCTTTTTGGGGGTTAAAACAACTCAGGCCATTATTGGTGGATAGCCACAAATTCCCATGGTCGTCGGGCAGTATGCCATAAACAACATCGTTGCAAAGCCCATGGCTGTGATTATATGTTTTTATGCTTCCGGTGTGTTGGTTGATTTTATTCAGGCCTCCTCCAAAAGTTCCTGCCCACAGCATGTCGTCATCATCCTCATACATGCAAAAAACTACTCCGTTTGAGAGGGTTTTGCCTGCCTGCCCTTTTACTGTGTAATGATTTTTAATTTTTACCCCGGCATCAAAAACCACAATTCCATTTTCGGTAGCAGCCAAATAATCGCCACTTTTATTTTGAATAACCCGAAAAATAATGTCGTTACCCCTATCTTGAGTATGCTTGCTCAGTTTAACGTTATGAATTAATCCCACTGTGTCAGCATAAAATAAACCTGATCCCATTGTTGTAATCCAAATTTTGCCGAACGAGTCCCGGAAAATGTTCCTGATATAGAAATTTTCTTGTGTGGATGTATCCAAAAATACTTTTGATAATTCCCGGCTCGCCGGCTTGTAGGCATAAACTCCGTTATATAAGCCCCGGTAAGATGTTCCAAGCCAAAGGGTATGTTCATCAATAGCCAAAATACTTTCAGCCCGAAGCTCCCCTTTTAGGTTTTGCAAATGAAATGTTGAAGTATTTGAATTCAGGTCGATTTCTGTTAATCCACCATCTCTGGTGCCTACCCACAGGCAATTTCTTGCATCATCATAATGCAAACCCCTTACAAAATCGCCGTAGATTAGTGGCTGTATCCCTGGGCCGGAGGATATGTTTTTTACTTTACCCGAACTCCGTGGATAAAAGCCTATGCCGTTTTGTTCGCTTGTTACCCAGATATTTTTATCCGAATCCTCGAATACTTTACGGATGCCGAAACCCGGAATAGTACCTTGTTCTTTATCGGAGGGATAAAACTGATGGATCAACTCATTGGAATTATTTACGACAAGAACGCCATGTTTGTGGGTTGCAAACCATTGATTGGAATCGACAGTTAAAATGCAGCTTATCCCAAAACCATCATTAATATCAATATTTGCAGTGTTTACAATTTTACTTATCGAATCATTTATGAAGGAGATTAAACTGGTTTCCTCGTTTGCCTGATCTTTTTTCATCCATATTTTTCCTTCATTGTCAATGCTATATGGCCATGTCCCCGAAGGGTCAAATCCAAATAGTGTATCTAAATCCTTATTAATAACATCATAGCTAAGTATAGCACCTTTAATCGCGGCAATAATTTTAGGATAAAAAACTTTAATGTCCCGATTGATCGTAGAATTGAAGTCATGAACAAATTCAAGCTGCCTTTTTTCTATGTTAATTTTTATCAAATAATTATTGAATCCATCGTACATCCTGTTTTTTCGAACATCATTCAGGTTTATAATTTTGTGGATTTTCTGTGGATTGCTTAATTTATCAATCACAAATACCAGTTGATCTATCGAATCATACAAAAAATCATAATTACCCCTTAGGTTTGATTCATTCAAGATTAAAGCAAGCTTTTCATATCCTGCCGAATCTACCTTTTGCACTAAAGGATAAAAACCATTTTGATAGTTGTAGAGGTAAAAGTTGTATAGACCATACTTCACCTTAACAATAAATTCATGCTTGGAAGTTTGGAGGAAAGTCGAATTTGCACCTTCGCAATAGTTTCCGCCAACGCTTGTAGAATCATTGGGGTCGTGGTTGAAGATTTCAAACTTGTAACCGTCAAACCTGTTAAGGCCATCTTCGGTGGCAAACCAAATAAAACCGTATTTGTCCTGAAAAACATCTGAAACAGTATTGTTGGAAAGGCCATCAGTAACATCGTAGTTTTTGAATTGAATTTGGGACAGGTCATTTTGAGCGTGCAAGACATAACCCTCAAAAAGCAATAGCCAGAAAAACAACAGGTAAAACTTCCTCATTTTTTTAGATCAGGCTGCAAAGCTAAAATATTTCCCTTGTCTGAATCCAAAATTCTTTGCTTAGCAGCATCCGTTTTCATTGACAAGTAAAGGCCTTACATCTAAAGCGCAATAGTTTTATCTAAAACTTTAGTTGTTAAAGTAATAAAGGGTTTTTAGTAATCCCTGATTTAAAATCAAGCACTGAATAATTTTATGAAAATCACTAATCCACAGGAAGCGCAAACTTTTGCAGTGCCTCCGGTATTTTATCCCATTGCGCGGTGGGGGAGGGAACTAACGAGGGCTGCTCGTTTTCTTCAAGGATTCTTTGTCCTTTATCTCTGTCTAAAATAAAGGCAGCAAATTCTTCTGCCAGTTGCTGGTTGGGTGTGTTTTTAGGAATGGTAAGCCCATAAATCATGGCCTCGCCGTATTGTTTAATTTTTTCGCCGGGTTTCTTTCCATTTATTTCTACCCACTCGCTTTTGTACCAGGAGGCCAGATTTGGATTTCTTAGATTTATCGAATCACCCAGGATGATGTAGTTTAAATGATGCTGCGATGCTACCGAGCGGTAAATAAAAAAGTAGTCGATGGTATGGGTTTCGAGCAGGGCAATAAGGTCGGTTTCTTTGGGGCGCATGTATCGCTGGTCTTTGCTCAAAAGGCTGTTGGCCAGGCCTGGGATGCCATGGGTTTTTTCGGTCAGTTTCAGGCTTATCACCGTCCGGTAACCGCAGGGGTCGGAGTTGGGGTCGCTTCTGCCATACCTTACTTCTCCATCACTTAATATTTCCGGCCAGTTTGACGAATTTATTTGGTCAGCCTTGTGAGATTCAGGATTAAAGGCGAGCACCATTTCGTTGCTGGCAAATTTTATATTCCAGTCGGCATGTTTAGGTATCAAAAATTTGTTGATCACATTATAATCTGCTGATAAAAAAACATGGCAGGGGCGGCTGAGGTCGCTTATTTTTCGTGCCGAGGCTACGCTTCCGGCCGCTTCTGCAAATATTTCCACTCCGGGGTGCTCCTGTTTAAAGGCTTCGGTGATTTGTTTAACCGGAACACTAAGACTGCCGGCATGAAAAATAATCAACTCTTCGTGCTGCCTTTGCGAATTATTACACGAATAAAAAAGCAGGCTCATTAATAATAAGGAAAGAAACCAATGGCTGAATTTCATAATAATTTTGAGATAATCAATGTGGGTTTTATCGCAAGATGGTAATCGCACCCTGGTAGGTTTCGGTGCCAAAATAGCCTTTGGCGGTTAACACATAAAAGTAAACGCCCTCGCGTAGGTTATTGCCATCCCAATCGTTTTGATAATCCGTTTGCGAAAAAACCTTTTTGCCGTAGCGGTTGAATACTTTGATTTCGTTAGAAATATACCGGTCGAGGTCTTCAATAACAAATACCTCGTTGATGCCATCTTTGTTGGGGGTAAAAAAGTTGGGAATCACCGGGTCAAAGGGTTTAATATCCACCTGCATCGTTACCGAATCGATACATTCATTGTTGGTCGTGTATTTTAGCCACACATCGTAAGCTCGTATCTGGTCGAAAACCTTCACCGGGTTTTCTTCTTTGGTGTAGGTGCTGTCGCCAAAGTCCCAGTTCCAGTCGATAATTTGAATGCTGTCGATCGACAGATTGTCAAACGAAAAAGTTACCACCGGATTTTTAATAAAAATTTCATCTTCGGGATCGCGCACAATTTCCACTTCGGGCATGTCGTAAACTTCCACCGGCAGCATGGTGTCGCGCACACAGTTGTAGCCATCCGTAACCTGAAGTTTGTAGCTGGTTTCGCATAAGCCGAACACAATCGAATCGTACTGTACCGGGGTGGCGGTAGGCCAAATAAAAAGGTAGGGTCTAAGGCCGCCCGAAACCGTTACCTGAAGTTGACCCTTGCATGATAGGGGGCAGCCGGTGTTAATCTGTTCCACATCATCAAAACGCATACGCGGATAAAGCCATATTTGCACACTGTCCACACAGTTTATCAATCCCAGGCTATCGCTAACATTTAGGTAAACCGTGGTGGTGTCGTTTATGGGAATAATATCAACGCAGGCGGCAGTATCGTTTTCGATAAATAAATCGGGGTCGTTTGAGGTCCATTTGTAAACCAAAGTGTCCGTGTTTGCGCAAAGCGTTACCGGATAGGTGTAGCAGGTAAGCACGGTGTCCGTCATGTCGATAAAGGTATTTTGAAAAAGCAGCCAGGTAGAATCCTTCACCACTTCCATCGAATCGCGGGCGCACCACACCTCATACCAGCCGGGTTCATACGCCCATATCGTTTGGCCATTTTCATTGGTGCTCCATGCGTAGCTTTGGAAACCCGGGCCTGCATCCAGCAGCACGCTGTCGGCAAAGCAAACCTGCGTAGTATCGGCCAGTTGTGGCTCTTGTGCCGATAAGCGTGCAGGACTTAAAATGAGCACGTAAATAAGCAGTGCAAATAAAGCGGCAAAAAGCGCGGGGGCTTTTTTATTTTTTTTGATCATGCGATTTTCCCTTGTTAGGCTGCGAAAATATAGAATATTCATCAAACGAAAAGTCATTTTAATACTTGTATTAATAAACACCATTAGATAGCATCATCAGCGTGCAGTTTTCGATGACCTCGATGCCGCAGTTTTTGGCTTCGGCATAGAAATCTTTGTTTTCCGTTCCCGGATTAAAAATGATGCGCGATGGTTTGATCGTATGAAGCAGATAATCGTAATACTGATCCTGTTTGTCGCGGCCAATGTAAAGGACTACAGTATGCACATTATCAATTTCCGGAAAACCGGTTTCAATCTTAATAGTCCCGATGTTTCCCTCGCGCAGTCCAAGGGCTGTTACCGGATGGCCATGGCTTTGTAACAACTGCACAGCAGTATAGGCGTAGCGATAGGGGCGGGGGCTTGCACCGATGACGAGTGTTTTTTTCGATTTCTTTTCCAAATCAATCGTTTTTCAAATCAATGCTGATTATCGAAAAATATTGCCATAGATGTGAATTTTTTCCCGCCATGCGGGAAGATTGGGGCTATCGGGGCTGTATCATTAATCGGGATTTTAGCTAAAAATACGTAAAATACACGGATAACCTGCCCGAGAAGATTTTTAAATACGCGATTCTACAGAGGTCAAAATGATTAATGAGACACTCCCTTACGCAATACCAAAGCCATCTCACCAATAAAACATCCACTTATCACATCCCTAAAAAAAAGCGATTCGCCCGCAAGGCGTTGGCAGGCCGGTACAGACGCGCTATCAGCGCGTCTCTGGTTCTATCTTCCTACTATACGCTGAGACGCGCTAATAGCGCGTCTTTACGCAATGCCGATAGTCAGCTTATCAATTACTCCGAGTTATAAGCATCGATTTTATGGAAAACAAAACCACGCGCCATAAAGGCATTGTTATGAGGTGTTTAGCTGCCATAATTTCCGATAGCACAGCTAATCCTTGCATGGCAATGCTTTTGATATGGGGATGAAAATTTTAATAAAAAACCAAACATAGGAGATAAAAACTGATGAACTTAAATAAATTCACCATAAAAGCACAGGAAGCTGTGCAACAAGCGCAGGAAATTGCCCAGGGCTTGCAACATCCTCAAATCGAAACAGCACACTTGCTCAAGGGCATACTCGCTGCCGATGAAAATGTAATTCCCTTTTTGCTCAAAAAAATGGATGTGGATACCACCGCGCTTTCTCAGAGCATCGAAAGACTTTTGCAAACTTATCCCAAACAAACAGGCGGGGAGGTTTATCTTTCGTCCGATGCAAATACGGCTTTACAAAAGGCCTTGTCTTTTCTTAGCGAATTTGGGGATGAGTTTGTATCCATCGAGCACATCCTTTTGGGACTTTTATCAGTGTCGGATAAAACATCAGCTTTGCTAAAAGAGCATGGGATACAAAAAAAACAACTGCTGGCAGCCATCAAAGATTTGCGTCAGGGCGAAACTGTAAAGAGCCAAACCGCCGAGGATACCTTTAACGCGCTGAACCGTTATGCCCGTAACCTGAACGAATTGGCAGCAAGCGGCAAGCTTGACCCGGTGATTGGTCGCGATGAGGAGATCCGCCGTATTTTGCAAATCCTCTCGCGCCGTACCAAAAACAATCCCATTTTGATAGGTGAACCAGGCGTGGGTAAAACGGCCATTGCCGAAGGAATTGCACATCGAATTATCAACGGCGATGTGCCCGAAAATCTAAAATCGAAACAGATATTTTCGCTCGACATGGGGGCATTAATTGCTGGTGCCAAATACAAGGGTGAGTTTGAAGAGCGATTGAAAAGTGTGATAAAAGAAGTAGTAGGTGCCGAGGGCGAAATCGTTTTGTTTATCGATGAGATTCATACCCTGGTAGGAGCCGGTGGTGGCGAAGGAGCCATGGATGCAGCAAATATCCTGAAACCTGCGCTGGCACGTGGAGAGTTAAGAGCCATTGGAGCAACCACGCTCAAAGAATACCAGAAATATTTTGAAAAGGATAAAGCCCTCGAACGTCGTTTCCAGATTGTGATGGTGAACGAGCCGGATACCCTGGATGCCATTTCTATCCTGCGTGGCCTCAAAGAGCGTTACGAAAGTCACCACCAGGTGCGTATAAAAGACGATGCCATCATCGCCGCCGTAGAGCTTTCGCAGCGTTACATCAGCGACCGTTTTTTGCCCGACAAGGCCATCGATTTGATTGATGAGGCTGCTGCCAAACTACGGCTGGAAATAAACTCGTTGCCCGAAGAACTAGACGAAATTGAACGCCGGATACGCCACCTCGAAATTGAGCGCGAAGCCATCAAGCGCGAAAAAGATAAGGTTAAGCTGGCTGTTTTGCAGGAAGATATTGCCAATCTTAGCGAGAAAAGAAACCATCTGCGCGCACGGTGGCAATCCGAAAAACAAGTGGTAGAAGCTATTCAGCAACGCAAAAAAGATATCGAAGAACTGAAAATCCAGGCTGAGCAAGCCGAGCGTGATGGAAATTTTGGCAAGGTAGCCGAAATAAGATATGGCAAGATAAAACATGCCGAGGATGAGATTGAAAAACTAAAGGCCAAGCTGATAGGAATCCAGGGCGATTCGCCGATGATTAACGAGGAGGTGGATTCAGAAAATATTGCCGAGATTGTAGCCCGTTGGACGGGGATTCCTGTGAGCCGGATGCTGCAAAGCGAGCGCGAGAAACTGCTCCGTCTCGAAGATGAACTCCACCATCGGGTGGTTGGCCAGGATGAGGCTATTATTGCTGTTTCGGATGCCATACGCCGCAGCCGCGCCGGATTGCAGGATGCTACGAAACCCATCGGTTCTTTTATCTTTTTGGGAACCACCGGTGTGGGTAAAACCGAGCTTGCGCGAGCCCTGGCCGAATATCTGTTTAACGACGAAAACGCCATGGTGCGCATCGACATGTCGGAATACCAGGAGCGGCACACCGTATCGCGTTTGATTGGCGCGCCTCCGGGCTATGTGGGCTACGACGAAAGTGGCCAGCTTACCGAAGCTGTGCGACGGAAACCATACTCGGTGGTGCTGCTCGATGAGATCGAAAAAGCACATCCCGATGTTTTTAATATTCTGCTTCAGGTGCTCGATGATGGCCGACTTACCGACAACAAAGGGCGGCTGGTGAATTTTAAAAACGCCATCATCATTATGACCTCCAATATTGGCTCGCTGCTGATACAGGAGCAACTGGGCGCACAAAACGGAGGTGAAGATGAAGAGAGCTTTGAGAAAACCAGGCAGGAAGTTTTTGAATTATTAAAAAGAACCATCCGCCCGGAGTTTCTCAACCGTGTGGACGAAATCATTATGTTCCGCCCCTTGTCCGAAAAGCAGATTTTTGACATTACCCGTTTGCAACTGAATATCCTGCAAAAGCATCTTCACAAAAACGGGGTAAGCCTTGTGATTGATGAATCGGCGGTAGCATGGATTGCCCATGCCGGCTTCGACCCGCAATATGGCGCACGTCCGGTAAAGCGGGTTATACAGCGCACGATTGTAAACGAACTCTCGAAGCGGATACTTGCCGGGAAGGTAGAGAAAGATCAGGCAATCCGAATTTTTGCTGAAGATGGAGCCATTGCTTTTAGCAATTAGTCATAGTATGGCTCAAAGCCATGCTATGGTTTTTTTAGATCAAAAAATAGAAGAAGCCGTTTCGGTGGTAAAAAGCTCCAAAAACTTCATTCCACGGTAGGAGTTTCCCTTCGCGTTGAGCCGGGGACTCCACACGGCGATACTATATTTTTTAGGACTAATGGCTATAATTCCGCCACCCACACCGCTTTTGCCCGGCAGCCCCACCTCGTAGGCAAACTCCCCTGACTCATCGTAAAAGCCACAGGTTTGCATGATGGCGTTTATCCTTTTGGCTTGGCTCAAAGTTAAAACTTCCTTGTTGTCGTTGGTTTTTCGGCCTTCATTGGCAAGAAATAAAAAAGTTTGGGATAGCTCCACACAAGTCATTTCGATGGAGCAAAGCAGGACGTAAAAATCAAGCACGTCCTGTGGGTCGTTTTTAATATTGCCAAAAGATTTGATAAAATAGCACAATGCCATGTTGCGATAGCCCACCGATTTTTCCGATTCAGCAATTTTGGGTGAATAATCAAGCTGCGGATTGTCGGCGATATCCCTGACGAAGTTTAAGAATTCGACTTGTGGATCTTTTAATTCGCTGATAAGCATGTCGCAAATTACCAGGGCACCAGCGTTGATAAACGGGTTGCGAGGGATACCCTTATCAGCTTCCAGTTGTACCAGCGAATTAAACGGAGAACCCGAGGGCTCAACGCCTATCCGCTCCCATATTTTTGCACCCAGCATTTTGTAGGCCATGCTCAGCGAAAGCACTTTGGCGATGCTTTGTATCGAAAATTTTTCCTGCGCATCACCCTGGCAATATTGCTTGTTGTCGATGGTGCTAAGGCAAAGCCCAAAGCTATCGGGATTTACGTGAGCCAGCTCCGGGATGTAAGATGCGGGTGCTCCCAGGTCATCCTTTTCTTTGATAATTTCAAAAACAGTGTCGATCGATTTTTGGCAGCTCATTTTTTCCGGGTATTGGATGCCCATATCATTCTTTCGTATTTTGTGATTTTTTTTAAAATGCTAATATCAAGCATTTTTTGCTTTGCTTTTCTGCTTTGGTTTCTAATTGATAAAGATACAAACCCGGTTCTACCCGGCTGCCGTTCTGGTTTTTGCCATCCCAAATTAGGCTGTGTTTGCCTGGATCAAAATCGCCCTGGCTTAATATCCTGATGCGTTCGCCCTTCAAATTGTAGATGGATAAAATAACCGGTGATGCTTTATCCAGATAAAATGCGATTTGCGTAGGCTCTTTTGAGGGATTGAATGGATTGGGCGTGTTTTGTTCCAGTATGTTTTTTTGGCTAATAATTAATTCCGGATTTTCAATACCCACATTTAGCTCCTCAAAAACACCCATCGAGTAATAAAGCTCCACATTCGCGTGAGCTTGCTCCGATTTTACTTGTACAAAATAATAATCGTTAGGAATGGGTATTTCCTGTTCAAAAGCGAAGGCTTCCCATGGTTCCCAGCACACGAGGCTCACCTTGTCGAACCAGACGAAGGCAGTATCTGATTCTGGTGGATTGTTATTGAGGCGAATATCAAAAAATTCGGTACCGGCAGGGATAGTCAGGTTTTTGTGATAATAAGTCCAGTCGCTGTCGCCGCTTACCACGGTTCCCATGTTTTCTTCACCCAGCATAAATCCGCCCACACGATCCTGGAAGTATTGAATTTGGATGCTCACTCCCGATCCATTTTTAGTTTTAATATATCCGCAAAGCGAATAGCTCAGCGTGTCGGAGGTACAGAGTAAGCGATTTTCGAGGTTGGTAACAATGTTGGAGGGCGCGCTAAAAATGCGCTGTTGCTGTATGGAACGGCTTCCTTCGTAGGCCACAGTATCGCAATAATCCTCATCGGTGCTGTTGAGGTTCCACAAGGTCGATCCTTCGTTTTCCATGTTGCCAAACCAAATTTCTTCTCTGCCCGGCCTGAAAGCATATTCGCCCGAAGGCTTTACGAAATTCACCGATGCAAGGCTGCTTGTTTTTTCGATGGCCAGGGGTGGTGAAAGCCAGGAATTGTTTATTTCTTCAAGCATTAGCTTGGCAGTATTTTCAGTGGTGCTGATACTTATGTTTGTGGTGTCGGTCATTACTTCGGCTATTCCCAGCTCATGGTCAACTATCAGATAAGTATTCATCCTGCGTGAGCTTTCGGCCAGATTATATAAAATGTGCAAACCCAGGTTGCCCAGCGCAGGTCGGGGAATGTAGTCATCGATGTAAATGGGGGTAAGGATAAATTTAGAGAAACCCGTTTCATCGGCTTCTGCCTTGAGCACAAATGAGGGGAAGGTTTCGGGGTAGTCGAGGTCGAAGGCAAAGTCGCCCAACGAATGCGCAATCAATTTGCCCTGGTACAACTCCACCCCTTGCATGATGTGTGGATGATGGCAAATTACCAGGTCGGCACCCTGGCGGATGGCAAACTGCCGGATTTCGCGTTGACCTTTTTCGGGTGTTGTGGCTCGCGGGTCGTAGCCTTCATCCTGGCCGTTATTTTCGGTAAATCGCGGTTCAGAATTATTCTCGGGGTGGAAGGAATATTCGATGCCCGCGTGCCATTCCATAATCACAAGATCAGCATGGGAACGAACTTCATCAATTTGTTGTGTCAGATTATAATAATCCAGATTGGCAAAGCCGGCTTTGTTGTACCCGGCGTTGAGGTAGGGTTGGTAATTGTTGTATTGGCCGGTGCGGTCGCTGGCCGCCAGAAAGGCCAGGCAAAGTCCGGATTTGGAATAAAACACCGGCTTATAGGCTTCGTAAGTGTTTGCTCCCGCACCCGAAAAAAGGATGTTATTTTGCGTCAATACTTCTTGTGTCTCCTGCATCCCCGGAAGCAAGTAATCCATCACGTGGTTGTTGGCCAAAGTTACGATGTCGATGCCTGCATAGGTGAGACCTGCTACGTTTTGAGGACTTCCTTTAAAGTAAATAGTTTTGGTGGGATGGTTCTGCCAGTAGGTGGTTAGCGGGCATTCCAGATTTGCAACAGTAATATCGGCGTCATCGCCAACGATGGTTTTCGTAGGCTCAAAAATAGCTTCTACTCCCTGGCTGGGGATGATGCCTCCCGGATATTCGTATTTGCGCGCCAGCATAATATCGCCCACAAAGTTGATGCTTAGCGGAAAACTTGTACTTCCCCCTTCCAGGGGAATTTTGCAAGTAGCCAGCCCGTACTTTTGGTCGGGATCCACCACCCGAAGCAAAACTGTGTAAGGGTGGTCATCGCTGAGGGTGTAAATATGACTTGGGGATTTCTCGTTGCTAAAAGTGCTGTCGCCAAAATCCCAGAAAAATTCATGCGCCTCGCTGTCAGGGTCGGTAACTTCGCAATCAAAATCAACCGGTGTGCCTTTGTTAAATGTGTTTGCATTTATTGCAAAGCTAATCGTAACTTGCGGAGCGATGGGCAAATCATCGGTGATGTCGATAATCTGATCAAAATAAACCACACCCTGCGAAGTGTTGTCCTTGTCGTTGATGTAAACGATTTGAGTAATTTCGGGCAGGTAGCCAAAAAAGGCCAGCCAGTCGTGCCCAACCGGCAGTTGGTAATCGTTCCACTGATCTTCGGGCTGGCATCCCTGGTAAACGGGAATCCATTGGTCGGGGTTGAGTTCTTGCGAACCGGCAAAAGAATAATACCTTACGTTGGTGCCGTCCGACAGGCCGAATGCCTGAATCTCGGCTCGCGAGGCCACATAAGCCGACACCTGCCACACCTGATTGGTGTCAAGGCGCACAGGAGCGATGGTCTGCATTTTCCAGGTATTGCCAAAAATTCGAAGCGACCAGGGCGAATTTTGATAAGTAATAGCTTCGTCCAAAGCCCAGGCATCGGGTTCCACATCTTCTTCCGACCAGGATTGGAGCACTACTTCGCCATCATCAAAATCTTCGATAATAAGCGTGCGCTGTCCCAGGGCTTGCATTGCCGTAAAAGCAAGGAAAAGCAAGATCATCAAGCCTGCAGAAGTCCGGCGTTTGCCTGGTAGGATATGTTTATTAATGGTCAAGTTTTTAAGAATTAAATTATCATTTTTACCAAAAATTAATTCGGGACTAAAAGTAGGATAATTTCGGCAGTGATGATTTTTATTGATGAAAATCCGGCAATCCATCCTGCTCGTATTCAATCTCATTTTCATCGAGCAAGCCAATAAACTCATCCTTAAACGAAAGTTCTTTATGGATTTCATCTTGGTTTTTAATGTAACGGATAAGTTCTTTTACATGGCTCAATCCTACCGATAATGCCAAATACCCATCCTGCCATTCAAAGTTATTTATGTGGCGCGTGATATCAGGATTGGCTTGGGTTTCCGATTTTATTGCATTAATGGTTTCTGTAATGCTTTTGCGCGGATTTGGCGAATAGAGGATGTGTACATGGTCAAAAGTCCCGTTTACGATAATCGACTTATTGCGACCCTTGTTTATTATACTGGCTATCGATTTGTTAACGATCTGGCGCGATTCCTCACTGCTCATCAGGCTTTCCAGCTTAGGAATGAGTATGAGGTGATAGTAAACGTTGAGGTGCATAATTGTTGTCATAGGTCTTTATTGTATTTGAAGTAGTCGGTATTCGATGGCCTGAGGGACACCTTTAAAATGATCGGTACAAATATCAGAGATTCCACTTAAAAAACTCATACGCTCTTGCGTTTTTTTATAATCGTTAAATACTTTTTGGTAAAACGCTTCGCTCATTACTATGCAGTTTTCATAAGCCTTTGTCATAAGCCGCGCCGAGAGGTCGATGTCCTTACCATAATAATCGTTTACGCCTTCAAAAAAAGTGATGTTGAAAACCTCGGTGCAGTAATGGATGCCTACCTTGCACCTGTAAAATAGATCTTTCAGCGGATGGTGTACCAGGGTGTCCATGGTGGCATATATCTCGCCAAGCAGGGTGTAGTAATTGCTGAAGGCATCGTTTTTTATCAAAGCATGGTCGGGCAGGTAAAGCATCATTTCATCGCCAATACCTTTGACCACAAAATTGGGAAATTGGTTGAGGAGGGAAATGAAATTGAAGGTGTTGTTTATTTTTTTTATCCAGCCTTCATCGCTACACGAATATTTGTCGCCAGTCGAATTGATGAGGTCGATAAAAATGCACACGCCGGGCACTTTCTCCAGCTGCCGTATCTGCTCGTCCATTTGGGGAGCGTTCGGATTGCGATGGTTGATGTAGGTCGCCATGAGGTTCTTTTGTCTTATTGCCGGTGAATCATTTTTTCGATAATCAAAATATTGTGGTTTCCTTCGTAGCGATATTCTACCCGATCCATCATTTTTTTTACAAAGAAAATTCCCAGGCCGCCGGGGTCGCGTTCTTCGGCAGGTTTATCCAGGTCTAAGTTCATCTTGTGCTCCAGTGGGTTAAAAGCCAGGGCATCATCCTCAATGCGCAGGCTCACCACCTTGTTTTTGAAATGGGCGGAAATATTTATCTGGTGTTCCTTCTCATCTTTGTAACCGTAGTTGATGATGTTAGAAACGATTTCCTCCATGGCCAGATTGATTTTTTGTTGCTCTTCTCTGCCAATTTTCCATTGGGCACATAATTCTTCGATAAAGGTTTCCAATTTATGGATTTCGCTAACCTTGTTTTTTATTTCCAGTTGCATCGGGCTTGGCTTAATATTTATTTTGCTAAAGTAATAGCTTAATATTAATATGGTAATATCATCCGATTGCTCGGCCCCGTCAACATACTTTCGTGTAGTCTCCAATAGGTGGTTCGTTATTTCTTTTGGGCTTTGGCTGGCAGTCATGGTGTTCAGCCATTCTTCCAGTTTGGCATCGCCCAGCAGTTCTTGCTTGCTGTTCATGGCTTCGGGTATGCCATCGGTATAAAGTACGAGCGTGTCGGTTTTGTTGAGTTTGATTTTCCCCGATTGGTAGTTGGTATGCTCAAAAAGTCCCAGCGGCGTGCCATGGGTTTGTCTTAATAGTTCTGTGTGCTGATTCTCGCGAAGGATGTAGGGATAGTTTTGTCCGGCATTACAAAATTCTATTTCGCCATTTTTAAGGTCGATAATACCCAGGAAGAAAGTTACGAACATGGCATTTTCGTTGTCGATGCAAAGCTCTTTATTCATCTCGCTAACAATTTGCGAAGGCGATTTGCCGAATGTGGTTTTCGCCCTGAACAGCGTTCGGGTGATGGCCATCAAGAGCGAGGCGGGCACTCCCTTACCCGATACATCGCCGATGGCAAAGGCCAGATGGTAGTCGCTTAGAAAGAAAAAATCGTAGAGGTCGCCACCCACCTCTTTGGCCGGGTCGAGGATGGCAAAAAGATCCACATCATCGCGTTCGGGGAAGGGAGGGAAGATTTTTGGGAGAATGCCCTGCTGGATGTCGTGGGCTATCTTAAGCTCACTTTCTATTTTATTCTTGGCCGCAGTAGTGGCTCTTAGGTTTTCGATGTATGTTTTAAGCTCATCCTGCATTCGCATAAAAGCAATGGTCAGGCATCCAATTTCATCCTTGCCGGCGATGGGAGGAAGTTGGGTGTTGAAATTGCCTGCACCAATATCTTCGGAGGCCAGGGCAAGGATATGCAGGGGGCGTGTGATTTGTCGGGCGATTAAGGTAATAAGTACAAACACCAATACGATTCCACCCAGGCCAAGACTAAACAACAAAAAATAAAGCTGGTAAATATCGGCGTAGAGTTCTTTTTCGGGAAATATGATACCTATCGACCAATCGTTGGATGGAAAGGGCATGTAGTACATCCATGCTTTTATATTATTGTTCAGGGTTTGATAAGGAATAAATGCCGTTTCTCCCGCCGTCATTTTTTTTCCGATTTCGGCCAGGTCGGGGCGGTTTAAGGCGGTGGCCAGCGAAAAGATGCTCTGGTGCATGATGAGCGAATCGGCAGGGTGTGAAATAAAGTTTCCTTTTTTGGATATTAAAAAGGCATAACCGCTATCAAAAATCCGAATGTTGCCAATGAGTTGTTTAAGCCAGCTTAGGTCGATATCCACAGTTATGATGCCTTCGACCTGTTTATTAAATTTTTGCTTGCGAAAGGGAACCGAATAGGTAGCCATAATTATATCGCCACCACTCTCATCGTAGTAGGGTTCTGTCCACATCGGCTTGTTTTGTTTTAGCGGAATCTCATACCAGTTCAAAAAGAAATATTGATAATCATCGCTTCCCAACTTTCTGTAAACAATGCTGTCGTCCTTTCGGTAATAATAGGGTGCAAAATACAACAGGCTGCTATCATAACTGTATGGGCTAAAGGCTACACAAGAGCCATAAACTTCTGTATTGTTTTCGATATTTGATTTTAAAATTTGTTTTATGGAGCTTTCGTTGCAATCGATATTCTTGAGAATAGGAGACAGGTTAGATGGGATTTTCTCGGCTGCCATCAAAACATTTTCAATCTCTTTAACCGTAGAAATCGCCAGGCACGAAGCCTGATTTTTGGCATTTTCCATGAGCATTTTTCGGGAGGCTTGATAGTCGATGGTAAGAATAGCTGCAAAAATGCAAATGATTCCGGTAAGGATGTATAGGCTTAGCTTGAATGTGATCCCCTTGTTACGCAGCATTGTTTATTTTTTTTTAAATATGAGAAATTGTTCAGCCTCCTTATTAATATTTACACTCGTCTGCATTTGTCAGGCAAGTATTTTTATCAAAAGTAAAGTTTTTATTAGAATTAAATCTTATAAAAAAATGCCACTGATGCCCAAAAAATATTTAAAAGATATAGAAATACTTTTTTTGTGATATTTTTAATATTAACAAACAAGCTGATATACTGGCCAAAACGATTGAGGATACTTGATTTGGTTTGCCCGCAATCTAAAACCCTTCTAAATTTTGCTATCCAAAATTAAAGTGTTCACGGCATAACAATAAATTCTATTTTTGCCCACAGTTAATCAAAAATTCAATAAATTTTCGAGACTTATGAAGAAAGCACTTACCATTTTTGCGGCGGCATTGATGCCCGCATTTACTTTTGCCGGCGAGGCCGACCTCGCAATTCCCCCTGGAGTACAAGAGCAAAGTATTCTGTATTGGGGCTTCCTGATCACCTTTGCGGGTTTTCTTTTCGGGCTGTATCAGTTTGTAAAAGTTAAAAAAATCAGAGCGCATCAGTCCATGTTGGATGTGGCGCATGTAATTTACGAAACCGGGAAAACCTATCTTTACCAGCAAGGGAAATTCCTGGCTATTTTGTTTGTCTTTATCGGAGCTGCGGTGGCTTTCTATTTTGGTGTTCTGTCGCAGCACGAAGTTATCGATGCCCAGGGAAATGTACAGATGGAAAATGCCTTTGGTATTTGGGGTGTCTTGATGATTTTGGGCTGGACTGTGGTTGGTATTCTTGGCAGCTATAGTGTTGCCTGGTTTGGTATCCGCATGAATACCCTGGCCAACTCGCGGATGGCTTTTGCATCCTTGGAGCGCAAGCCCATCAAATTGCTCACTATTCCCCTCAACGCCGGGATGAGTATTGGCGTAGTGCTAATCTCCCTCGAGCTGATTATGATGCTTATCATTTTGCTTTTTGTACCTGGCGAATATGCCGGTGCCAGCTTTATTGGCTTTGCCATTGGCGAATCGCTGGGTGCTTCGGTACTTAGAATTGCCGGCGGTATCTTTACAAAAATTGCTGATATTGGCTCCGACCTGATGAAGGTGATCTTTAAAATTGGCGAAGACGACCCGCGAAATCCCGGAACTATTGCCGACTGCGTGGGCGATAATGCCGGCGACAGCGTTGGCCCTACCGCCGATGGTTTCGAAACATACGGCGTTACCGGTGTTGCTCTTATCTCGTTTATCGTACTCGCAGTTTTCAATGTTGAACATCAGGTGCAGTTGCTTACCTGGATATTCCTGATGCGAATTTTGATGATCGTTACCTCGATCGTATCTTTTTGGATCAATGGAGCCATTACCAAAGCCAAATACCAAAATGTGGATGAGTTGGATTTTGAAAAACCCCTAACCTCCCTGGTTTGGATAACCTCATTGCTTTCTATTGTTGTAACATTCCTAATTAGTTATTTCACTATTTATGACATGCCCAATGATATGTGGGTCGTGCTTTCGGTAATTATCAGTGCCGGAACCCTGGGTGCTGCGCTTATTCCTGAGTTCACTAAATTATTTACCTCTCCAAAGTCCACCCACGTAGCCGAAGTGGTTGAAGCCTCGAAAAAAGGCGGTGCCTCGCTTAATATTTTGTCCGGCTTGGTTGCAGGTAATTTCAGTGCCTTCTGGAAGGGCATGGTTTTCTTCCTTTTGATGTTCATCGCTTATAAAGCTAGTACCTACGGCCTTAGCGAATTTATGCTTTATCCTTCCATATTTGCCTTTGGCCTGGTGGCTTTTGGTATGTTGGGCATGGGGCCGGTTACCATTGCTGTGGACAGCTATGGCCCGGTTACCGACAATGCGCAGTCGATTTATGAGCTTTCGCTGATTGAAGAACAGGAAGGAATTGTTGCCGAAGTTGAAAGAGACTTTGGCTTTAAGCCTGATTTCGAAAAGTCGAAATATTATCTCGAAGCCAACGATGGAGCAGGAAATACCTTTAAAGCTACCGCTAAACCGGTGCTTATCGGAACTGCCGTAGTGGGTGCTACCACCATGATCTTTTCGCTGATATTGGTTATTAAAGGCACCCTGGGTATCCAGCCCGAAATGATTCTCAACCTCTTGAATCCTTATTCAATATTTGGGTTTTTGCTGGGTGGTGCTGTTATCTATTGGTTTACCGGTGCCTCCATTCAGGCGGTTACCACCGGTGCTGCCCGTGCCGTAGAATTTATCAGGAAAAATATAAACCTCGATCCCAATGCACCTAAAAAAGCAGATGTGGAAAAATCGAGACAGGTGGTTAAAATTTGTACGCAATATGCCCAAAAGGGTATGTGGAATATTTTTATTGCCATCTTTAGTTTTGCACTGGCCTTTGCCTTCCTTGCTGCTCCGGCAGGTTTTAAAGAGGGTATGTCAGAAACTGACCTTCTGCATTATGCAGCTCCGGTTTCTTTGTTTATAAGTTATCTTATCTCTATTGCCTTCTTTGGTTTATTTCAGGCCATCTTTATGGCCAATGCCGGTGGAGCGTGGGACAACGCCAAAAAAGTAGTAGAAGTTGACATGAAGGAAAAGGGCACGCCGCTGCACGATGCTGCCGTGGTAGGCGATACTGTGGGCGATCCTTATAAGGATACTTCCTCGGTTGCACTTAATCCTATTATTAAGTTCACCACGCTCTTCGGTTTGCTGGCGATGGAAATTTCCCTGGCCGAAAATTTCCGCGATTTTGCACCCTACGTTGGGCTGGGCTTTCTTGCCGTAGCTTTGTATTTCGTTTATCGCTCATTTTACAAAATGCGTATCAACGAATAGCGAAAATAAAAGTAAATTTTATAAAGCCAACTGCTGATGCAGTTGGCTTTTTTGTATGCAAACCAGTACCTAAGCCTTCAGGAAGGGAAATTTTTGATGATGTGGAATTTGGACGATTTTTTCCAAAAAATAGTGCAAATTGATTATTTTGGGAAAAATTAAAAAAAATGTTAAATGTTAAAGTCTTGTAATTCAATGTGCTAATAATTCGGCATGATTTGGGTAAAATGATTTGCTTTAATAATTAAAAACTAATACTATGAAAACCCAAATCCTCACTTTAATGTTATTAACCCTTTTTGGAGTAGCCATGCTTACTTCGTGCAAAAAGGATGTAGAACCTGACCCCGTAGCCGAAAAAAAAGGCTTCGATGCCATCAATGCACCTGGCGATTTTAACTGGTCAACGCTCAACAAGGCTGCCTTCGAGGTGCAAGTAACCGATGTTTCGGGAAGCCCTTCAGCCCAACTCAACGGGTTCCCGCTCGATGCCACCGACTTGGCGGGAAATCTCCTGCAACGCTCAAGTGTTATCGATGGTAAAGCCCGTTTTTACCTTGAGTTGAACAAAGGCATAAACCAAGTTCGGGTTTATGCGCCCTCCTATCAAATCGAATCTTTGTTAACCCTCAACGGTGAGGCTTACGTTTTTCAACTTCCCGAAGCATTAAAATCTACCAAAACCTACACCGATTCGGATGGCGATGGTGTGTTTGATGATTTCGACCAATTTCCCGAAAATCCGGCAAGAGCCTATATGGCATATTATCCTTCGCCCTATAGCGATGGGACAGGATTTAAGTCAGGCGATGATGAAACGTTAAAATGGTACTATCAAATGTTCGAGGATTTGTGGCCCACCGAAGGCGATTACGACATGAATGATTTGGTTATCAAGATGCGCATGATTACCTACTTTGATGCGCAAAACAAGTGGACTGGCGGAACTTTCGATTTCTTTATCTGGACTAATGGTGCCGGAATGAAATTGGGATGCGGAATCGAGTTTGTGGATTATCTGAGTGATGTTGGCAATAAAATGGAATTTAAGTATCTAAATCCAGATCAGCTTACGCTTGATCCGGGTACTTACGATAATGCGCATACCATGCTTGATCCCGATGTTACCAACAGCGTAATTATATTTAGTGATGTTACTGCCGTAAAGAGCAGCAACTATTGGAATACCGGGCATGCTGGTAGTGCCAATCCCATGGCCGATTCGATATCGTTCAGTTATAGCGTAGCTCCACCTACCTATTGGATGGCCGGCTTTCTCTACCTGTTCCGCACCGATGATCGCTCGCACGAGATTCGTCCTGTTGGCTTCCCTCCAACTACAGCCGCCGATTGGACGCTCTTTGGCACCCACCAGGATAACTCACCTACTGCCGCATGGGATTGGACACCAGGGACTATTTTCCTGTACCCGCTCGACCCGCCTTTCTATGCCGATGAAAATCTGCATCCCTGGGGCATCGAGCTTGAGTATGCCGGCGATTTGCCCGTTCCCTTCGAGCGCGTTAGTATCGTAGATGCCTTTCCCGACTTTGTAGCATGGGCCGAGAGCGGTGGCACCAGCTTTTCAACATGGTACGAAAACCCGGTTGCTGATCCTACCAAAGTATTTAACGTGGGCGATTTGATTACACCATAATCCTGAATCTTCAAAATCAGGAAGTGCCTAATAAAAAAAAGAGGCGGTCTAATAAAGACCGCCTATTTTTTTTAAAAATTAAATTTATTAGAAAGTATCTAACGAATGCACTACCAGACCACTTCTGAGTTTGGGTTCAAACCAAGTGGTTTTTGGAGGCATAATGTTTCCGGTGTCGGCGATATCGATGAGTTGCTTCATCGAAACAGGATAGAGCGCGAAGGCAGCTTTCATTTCGCCAGTGTCAACGCGTTTTTTCAATTCGCCCAATCCACGAATACCTCCCACAAAGTCGATGCGGTCGGAGGTGCGCAGATCTTTAATATCCAAGGGGTCGAGCACAAGCATAGAGAGGATGGTAACATCCAAAATACCAATGGGGTCAGCGTTGTTGTAGGTGCCTTCTTTGGCAGTTAGGGAGTACCATGTGCCGCCCAGATACATGCTAAAGTTGTGCAGGCTGGTGGGTTTGTATATTTCCGCGCCTTTTTCTTCGACCACAAAACTCTTGCTTAGAATATCTACAAAGGCTTCGTCCGTCATGCCATTTAAATCGCTAACCACGCGGTTGTAATCGATAATGGTGAGCTGATTGTCGGGAAAATGTACAGCAAGGAAAAAGTTATACTCTTCCTTGCCTGTATGATTGGGATTATTCAATTTCTTTTCGTTGCCTACCAAAGCAGCAGCGGCAGTGCGGTGATGGCCATCAGCAACATAAGTGGATGGGATTTCGGCAAACGCTGTGATGAGTTTTTCTACCACAGCTTTATCGCTAACTACCCAAAAATGATGACCAAAGCCATCGTCAGCCGTAAAGTCGTATTCGGCTTTATGGCTTTTTACCCAATCGGCAACGATGGTGTCTATCTCAGCTTTAGCAGGATAGGTAAAAAATACCGGCTCCATGTTGGCATTGGTGATGCGCACATGTTTCATCCGGTCTTCTTCTTTTACCTTGCGGGTAAGCTCGTGTTTTTTAATTACGTTATTCAGGTAGTCTTCCACAGCGGCACAGCCTACCAGGCCATACTGGGTTTTGCCATTCATGGTTTGGGCATAAATGTAGAGGTATTCGTCTCCATCAGCTTTAAGCCAATCCTTGCTGCGGAAGAGATCAAAATTTTCGCGTGCCTTGTCATACACTTTTTGCGAATAATGGTCGATATCCTCGGGAAGATCGATTTCGGGTTTAATGATGTGGAGCAAGGAGTAGGGATTACCCTCGGCTTCAGTTCGGGCTTCTTCCGAATTCAGCACATCATAAGGTCTTGATGCCAGTTGTTCTGCAATTTTTTGTGGGGGTCTAAGCCCTTTAAATGCTTTTAGTATTGCCATTATCTAATACAAACTTTGATGTTAAAAAAAGAAGGGAAAATGTTTATTTATCTTTCGTCGTAGTTGTTGGTGCTACGTTGCAAAGAACCAATCAGCGCGCCAATCATTTTGGTAAGCTCCATAAGCTGGCCACGCGATTCGTCAACCGAGGTATCCGTCAGGTATTTTAAGCTTTGGGCAATCGAGGTATAAACCACGCATTCCCTAATTGAGCTTTTGGCCATTTTAAGATAGTAGATAAACTGCGTTTTGTTGCGCGATGAACCTTCGGCAGTTTGCATGGCAATGGCCTGGGCAGCATTTACAAATTTTGAAGTGAGATTGTGAATCTCGTTATCAGGGAAAAGGGTGGTGTTGTTATGCACCCATTCCACATAGTCCAAGGCTTTGTGATATACTCTGAGATCTTCGAATCTGAAGAAAGTCATGTTTTTTTCGTTATCTTCCATCGTAAATAATCAAATAATTAGTAAAGAAAAAGTAAAAATCAGACCTGACGATTGTAATTGTCAGGTCTGATTGCTGTGCAAAAATAATAATTTTCTCGTCCTATTTATTTACCTGGAAGTGTGTATCGCCTTTTTCAAAGAAGCTAACAATTTGATTGGCTCCTGCAATTCCGGCGTTGATGTTGGCTTCGGCGGTTTGGGCACCCATTTTTTTGGGAGTAAAGAAAAATCTGCCCGGGAATTTTTCTTCGATTTCCTTGGCATTATCCGGGGCAATATCCGAGATGTATTTAAAATCGGGACGACTCTCAAAAACCTTAATCAGTTCTTCTTCGTTGATAACTTCTTTTCGGGCGGTATTTACAAGTACTGCATTTTTGGGCATCTTGCTCAGTAAGTCCATGCCGATCGATTTTTTGGTCTTTTCGTTGGCCGGGATGTGCAGCGAAATGTATTGGCATTGGCTGTACAAATCTTCCAACTTTTCCAGCGGCTCCACCTTATCATCCAGCATCACCTGCTTATCGATAAAGGGATCAAAAGCCTTAAGGGTCATTCCAAAGCCACGGGCTATCTCGGCTACATATTTGCCTACGTTGCCATAAGCGTGGATGCCCAAAGTTTTGTTGCGCAATTCGATGCCGGCTTTACCATCGTAATTGTTGCGTGCCATCAGCACCATCATCCCCAAAGTAAGTTCGGCAACGGCATTCGAGTTTTGTCCGGGCGTATTCATGGCTACTACATCCTTGGCCGTGCAGGCTGCCAGATCGATGTTATCGTAACCGGCACCTGCCCTGATAATAATTTTCAGGTTTTTGGCTGCATCGATTACTTCTTTGTCGGCCTTGTCGCTGCGAATAATCATCGCATCAACTTCAGCCACTGCTTTTAAAAGCTCGTCTTTGCTAGTGTATTTTTCTAACAAAACCAATTCGTAACCGGCTTTATCAGTTACCGTTTTGATGGCCTTTACTGCTGCGGGAGCAAAGGGTTTTTCGGTTGCAATTAATACTTTCTTCATATCTTGATAGTTTTATGCTTTCATTTTTTCAAATTCCTTCATGGTATCAATCAGCACTTCTACGCTCTCGATGGGCAATGCGTTGTAGGTGGAAGCTCTGAAGCCGCCAACCGAACGGTGGCCTTTCAAGCCCATTAAGCCGCGTTGTCCGGCAAATTCGAGGAAGGCTTTTTCGTGCTCCCCGAAACCTTTGGCCATCACAAAACAGATGTTCATAATCGAGCGGTCGGCAGGATTTGTAACCGTTCCTTTAAACATGGGGTTTCTTTCGATTTCATCGTAGAGAAGTCCTGCTTTTTTCAGGTTAATTTTTTCCATCTCTTCAACACCACCTTTTGCTTTCAGCCATTTCAAGGTTTGCACGGCTGCAAAAACAGGAAGTACCGGAGGGGTGTTAAACATCGATTCTTTGTCGATGTGGGTTTGGTATTTGAGCATCGTAGGAATCATACGATCCACTTTTCCGAGAATATCATTTTTGATGATGACGAAGGTAACACCGGCAGGAGCCAGGTTTTTCTGTGCTCCACCATAAATTATAGCGTATTTGGAAACATCCACCGGGCGGCTAAAAATATCGGACGACATGTCGGCAACCAGCGGAATATTTACATCAAAATCTTCGCGGATCTCAGTACCATAAATGGTATTGTTGGTTGTGATATGGAAATAGTCAGCGTCTTCGGGGATGGCGTAGCCCCTGGGGATATAATTGAAGGTTTTGTCTTTGGATGAAGCAACCTCAACCACTTCGCCAAAATTCTTGGCTTCTTTTATGGCTTTGCTTGCCCAAGCCCCTGTATTCAGGTAGGCTGCCTTGCTGAGCATCAGGTTGTAGGGTATCATGGCAAACTGTGTGCTTGCACCGCCACCCAGAAATAGTACCGAATAGCCCTCGGGTATTTTTAATAACTCTTTAAATAATGCCTGCGCTTCGTCCATAACAGCAACAAATTCTTTGCTGCGATGCGAAATTTCCATGATTGAGAGGCCTGTACCGGCAAAATCTTTGATGGCCTTTACGGTTTCATCTAAGGTAAATTGAGGGAGTATTGATGGCCCTGCAAAAAAATTGTGTTTCTTCATATCATACTATTTAAATGTGAGTAAATGCGAATGTTTTACATTGCGGCAAAGGTATGATAAAATGTTTGAATTTTTGAGGCTTTTGTTTTTGAATAATATTTTGTTTTTTGTTGATATGAAAAGGATACAGTGCATGGCTGGCTACAAATGCAGGTCTTTTGAATCGAATGAAAGTATAAGTGAGGCCAGGATAAATAGTCGGGTAATAATATGTTGGTTTTGTGTTAATATTTGAAAGATGGGAATAAACAGATGCACGCTAAAAAGTATGGGAAATGCTAGCAAGGCAATCGGTTTGGAAAGCAAAAAGCAGAGGGGATTTAGTATATTTATTTCTGATTTGTAAGCGGGTGGTTTTTGCTTTCCAGGCTTTCGATTTTTTCCAACAAGGCATCGCGTTCCTTTTTAATTTGCAAATGAACCTTAGCTCTGGCTAATATCTCATCCTTGTTGAAAGGCTTGGTGATGTAATCGACACCACCCGATTCGAAAGCCTTGCTCACCTGGTTGGGGCTGGATAAGGCACTCACAAAAATTACCGGAACATGCGCTGTGCTTTTGTTCGATTTTATGGTTTGGCACACCTCAAAGCCATTGATGCCCGGCATCATTATATCCAAAAAAATCAAATCCGGAATCTGTTTTGTCATCAGCGTAAGGCATTCATCGCCATTGGTCGCAAGCGCAATTTTGTATTTGTGCAAACTAAGAATACTCCCCAATACTTTAAGGTTATTGGCATTATCGTCAACAATCAAAATCAGCATATCATCGTTTGGAACCATTGCGTTTTGCTTTTGCAGTTTATTTCAATATTTTTTTTTTGACCACCAAAAATAATACTATTTCCTTACCGTGTGGTATATTCACAATTTTTATTGCAACTTTTTAAATTATTGGCTAAATTATACGGGTGTTAAACTTCATTAAATCGAATTAAGCACACCGCTATTTTTATGTAATTTTGCGCCCAATTTTTATAAAATAAAAACTTTTAATTATGAATAAAATTGCTGATATAACATTGCACGATGGAATGGCTTTCGATGTAGAGGTTGATGGACATAAATTTATGATTGACGCGGTGCCTGAAGTAGGAGGTAAAGATCGCGGGCCTCGTCCCAAACCTTTAACTCTGGCTTCGCTGGGTGGCTGTACCGGGATGGATGTGATTTCGATCCTGCGCAAAATGCGTGTGGAGCCTGATTACTTCAATATTTCGGTATCCGCCGATTCAACCGATGAACACCCAAAGTATTACAACAAAATTAATATTATCTATTCTTTTAAGGGCAAAGACCTGCCGATGGATAAACTGGAAAAAGCGGTTACCTTATCCCAGGACCGATATTGCGGGGTTACGGCCATGCTTGCCAAGGTTGCTGAGATAACCCACGAGATCAGGATTTTGGATTAGAAATTAAATGGTTTTTGTTGTAATTAAGGCGACGGGTAACAGTTCGTCAATTTTAAACAAGGCAGACTTTAAGCCGAAAGCATTTTAAGTTGAACACAGAAAAAACGGTTCTTTTAAGGCCGTTTTTTTTTATCCTCCCGAATTCCGAATTACCTCCTGATAACTTCCAGCAATTCGTTGAGCATCATCGAGGTTGCGCCCCATATCAATCGCTCGTCGCAAAAATAGCAAGGTACCTCTACACGATAATCCCTGCCGCTTACCTCGCGAAATTGGAAATTTAATTCGTTAAGTAAAGTTTGAATATTGATTCCAAACACTTCATGCACCTCGGTGGGGTCGGGCACAAAGTGCGGCTCTTCATCAATATACCCTACAAAGGGATCAACAATAAAATTGCTGGGCGGAATGTAAAGGGGAGATAGTTGTCCGATGATTTTAATTTTTTCGGGAGGGATGCCAATCTCCTCATGCGTTTCGCGCAGGGCTGTCTCTGCAGCATTGGTGTCGGAATTTTCGCGCTGGCCTCCCGGAAACGCGATTTGTCCGCTGTGTACGCCATTGTATTTTGGACGTTGGATAAACGTTAACTTGGTTTGGGCGTTTTCGGGATAAAAAAGCCCAAGCACACTACTGGCTTTGGCAAGGCTCAAATTAGGATTGGCCGGATATTTTTTGCGGCTTGCAGGTTCCAGTGCAGCGTGAGCTTGCACACCAGGCAGGGGGTTTTTTAGCTTGGCCGAAAGGCTGTTGATGAAATCTTTGAAATCAGTATTCATTTTCGGCTGCAAAATTAGAAAAACTTAGCTAATAAAATTTTAAAGTCTATCTTTGCCCACAACAAAAATATTCCTACTATTGTCGGGTATAATTAGCACTTTAATACAAATGATAAAAGAAGACATTAAATCGATTGATAAAATCAAGGGTCAGCTTGTTAGCGAGCGCAATTTGGTATTGTTCAACGATGATTACAATACCTTCGACTTTGTAATTGATTCCTTAATAGAAGTGTGCGACCATGATCCCATTACTGCGGAGCAGTGTACTGTTATTGTTCACCATAAGGGGAAATGCACTGTAAAAGCGGGGATGCTCGCTGAGCTTCTGCCAATGAGCAAAGAAATGACCAACCGTGGTCTTACTGTTACGATAAAATAATTTTTTAATAAACCATTTACGATGTCCTTCACTGTTATTGCAGCTTTAATTATTATCGGACTGATATTTTTGATTCTCGAAATATTGGTTGTTCCCGGTACTACCGTGGTGGGCATTGTGGGTTTTATTTTGATGGGTATTGGCATTTGGCAAACCTACATCGTTTATGGTGCGCCCATCGGGCATTATGTTTTGGGCGGTTCTCTGGTATTAACGGTGGGAGCTTTGGCTTTGTCCTTACGATCCAAAACCTGGAATCGGGCTATGCTGCATACCGAGCTTACCGGAAAGGCTAACGTAATTGACGAAACACGCATTAAAGCCGGCGATACAGGTAAGGCCATCTCCAGGATTGTGCCTATGGGCAAGGCTTTCATCAACGATGATTATTATGAGGTAAAATCCTCAGGCGAGTTTATCGACCAGGAAACCGAAATTATTGTAACTAAAATAGAATTCAATAAAATTTTTGTTAAACAAAAAATCTAAGTCTAATGGAAAACAGTGTTTTTGTAGTTATTGCCATAGGTATAGCATCACTTTTTGGCTTGTGGATAATCTTTTATTTTATCCCTGTCGGCTTGTGGTTTTCAGCTCTGGTATCAGGAGTTCGGATTTCGCTGATTCAGTTGGTGCTCATGCGCTGGCGCAAAATCAAGCCGCCGGTTATTGTCAACAGTTTAATCGCTGCCACCAAGGCAGGCTTGCACCTCAATCGCAACGATCTTGAGGCGCACTATCTGGCCGGAGGCCATGTGCAAGCCGTAGTTAATGCGCTTATCTCTGCCGATAAAGCCAATATAGAACTCGATTTTAAATCGGCAACAGCTATCGACCTGGCTGGTCGTAATGTGCTGGAAGCGGTGCAGATGTCGGTTAACCCGCGAGTGATCAATACCCCGCCGGTAGCTGCTGTAGCCAAAGATGGTATTCAGCTTATTGCCAAAGCGCGGGTTACCGTTAGAGCCAACATCAAGCAGCTTGTGGGTGGTGCCGGCGAAGAAACTATTCTGGCCAGGGTAGGCGAGGGGGTTGTTTCCTCGATCGGATCGGCCGATTCACACAAAAGGGTACTCGAGAATCCGGATTCTATTTCGCGCACGGTGCTCGAAAAAGGCCTCGACTCAGGTACCGCTTTCGAGATATTATCCATCGATATTGCCGATATCGACGTGGGTAAAAATATTGGTGCCGTTTTGCAGATGGATCAGGCCAATGCCGATAAAAACATCGCCCAGGCCAAAGCCGAAGAAAGACGCGCGATGGCTATTGCCGCCGAACAGGAAAACAAGGCCAAGGCGCAACAGGCGCGTGCCAACGTTATCCAGGCCGAAGCTGAAATACCAAAAGCCATTGCCGAAGCCTTCCGCAACGGACAACTCGGCATTATGGATTATTATAAATTTGAAAATATCAAGGCCGATACCAAAATGAGAGAGTCTATTTCGGCACCTCCGGAATCGCCGCGTCATAAAGGCGATCAATTGGGAAATTCAAAATAGATTCGTTTTAATAGTTAAAAAAAAACCCGGAGTATTCGCTCCGGGTTTTTTTATGTACGAACGATTACGCACAGGGCGTGTACACAATCGAACATAGCATGTCTTACATCTACTTACTTCGATTTTTAAAGCATTGATAAAAATAGCTTTATGTGCATTGGCATAATAACTGATTCACGGCAGAAAAGCATAAACGAATTTTTTACAACGAAAAGCATGAGTATAATCCGCCTTAAAGATATTAACAAAACCTACGTTACCGGAGCTAACCGTCTTCATGTTTTAAAAGGCATCGACCTCGATATCGAAGCGGGGGAAATGGTGTCGATTATGGGCTCATCAGGCTCAGGCAAGTCAACCCTGCTTAATGTTATCGGGCTTTTGGATAATCACGATAGTGGCAGTTATTTTTTGGACAACCACGAGATTAAAAATCTAAACGAAACCAAGGCAGCGCAATATCGCAACAGTTTGATCGGTTTTGTGTTTCAGTCGTTTAATTTGATATCCTTCAAAAATGCACTCGAAAATGTGGCCATGCCTTTGTACTACCAGAAAGTGAGTCGCAAAAAGCGCAATGTGATAGCCATGGAATATCTAGATAGGATGGGCTTGCGCGAGTGGGCCGATCACAATCCCAACGCCTTGTCGGGCGGACAAAAGCAGCGCATTGCTATTGCACGTGCGCTGGTTGCCAAGCCCAAGGTGATCCTTGCCGATGAACCCACCGGTGCCCTCGATTCGCAAACCTCGCACGAGGTGATGGATATTTTCAAGGAGATCAATCAATCGGGAATTACCATTCTTATCGTTACCCACGAAAATGATATCGCCCATCGCACCAGCCGCATTATCAGGCTTAACGATGGCATTATTGCTTCGAATGTGACGAATGGAAAACTTCATGCCCAGCCTCAAATCCAAATTGCATAGCCCATGTTTGATCTGGATAAATGGCAGGAGATTTTTAGTACCATCAGCAAAAATAAGCTGCGTACTTTTTTAACGGGTTTCAGTGTAGCCTGGGGTATTTTTATGCTGATTGTGCTGCTGGGTTCGGGCTACGGCCTCGAGAATGGCGTAAAACGTGAGTTTGAAGGCGATGCAGTAAATTATATTTCCATCAATAGCGGCATCACCAGCCTGCCTTATCAGGGGATGAAAGCAGGAAGGTTTTTGCGTTTTGAAAACGATGATAAAACCCTGCTCGGAAATATTGATGATGTGGATAAAAGCTCTTCACGGAATTTCGTTTTCAACGGACAGAATCTTTCTTACAAAAATGAATACGGCTCCTTCGATATTTTCGCCATCACACCCGAATACTATTACGTTGAATCGCTCGAAATAAGCAATGGCAGATACGTAAACGACTACGATTTGCAGCATTTTCGCAAAGTGGTTGTATTGGGCAAGGTGGTCAAGGAAGCCCTCTTCAAGCAGATGGAACCTGTGGGTGAATTCATCAAAATAAATGGCGTTCCATTTATGGTGGTTGGATGGTTTGACGATCCGGGCGGCGACCGCGATGTTTCGCGCGTTTATATTCCGCTAACCACCGCTCAGCGCGTTTTTAATATGGGCAATACCATTCGAAATGTGTGCCTGATGCTTGATGATCCAAGTACCAGTGCTAGCTTGCAGGTATTGGATAAGGCCAGGGGCGCACTTTCGCAAAAATATAAATTCAACCCGGACGACCCGCGAGCCTTGTTTGTTTTTAATTCGATCGAAAATTTCCAGCAATTTATTGATCTCTTTGCTGGTATCCGCGTGTTTATCTGGATTATTGGCATAGGCACCATTATCGCCGGCATTGTTGGCGTAAGCAATATTATGATGATTGTGGTAAAAGAGCGCACCAAAGAAATTGGTATTCGCAAGTCGATGGGAGCCACCCCCTGGTCGGTTGTGAGTTTGATTTTGCAGGAGTCGGTGTTGATCACCGCTGTTGCCGGATATATCGGCCTGGTGCTGGGTGTTGGCCTGCTGGAGTTGGTTGCGTCCTTCCTACCGGCTACCGATTATTTTGCCAATCCTGAGGTGGATTTCAAAATAGCCCTGGGTGCTACTGCAATTCTGATTATGGCCGGAGCCATTGCAGGCTTTGTGCCTGCACGCCGGGCCGCAGCCATTAAACCCGTTGATGCACTTAGAGACGAATAATTGCAATAATGATAAGCAAAAACTCCATATCCCGAATGTTACCTTCCGATTGCGACATGGGTTGCCGGAATTATCGAAACAGTAAAAATTAATAAGCCATGCGATTTTTTGATGCCGATAGTTGGAAAGAGATTTTTAGCACCCTGCGAAAAAATAAGTTACGTACTTTTTTCACAGCCTTCGGTGTGTTTTGGGGAATATTTATGCTGATTGTAATGCTTGGCTCGGGTACGGGTTTGCGAAATGGCGTTAGCATGGGCATGGGCGATATGGCTACCAACAGCATGTTTGTGTGGACGCAGCGCACTACCCTGCCTTACAAAGGCCTGCCCCGGGGGCGTTTTTACAATTTTAAAAATAGCGACACCCAGGCCATGCTCGACAATATCCCCGAAATCGAATACATTGCCCCACGAATCCAGGGCTTTAACCGGGATGGAAATAATAATGTGGTGAGGGGCGAGCGTGCCGCCAATTTCAGAATTCAGGGCGATTATCCGGCCTACAACCTTATCGATCCCATGGAGATGATAAAGGGGCGTTTTATTAATAATCTCGATATTGATGGTTATCGCAAAAATGTGATCATCGCACAGCGCGTTTACGAGGAAATGTTCGACCCGGGCGAAGACCCCATTGGTAAATATCTGCGGATAAGCGGAGTTTGGTTTAAGATTGTAGGTTGGTGCAAGTCCAAGAAAAACGACCGCCAGGCCGAAAACGAAAATCAACAAATATTTATGCCTTTTACCACCTTGCAACGCACTTACAACCTGGGCGATATCGTAGGATGGTATTCGATAACAGCCAAAGAAAATACGCCTGTTTCGCTTTTGGAGACCAAGGTAAAAGCCCTGCTTAAAAAATGTCATCGCATTGCTCCTGAAGATGACCGCGCTATTGGCTCGGCAAATGTGGAAGAGGAATTCAAAAAAATGACCAATCTTTTTCGGGGTATTAATGTGCTGATATGGATTGTGGGATTAGGAACCCTGCTTGCCGGAGTGGTGGGCGTTAGCAATATTATGATGATCATCGTAAAAGAACGGACACAGGAAATCGGGATACAGCGTGCCATCGGTGCAACGCCCCTGGCCATTATGACGCAAATTGTTACCGAATCCGTTTTTTTAACTGCCCTGGCCGGATACATCGGACTTGTTTTTGGCGTGGTAATAATCGAATTGGTTAATTACTTTCTCGAGAGTTCGGGTGCTGCCACTGGAATGTTTAGCAAACCAACCGTAGATTTTGGAGTAGCTGTCAAAGCCCTGCTTATTCTTGTAATTAGTGGTGCCGTGGCCGGGATGATTCCTGCGCGGCGAGCCGTGAGTATAAAACCCATCGATGCCTTGCGCGATGAATAGTTGTATTGAATTTTAAATATTAAAAAAGAAAATATGAAGACCTTTTTCAAAATTTTTGTTGGGATTATTTTGTTGGCTGTATTTGCTTACACCTTGTATTATTTGTACGAAAAATCGCAATCCAAGCCCGTTGTTTACACCACGGTTTCCCCCTATACCGAGACCATCATTAAAAAAACTGTGGCCACCGGCGCGATAGTGCCGCGCAAAGAAATTGCGATAAAACCTATGGTTTCTGGTATTATCGAAGCCTTGTATGTTGAAGCCGGTGATAAAGTTAAAAAGGGCGATTTGATCGCTAAGGTGCGGATTATCCCCAATATGCTCAATTTGAACAACGCTGAATCGAGACTGGAACAGGCCAAAATTGCGCTAAGCAATGCCGAGGCCGATCACAAGCGACAGAAGGAATTGTACGATAACGATGTTATTGCAGCTTCCGAATACGAAGATGCCGACCTCGCTTTCAGACAGGCTAAACAGGAAGTACTGGCTGCCGAGAATAATTTGCAACTCATTCGCGTGGGGCAGACCAAAACCACTGGCGAAACCACCAATACGCTTATCCGCGCTACCATCGAGGGTATGGTGCTGGATGTGCCTGTGGAAGAGGGCAACTCGGTAATCGAGGCCAATACTTTTAACGAGGGAACTACCATTGCCAATGTGGCCGATATGGGCGAAATGGTTTTCGAAGGCAAGGTGGACGAAACCGAAGTAGGGAAAATTAGCGAGGGCATGGAGCTGATACTTACCATTGGAGCCATCGAAAATGTGCGTTTTGCCGCAATACTCGAACATATCTCACCCAAGGGAATCGAAGAAAACGGAGCCATTCAGTTCGAGATCAAGGCAGATGTTAAACTGCAATCCGATCGTTTTGTACGCGCCGGCTACAGTGCCAATGCCGACATTGTGCTCGATCGTGCCGATTCGGTGCTGGCTATCCCTGAGAGTCTGCTCAATTTTGAAGGTGATTCGGTGTTTGTTGAAATTGAAACCCAGGCGCAGGTCTTCGAGAAGCGTTATATAAAAACCGGCTTGTCCGATGGCATAAACATCCAGGTTACCGATGGCCTTGGGCTTGAGGATAGAATTAAGAGTGGCACTGCGCCCTTATAATTTTGAAAGCCTTAGAGCCTATGGTGTTATGTCATATTTTGTGCAGTTATTTAATTATCAGCATATCTAATATCTTTTCCCTTAGTGGTTGTAGCTCAGTTTCAATTGTATCCCAAATAAATTCATAAATATTATCAATAGCCTCAATCATATGATTAAGCCTTTCTTTATCCCTTAGCTTTTCTCTCATAAATCAGGATTTTGTCATTTTCTGCACTGCTAACGGCAAATGGTTTAAGTTGACCATTCTCAACTAAATCTACCTTTTTACCGGTTAAAGCCTGCAAATCATTAATAATATGAACATATTTAAACAAAGTGATTTTGGTTTCTGGACTAAAATTGACCAATATGTCTAAGTCACTTTTCTTATTCTCTTGCGAACGAGCATGAGAACCAAATACCCAAGCCTTTTCTACGGGTTGGCTTGCGAAATAATTTGACAATCTACTTGCTATCATTCTGTTCATAGCCCTTTTTTGCAAATTTAGTAAAATCAAAGCACGAAGGTGTGATCGCAGTCAAAAAATTGCTTATGGTTTGCGCTATGATCTTTTTCGTTTTCAATAATTTTCTTGTAGACTACTTTTGACTAAAGATTTATTGAAAATAGTGATTATTGTTGAACAGATAGTGCAGTTCTTCATTCGTCATTTTTTTTACCTTTGTATTCTTGTTATTTAGCAAATCATTCAATAACCATCATAATAAGATTACAAAGACTATGAATTTTATCCTCTTCGACGATTACTCGCGCGATCATTTACTACCACTCACTTTTACCCGCCCCATTGCCGACATTCGGGTGGGCATTCTTACCATTCGCGAAAAATGGGAAAAGCTACTCAAAGTGAAAACCTCAACATTAAGCGAAAGCTACCTCGCGCTTAAATATCCCATCAAAAAAGAAAAGGACACCATATTAATTAATGGCTCGGTGATTCCCGATGCTAAATTGGTAAAACAGATAATGAGCCTGGGTGAAAATGAATCGCTGGTTTGTACTGATAAGATTATAGCCCAGCATATCGATGTATCCAGCCTTGAAAAAAATACTGATGTCGAAGAGGGCAACACTATCCGCTTGGAGCGCGAAACCCCAGTACAAAAAATCGAATACCCCTGGGATATCTTCTCGAAAAATGATACCGCCCTCCGCGCCGATTTCGACTTAATTACCAAAGGGCGAAAAAGTCAAAAACCGGACGCATCTAACACCATTATTGGCAAGGGCAAACTGTTTATCGAGCAAGGGGCAAAGGTATTCGGAGCTACCTTGAATACCGAAACAGGCCCCATTTATATTGGCAAAGATGCCGAAGTAATGGAAGGTGTTTTGATACGAGGCCCTTTCGCGCTTTGCGAAAAGTCAAAAGTAAAAATGGGAGCTAAAATTTACGGAGCTACCACCATTGGCCCGGGGTGCAAGGTGGGTGGCGAACTGAACAACGTGGTTTTTTTGGGCTTTTCCAATAAGGCGCACGATGGCTTTATGGGCAACTCGGTAATTGGCGAATGGTGCAACCTGGGTGCTGACACCAACACCTCCAACCTAAAAAATACCTACGATGAGGTGCGGGTGTGGAATTATCCTAACCAGCATTTTATTCCAACGGGCTTGCAGTTTTGCGGACTTATCATGGGCGACCACTCCAAGTGTGGCATCAATACGATGTTCAACACCGGAACGGTGATTGGCGTAAGTGTTAATGTATTCGGTTCCGGATTTCAGCGCAATTTTATCCCCTCTTTTTCGTGGGGCGGTACTTCGGGTTTTCGCGATTACAATCTCGACAAAGCCATGCTTGTAGCCAGCAAAGTATTGCGCCGCAGGGATATGGAATTTACCGATGCCGACAAAAAAATCTTTCAACATATCAAAGCTCAGGCTGATTCATCCCGCAGGTACTAATAGGTTTGGAATGTTAATTGCTAAACGGGTCAACTGATTAAACAGAACAGGAATCATTAATTTATAAATCACAAAATATCAACTTGTTGGGCTTTTGAATTGCGGATCATTTTTTACCCGTGGCTCTACTATGCATAATTACCCTGACAACTTGGCGCAAGAATAGCAAATACATGATAGGAAAAACAACGCAGCAGGAGATTTTATTTTCAGATATGGCTGATAACGAAACCGAATACATCCCATTATTATCCCAGGAAGACGAAGACCAGATGAATGCCGAGGAGGTGCCCGAAGTACTTCCGCTGTTGCCCTTGCGTAATACGGTTTTGTTTCCCGGCGTGGTAATCCCCATTACCGTGGGCCGCGACAAATCCATTCAACTGATTCGTGAAGCATACTCGGGCAAAAAACCTATTGGTGTGGTTGCGCAAAGAAGTGCTGAAATAGATGATCCTAAGGCCAACGACCTTTTTACCATCGGCACCATGGCGCATATTATGAAGATTTTGCAGATGCCCGATGGCAATACCACAGCCATCATTCAGGGTAAGAAAAGGATTAAGATAAACAAGATTGTTTCGGATGCGCCTTATTTTAGGGGAGAAGTGCAGAATTTTGAATCCGACAAAAAACATATCGAGGACGATGCCTTCAAGGCCTTGATTTCTTCGCTCAAAGATTTGTCGATTCAAATCATCCGGCTTTCGCCGAATATTCCCAGCGATGCCGCCTTCGCCATCAAGAATATCGAAAGCACAGTTTTCCTTGTTAATTTCGTTTCCAGCAATTTAAATATTAAGCTCCCGGCCAAGCAAAACTTGCTCGAAATATCTGAGGTTACCGATCGTGCCCGCAAGGTGCTCGAAGCACTGACCAAAGATTTGCAGATGCTGGAATTGAAAAACGAAATCCAGGGCAAGGTAAAAACCGACCTCGACAAGCAGCAGCGCGATTATATTCTGAATCAGCAACTGAAAACCATACAGGAAGAGCTGGGCGGTACCTCGCAGCAGCACGAAATTGAGGATTTGCGCAAAAGGGCACTGGACAAGAAATGGTCGAAAGAGGTGGCAGAAGCCTTCGAGAAGGAAGTGATAAAAACCCTGCGCATCAATCCCAATGCCATGGATTTTTCGATTCATCTCAATTACCTGGAAACATTGGTGGAGCTGCCCTGGAACGAGTTTTCAAAGGATAATTTTGATTTAAAACACGCCCAGAAAATTCTGGACGAAGACCATTTTGGGCTTGAAAAAGTAAAAGAACGCATCATCGAGTACCTGGCGGTGCTTAAGTTGAAGGGCGATATGAAGTCGCCAATTATTTGTCTGCTTGGCCCTCCCGGCGTGGGTAAAACCTCGTTGGGGAAATCTATTGCTCGTGCGTTGGAGCGTAAATACATCCGCATGTCGCTGGGCGGCCTGCGCGATGAAGCCGAGATTCGCGGACACCGCAAAACCTATATCGGAGCATTGCCAGGCAGGATTATCCAAAGTATTAAAAAAGCAAAATCCTCCAACCCGGTTTTTGTTCTCGATGAAATCGACAAAGTGATCGGTGCCACTCACAACGGTGACCCCTCGGCAGCGTTGCTCGAAGTGCTCGACCCCGAGCAAAACACGACCTTCTACGATAATTACCTCGAAATGGAGTTTGACCTCTCGCGGGTGCTTTTTGTGGCTACTGCCAACAATATCAACAGCATTCATCCGGCCTTGCGCGACCGCATGGAAATTATCGACATTAACGGCTACCTACTCGAAGAAAAAGTGGAAATTGCCCGCCGACATTTAATCCCCCGCCAGTTAAAAGAGCACGGTGTGAAAAAGCAGGAGCTGAGCTTTCCCAAAAAGACGGTCGAAAAAATCATTGATAACTATACCCGCGAATCGGGTGTGCGTGCGCTCGAAAAAAATATCGCCCGCATCATTCGCAACAAGGCACGCTTTATTGCCCAAGGCGAAAATTATATCCGCAAAATTGATCTCCCTGATGTCGAACGTATTCTTGGTGCCCCGCGTTTCCAGCGCGAGCAGGGCATTAGCAACGACTATGCCGGCGTGGTTACCGGCCTGGCCTGGACGGCTGTTGGCGGCGAGATTCTTTTTGTAGAATCCAGCCTTAGCCCCGGAAAAGGAAACATCACCCTTACCGGAAACCTGGGAGATGTGATGAAGGAATCGGCAACCATTGCTTTTGAATACTTGAAGTCGCACGCCAAAAGTCTGGACATCGACCAGGCGATAATTCAAAAATACAACCTGCACATGCACATCCCCGAAGGAGCCACGCCCAAGGATGGACCCTCGGCAGGCATAACCATGCTCACCAGCCTTGCCTCCATTTATACCCAGCGCAAGATTAGAGAAAGCATCGCCATGACCGGCGAAATAACCCTGCGCGGTAAAGTGCTGCCCGTGGGCGGTATCAAAGAAAAAATTCTTGCTGCCAAGCGGGCAAAGATCAATACCATTATTATCTCTAAAGAAAACAAAAAAGACATCAACGAAATCAACGAGAAATACATCAAGGGCTTGCAGTTTGTTTATGTGGAAAGCATGATGGAAGTGCTCGATTATGCCCTCTTACCCCAAAAGGTGAGCAAGCCCCAGCATTTCGATTTAAACTAATTTTGAAACTACGGTTCTAAACCATAAAAAACAGGAGTGTCTATGTTGTTACGAGCAATGGTGAATTTCAAGAATTATCGGTGGGCTGCCCGCCTCACCGGCTTTGTAGGCATGGTGCTGATCGTTTCGTTTATGATTGGCGAGGGTTTTGCGATGCTTAAAAATGCTCACGCTTCCTATGACCTTTTATTTTTGCTCACGCTTTTTGTTTTCTCCTTTCTTGCCTACGTTGTTGGTTGGGTCATCGAAATTGTAGGCGGAGCACTGCTTAGCCTTGCGGGGATTGCCATAGGCTTTTACGTTGCTTTCTCACCGGTATTTCAATCATGGTATTACATCCCCCTATTATCACTGCCCTTCCTTTTGCCCGGATTTTTTTTCCTCATGTCGTGGCGACACAAAATTTTACGCACCCGAAAGTCATAGCATGGCTTAGGGTAGGCTAGTGCGATGGAAAGCCATCCTATGACTTACTAGTTTAGTATCTGCAAAGTAGCAGTTAGAAAAATCTACGATTTGAGATTTAAGATGTTAGATTTAAGATGTTGGTGATATTCAGCACAATCTAAAATCTCCGATCTTTAATCTTCAATTTTAATCAAAAGAAATCGACTTTATTGATAGACATGATTTAGTCTTAGCATGGCTAAGAGCCATACCATGACTGCTTCCTACGACTTTTCCCCAACAAAATGATCAGCCTTGTACTCGAAAAGTACGTTGAAAGTAGTCAGGCTTCCGTATATCCTGGTGATGTATTGCTGGAGGCTCACCTTTTCTTCGTCCGAAAGGTCGCTGCTGTTGATGCGCTGCTCCATAACCCGCACTCTGTCGCGCACCATTACTATCTTATGAAAGAATGTGTCGATAGGCATTTCTTTCGAGGATAAGTCTTCGCGTCCGGCTTGCAAAATCAGCTTACCTCCCGTCCACTTCTTATCCATTTCTATCACTTCCTGTAAGTCGGAATAGCGGCGCAAAGTTTTTACCATCATGGCTTCCACCTGCTCGTAGCTTATCAAGTCGCGGTCGGGTTCCATAATATCGATGATTTCCAGCAATTCATAATTTCTGGAGATTTTGCGCCAGCCCAATTCCATAAACACAATTTCGTAAGCCTCGCTCGAAGCCTGAATGATTACTCCTGCGCCAAATTCGGGATGCTTTACCCGTGTTCCAATTCCCAATGTTTGTTCTTCCATTATCGTTGATATTTAATTATCTAAATATTTATTTTTGAAATTTATAATATGAAAAACTAAGGTATTCCTAAAAAAAGTATTTTTGCAAAACAAATTTTTTTAAGGAAGCAAAATTATTTACAAACGAATTACTTGGAGGTAAAATGTTTAAAAAGTTATTTCTTTTCGCATTGGTTGCATTATTTTTTGCAGCCTGCAACAATGCCGGTACTGAATCGGCCACACAAGCAGCAGCTTCGGAGACTACCGAGCTAGAAAGTCCCGAAATGATCGCAATGACCACGGCGGATTTTAATACCCACCCCGAGGATTTCGTGGGTAAAAACATCATGATCGAAGGTACTGCGGTACATGTTTGTAAGCATGGCGGCAAGCGCTTGTTTATTATTGGTGATGAAACCGAAGAAGATCGCATTCAGGTGAAGGCCGGCGATGCCATCGATGCCTTTGATGTAGAACTTGAAGGTAGTGATGTGGCTATCGTGGGTACTGTTGACGAATTGCGTATCGACGAAGCCTATCTTACCGAATGGGAAAACGAGCTAAAGGCCGACAACCCCGAATCGGAGCTTAAAATCCATCGCGGCGAAGAAGGCCACGAACACGACGAAGGCGATCCCAATGCCGAGTTTGAACAAATCGAAAACTACCGCACTCAGCTTGCCGATCAGGGCGTTGACCACTTGTCGTTCTATTCGATAATTGCCAACGAATACAAAGAGAAAAAGTAAGAAAATCAAAATTTGACAAATTAAAAGGCCCGAAATATTTTTCGAGGCCTTTTTTAATATTTCAGGAAATGAGCAAGTTTAAATGGAGAAAATATAACCGGGCTATTCATCGCGATTTGGGCTATTTCTTTTTTGCCATGAGCGTAATATACGGACTTTCGGGTATTGCCATCAATCATATCGGCGATTGGAATCCCAATTATGTAGTTACTAATAAGATGGTTGATTTCGGCAAACCGGTCGATCGCAATCTTACCAAGACGCAGCTTATCGAATTTCTTGCTAAGTACGATGAGGCCGATAATTATAAAAAACATTATTTCCCCAACGCGAGTATGCTAAAGGTATTCCTGGATGGTGGCAGTGTGCTAATAGATACCGAAACGGGTCGTGGGGAAATCGAAAAGATCAAACGCCGCCCGGTTTTCCATGCAGTGAATTATCTGCATTACAACCCAAAAAACTGGTGGGTCTGGTTTTCGGATGCTTATGCCATTGCCCTGGTTTTGCTGGCGGTGTCAGGACTTTTCATTCTTCGTGGAAAAAATGGGATCACCCGCCGGGGTGCCTGGCTAACTATTGCTGGTATTCTTATCCCGGTACTTTTTTTGGTGCTGCATTATTAGATACTCTAAAGCCGCTTTACTTAAATCTTTTATCCATTTTTTTGGAGGTGAAAAGTAAAAGATCAAAGGGGCAGGATTGCCAAAAAGAATTTGAAAATCTAAAATTGAGAACATACAGGAGAATGTAATTTCTGTAATTTGTTGATATGCAAGCGCAATTTTAACTTTTTTTTAGAGGCATAAAAATTGCTGAAAGTCCTATCAGTATTAAAAAAAAATTAATCTATAACAAAAATCCAAATTATGAGAAGTTTTACTATCCTCTTAAGTTTGATCCTGATGATCGGACTCATTTCATGCAAAAAAGATATCCAGGACGACAATCCCAATCCACAAGCCGAAGTTACCGCTGTAAGCCCTGATTTTGATTGGAATATGCAGCACGATGTGAGCATTACTTTAAAAAATGCCGAAGGTAAATTTATTAATATAGCTCCATCGGCTGGTGCAGATGCCTGGCTTAAGCTCTTGTGCAAAACCGAAACTTATACCACCATCATAAAAATGCCCAAGGCTACAAGTACTGTTTCCATAAATGGGAATATGGTTGCAATTGTAAATGGCGCAATTTCGTATTCGTTAGCCAACGATTTTAAATCGGTGGCTTCGGCTACACAGGCGCTCAGCTTTGATGAATTGGATGAAGATTATGTAGCTGTTGGAAATCCTGGCATAGCAGATTATCCCGTGCTTATGGAATGCTGGATTAAAACCGATGGCTCGCTTGACTGGGCTGATGATATGGTGCTGATGAGCTATTGCAGCAGCACCGAAGAAGGTACACAGATGGGCGTGTTTATCAACCACGATGGAGCCGGTCAAGGGAAGGTGAGCGTGAGAGCCTACAAGGCTTCTATGGGCGAGGAACAAACAGGAACCAAGATTGTGGCCGATGATGCCTGGCGTCACATCGCTGTTGTTTTTGATTCAGAAAGTAGCCGAACCTTATACATCGATGGTGCGTTGGAATTTACACAAACCACTGCTACCACCCTCATGCCTGCAGATCTCGACCAGTTTACCATCGGTGCCTGGAGCGATAACAATGTGCTGTCAGCCTTTTACCATGGCGCAATCGACGAGGTAAGGCTTTGGAATGTAAGCAAAACCGCAGGCGAAATCAATGCGTATCGCACCCGTTCGGTAAATCCGGGAGCAACAGGTTTGACCGGATATTGGAACATAGAAGAAGGCTCAGGAACCACTACGGCAAATCAAACGGCTACCGCAGGAATTGATGGTGAATTGCTGAGTAATAATTATGGTGGCAAATCTTTCGCTGAAGGGCCAGATTGGTTAGGAAATATTGATACTGATGAAGATGGTATTGTAAATCCCAACGATGATTATCCCCACGATCCTCTTCGCGCCTTCAACAACTATTGGCCGGCAACGCCATACACTCTCGCTTTTGAAGACCTGTGGCCAAGCATGGGCGATTACGATTTAAATGATATGGTGGTAAAATATCGCTTCAACAGCGTTACCAATGCAAGTAATGAATTGGTAGAAGCCTTTGGTAATTTTACTTTAGTTGCCTCGGGAGCATCTTTAAGCAAGGGCTTTGGCTTTAGCTTGCCCGGAGCCGGTATCGATGATGCCGATTTTAATGTGATGGTTCCCTCCAACCAAAAACAAGAGGGCTATATTGCATTTGACGGTAATGGTACTGAAGCCGGACAAAACGGCGAAGTAGTAGTGATTGCCCATGAAAAACTTCCCTGGAAAGGTAACACCATCCAGGGAGAATATTTCGGAACCTATTCTTTTTATGTAAAATTTAATATGATAGCCACCGATAAAACTGTGGATTATTTTGACTTTGATACCTGGAATCCCTTTTTTGTTCTTCGGGTTGGTGAAGATAATTTCGATCGTCGCCAGGAGCTACACCTTCCTGGATATCCACCAAGCTATCTTGCTACCCAATGGGATCCCAATCCTGCGGTTGAGCGCATGTATTTCGATACTTTAAACGATGGTTCCAATTTTCCCACCGGCGGGGCATCAGGAAATCTTTGGTACAAAACCAACGAAGATGCTTTTAGCTGGCATATCAATTTTGGACAGTATTATCCCTGGGGTCTGGACATCCCGGACGATTTTGAATGGGCTATCGAAGCCGATGGTCAGCACAATCCCGGCGCAGGTCTCTACCGCTTTACCCTTATCGAGGCCTACGAAAATTTCGACGACTGGGCATCGAGCAACGGCACTGCGCACGCTGATTGGTATGTGAGTCCGTCCAACACCGATTTTATTTATCAACAACCCTAAGCTTTTACAGCGATCGTATATAAAAAAGAATTTGTTGTGGAGTGATTTGAAAAGTGTTGATAATTCCTGTTCGTTGAAAGCATAACAGCTTTGGGAGCTTAGCTCCCTTGCGACGGAACGATTAACATCCCCGCTAATTTCGTATTAGCGGGGTTTTTTATTGCCTCCACTTCTGTGTTTTTTTATTTCTTTGCTATTTTTTTACAAAAGACTACGAATGACAAAAGAACGACTTAGCGGGATATTACTCCATCCCAGCGCACTACCCGGAAAATATGGTATCGGGGCACTTGGCCAAGAGGCCTTACGATTTGTTGATTTTTTGCACCAGGCCGGGCAAAATCTTTGGCAGGTGCTGCCCATGGGGCACACAGGCTACGGCGATTCGCCCTACCAGTGTTTCTCCATTTTTGCCGGAAATCCGATTCTGATCGATATCGAAACCTTGATAGATGAAGGACTTGTACATCATGATGACTTGCCCACCGGTTTTGATTGGCTCGACCATAAGGTGGACTATGGCAATGTGATTAATTTTAAAAGAGAGGTACTGTACGAGGCGTATCAGGTTTTTATGTACTCGGAACCCTCGAATAGTGGTTTTCAAACCTTTGTAGCGAAAAACGATTTCTGGCTTCACGATTATGCACTTTTTATTGCCATTAAAGAATCGTTGGGAGGCAAGCCCTGGTGGGAATGGCCACTTAAGTTGAAAGTGAAGGATGAACAGGCAATAGAGACTTTTGATGCTGAAAATGCGGACGAGATTAACTTTCATAAATTTGTTCAGTATCAGTTTTATCGCCAATGGGATAAGGTAAAAAGCTATGCCAACAGCAAGGATATTAAAATCGTGGGCGATATCCCGCTGTATGTGGCGCACGATAGCGCTGATGTGTGGAGCAAGCCTCAGCTTTTTCAGTTTGATGAGGAACGAAACCCCACAAAGGTTGCAGGGGTGCCGCCCGATTATTTCAGCAGCACGGGGCAACTCTGGGGAAACCCGCTTTACGACTGGGACTATATGAAGGCCCATGGCTTTGTGTGGTGGCTCCAACGAATCAAGTCCACCACCGAACTTTACGACCTGGTGCGCATCGACCATTTCAGAGGATTCGAGGCGTATTGGGCGGTGCCTTATGGCGATGAAAATGCTATAAACGGCAAGTGGGTGGAAGCTCCCGGCCAGGAATTGTTCGAGACAGTGAAAGCGCAGCTCGGCGATTTGCCCATCATAGCCGAAGACCTTGGCATCATAACCCCACCGGTTGAAAAGCTGCGTGATGATTTTGGTTTTCCGGGAATGAAAATCCTTCAGTTTGCCTTCCATTCCGATGAAGGCGATGGCTACCTGCCGCACAATTACATCCGCAACTGCGTGGTTTATACCGGCACCCACGACAACGATACCCTTCGAGGCTGGTTCGATGCGCTGGAACAGGATGTTCAGCAGCGTGTGCTCGATTATGTAGATGGCGATGTGAATAATGTTATCCAAAAAATGATTCGCCTGGCATGGAGTTCCGTAGCCCAAATGGCCATTATTCCTTTGCAGGACTTGCTCGATCTGGGCAGTGAGGCTCGCATGAATATACCCGGCACGCCGGGCGGCAACTGGCAGTGGCGTTTTACCCCCGATAAGCTTAGCCATGAGAAAATCCAATGGCTGCACCAAATCACCAAAATTTATAACCGTTAAGCATTTTTATGGCTTCAAAAATATCGATCTATCAAACTTTGCCCCGTCTATTTGGAAATACCTGCGCCGACGGGGTTTTTAACGGCACCATCCAACAAAATGGCTGTGGCAAGTTCGACGACTATACGCCACAGGCTTTGGCCGAAATACGCCAACTTGGAATTACCCACATCTGGTACACCGGAATTATCCAACATGGATGCATGACCGATTATTCGTCCCATGGAATTCCCACCGATCATCCCACGCTTTTGAAAGGGCGCGCAGGTTCGCCTTATGCCATCAAAGATTATTATGATGTAGATCCCGATCTGGCTGTAGATGTCAAGCATCGTATGGCTGAGTTTGAAGCGCTGGTGCAGCGCACGCATCAGGCAGGCATGAAGGTGATTCTCGATTTTGTGCCCAACCATCTTTTCAGGCAGTATTCTTCGGATAGTCGCCCACAAGGCATTTCGGATTTTGGCTCCGGTGATGATCCTGCCAAGGCTTTCGACCGAGATAATAACTTTTATTATCTGCCCAATACTCAGTTTCAATTGCCGGATAATATCGAATGGCTTGGGCATATTAAAGATGAGCTGCCCGCAAAGCCTTATACCGAAAGGCCTACCAAAGCTACCGGAAATGATAAATTTGAAGCTAAGCCCGATAAAAACGATTGGTACGAAACCATTAAGCTAAATTATGGTATCGATTTCCATAATGGCCGCAGCTATCATTTTGACCCCATCCCCGACACCTGGCACAAGATGCTGGAGGTGCTAACTTTTTGGGCCGGCAAGCAGGTGGATGCCTTTCGCTGCGATATGACCGAGATGGTGCCCGTTGAATTCTGGCATTGGGCTATCCAAAAGGTTAAGGAGCAGTTTCCTGACCTGATTTTTATAGCTGAAATATACAACCCCCTCCAATATTACAATTATGTAAATTTTGGTGGCTTTGATTATTTGTACGATAAGGTGGGCTTGTACGATACTTTGAAAAATATTATTTGCCATCAGGCTTCTACGTCCGGTCTTAGTAATTGCTGGCAGATCTTGGATGGCCTGGATGCACAGATGTTGCGCTTTCTCGAAAACCACGATGAGGTACGCCTGGCCTCCACCGCCTTTGCCGGACGGGCTGATGCCGCAATTCCCGCAATGCTGGTGGCTGCTTGTATGCACCAGGGGCCGATAATGATTTACAATGGTCAGGAGGTGGGCGAGCCTGCCCGGGGTGCCAGCGGCTTTAGTGGCGATGATGGCCGAACTTCGATTTACGATTATTGCGCTATGCCCGAGCACCTGAAATGGATGAATACAGCGAAGTTTGATGGGGGAAGGCTTTCGGCAGCTCAGCAGGACTTGCAGAATTATTATCAAAAGCTCCTCAGTTTTTCTATTGCCAGCGAGGCCATTTCCCAGGGTGCTTTTTACGATTTGATGTATGCCAATCCTTATGATGTGATGCCCTGCCGCGATAAAGTTTACGCCTGGCTTAGGCATTCCAAAAATCAAAAATTACTATTGATTGTGCATTTTGATGCTAATTCCACAAACAATTTTCATCTTAGAATTCCCGAACATGCCTTTGGCGAAATGCAATGGATGAAAAAAGAATCAATTACCATAAGGGAAGTATTGCCTGATGGCGAAGCGATGAAGTTTGAAAAAAGCGTGTTAATCAATCATGGCCTCAATCTTAGCATGGAGGGGTTTTCTTCACGAATTTTTGAGATGGAGTAGGAGGAGAGTATTTTAATTAGTGTCTGTCCATAAAGTCGGTGCTTTTGAATAGCCCCGGGTTTTAACCCGGGGAAATTGAGTTTGAAGATGTCCACCCCGCGATTTCGCCACGCCGTAGGCGTGGCGAAATCGCGGGGTTTTTCCTCTTTCCCATTTAATCCCTGCCCTAAAAGACGACCTGTACCGCTTTTGCGGGAGGGCTATTCAAACCTCACGAAACGACTAAAAAGACAGACACAAATAGGGCGCAATCTTATTTCGCCGGAAGGGTAAATGTGAAAACACTGCCCTTGCCTTCGGCACTTTCTACCGTGAGCTGTCCGCCATTGCGCTCCACAAAATCTTTGCACAGCAGCAGGCCCAGCCCGGTTCCCGACTCGTTGGCCGTGCCCTTCTTTTTAATCTTAGCCTTGAGGTCGAAAAGATTGCTCATCATCTTTTCGGATATGCCTATGCCTGTATCGACAATTTTGCATTCGATAAAACCATCCACTTTTTTCGCTTCATAACTAACAGCACCCTTGGCGTTGGTAAATTTTAGCGCATTTGAAGTAAGGTTTCGGATGATGGTTCGCAGCATATTTTCATCAGCAAAAACAAAGGTGTTTTTTGGTATTAAATTTTGGATATTGATATTTTTGCTTTGGGCATTTTTTTCCTGGAGTTGGATGGCCTGCCTTATAATTTGCTGCAGGTCGATTTTTACGGGATAGTGTTTGATGTTTTCCGAGCTTTTGCGCGTCCAGTCCAGCAAGTTTTCGAGTAGGGCAAATATTTCTTCGGACGAGTTGCGAATAATTCGGATAAACTTGCGCTGGTCAGCATTTGTAAAATCATCGTAGTCATCGTTGAGCAGGTTGGCAAAGCCAATAAGCGAGTTGAAAGGGCTTTTCAGGTCGTGGGCAATGATCGAGTAAAAGCGGTCGCGGGTATCGTTGATGTCGATCAGTTTTTTTTCGTTTTCGCGTAATTCTTTGGTACGTTCATTCACTTGCCTCTCCAACTTTTTGGTAACGTATCTTTTATTGATAATTAAATATGCGATTGCTCCTAATGCGAGGAGAATAAAAGCCGCTAATAAAATGATAAGACTAAAATAATACTGGTTTCGTTCGGCTTTTGTTTCCATCAGTTCTACTTCTTGCTGATACATTTGCTGGGTTTTTTTCTGCTCATTTTGGTGTATTTCTATCAAGAGTGCTGCTAAATTATTTCGCCCATTATTATTGTATTTTTCTGATAATGGGACGTACAATCCGATATAAGAATGCGCCAGTTGGTGCGATTCTGATCTTTCGCAAAAATTGATGTATTGGATATAATATTTTAATAAAAGCCTGTCAACATTTATATCTTCTGCGTACACAAAACCCTGGTCAAGGCATGCTTTCATTTTGGCCAGTTGCATTTTTTGGTAATAACAAGAGGCAAGGTTGACATAGTTTTGTGCGATTCCAAATTTATTGTCTATTTCAATATTGATGTCCAGAGCCTGCTCATAGTATAAAAACGCTTCGGTGCAGTTTTGATTCATTTCATAAATCCTGCCCATTCTATTGTATAATTCGGAGCGTTGATATTTAAAATCCTTGGATAATAAATAATCCAGGCTAAGCTCGCAAGCCGCCAAAGCTTTATCATATTTTCCGTCCTTAAACAACACATTACCTCTTAGTTGATTGATAAATGCTATTTTGCCCTCAAACTTATTTTTTGTGGCAATCGTCTCTGCGCTGTCCAAAAAATTCAATGCCTGGCCGTAGTTGCCTATATTGAGATAAATATTTGCAAGGTTCATGCAGTGCTGGCTCAAAAAATTCTGCGTCCCCACATCACCTTTCACGTAATCAAGATTTTGCCATGCCTCGAAATATAGCTTGTAAGCCTCGGCCCATTCTCCGGTTTTCAGGTACAAATCGCCCAATTCTTGCGCTGCTCCAATCCAACCATAATAGCTGTTGTCTTCAAGCGTTTTTTCCATCGAAAGCTGGAGGTGTTTTTTTGCATCAGTAAAATTGCCCAACTTCATTTCGGTATAACCGAGCCAATAATAAACCCATCCTAAAAAATTAGCCTTGTTTAATTCATCGGCTATCGCCCAGGCATCCACGAAGTAGGCAAGGGCTTCGGCGTTTTTATCATTACGACAATGCGCTTTACCCAAAAGCATTTTGGATTGAAAAAGACGGGACGAATCATTAATACTTGCAAAACGTCGGTTTAATTCATCGTTGTAATAGATGGCACTATCAAATTGACTAAGCGAAACAAAATTTTCGCTGATGCGATAATAGAGCAGTGACATCATTGCCGAATCGCCAAGCTGGGAGTATATTTTCAATGCCTGGCGATCGTATTCCAAGCATTTTTCGTAATGAAGCTGATATTTGTAAATACTCGAAAAAAGCATGCAGGTCCCTGCTTCCTTGGATTTCATCCCACTCAATTCGGCGAGCTTCAATAGTTGTGTGGCATAGCCAATGGCAAGCTTCGATTGCTTGTCGTAATAATAGGTAACCAATTTTTCCAGCGTTTGCATTCGTTCGATGCCGCTTTGCCGGCCAAGGTCTGCTTTTAGGCTGGTGATGCTATCAGGCTCGTTAGCTTTGGCGATAAGATATGGGAAGGCCAGGGTAAAAGCGAGAATAAGTATCTGGATGATTGCCTGCCTTTTCAATGCTGAAATTTTTTGTTTACAAAAATAGATTTTTTTTGCATAGGTTTTGAAAATGATTGTTCGGTATTAATTATATACTTTTGATGAAATTATTAAATAAATAAAACATCATGGAACGCAAAGATTATTACATCGCATTGGGCAAGTTGGTTTATGCTATCGCACAGGCCGATGGAAAGGTGCAAAGCGAGGAATCTTCCCGCATCTTCGATTTTGTCATTGCTCAACTGTCCAAGGCTGAATATGCCCCCGAAAAGGGAAAAACAGCCTTGAAAGTTTTTGATATCGAAAAAGAATTCCACCGCCTGCGCGAAGAAAAAGTCCCGGCACAATTGGTCTGTCAGCAGTTTATCGATTTTGTGGATACGCATAATGCCGATTTTACCGAGAAACATAAAACCACTTGCATCAGCCTGATGAAAGATGTGGCTGAAGCCCACGAAGGTATTAATGAGGCCGAAAATGCGATGATTTCTAAAATTAAAAAGCACCTCGATAGTTTATAAAAGCGATGAAGTTAAGCGACCTAACGCATACACTCGAAAATGGCATGATGGTGTTTCCGGGTGATTCCCCACCCATGTTCCAAAAAACCTTGACCCATGTTAACGATGGTGCCCAGGTTATCCGTATGGATATTGCTACTCATCACGGAACGCACATCGACTGCCCCCTGCATTTTGTTGCCGATGGTAAATCAACGGATAATTCGGAATTGGGAAATTTTTATGGAAAAGCCGTCATTGCAGACTGTACACAGTTTGGCACCGATGACCAAATTAGTGCTGACCACTTGCAAGGCTTAAACCTGAATTGGGATACCCTGGATTGGCTTATCGTTTATACCGGCTGGTACAAGTATTGGAGCACGCCTCGCTATTTAGAAAATTTTCCGGTATTATCAGTCGAAGCTGCCCGTTTTCTGCAAGGTAAAAAACTGAAGGGCATCGGCCTGGATGTAATCTCTATCGATGCCATCGACTCGGTAGATTATCCGTTACACAAGATAATTTTGGGCAGCGGCATGTACGTCATCGAAAACCTTTGCAATTTGCACCAAATCCCTGAGGGCGAATTTACCCTTGCAGCCTTTCCCTTAAAGATAGCTCAGGGCGATGGTTCGCCAATACGCGCCGTGGCTTTGACAGCGTGAAGTTCATGTACACAGCATTTGTACTGTTTTCTTTAGAGCATTTTCATTAGTTACCTTCATTTATTTATCACCTCCGGGCATTTATCACCTCCGGGCATTTATCACCCATAAGCTATCTCCATGCTTAACAACTTTTAACTGTGAAAATAAAACTTAGCAAATTCAATCTTCGTTAACAAGCGACTTTTTGTAAGAGCCACCTTTCATTTTCCTTCACCGAAGGATTTTAAGAAAATGCATTGTTTCAATAAATGAGCCAGCTAACAAATTAAAAATTTAAACTTAAATGCAGATAAAAATGAGAAAATTTGTTGTTATGATTTTTGCCGCATTTCTTGGCGGTATTATTTCGGTAGGTATCTATGCAAGTTTGCAGGAGGATACAAATCAAGCACAAAATCAAGGGTTTTACGCCCAGGCAAACAACACTGATTTTGTTGCCCAAAATGCTGACTACGCAGCACCGGCAGCTATTCCAATGGATGCACCGGATTTTATCGATGCCGCCGATTTAACAGTTCACGCCGTGGTGCATATCAAAACCGAGGTGCGTCGAAGAACTTCCGCTTACGATGATTTCTTTTATCAGTTTTTTGGCCAACCCCAGCCCCAGCACAACCAGCCGCTGATAGCCACAGGTTCAGGAGTTATCCTTACCGATGACGGCTATATTGTAACTAACAATCATGTGGTGGCTAATGCCGAGCGCCTTGACGTTACCCTGAACGATAAGCGCACTTACGAGGCCGAGGTTGTAGGTACCGATCCTGCCACCGATTTAGCTTTGATAAAAATTAACGAAACCGGACTTATTTCTTTAGCTTATGGCAATTCGGATAAGGTAAGGGTAGGAGAGTGGGTGCTCGCCGTGGGCAATCCCTTCAATCTTACTTCAACAGTAACCGCTGGTATTGTGAGTGCCAAGGCACGCGATATTAATATTTTAGGTTCTAATGCTGCTATCGAATCGTTTATCCAAACCGATGCCCCGATAAACCCCGGAAATAGCGGAGGAGCCTTGGTTAACACCCGAGGCGAATTAATAGGAATTAATGCAGCCATTGCCTCCAACACCGGTTCGTATGCCGGCTATTCGTTTGCCATCCCCGTAAATCTTGTAAAAAAGGTGGTCAACGACTTTATCAATTATGGTGAGATACAACGCGCTTACATTGGTGTTACCATTCGTGATATCGACAGCAAATTTGCCGACGAAATGAAACTAAAAGACCTCTTGGGCGTGTACGTGGTTTCGGTGGTCGAAAACAGCTCAGCTGCTGATGCCGACATTCGCGCCGAGGACATTATCCTTACCATCGATGGTGCACCCATTTCAAGCGTTTCGCGTTTACTCGAAGCCGTAGGTCAGCACAACCCGGGCGACCGCATTCAGGTTGAATTGCGCCGCGATGGAAAAATTCGTCAAAAAGAAGTTTTGCTCAAAAACAGGCAAAACAATTTTGAGGTACTTAGCCAGGAAGATGTAGCCATGATAGACAAGCTGGGCGCAAGCTTTGAGGAAGTTAGCAGCGAAGACAAGCAATCCCTGGGTATCGATCATGGTATGAAGATCGTGGATCTGCGTCGTGGAAAGCTTATGGATAAAGGCATTCGCGAAGGTTTTATCATTACCGAGATCGATAAAAATCCCATCCGTTCATCTGCCGATCTTAATACCCTGCTATCGGGCAAACGCGGCGGTGTGCTTATCGAAGGAGTTTATCCCAACGGCCAGCGCAGTTATTACGCCATAGGCATGTAAACCGCTAGTATTCTTTTTAGCAAAATTATTCCGCAATTTTCAAAACATTAACCATGTAATCTTGTTAGGATAGATTGCATGGTTATTTTTTATTTTAAATGTTTAGATGTTTTTACAATATTTTAACACTCATCAGAGTTAGCCTTTTTTCCCGACTCAAAAACAGGTGTCGAACTAAATGCACAATTATCGAAATTTTTTATACTAATTTTAAGAAAAAGTTGAATGAGACAGCTTAAGATCACCAAATCAATTACGAATCGTGAGACTGCTTCTCTGGACAAGTATCTTCAGGACATCGGTAAAGAAGAACTCATTACCGCCGAAGAAGAGGTACAGTTGGCCCAGCGGATCAAACAAGGCGACCAAACGGCATTAGAAAAATTAACTAAGGCCAACCTGCGTTTTGTTGTATCCGTAGCCAAGCAATACCAAAACCAGGGTCTTAGTCTTCCTGATCTTATCAACGAGGGTAATTTAGGACTTATAAAAGCTGCCCAGAGATTTGACGAAACCCGCGGATTTAAGTTTATTTCTTATGCCGTATGGTGGATTCGTCAATCAATTCTGCAGGCACTTGCCGAGCAATCTCGCATCGTTCGTTTACCCTTGAACCAGGTAGGATCGTTGAACCGCATTCGTAAGGAATCTTCTAAACTTGAGCAAAAATTTGAGCGCCCGCCTTCGCCCGATGAAATCGCAGCCTCGCTCGATCTGCCCGAAAACAAGGTGGAATCGGTACTGAAAATTACTACCCGAACTGTTTCGATGGACGCGCCCCTTACCCAGGACGAAGACATGAGCTTGCTCGATGTTTACGTTTCGGACGACAGCCCACACACCGACCGGGAGCTGATGAAGGAATCGCTGGCCAAAGAGATTCAGCGTTCGCTGGCTACTCTTACGAAAAAAGAGAGAGATGTTATCAATCTTTATTATGGTATTGGAATGAATCACGGGCTTACCCTCGACGAAATCGCCATGAAATTTGATCTTACCCGCGAGCGGGTGAGACAGATTAAGGAAAAAGCGATCCGCCGCCTGAAGCATACCTCCAGAAGTAAATTGCTGAAGGCCTACTTAGGGCAATAAAATTTTGATGACTAAAAAAAAGGGTTTGTTTAATTAAGCAAACCCTTTTTTTTTGTTGCTAACTGTAACATTTTATTTTTGTGCGTGTCATTACAATGATTTAATGATGAAAACAGCAATGGCAGAAACCGGGCAGCACGCCGATTTGATGGAGGCATGTAGAATGAACGACCGAAAGGCTCAGGAGAAAATCTACGACCTATACGCTCATGCCATGTACAACGCCAGTTTCCGCATCGTAAATCATACGGCCGAGGCCGAAGACCTCATGCAAGAATCGTTCATTGAAGCTTTTGAAAAACTACACACCTTTCGTGGCGAAGGCTCGGTGGGGGGCTGGCTGAAACGCATCGTGGTTAACAAATCCATAAATTACCTGCGGCAGAAAAAAGCACTTACCAGTTTGGAAGATGCCGAGGTAGAATTGCCGGCGCAGGATGTGGATACCGAAGAATATTCGGAAAACATGTTTTGCCGGCTCGAAGAAGTAAAGCATGGCATGGCTTGCCTGCCAATAAATTATCGAATCATTCTTTCGCTGCATCTGCTCGAAGGATACGACCACAACGAAATATCGGAGATATTAAATATCTCGTACCAAAATGCACGGACAAAATTTGTTAGAGCAAAACAAAAATTGTTGCAGATTATCATCGAATCAAGAGCTTAGGTTTTTACAATGATCAGAAACATTTATTTAACAAAGAAAATTCATCAAAACAAAATAACATCATGTCGTTTCTCGATAAGAAAATAAAAGACAATATCGCGTTTTTTGATGATAAGCCAATTCCCGATGGGCACAAAAAACGCTTTCTCCAGCGGCTCGACAGCGTTCGGTTTGAGGAGAGCAAGACCGAGCGTTGGAGCGGGTGGTTTAAAATTGCTGCCGTAATCCTGATTTTGATCAGTGCTTCCATTGTTTTGATAAAAGTTCCCTTTAGCCAATTAGGCTCCACCATGGTGAAAGAGGTTACCAATATTACTTTTGGCAGTGAAATTGAAAATGTGTTTGCTTACTATGATGCGCTGTCGCAGCAAAAAATGGAAAAGATTGACGCGCTGGCACCCAATCCCGCCGAAGCAGAACGGATAAAACAAATAGCCCAAAAAAAAATGCAGTCGCTTGATGCCAACCTTGCCGCCATCGAAAAAGAATACGCACGCTTTCCGGATAACGAAAGGGTGAAAGCCGCCCTGGTAAACAACAAGCGGAAGAAAAATGAGGTGATGGATGAACTATTAAAACAACTGGATGAAAGCAATAAAATGCAAACCAATGTATTGCCGATCCCGGTTCCAAGTACAAATCAATAAACGAACGATACAATGAAAAATCAAAAACTAACATTCGCCCTTCTTGGCTTAATTGCCCTGCTTTTTGTGCCGGGCTTGATGCGAGCCGATGAAATAGAACGGACTTTGGCGCAAAAGAAATTTGATGTCAGCAGCAATGCCATGCTCGAAATCGATCATAAGTTTGGTGAAGTGATTTGCAAAAACTGGGACGAGAAGGCCATTTCGGTAAAAGTAACCGCCACACTAAAAGCCAGGAGCATGGACAAAGCCGAAAAACTACTCGACCGGATTGAGGTGAAATTGAAGGGCAATAGCGAAGGTGTAAAGGTAGAGTGTGATTTTGATGATCGCATTTTTGATGGCAACAAAGATCAAATATCCATTCAGATTATGGTAATGATGCCCGAAGATATACGCCTGGATCTGGAACACCAGTTTGGAAATGCCTACATCGATGTGGTGAGCGGCTCAACGAACATTAGTAGCGAATATGGAACGCTTGAGATTAAAGCATTGAAAAATGAAAGCAACAAGATAGAAATCGACTTTGGCGAAGCCCGCATTAATTATTTGCATCAGGGCGATGTTGATATTTCGTATTCCACTTTTACTGTGGATGAAAGCCAGAGTTTGAATATAGAGACTTCATATTCAAATGTAAAAATTAATAAGGCCGAAAATATTGAAATCGAAAACGAAGGTGGCAATGTTAGCATTGGTCGGGTAGAAACCATCAATCTATCCTCAGCATTTTCCGATTTTAGTATTAATCGATTAGGCGACTTTATGAAGGCCAAAACCGAATATGGTAGCCTTAGGCTTGATGCCATAAGTGTTGATTTTAGCGGCGTGGAAGTGGAAAATAGTTTTGGCGGCGTATCACTCAATTTCGACCCCAATGCCTCCTTTGCGCTCCAGGCCCGTCTCGAATTTTGCTCGCTCGACTATCCGCAAAACCGTTTTGAGTTCTCGAAGCGCATCCTCGAAGCCACCGAAAAATATTATGAAGGAAGCGTTGGCGAAAAGGCCGATAAAGCTCTGGTGAAGGTGGAAAGCGATTTTGGAAATGTAATTATCAATATGTAATTTTATCAAAATCATTAATAAATTAAATACGATGAAAAATTCAATCATTTTTGTAATGGCTTTGTTGCTCACCCTAAGTTTTGCTTCGATAGATGCAGTGGCTCAGTGGGGAAGATTTGTAAAAGGAAACGGCATAATAAAAACACAGGAACGCACCCTGGGCGATTTTAGCGAAATTACCTTGAGCTGCTCGGTAGATTTATACCTAAGGCAGGGCAACGAAAACAAGGCTGTGGTTAAAGCCGATGAAAACCTGCTTGATATGATCGAAACGGAAATTTCGGGCAACACATTGACTATTGATATCGAAGGAAACATTAGCAGGTCGCGGGAGATGGTGGTTTACATTACCCTCAAGGATTTGAACAAGCTGATGGTCAACGGCTCGGGAAATGTGAAAACTGAAAGTAAAATCGCAGGTATGGATATGGAAATTCTTATCAATGGCTCGGGTGATGTGGAGATGGATTTGGATATGAAGAATGTGAATGCTGCTATTAATGGCTCGGGCGAGATGGACTTGTCGGGCGTTAGTGGCGATTTTAGTCTTAAAATCTCAGGCTCGGGCGATTTTGAAGGCGACAACATGCGGCTGAACCTTTGTGATATTCAGGTTTATGGCTCGGGTGATGTGGAAATGGCTGGCCGCGCAGCTACAATCAAAATTAAACAATCCGCTTCGGGTGATATCAATTTATTCAATCTGGATGCACAGGATGCCAGAGTAAACAGCAACGGATCGGGCAATGTCGTTTTATCGGTTTCCGGCAAACTTGAAGCCGATTTGCATGGCTCGGGCGATATTACCTACAAGGGCGAACCGCTAAGTATCGATGTTTCGGCTACTGGCTCTGGCGAGGTTTATCACCGATAGTTTCTTTATAAAATTTCTAAAATCAAATTCTATGAAAACAAATTTATTTTTGAGTATTTTTTCTTTTGTTGCCATGATTTTTATGGGTGCATGCTCCGGTTTCATTGGCATCGATGGCAATGGAAATGTAGTAAGCGAAACGCGCGATGTGGAAAGCTTTGATGAAATACATGTGGGCGGAGCTTTCAAGGTTATCCTTGTACAGGGTGATAGCGAAGGGCTAAGTATCGAAGCGGACGAAAACCTTTTGCCTATGATCAAAACCTCCGTCAGAGGAAACAAGCTGATAATAAATACCTCCGAAACTATTGGCCGGGCGCGTAAGCTAAACCTCTACGTCAGTTTCCGTGAATTAAAAAAACTGGATGTTTCGGGAGCCTGCGATGTGGTAGGTGAGGGTATGCTTCATTTTTCCAGCCTGGAAATTGAAGGCAGTGGTGCCAGCGAAATAGACCTTAGCCTGGAAGCTGACCTGTTGCGGTTTGATTGCTCCGGTGCCGCCGAAATCGACTTGTCGGGCAGCAGCAATCAATGCACCATCGAAATATCGGGTGCTGCCGATGTGGATGCCTTCGATTTGTTGGTTAAGCAAATGGAGATTCGCGCCAGTGGTGCCGCCGATTTACGCGTTCATGCCACCGAATCGCTCAAAGTAAACGCCAGCGGTGCGGCATCGGTAGTTTACCGTGGAAACCCCAATATCTCACAAAGTATTAGTGGTGCCGGCAGTGTGCGACAGGAAAATTAGTATTTGTGTTTTTTGACGTTTCGAGAGTTCACCCAATATTTTGAGCATAATGAGGAAATGTGGAGCGAAGCGAAATCCCGCTATTGCGGGGACATTGGGGAAGATATTTCTCCCAAAAACAAATCCCCTATAAGTCTGAGAATGGAGAGGTCTATTTCCAAAATAATGTCATTGGTGTAAGCTCAAAACCCTGCCTGGCCAGTCATACAGGCTTATCATCACAAAAAACCTTAGTAGAAAATGCAACCCCAACGCGCCCTTAACCTTATCCAATCTGGAAATTAATAAGGTTGATTTTTCTTGAGGAATCATTTTTCTACTAAGATTAAAATAAAGAAAATAAGCTTGCCTGGCCAGCCAGACAGGCTTGCCATGTCGCATATTCGGCAATATATTTTTTGATATCCAGATGCTTGCAAAAACATGTCATTGGTATGCCGCAATTGCGGCAGGAGAAATCTCCTGAAATACAGGTTTTTGCAAAAACATGTCATTGGTAGGACTGAGCGGGACATTCCCTTCTCCTAATTAGTGTCTGTCCATAAAGTCGACTTTTTTTTGATTTAAGATTGATGATTAACGATTGGAGATTTTAGATTGTGCTGAATATCACCAACATCTTAAATCTTAAATCTCAAATCGTATATTTTTCTAACTGTTACTTTAAAGACAAGCACTAATTAGGGCTTGCTGAAAAACTCAAAATGACAATATTTCGGTGCTCTGCACCTTACGACATCCGTGTATCTTTTTTCTACAAAGATTGCGCGGCTCTGCCGCTTTGAATGTAGTACTTGCCAAGTATGGTCGAACCATAAGGAAATTTGTAGGTGCAGCCTGCCCGCGTAATGCATTCAGGCGGGCGCACCGTAATCTTTGTAGTAAATGGTGAGCTTATGGCACAAAGGTGCAACGCACCGCAATATTAAACGCAAGGTTTTATGAATAATCGTACAAAAAACCGTGCATTTAGATACAACATTATTTTTGTAATAGAATAAATAACAAGTTGTTATGAATTTCTCAGCAGACCCTAATTACGGGAATAAATCGTCAAATGAATTTGATTAGAAGTTTTTTCTATTTGCCGAATATTTTAAGTAATGAGCTTAAAGTTGTCTCCCCGCATTTGGGAAATGCCGTTGGCATTTCCCAAATGCGGGTGCTTTATTATCTTTTTTAAGAAAATTATAAAAGCAAACTCCTGCCGCCAAATTTCCAGATTCATCACTGCCGCCAGAACAAAACCGCGTTATACCATTCCTGCTTGAACTGTGGCTGGCGTTGCAGTTCAAAATCGTTTTCGGTGAAGGGATTGATGGCTTTGATAAAATCGAAGGTCAGATAAACGCGACTGCCTTGTTCTCCATAAATCCAGGTCTCGAGGTCTTCCCGCTTAAAAACTTTTTGTGGCTGGCCAAAAATGATGTAAATCATGCCCCGGTCGGTTTTCCACCCCTGCTTGTGTGAGGCAAAGAGCCTGTTGGACTGCTCCACGCGGCCATAATATTTTTGTATCAGTGCCACTGCTTCATCGGGGTTTCCGGCGGTAGCAATCCAAAAACTGTCCACCGCCTGTTTTACATCCCGGGATTTTATAATTTTTTCAAACTCCTTGTTGCTGGTGAGGTAGCGTAGGGGAGGAGCCAGTTGCTCGGCCTTTTTCACCTGTGGATAATAATCGGGAAACCGCATCAGGGTGAAGCCCGTTTTTTCGTTGGCTTCAGCCATAAACTGGAATATACCTTCCTTGGCATATTGCAAGGGTTCGCTCAATCCGTTTTCAACTTTAATTGTAAAATTTTCCTGAGGCTCGTAATCAAAAGCAGGCGAGTGGCGTTGCGAAAAAGGTGGGGCGGCGATCGGGAAATCCTCCTTAAAATAGCTTACCTGCAATTCGCTCAGGCGGGTATCGGCACATTTTATCCTAAATGGTGTTTTCCAGCTTACCCAATGTTCATAGATGATTTCATCTTGCATGGTAAGCGGCAAAAAATATTGCGCGCTGTTGGGCTTGCCTTTTTCGATTTCAATCGGGATCAATAAAGATTCGTTACGATGTAAATCGGTGAATTTTATTTCGCAAAGATAATTGCCCGGAAAAGCTGCTGCTAACGCAAAATTCAACTCCAGACTTACTGGATTTTCGTAATACAGGGTATCGGTCAGATTATAAATGGCTTCATCGAGTACCGCATTGCTTTGATAGGATTTGAATAGCTGAAATGAAATGCTGTAATTAGCCTCAAAATATTCCTCGCCAGGTACTTTTTGATATTCCAGCCCTTCGGTGGAATATTGCAGAAAAACCAGCGACAGGCTGTCACTTTCGTGAAATACCCGCAGGCCTTTGATCTGTAAATCCGCTTCATGGTTGTAGTTCACAGCCAGATTGGTGTAAGTAGCCTCGTTTGTAGTTTTGCATGCCTGGCTCAAAAAAATGAACACGGCCAACATAGCCCACAAGGGTAGCCTTGAATTACTTTTCCTGATTAAGATTGCTACTTGTAATTTTTGTTTCATCCGTATTTTATTTAAAAAAATATTATTCAAAAAATCGCATTTTGTAAAGACGCGCAACTTGCGCGTCTCCGCCCGATAAATGAGACGCGCATGTTGTTATCAGATAGAGACGCGCATGTAGCGCGTCTTTACTCCAAGTTAGTGCTTGCAGCCTGAACCTCCAACTTTTCACCTCATCAATACTAAAACATTGCATTTTTTTTTATCTTATTAACAATAAAGATTCGAGCTTACTATTCCAATTTAAGTTGGCTCTTTAACGCTCGAATGTCCTTCGGACGATTCGAGGTTTACAGTTTTAACAAAAATCCATTATTCCACCACTCCAATACTCTCCCGCATAAGCGGGATTTCGCTTCGCTCAACATCACTCCAGCCCTCCACCACTCGCAATCTCTTTTTTGGTAATCGCACCGAGCGATTTAATTTTTTCGGCCTTCGATATCAGGTTTCCACGCCCGGTCGAGAGTTTATTGTAGGCCTTGTCGTAGCTGTTTTTGGCTGCCGATAGTTTGTCGCCAATGGTGAGCATATCGTCCACAAATCCGGCAAACTTATCGTAGAGCTTTCCACTTTCTTCGGCAATTTCTTTTACATTTTTGTTTTGATATTCCTGCTGCCACAGGCTGGCCACCATTTTCAGGGTCGCGTACAGGTTGGTAGGACTTACCAGCAGCAAGCCTCTGGTGTAGGCATAGTTCCACAAGCCCGGGTCTGCCTGTATCGCGGTAAGGAAAGCTGGTTCGACAGGCATAAACAAGATTACAAAATCCAGGCTGTTGAGTTTATAAATGTGCTGGTAGTTTTTGGAGGCCAGCTCATCGATGTGTTTTTTTACTGAGATCAAATGCAATTTCAGCGCAGCTTTTTTTAGATCGCCATCCTGCGTTGTGGCCCATTGCTCATAAGCATTTAGCGAAACTTTGGCATCGATCACTACATGCTTGTCGCCAGGCAGCGAAAGCACAACATCGGGCTGTAGCCGCCTTCCGTCCTCGCTTTTGTACGATGGCTGAACATGAAATTCCCTTCCTTTTACCAATCCTGATTTCTCCAGAATATTTTCCAGGATCATCTCGCCCCAGTTGCCCTGGGTTTTGCTTTGCCCCTTGAGTGCCTCGGTAAGGTTGCGGGCATCGGTGCTCACTTGTCGGTTAAGTTCGCCCAGCCTTACTACTTCCTCCTTTAGCGAAAAACGTTGGTGGGCTTCCTTCTCGTAAACATCATCTACCTTTTTCTCGAAGATCCGTATTTTTTCACCCAAGGGCTTCAGCAGCCCTTCGATATTTGTCTTGTTTTGCTCGGTAAAAATTTGACTTTCTTTTCGTAATATTTCATTGGCCAGCGATTTAAACTCATGCACAAATTTTTCACGGAGCGCATCGCCTTCTTTCGCGCCTGCTTCGAGTTTTTCCCGTAGGTTTTCTATTTGCGTCTCGCTTTGCGAGTTTTTAACGCTAAGCTCCATCACCCTTTCGCGGCTTTGTTCCAGTGCAGTTTTTAGTTCCTGATTTTCGTGCGATTTACTATCAAGTTCCGCAGTTCTGATCTTACTTTCCACACGCAAAGTCTCCACTTCTGTAAGTATTTGCGCTAATTTTTGCCGGTCTTTATTTTTGGGTTTGATAAAAATCCAAGCCATAAAAAATCCGCCTGATAAAAACACAAGTGCTACAACTGCAAGTAAAACATTATCCATTCCTGTTTATTTGATGGGGTAAAAATATGTATTTTCTTTCAAATCATTTTCCTTACCATTCATTCGCATTCCAGAAGGAAAGACATGCTATCGTGAACAATCCCCAGAGACGATCAGGTTGCGGGTCTCTGATAATAGGTACAGACGCGCAACTTGCGCGTCTTTGATAATAGATGGAGACGCGCAAATTGCGCGTCTTTACTCCAAGCAACTGCTTTGGCTTGCTCCTCCAGTATTCCTTTGCTCGACTTTACTCCAACACTCCAACACTATTATTTCATTATTCATTATTGGATGTTCATTATTCGATATTCATTATTCGATATTCAGCATTTGTTGTGTACGCTTGAAGTACAGGCGCGATGCATCGCTTCTCTACCCATCACTCCACAACTCCAATTCTCCATGTTTCAATCATTCAGTCAGTCAGTCATTCAATCCTCCAGACTGATATGAATTAATAATTGTAGTTTTACCATTCTTTTATCAAAAATGAAAGGACGAATTTTGCAGATAAAATATTATTGGATGACTGGCTTCCTTCTGTTTTTCTTTTTGCAGATATCAGCTCAAAACGCTTATTACACACCGCCCGAAAATTTTGGTGGCAAAGAGGCATTCAAAGATTTGATTAAAACCGAAATGGTTTATCCTAAAATTGCCCGCAACAAAAAAGAAGATGGCAAGGTGATAGTTACCGCTACAATTTCCAGTCAGGCTAAGGTTTCCGGTATTCATATTTTACAATCGGCTGGTGTAAACCTTGACCGGGAAGCAGGCCGCTTGTTCGACCTGCTACTGTGGACTCCTGCCGTGAGCAAGGGGAAATTAATAGATAAAGATGTAGAAGTAGAATTTAGTTTTAAACTAAAAAAATATTTGAAAGCCGTTAAGCATCGCGGCTACGACCAGCTAAAATATTTCCATACGCCGATTGATACCAGCCTGCGGGTTTTTGAAACCAAACAACTCGATACGCTGCCAAGACCCATTTACCCAAAAGAAGGTATGGACTTTTCTGAATTTATGGTCAGGAATATGAAATACCCCGCTGAGGCCAAAAAGCAAGGGGTAGCCGGAACAGTGGAATTATTTTTTGTGATCGAACCCTCGGGCAATATCACCAACCTGAAAGTAGAAAGTGGGGTAGGAGCAGGGTGCAGCCAGGAGGCCATGCGTCTGATGAAACTGCTGCGCTGGTTTCCCGGAACCAAGGCAGGCAAGGCGGTTCGCACAGCTATCCACCTCAGTATTACTTTTAATATCGATGATAGCAACGATATGCGCTATGTGCCTTCCAACAACACCAATCAAATTTAGCATTGTATTTCCGGCAAAGCTCAGCCTTACACTTTTATCATTTCAAAACGTATGTGATTTTTAATATCTATGAAAAAAATAGGATTACTCTCGGATACCCACGGAGAAGTTCCCGACAAGATATTTGAATTTTTTGCCGCCTGCGATCAGCTGTGGCACGCCGGAGATATTGGCAATGTGCAACTACTCGAACGCCTGGAGCAAGCCTTTGCACTTAGAGCAGTGTATGGCAATATTGATGGGGCCGAAATCCGCAGCCGATGCAAGGAAATCCACATCGAAACGGTGGAGGGGTTAAAAATGATGATGATTCATATTGGCGGATATCCGGGTCGATACATGCCACAGGCGCGTAGTATGATAATTCGGGAAAAGCCGGGACTTTTTATTTCGGGTCATTCGCACATCCTCAAGGTGCTTTTTGATAAAAAGATGAACTTGCTGCACATCAACCCGGGAGCTGCAGGCAATAGCGGCTTCCATCAAAAAATAACCATGGTACGTTTTGAGGTGGATGCAGGCCGCGTGCAAAATCTGGAGGTTTTTGAAAAAGATCGCAGACACTAATTAGTGTCTGTCCATAAAGTCGATGCTTTTGAATAGCCCCGGGTTTTAACCCGGGGAAAAATGAGCTTAAAATTATCACCCCGTGATTCCGCAACGCCTGCAGGCGTTGCGGAATCACGGGGTTTTTTCATCCTTTCAATTCAATCCCTGCCCTAAAGGACAGGGCTATTCAAATTTTACAAAACGACTAAAAAGACAGATACTAATTAGTGTCTGTTTTAGGGTAAAAATCAAAACTTGTGGCTTTTCTTCTTTGTTGTTTGCCCGCTTTACTACTCTTGGTTTACAAGCCAACTACTTTTACTTTAGAAAGAGTAACCCGGGGCACATGTACGGGTTTTATAATTGTATCGCCTACATGTATCCTGGCATTTTTTGTTCCGTCTGTTTTTATATAAGAACCTATCATACACGAATCGTTCTGCCCCGGAATATCAACACAATTCATTTGCTTAAAAACCACATCAAATTCGATGGGAAGCGGATCGAGAATCATGGTTTTGGTGGAGTTGCTGATGGTAACCCTGTCGAATTGTTTGAAGAATTTCATCCCGATTAAGTTACCTTCTGTAGATCGTATGGTAACCGGAACGGACGTAAAAACCAAATCGCTTGCAAAGAAGATTGAATCAGACAGAAAAAAAACACTGGTATCGGAAAACCGCTGATTTACAGTTTCTATTAAATGCACTTTGGTATATTCCGATTTAGGTAAATCCGGTAGTGAGTTTTTTGCCGAGAAATCAATCAGACCTGACGATCCATAATCCACCTGAAACAAATAAGTGGTGGTATCGATACGCAAATTCATGTAAGTTAATCCTTCGTCATCCCTTTCCAGGGCTATGGTATGTTTGGCTCTGCCAGAGGGATTGCCCGATTTTTCTATGAGCACCAAATCAAAATTGATGAAGTCGAGCGTGTAATCGAATTGGTTCAAGATGTTGTGACCAATGATTCCGGAAATTCCCATTTGTGTAAAATACTGTGGCTTATCGACCAACAAAAGGCAATATTGTTTTTTCAAAAAAAGTTGATCCAGATTAATTTTTTTGATTTTGGCAATGTAGGCGGTTGATGTGTCGCCCTCACTATCAAAAAGTTTTGTTGTATATAAAATATGATACTCATCCAGGTCTGCCTCATCAATAAACAAAGCCGTGGGGGCACCATTGTCCACCAGCATTTTTCGTTGCTTATTATTTACGATGGCATTAACAAAAAGCATGTTGGTGTCGGCATCCGTAAGCAACTGAATATGATAGCTTTTTAATTTAGCTGGCAAAACCGGGTCGTGCGGATGTGTATTGCTGACAAATATGCTTGTCGCAACAATAATCAGAAGGATAGCTCGTATTGAATGTTTCATCTTGAATGTTTTTCATGTAGTTAAGTAGTAAATTCATAATGAAAAATATTGATGTAAAGCTAAAGAAACTATATGCCGAAATGGCAATCCAAAACGTTAAAAATCCGTAATCTAAATTGCCGCGTCATGGGATGACCTTTTGAGCATTAGCAGGATATCTGACTTTAATGTGATATGTGCATTACCGCAGCCGGTTGGCCGACCGAATCAGCCGCTCGTCTTTGCGAATGTAAAAGCTGCCCAGAAAAAGGAAAATTATGGCCATGAGTGGAAAGGCCGCCGCAAATCCATATTCGGCCAAAGTCTTGCTACTTTCTTCGAGTAAATAATTGTAATAAAAAATACCCCCAACCAGTAGCACATTCAAAAAGATGTTCAAGGAGTTGAGCCTGATTTGCAGTATCCGTTTTTTGAATTTGAAAATAGAAACAAAGGTGAGGATGATGATTAACAATTGCCCGCCCGACAATGGAAGGGTAAACCAGGGGCTGTATTCCTGCGCTGCAGTTGCCATTTCGGGAAAGGGCTGGTGCGACAGGTTTTCGATGTAGTGGATGTAAAAAACCAACGAACTGGTTTCGGAAAGATAGCTGGCTATCGGAAAGAAAAATATCAATACGCCAGAAATGACGGCAAGAAACATAAATACTGATTGAATTCGTTGAAGCATAACGTTTTAAGATGTTTAATTGTAAAAATCGTGCAAATATAAAGGGTTTTATTGGTGTAAATGATGGAATTTGTAATCATTTTATTAAAAAAAAATTCCTTGTTTTTTTATTTAAAAATGTCTTGTATCAGATATTATTTATATTTGCACCCTCAAATGTCAGTGATCAACTGATTTACTTTGTTTTAGAAATTTCCTTTTTTTAAATTTTCATAGCATAATCATTTTTAATTAAATCATTTATTACAATTCAGCATGTCGGTTTAGTAAAATCATGGCAGCTTTTAAAAACTATTGTTCTTTCCGGACGATTAAGAAAACTTCAAAAATTCTTCTATAACAATTCAAGCGTACATGGATTAGCACGCATGTACAAAATCATTAATACAGAAACAAAATTTAAAATCAATGTACGATATTATCGAACTGAACGGTAAACTGTTAACCGAATTAAAAGACATTGCCAAAACCTTGGATATTCCAAAAATCAACAACCTGAAAAAGCAGGATTTGATTTACAAGATTTTGGATCATCAGGCACTTAATCCGGCAACGCAGCAGGAGCAACCTGCAAACAGCGGGCAAGGCGAGCCTTTTGGCGAAAAGCAGCAGCAAAATGGCCGCAGACGCAGACGGATAAGCCCCGAGCCGGTAAAAGAAAAAGTAGCATCGAGTATTGCCAACGAATCGGAGGTGAAAGCCGCCGTTAAGCCTGAGGCAAGTTCCGCCCCAAAAAGCCCTGAGCGAAAAGCTCCCGAAGCACCACCTGCACCACGCGTGGAAGCCCCGGCAGCCGAAAAGCCTCAAAGTCATAAAGAAGTAAAACCTCAGAGTCATAAAGAGGTCAAGCCGGCCAAAGAAAGCGATAGCAGAGAGCGACCAAAAGATGCTCCGGCCAGAAGAAGACCCGATCAGGATTATAAAGAATCCAGGGCGCAACAATCACCGCCTCCATATCCGCAGCAACAAGCGCAACAACAACAACAACAACAGAAGCAGCGTAATGGCCTTCCCGTTGACTTTGATGGTTCGGTTTCGAGCGAGGGTGTACTCGAAATAATCCAGGATGGCTACGGCTTTTTGCGTTCATCCGACTACAATTACCTCAACTCGCCTGACGATATTTATGTATCGCAGTCGCAGATAAAACTCTTTGGCCTGAAAACCGGCGATACCATTCGCGGAGTCATTCGCCCACCCAAAGAAGGCGAAAAATACTTCCCGCTGGTTAAGGTGGACGAGATTAACGGTCGCGACCCCGAAGAAGCCCGCGATCGCATTCCTTTCGACTTCCTGACCCCGCTTTTTCCTGAGACTAAATTCAACCTCACCGGCCATCCCGGCGAAACGGTTTCTACACGGGTTATCGATATGTTTACCCCGATAGGCAAAGGACAAAGAGGCCTGATAGTAGCCCAACCCAAAACCGGTAAAACTGTCCTGCTCAAAGAAATTGCCAACGCCATCGCCTACAATCATCCCGAAGTTTACATGATGATTTTGCTTATCGATGAGCGTCCTGAGGAAGTTACCGATATGGCGCGCAGTGTTAGAGCCGAAGTCATTTCATCTACCTTTGATGAACCCGCCGAACGCCATGTGAAGATTGCCAATATCGTACTCGAAAAAGCCAAACGTCTTACCGAATGTGGCCACGATGTGGTGATTCTGCTCGATTCGATTACCCGCCTGGCTCGTGCCTACAACACCGTTTCGCCTGCCTCGGGCAAGGTGCTCTCAGGTGGCGTAGAAGCTAATGCCCTGCACAAGCCCAAGCGTTTTTTTGGTGCTGCCCGCAAGATCGAAAATGGCGGCTCGCTCACCATCATTTCCACAGCCCTGACCGACACAGGCTCGAAAATGGACGAGGTGATTTTTGAAGAATTTAAAGGAACCGGTAATATGGAGCTTCAACTCGACCGTAAGCTCTCGAACAAGCGCATTTACCCTGCCATCGACATCGTGGCATCGAGTACCCGCCGCGACGACCTGCTTATCGATAAAGAGATGTTGCAGCGTATCTGGATTTTGCGCAACCACCTGGCCGAGATGAACCCCATTGAAGCCATGGAATTTCTGAAAGATAAATTGCGCTACACGCAAACCAACGAGGAATTTTTGATCTCGATGAATAGCTAAGGGATTTTAATCCTGTAAGAAATATTTTATCAAAGGCCGGGGAGTGCATCGCATTGCCCGGCTTTTTATTTTCCTTATTAATTTTATATAAAATAATCGCCGACAGGAAAAAGCCTTTTTGTAAATTAGGCTTACAATGGTACTTTTGCAAAAATTTAATTTTAAAATAAATTACATTATGCGTAAAAAAATAGCAGCAGGAAACTGGAAAATGAATACTACCCTGGATGAGGGTAAACAGCTTATCACCGAAATTTTGGAGGGTTTGAAAGAAAACCCACCTAAGAAAAATGCTGAACAAATAAGCGTAATTTTTGGGACGCCCTTTATCACACTCCCAGCGGCCTCGGAGCTGGTAAAAGATAATGCGTTGGTGTATATTGCAGCCCAAAATTGCTACAACAAAGAAAAGGGTGCTTACACTGGCGAAACCAGCGTGGACATGATTAAATCGACCGGTGCCGAATTTGTCATTATCGGGCACTCCGAGCGTCGCGAATATTTTAACGAAAGCGATGCAGTGCTGGCACAAAAAGTTGACCTAACCCTGAGCCGTAACTTAAATCCAATTTTCTGCTGTGGCGAAAAACTGGAAGTGCGTGAGGCAGGAGGCCATATCACTTTGGTGAAAGATCAAATCAAAAACGGACTTTTCCACCTGGATGCAAAGCAGATACAGCAAGTCGTAATCGCTTATGAACCCGTTTGGGCTATCGGTACCGGCGTTACAGCCTCACCCGAACAGGCACAGGAAATGCACGCCGTTATCCGCCAGCTTTTGAGTGAAAAATATGGCGCGGCTGTGGCTGCTGAGATTTCCATTTTGTACGGAGGTTCGGTAAATGTCGCCAATGCGCAGGAACTTTTCTCGCAAACCGATGTGGATGGTGGGCTGGTAGGCGGAGCTTCGCTCAAAGCCAACGATTTACTTAGCATTATCCATGCTCTGTAATTAGTGTCTATTTTTAAAGTAACCGTTAGAAAAAAATAAGATTTAAGATTGTAGAATTTAGATTTTAGATTTAAGATGTAGGTGTGTATCAATCAAATCTAAAATCTCCGATCGGTTATCATCAATCTTAAATCAATACACTGCCTGCTTTATGAACAAGCTTTAATTAACCCGGTAAACCGGATAACAATCCATGCCAATCCAAAAACCTGTTAGCACGCTTATCTTCGATTGGGGCGACACGCTGATGCGCGATTTCGACCTGCCCGGCCCCATGGCGCAATGGCCTGCGGTGGAATACATCGAAGGGGTAGAAGAAGCCTTGCAATATCTTTGTCCAAAATACACTTGCGTTGTGGCTACCAGTGCCGCCCATTCGGATACTGTGGAAATGATTGCGGCACTGAAAAGGGTAGGTGCCGACCGCTACTTTCATCATTTTTTCTCGTCGCGCGAAATTGGATTCCACAAGCCTGACCCGCAGTTTTTTAGCACAATTGTAAAAAAGCTGGGGCTTGCGCCGGATAAATGTGTGATGATTGGCAATTTGTACGCAAAAGATATTGTGGGTGCAAAAAAGGCCGGTTTGCAAACCATACTCTTCGATGAGCAAAAACAAGTCGCGGATTTTGCAGATGCTGATGTAGTGATTCATAAAATGAAAGATTTGACTGGGATTTTATAAAATGCGCAGCCCAACAAAAATATTGATCTTTATCGCCGTGCTGTGTTTCACGCACAGCCTTAGCCTTTTTGGGCAGGAGGCGAAAAACAGCAAGGTCTCTTTTTTGGCACCGGTCGATTTTAAGATGGTCTTGTCGGGAACCTTTGGCGAGTTGCGCTCCAATCATTTTCATGCAGGCATCGACATCAAAACCTACGGTGTAATTGGTAAGCCCATCCATGCTATCGCCGATGGCTTTGTGTCGCGCATAGCGGTTTCGCCCGGTGGCTATGGCAAAGCTGTTTATGTTGAACACCCCAACGGCTTCACCTCGGTGTATGCCCATTGCAATGCTTTTTCCGATATCCTCAATCAGTGGGTCAAAAATCAACAGTATGCCAGGGAGTCCTTTCAGGTCAATCTTTTCCCTGAGCGCAATCAGTTTGCTGTAAAGCGTGGCGATATCATTGCCTTTACCGGGAATTCCGGGAGTTCTGCCGGGCCGCATCTGCATTTCGAGATTCGTAAAACCAACAGGCAAATTCCGGTGAATCCCCTGTTTTTTGATTTTGATGTCAAAGATTTTGTCCGCCCAACTATCAGAGGAATAAAAATTTATCCGGTGGGCAAATCAAGTTTGATAAACGGAAGTAAAAGTATTACTTCGCCCGACATTGCCGGTTGGGGGTCTGAATACAGAATTAAAAATTCGGACACCCTTGCACTATCTGGCTATTTTTATTTTGGCATCGATACCTACGATTTGCTTAATGATGCGAATAATAAAAACGGGGTCTATTCGGTAGCACTTTATATTGATTCTGTTTTGGTTTATCGCCATGCGATGGACGAAGTTTCTTTTGCCGAGACCCGCTACCTCAATAGCCTGATCGATTACGGCTGCTACTACAAGGAGCATCGGCGTTACCAAAAAACCTATATCGAGCCCAATAACAAGCTCTCGATATACGATGCCCATCCGGGAAATGGAATTTTTGCCTTTACTAATCAGGGCTTGCACCAGATAAAATACGTAGTGGAAGATGCCAACGGAAACCGCTCGGTGCTGACGTTTATGGTTCAGTCCTATCCTCCGCCGTTCGATAAGGCGATGAGCGACTATGTTGAGGTTTCCCCTTATCCGCTTTTTAACTGGGATAAAGAAAATAAGTTTTCAAGCGAAGACTTTAAATTGGTCATTCCCGAAGGGGCACTTTATGATACGCTTCGATTTCAATATTCCGTTGATAGCATAGCTAAAATGGGTTTTTACGCTCCAACACATCACGTTCACAATCCAGGCAAGGCACTGCACAAATGGTGCGATATGGCCATCCGTGCATCTTCCGTCCCAACACATTTAAAAGAAAAAGCACTGATTGTTAAGATTGACGAGGACATGATTGCCGCCGGTGGCGAATGGGATGGCGAATTTTTGCGCACCCAAATCCGCGACTTTGGCGATTACAGCGTTGCCATCGACAGCCTGCCGCCCAGCCTCAGCCTCAAAAGCAGCATTCCCGCCAACCGAATCCAAAACCAAAAAACCATCGACTTTTTTATCGATGATGATTTGTCGGGGATTTCAGTTATCGAAGCTACACTTAATGACACCTGGCTTTTGATGGAGTGGGATCCCAAAAACAAGCATTTGTTTTACCGGATTGATGAACGGATGAAGCCCGGCGAAAATCAGTTTTACCTGAAAGTGGAAGATGGCGTGGGGAATACGTCGGTTTATCAGGCTGTGTTTACAAATTAGGGTAGGTCTTTAAAATCCTTAAAAAATTTATTTGATGTGGCCGGGTTTCTCCAATGGCGATTCTTTGACTGCGCTGGTGGAGGTTTCAAGCAGGTTTGGTGCAGCAGATTAAATTCCATGGGGGGTCTTTGGTTTTTTATTCGGCTATTTCCTTTCTAACTATTTTATCTCTACTAATTCTTATTCTTGAATGTCTTACTTTCGCTGATCGCAGTCATCGGCTGGGTTTTCTTTTTGGGTCGTTAATTTTTATCGGGTCTTGGCGCGTATCAAAAACATCTGTAATCAAAACACCTTCTGCGACTTTCTTATATGTCTTTAAGCGTTTCAGAGGCAAAGTCCGACCAAATAATTTTCATTTGATTACCACTTTTGTGATTCGTTTTCTAATTGTTCTTGTGTTTTAAATTTGCCTGCAAGGTAATCGTTGTTTGATTTTTTAGCCCTTTCAATCAGTTGTTCTTCTGTAAATGGCTTGAAACTCTTTTCCCTCACCTCCTTAAATTTAAAGATCGTTTCTTCAATTTCTCTAAACACATCTTCGTCTTGCAGATGCAAAAGATGCTCAATCACATTTAGCTTTCTAGTTTGTAAATCCATAATCTTTATTTTTTTAAAAAAGCATCAAAACACCACCAAAGTTTGAAGTTTATTGTAAAACCACTTCTTATGGCAAACGGCTGTGCAAATTTAATATTACGTTTGTTTCTTCATTATCAAATGCCGAAGGCACATCTGCACACCCAACCTGTAAGGTTCGTAGAGCAAGTCTTCCCTCATTTTAAAATCTGAATTCCTCATTTCTCAAAATTCTAATTTTTCAAGCACCAAAAGTAATCAGGATTTTGTTCGATAGCGTCATCATCACCATTTTACTTTTCAACACTTCCCCGTCAATAACTCCTTCACCCGCGAATATTTTCTTCCTCTACAACCTTCCCCAGTTTAATTATTACTTTTGTATCATTGTTTAACCTAAAAATTTTAGATATGAAAAATTTACTTTTGTTTATCGCATTACTGGTCACAATACCGATGATGGCCGAAGAACCCCCAAACAACATCCGTATAACAACTGGCTTGGAACACAATCAGACATTTCGTAAGGTTGGCCAAGCGTTAATAAATAACGGATTCAGCATAAAGTATTCCGATATGGATTTGGGAATGATCAATACAGAGGAAAAGCAGTATGGTATCTGGGGTGTTGCAAGTAGATTGATCATAACAGTAGATGGTAATACGGTTACAATGCGAGCTGAAGCATATAATGGCGATAGCCAATTAACAGGGGATGAGCGTTTATTTAGAATAGCTGAGAAAAAAGGTGCAAGAAAATGTGCTCAGATGAGAGCATGGACTGATATGGAAGCCATTGCAAAAGATATTGGTGGGGAGATAGAACGGCTGAGAAAGAATTATTGATAGCAAGCAATGAATAATGTTTGACGAAAAGGATTACAAATCAAAATTTACCACATGGATAAAATGCTCAAATACATTACTCGAAGTTGGGAAGATGAAAAAACCGGATACGTTCATCCGGCTATTAAACTTTTGTATCATTGTTTAACCTAATTTTTTAGATATGAAAAAAATCTACATTATAATCAGTTTGCTGTTTTGCGGTATGCTGTTATTCAGTCAGAATCAAGATTCTTTATCTACTCGAAACGACAAAATTTATTTTTTGGATAGTCAAAAATTTTTGACCACCAACATTTTAGAGGGTTGGGAGAAACGAGATTCTATTACAAGTAAGTATTCTGAATGGTGGCCAATTCGAGAAATACCAAAATCAGAAGTTCACTATATTTACTATAAAGGGGAATATCATTTAATTAATGAAATTACCTGTTTTCAAGATATTGAAAGGGTGCGAAAGAATTTATCTTTGTACAGGAAGCAAACTAATTTGGGTTGGACTTCGCTGGGTGTAGGAACCGGGGCTTTATTATCCAGTTTTATTCTAAGTGATATTCTGGAAAAAAAAATAAAAGATGGTAAAATTACTAAGGATGAATATGATGATAATAGGAAGGTTGCTAAAGTTTTGAATTATGTTGGCTATGGATTAATGATTTTAGGTGTAGGCATACACATTGATGCAGGAAAATATTTGAAGCGAGGAAATATTGACATTACCCCAGTTGGAGTAAGAGTTAATTTTTAATTTGTTCTCATTTTTAGCTTTGCCCCCCATGAGAAGAATACTCAAATACATTTGTATGAGTAGGACAGATGAAAAAGCCGGGTATGTTCAATCCGGCTTGATTTCTAATTGTGGCGAATTCGCCATAATTAAAATCGGGATTGTACAAGTTTTCCCAAATCCCAGAATACTTCCAATTTAACCTTCGTTAGCAAACGGCTCCTTGCGCAAGCTGAGATGCAAAACTTTTTTTTCCGTGTTACAGATTTGATTATTTTTTATAATTCATAATTTTTTAGGTGGCATCATCGGATTCCAAATCGAGATTGACCCCATTATGGGGCTGGCTCAAAAGGCAATAATCGGGAAACTTTTCAAATTTATCTTTCTTTGTTTTCTCTGCGGCTCTTCTGATATCTTTGTAGTTTAGGCAATTAATTATTACCACTGAGGAAACAGAGAATTCGCAGAGGGCGCAATGAAACTTCTAAGACAGCTCAATAAAATCACTAACACTTTGTCAATTCGACCAAGGGGAGAAATCTCCTAAAAATACAGGCGTTTAAAAAGCATTTCATTGATAGCGGAAGGGAAAATCTACTGAGATGAACACCTTTGTAAAATCATGATATTTATGAATCCCAAAAATTGAAATCGAAAGAGCTGAAAAACTTAAAAAACAATATTTTTATGAAAAAGATAACAAATAATAATCTGACATCTTTTGATGACCATCTTGATCAACAATATGGCACCACAGGCACAATGGATAGAGATGAATTTGAGGAAGGATTTGAGGCATTTAAATTGGGTATAATAATCCAGGAACTGCGAAAAGAAACAGGATTGACCCAGGAACAGCTTGCTAAAAAATGCGGGACATCGAAAGCATATATTTCAAGAATCGAAACCCAAACTTCTGATATCAGACTATCAACATTAATGAAAGTACTTCGCGAAGGATTCGGTCGCCAATTGAAATTGAGTATTTAATAAAGCCATTTCTGCCTTCCTATTACCATCCTATTTTCTTTTAAACATTTTAAACTATCCAAAACCTTTGTCAGATAGAAAAGTTTTTCCATTTTTGTCAGCTTCAATTTAAATCTTTTCGATGAAGGGTACAAGGTATTTCATTAAACACTCCATCAAGCCATCGTTCAGGCAGTCCTTGTCAAATTTTTTCGTTGTGCATTTAAGGGATCGTTCACTACTTTTATTTACTAACTGAAATTTCAATGGGTACATTTCTACAAACTATCGACAACGGAATTGTTTGGTATAACGAGTACATCGGGGGCTTTGCCATTTTGCTGATGCTAATTCCCACAGGCATTTATTTTATCTTTAAGCTACGATTTTTAAACGTAACGCAATTGTTTCATTCCATTCGTATTGTGGCCGGAAAATATGACGACAAGCACGATAAAGGCGATGTTAACCATTTTAAGGCTTTAACTACCGCACTCTCGGCCACCGTGGGTACGGGCAATATTGTAGGCGTTGCGCTGGCCATCGGCTGGGGCGGCCCAGGAGCAATTTTCTGGATGTGGGTAACTGGTTTTTTAGGTATGATACTCAAATACACCG
>CAZGAO010000011.1:0-79148 GCA_964523795.1 uncultured Lentimicrobiaceae bacterium
GATACAAAAACCCTAAAACGAAAATAGCCGCCGGTAAGTATCACGGGCGGCTATTAGTAATTTTGGAAAGTTAATTATTCGATAATTAGCTTCCTGAATGTTGAGGCGTTTTCCTGGCTCAGCTTTATCATGTAAAAGCCTTTCGCTAGTTCACTTACATCAAAAACATATTGATTTGTACCTGACTTAAGCATCAGGTTTTCTATCATTATTTCCTTTCCTGCAACATCCAAAATTGAAAAAGTCAAAACATCATTTTGTGCTGCTTCAATGCTAATATTTAATTGTTCAACTGCAGGATTTGGGAAAACAGCAATTTCACCGATTCCTTTTATCTCGGCAATTCCGGTGCTTTCGTAATAGAATTCAGTTTCCACGTTTTCCATTTTATTTCCAGCCAGGTCTTCTACGTTGTTGATGGTGAGCACATAGTTAGCCGTGGCCATCTTAGATACCGTTAAAAACACCACGTTGTTAAGGAAGCTGTGCATGGCCACGCTTTGCACGCTTACATCGTTGGTAAGCGAATAATTAGCAGTATCGGTGGCTGTAGTTTCGTTTACATCCTCCGAGTAGGTAATTTTAATCCGATTGTCGTCCAAGGGGTCGAGTGCGTTAACTTCGGGAGCAAAAATATCCGTGCCATCCACGACATCACTTTCGAGGCGGATCTCAATTTTCCATTCATCAAAATCAAAATTCAGCGGGCCGGTAACATTGTAGCTCTCGCCCAGCACGGGTTCATATTCAAAAATAGATGTGTTGTGTACCAGCATGTCGCCGCTGCCATCATCTACCTTCCACATAAAAAAGTTGGCCTGGTATTCGTCGTCGGTGCATATTGCATTCACCACCCTAACCAAAACCGATTCGTAGGCTTCACTGCCTTGTCCTGTATTGATAATGGCCGGAGTAGGCAGAGTTTTATTGGATGAGATAAGATAATAACCGTCCACTTCTTTCAATTCGGTTTTGGTGTAATATTCTTCAATTAAGCCGGTAACAATGATGCTGTCGCCGATGCTGGGGTTGCGACCCGGATCGTAAATAAACAGACCATTCCAGGCACCGCTGCCATCTTGTATAAAATAGGTTTCGCCAAAGTTAGCAGTAACCACGCCGGAAGTACTTACTACCTGGCCTGCAAAAGGCGAATCGTTGGTTTGTCCCTGGATATCGTAGATGCTCGTGAGCGTTCCGCTAAAAACGGGAGCTACGTAATAGTTGTATATAATCGACGATACAGTTCCATTGGCATCGGTGGCCTCGATGCGGTAATAAATGGTGGTACCACCGCTCCATCCGGGGATGGTAACCTGATAGTTGTCGCCACCCATATTTTCCATCACCATCATAGCTGCAATATTGTTATAGTTTTGTCCCCAATACAATTTCACATCGCTGACTGCCCCGGCACTTGAGCTAATATTTGCCATCACAGTTACAAATTCTTCGTTCACAGGCATAGCTGGTGATGTTTCAAAATCGGCAAAAGAAATGGATGGTGCTGCCATGGCAGCCCAAATCAGGTTTGCAAACTCCGGATTATCGATAAAGGGATTCCGGTTTTTTTGCCACGAAAAGATTACATTGTTGCGATTGCGTTCAAAATCGTCGGGCGGATCCTGCATGTTCCATTCCAGCAAGGTGCTAAGGCGGCCATGCTCGGGTAGGGGATAGGTGTTGATTTCGTCAACTACCGTAAGATCGATTTCGCCGTTGGTGCCTTCGTAGCGGGTGTCCATATAAAAAATGATGCGTGCAATATCGCCTTTAACTTCATCGCGGGGCTCCCAGGTTTCGGAGGTGTAGTAGCATCCGGTAGCCTCAGGATGCTGGGTTCCGCCATTGTCGAAATCCAGATTGCTCTTGTCGGTATTCACCGATTTGTCGGCGGGTTTCAGGTTATGTACGTCGCCGTACATGGGAGGCATATCGGCAAAATTGCCATGGCTTTTTGCCCATACGTGTTCACGGTTTATCTGATCGTTTCCATTGCCATAGTCGTTGTTGGCCTGCGAGCGGCCGGTGTAAACCAAAATTACGTTATCTGGATTGTTGGGATCGGCATCCGAAAATTTCATAATGGTTTTGGCGGCAAAGTATGAGTAGCCCACGTGGTCGTTGATTATTTCGTGGAGTGCCGCTTTGAGTTCTTCGCCCGATTTGCCTTCGCTTCCGTTGTAGTAGCCGGTAGGTTGGGCAAAAGTACCCATCGAAAACAGAGCAATTATTAAAAATGAAATAGTAATTCGCATCATTGAGGTTTTATTAAATGTGATTATAATGGCTAAAATGTTAATTGTAAAGAAATATTAAAACGCCGTCCCAGGCCAAAAAATACGGCTGCTGATTTGGCATCAAAATTATTGTAGCTCTGTCCCACATATTTATCGTTGTTATCGGCATCAGAGATGTATTTTTCGTCAAGAAGGTTAAGAATGCTTCCTCGGATGTCGAATTTTACACCTCTATAAAGAAAGCCATATCCGGCGTGAAAATCAACCATATAGTAATTTGGGATTTTCCAGGATTGTTTAGGATCACCATTTTCTTCAAATGAATTGGGGAAACGTTCGGGATCAAGATCCAGTGGGTCGAATTGAGCGTAGTGCTTGCCAAAATAGGTAAGGGCACTTTTTACGTATAAGTCGTTGATGATTTCCCAGCGCAGGCTATGGCGTGTTTGCACCTGTGCTGCATCGCCCACAAAAATATTTTTCGCATCGAAATACCTTACTTCTTTCAGGTTTTGAAAATCGTCATAAATACGTGCAGAATCTGCGGATGTCCATTTCCAATCACCCACCGAAAGCAGCCCTTCGTAGGACAGATTGTCCAGAATTTTGTAGGCAAACTCAAGTTCTACGCCCTTGTGCAGTGCATTCATTCCATTGATATTTACACTGTACGGTTCATCATCGATCATTATTGAGGCCGGGTAATCAGCCGGTTTGTTTTCCCAAATTGTGTAATAGGCATTCAAATTTAAGGTCATCCGGCTGGTATAGAAGCTATAACCCACTTCAATGGCTTTCACGATTTCATTTTCAATGTCTCTAAAAAGTTTGTTATCGTAGTCGAAAACATTGTTGAAACGGGGGGCTTTGGATAAGTAGCCCATATTAACAAAGGCATTCATATTATCGTTGATATTATAATTAACGCCCCCTTTAACGGTTCCGCCCAGTATCCATTCCCAATCGGATTCCAGGTATTTTAATCCTTCCGAATTCCGGTCGTAGGTTTGTCCCTGGTATTCGATTACGGTGCTGTAGCCAATGCGCAGGGTAGTATCTGCCAGTTCGAGTGCCTTGGGCTTATAGTAGTCGATGCGTTTGTAGCCGCTGTATGAGGTAGTGAGGTTGATAAAGGCTGTGATTTTCTCCTTTTTATATTCGAGTTGGCCAAACAATCCGCCCCATCGCACCAGCCCGTCATTGTTGTAACCAATGCGGTCGCCCACTTTATTTTGCTTGTCAGGGTCAACGTTTGCATTGGTTTCGGTAGGCCTGGTCAGGTAGTAGTTGCCACCGAGCAGGTCGTATATTTCGCGATAGTGTTCGCCTTTGTAGCTTCGTAAGTCAATACCACCTGAGAGAGTGAAGTTTTCGTTTATTTCGTAATTAAATGTTGAAAGCAAGCCATACCAAAAGTGATTGTTGATGGCTGAACGCAAAATACCCTGTGACACCTTATCGGGGTTAAAGTTTCCGGAGTAATTGGCATCGTACAAAGTCTGGAAATCGATTTGCCCTTCCGAGGTAATCGAGGTACTGTTTTGCAGGCCTGTTCCTCCGCCGTTACCTATCGAAAGATAAGCAATGTTAGAAATATAAAGCCTGTCGCTCACATTCCAAAAATCGCTAAGGCTAAACATGGGTTTATGGTAATAATTCTCTTTTTCGGATAGTTTGTCATTGCCATTACTTATTTTTTCACCCTGGCCATCCAGACTGTACCTGTCAATATAGCCCCAGTTAGGATTAAATTTAAGACCCAGGTTTAAGGGTTTCGATAAAAATTCATTTGTGCTTATACCCTGATCTCTGGCATAAGTAGTATCGAATTCAGCAATTGACTTTTTGTACGAACGTTGCCCGTGTTTTTGTGGAGCGCCCATGGCTTTCAAGCTCAGGCGATGCTTGCCCAGGTCTTTGTCAATTCGCACATAATAAAACCAACCCTCGGTCCAGGTCATGTCCACCCATCCGTTTCCTCGTTTGTACGAACCTGCGGCAGTAATACCCCAGCCCCCTTTTAATCGACCCGAGGTGTAACCCAGCGAAGTACGCAAAAAGCCATTGTCGCCCACTTCCTGTTTTACCTTTAGGCTTTTTTTGGCACCAATGCCCTTGGTTTGCAAATTGATGGTGCCGCCCACAGAGGGGATGGCCAGTTTTGAAGCCCCCAGACCACGCTGCACTTGTGTGCTTTGCATCACCACGTCCAGGCCAAACCAGTTGCTCCAATACACCCAGCCGTTTTCCATATCGTTTACCGGAATGCCATCGAGCATTACCGCTACGTTACGCTGGTTAAAGCCCCGGATATTGATGCGCGAATCGCCATCACCACCACCTTGCGCTGTGGCATACACACCGGGTGTGGAATTTAAAATCAGTGGAATATCCTGTGAAGCAAGTTCTTCTTGCAGGGTTTTGGGTGTAATGGCGGAAAAGGCAACTGGTGTTTCGCGTGCCTTAGCCATATCGCCCACCACCTCTACTGCTGTAAGTGTTACATAATCCAACTCAAAATCCAGGGTAGTTTTTGATTTATCAATGATTACTGTTTTTTCGATGGGCTTAAAACCCACATAAGAAATAGTTATAGGATATTCGTCATAAGCCAGCTCCAGCTCGTAGTAGCCGTCAATATCCGTAACTGTACCCTGTCCGGGAGCATAAGTAATATTTGCACCAATGAGTGTTTCGCCGGTTTGGGCATCAGTAATTACTCCGCTAAGCAGGCCTTTTTGAGCAATCAGCGTAAATGAACTCAAAAATAAGAAAACGAAAACTGTAAATACCCTTTGTTTCATGATGGTTTGTTTTCAGTTAAAAAAGCAAAATGGACAGAAAAAAAAGCACCCCGCCGAAAGTTGAATTTCGTGCCCGGGGTGCTTTACTTTTTTGGTAAAAATTATTGTTTTAGAATTTTCTTTACAAAGTTGTTTTGGTTTTCAAAACTCACTTTTACAAAGTAAACACCGGTTTTTAGTTCGCTTGCGGCAATTGTTGATTGCAATACGCCATCAAAGTTTTGATGAATTACCGTTTGTCCCATCGTGTTGTAAACCGTAACGCTTTGGATTTTTTCGAGGGCATCGATATGCAGTGTTTCGCCGGTAACTGGGTTAGGATAAAAACTAATATCAACGCCTTCTTCCAGTTCTTCTACGGCCAGTGTGTTGCATTCGCAGTCGTGCGAGCCTAAGTTGTCAAAGGAATTTTCGGGGATTGAATCCCACTGGATGGAAACGTTAAACACGTCAGGATTTTCTGTTACCCCTTCTTTAACCGCGTACTTGCGAATCAGTGTGTGATCTTGTGTCCATGATAACCAGAACAAGGGTCCAACAATGTAATCCTCGATGGTGTATTCGGTGGGAACACCGCCACTGTTGTAGCTGATAGTAGTATCTGTAAAAGCACACCAGCCTTTTACAGGATCAGGATTTCCAACACGAGCCACAATGTCAAGAATTTCGTCGCCACCAAATGTTTCAAGGGTCATGGCATCGTTTCCATTAAAATACATGGCTTTGTTAACATCATACACCGGGCACAAAAAAGTATCAGCCTTTGCTTGTAGCGCAAGGTCAACAGGTTGTTCAAGCTCGGTTCCGTTGGGGTCTCTTTTATCGAGTACCACCACATACACATCTTTGGAGGCAATGGTTCCACCCAGTTGAATGGCGTTGGGTGTTGTGCCGCCGTTAGAATATCTTACCACCTGATATCCGCTTAAATCGATGGCATTGTCGGTGGGATTGTAAATCTCGAGTGCTTTGTTGTTACCCGAACCTTCTACATATTCCGAAATGAATAGGTGACTGCAGATCTGGCCATACATAATACCAGATAAGAGAATAGCAATTGTAAATAGTAGTGTTTTCTTCATAATAGTAAATTTTTAAATATTTGACATTGGGGACAAAAGTAGTATTTTGATGTTAAAATTAGTGAAAAAAAATAGGTTTATTTTGGATATTTCATTTTTATTTCGTTAAAAACCTGCGCCCCTTCGATGGACTTGTACTTACCGCTTTTTGAATCGGATACTCTTTGTGAAACTTTGAGTCTTGGGGTCTTTGTGGCAATGCTGTAATATTTAGCCACGAAGACACCAAGACTCAAAGAAACACAAAGAAAAAAAAGAATTTGTCAAAGATTATCACAAAAATAGTGTTTTTAATAATATCCCGGATATCTATCTGGCCAGCAAAATTTTTCCAGAGAACAAAGTGTTGCCCTTTCTTAAAGTTAAAACATACACTGCCGGCGGAAATCTTGTTAGAGAAATCTTAAAACTTGATTGAACCAGATACGAGCTAAACAGCGTTTCGCCAAACAAATTATAAATTCCAACGTGCATGTCCGATGGTTGGGAGCTAAACGAAAGATTCAATGATTGCTCACTTTGATCTACCCAATAAATAAATTGATTTTGATCGATCTCGCCAATAAATGAGCTTCCGGTACAGGTAATCAAATCCTCTTTTACCAAAGTATCAATACATCCGCTTAATTTGCTTATTGCGATTAATGAAACAGAATACAATCCGTTTTTCGTGTAGGTATAATTGGGCTGTACGAGCGTGGATGAATCTCCGTTTCCGAAATGCCACACGAAGTTGTAATTATTCTGGTCAGGTGTTAGATTGTCAAACTGGACGTTAAACGGATCAGCAGTAAACTGCGTTGGGAAGGCGGTAAAAGCCAAATTGTAATCCTGGTCATCAACATGGATTATATATTCCTGGGTGGTAACACATCCTTCGTTATCTGTTATTGCTATTTCAATTTCGGTACTTTCTGTTGACGAAAATATGGGTGTTGCGGATGTAGCATTATCAAAAACATAATCGGGTTCCCACTGGAATACATAAGGTGCAAATCCTCCACTTATTTCAGGCTCTAACATTACGGACTCTCCTGGACATAAAATAAAATCCACATCCAAATCAATAGAAATTGAATTGTTACTCTTGGTAATGTGCAATGCTTCCGAAAATTCACTTTCGCCACATTCATTTAGGTTTTTAACTTTCAAGAATGCCTCACCGGCAAAAGATGCGTTCCACGAAATTGTACACAGGCTATCCACCATTGTTAATGTTCCTGAGCTTGATGGGGTCAAATCCCAAATGCCACTGAGGGTATTGCTATAATATTCGGAGCTGCCTTGGTTGTAGCAAACAAATTCATCACCTGTTGGGATAGCAGGGATCGAAGGCAGTGGAATAATCTGGATGTAATCCTCTTTGGTAATAATTAGCGAATCCGAGCCATAATATGTTTTCAGGCTTACATCGAAATATCCTGGTTCCTGGTACAAAACTACCGGGTTTAAGTCATAAGATACCTCAGGAGTGCCACCCGGCAAAAGCCAAACTATCGAATCGAAAACGAAGCCGTAATCGATAATGTAAAACGAAATATTTTCGTGCTGACATTGGCTTGTGGTATCTGATGTAAAATCAGTACTTAAACCACAATCACAATTATGAAAACCTAAATTTCCAAACGAATCACTGGGTATTGAATCCCACTCTACCGCTACATTAAAAACGCCGGGGTTGTTTACTACACCATTTAACACCGTGTTTTTGCGAATTAATGTATTATTTTGTGTCCATGACATCCAGAATAATGGCCCCACAATGTAATCGACGATGGTATATTGGGTAGGGATACCACCAACATTATAAATTATGGTAGTATCCGTAACATCCGTCCAGCCGTATTCAGGATCAGGATTTCCAACGCGGCAAATAATGTCGAGGATTTCGATGCCACCCAACTTTTCGAGCGTTACTGCATCGTTGCCATTGAAATACATCATTTTATTAATATCATACACCGGACATAAAAAAGTATCAGCCTTGGCTTGCAGCTCAAGATCGACGGGTGTTTCCTGTCCTGTGCCATTTGGGTCGCGTTTGTCGAGCACGGCAACCCAGGTGTCTTTGGGCTGAATGGTGCCACCCAGTTGTACGGCATTGGGTGTAACGCCGCCGTTGCCATAACGTACTAACTGATAATCCGAAAGGTCGATGGGCTGATCGGTTGGATTGTATATCTCGATGGCTTTGTTGTTACCAGAGCCTTCAACATACTCCGAGATAAAAAGTTTGGAGCATGGCTGCGCAAAGACTATTGCTGATAAAGCAACCAGAAAAGTGAAGAGTAATGATTTTTTCATAACGAATAATTTTTAGATTTAACTTGAAACAAAATTAGAAAAATTGATGCTAAAACTAGTAAAAAAAATAAATTTTGTATTTTTGAGCTATCAAAATTTAAAACATGATATTATGATAAAACTAATCGAACAAACCAAAACACACACCATCGCCTTCGAGATTATCGGAAGCTACACCCGCGATGACGAGCACAGCCTTGAAAAACTCTTCGAGCAACGCCTCGACCTGGGCATGTCAAAAGTAAACATGCTGGTAAAAATCAGCGAGCTTCACATTATGAAGAGTAGTTTTAAAGCGATTTGGCAGGATGGGATTTATGCGCTGAAACACCTGAAATATTGTGGACGTATTGCCGTGGTGGGCGATAGCAAGATGGAGGATCTGAATACTGACGACTGACGACTGCCTATGCCGAGCTTCGCTCGTGCATCCTCGAAAAATTACGAAAATTGTTAATTTTCTATTTTTCGGGACTGAAGACTGAATACTGCGAACTGAGGACTGCGAACTGAATACTCACCCCAAAATCTGCTAAGCCTTGCAATTTTTTATCCCATGTTGGGTTAATCTGCCTTTATATATTTTATTATCACAATCCTGGATTTCGATGAAGCATCTGTTTACCTCACTTATCATTTTATTATTTACTCTTTCCATTTTTGCGCAGCAAGCCGAAAAGCCATACAGACCCGCCTTTACTGACATTGCAAACCTGCACAGCCCGTGGGTGGATTCAGTGTTTAATTCGCTAAGCCTCGAAGATCGCATCGCTCAGCTTTTGGTTATCCGCACCTTTTCTAATCAGGATCGCAACTTCTACGATAGCATCTCGCGCCTGATTATCGACTACAACATTGGCGGACTGTGCTTTTTCCAGGGTACGTCCGTGGATCAGGTCAAGCTGACTAACCGCTGGCAGCGCATGGCAAAAACGCCCCTGCTCATCACCATCGATGCAGAGTGGGGATTGGGAATGCGCCTGGACGATGGCTGGTCGTTTCCCAAACAAATGACCCTGGGTGCCATGCAAAATGAGGAGCTTGCCTATCAGATGGGGAAACAAATTGGCCGGAATTGCAAAAGAATCGGGGTGCATATCAACTTTGCTCCGGTAATCGACATTAATAGCAATCCCAATAATCCGGTGATTAATTATCGCTCCTTTGGTGAGAATCCCGAAAATGTTGCCACCAAAGGCAGTGCCTACATCCGGGGCATGCAAGGCGAGGGCGTATTGGCTACCGCCAAGCACTTTCCCGGCCACGGCGACACCGACAGCGATTCGCATTATACCCTGCCCTTGCTCAATCACAGTAAAAAACAAATCGATAGCATCGACCTTTATCCATTCAGGCAGGCAATCCAGAATAAGGTTGGCGGCATTATGGTGGCTCATCTTTTTATCCCGGCACTCGATAAGCGCGAAAATATGGCCACCTCCCTTTCTGAAAAGTCGGTGGACAGCATCCTGAAAAAAGAGCTTAATTTTAAAGGCCTTGCCATAACTGATGCCCTGGATATGAAAGGCGTTACCAATTATCACAAGCCGGGCGACATCGAGCTTAAAGCTTTTTTGGCCGGAAATGACATTCTGTTGCTTCCCCTCGATATTCCCGATGCTATTGCTAAGATAAAACAAGCGGTGCAAAAAGATCCTGCGTTTATGCTGCAACTTATGCAAAGCTGCCGGCGAATACTGGCATCCAAGCAATGGTTTGGGCTTGATAAAGCCCATGCTGTGCCTGAAGATGATATTGCCGCAGATATTAACAATCCGGTAAACGAGCTGATAAGTCGAAAGATTTACGAAGAAGCCATCACCCTGGTAAAAAACGATAATGATCTTATCCCGCTCAAAAATCTGGAAAGCCTGCGTATTGCCTCGTTAAATATTGGCGCGGCTTCGCCCGATAAGTTTCAGGAAACTCTGGAGCTTTATGCTCCCATCACGCATTTCAATGTTCCGGCGAAGCCTGCAAAAGCTGAAAGCCAGCGATTGATAAATCAGCTTCAGGATTTTAATTTGATTATTACTGCCCTGACCGATACGCGGCAATCGTCCGCATCAAATTTTGGCATTAGTGCCGAAGCCTTGCAACTGATCGATGCATTAAAAAGACAGCCTTCTTATTTTGTCCTCGATATTTTTGGAAATCCCTATTCGCTGATAAATTTTGATGATTATCAAGATTTGGATGGAATTGTGGTATCGTACCAGGATGAAGATATTGCCAAAAGCATTTCGGCACAAATCATTTTTGGAGCCATCGGGGCACAGGGCAGGCTGCCCGTTTCAGCATCGGAAGTTTATCGGGATGGGATGGGAATAAGCACCCGCTCGCTGGGTCGCCTCAAATATTCGATTCCCGAGGAGGTGGGTATTCCACGGCAGGCTTTAGATACCATCAGTAAACTTGTGGAATTTGGCATTGGCCAGGAAGCATATCCCGGAGCACAGGTTCTGCTGGCCAAAGATGGCGTGGTATTTTACAATCGCTCCTTTGGCTCTCATACCTACGATAATAAAACTTTGGTAAAAAATACGGATTTGTACGACCTGGCATCGCTTACTAAAATTTCGGCTACCACGCCATCTATCATGCTTTTGCACGACCAGGGGCTTTTGGATATCGACCTGCCCTTATCGCATTATCTGCCTTATCTGAAAAAAACCAACAAAGAAAAGGTGCTTATCCGCGGAATACTTGCGCATCAGGCACGCCTGCAAGCCTGGATTCCTTTTTACTGGAAAACCCTGGTGGATTCGCAACTTAATTTCAATATTTACAGCACGGTGTCCAAGGCGGGATTTGAAATTCCCGTGGCTAAGGATCTTTTTATTGCTAACAGCTACACCGACAGCATTTTCGATACCATCGTTAGCAGCGAATTGCTCAAAAAGCACGATTACAAATACAGCGATTTGGGCTTCTATCTGCTTTGCGATGCCATCCAAAAAATTTCTAAAAAGGATATGGATGAATTTGTAAACACGAATTTTTATGCTCCGCTTGGACTGAGTACGATGACCTATAAGCCCCTGCAAAAATTCGGGCTTGAGCGGATAATCCCCACCGAAAACGATACTGTCTTTCGTCAGCAGCTGGTGCATGGCTATGTTCACGATCCGGGAGCTGCCATGCTGGGCGGCGTTTCGGGACATGCGGGCTTGTTTTCCAATGCCAGCGACCTGGCCAAACTTATGCAGATGTACTTGCAGGAAGGTTATTATGGCGGGCGCCAATACCTGCTGGCCGAAACCGTGCGCGAATTTACCAGGCAGCAATTTCCGCTTAACGAAAACCGGCGTGCCCTGGGTTTCGATAAACCCTACCCCGAGTACGACCCGCTGGGGCCGGTGTGCGAAAGTGCTTCGCTCAAAAGTTTTGGCCATTCCGGTTTTACCGGCACCTACACCTGGGCTGATCCTGAAAAAGGACTGCTCTATGTATTTTTATCAAACCGGGTGTGCCCCGATGCCAGCAACAGCAAACTACTAAAAATGAACCTGCGCACTGATCTGCATCAATTGATTTATGATATCTTTCGCGAAAAACACAGCGAATATTTAATACCTGAAAGTTTATAAGTTATCCCGGTTAAGCCAAATCTTCTACTTTTGCAGCCTCAACTAAACCACTGGGATGAAATATCAAACGAAATCAATACTATTTTGGATACTATCTGCTGTGCTCATGGCCGGTGCAGCCGTTTATCAGCGCACCACAGGCCCCACTTACCCCGTTAGAGGGAAAGCGGAAATAGGCACGCAAAAAATTAAGTACAAACTAATCAGAACCTGGGAAGGCACAACGGATGCTGAGGTAAGGATTAAGGTTTCTGACGAAAATATCGTTGGGAAATATCGCTTTAAACGCTTCAAGAGCCATGACCAATGGGCCGAAAAAGCAATGCTCAGGGATAGCAACGAACTCGTGGCCTATCTGCCCGGGCAGGCTGCCGCTGGCAAAGTGGAATACGAAGTCTTTTTGAAAGGTGCAGATCAGCAGCAATTTACCAAACTTCAAGAGGAGCCCGCCGTATTGCGATACAAAGGTAGAGTTCCGCCGTGGGTAATAATTCCCCATATCCTAATCATTTTTATGGCTATGATGTTTTCTACCCGCACCGGCATTGAGGCGGTGATCAATGGTCGCAACCTGGTGAATTATTCGATGTGGACAGTAATTTTGCTGGCTATTGGCGGGATGACGCTGGGGCCAATCGTTCAAAAATACGCTTTTGATTCCTATTGGACCGGATGGCCTTTTGGGCAGGATCTTACCGACAATAAAACGTTAGCTGCTTTTATCCTGTGGATAGCGGCCTGGTTGCAGGTAAGGAGCAATCCAAACAAAAAAGGCTGGGTGATAGCAGCGGCAATCGGGCTATTGGCGGTTTATCTGATTCCACACAGCATGTTTGGCTCGGAGATCGACTACACGCAGCAGGGAGGGTAGGGGAATTTGGTATTCAGAGACACGCAATTTGCGCGTCTGTACGAATAAAATGTTGGAAGAAGGTAGGATGGGTAAGAAAAAGCTATGCCACCTTATAACCCAGCGAGGCAATGGTTTCCTTTGCTTTTTGAATGTTGATAGCATCGCCTTGGAGGGTAACAGTTTTTTCGCTTAGATTTACTTTTGCGCTGTCGATGAAATCGAGTTTCTCCAGATTCGTTTCTACATTGGCCTTGCAATGATTGCAGGTCATCCCATCTACTTTTATCGTTTGTATTTTCATGAAATTAGTATTTAATATTTCTGATTTATTTTGCCTGGATTGGACATGTCGTTGAATGTATCCGTTAATTATTAATCCTAACAAAAGAATGCCGGAGGAAATTTGCCACCAGGTGCTACTCTGCCCGTGATTGTGTGCCAGATGTTCATCGGCAATTTGAGTAAACCATTCCAGGGGCAGCGCGTAATCGATAATTAAACCAAAGGTCAAAGCTCCAATGATAATGGTGGCGAGGTAGGTGGACAAGCTTTTCTTACCCAGCACTTTGCCTATCATGGTAATGGTGGCAACATTGGTAGCCGGACCCGCCATCAATAAAACGAAGGCAGCTCCCGGGCTGATGCCTTTCAGGATTAAAACTGCGGCCAAAGGAATAGTTCCGGTAGCACACACATACAAGGGTATGGATACGACCAGAATCATCAACATTTGCCAGATTGGCGATAGATTAAGCAATTCAAAAAAATCATCGGGTATTAGGGCTGAAATGATGGCTGCCAAGACCAGCCCGATGACCAGCCATTTTGAAATATCCTGAATAAACTCCACAAACCCATAGCGAAAGACATCTTTAAGTTTTTGCATCAGGCTTTTTGTTACGACCTGCTGTTCTTCAGATTTGCTGCCTATGCTTTCGTTGGGTGCCACGTGTGCGGTAATTATGCCGCCGGTAATTCCGGTTAACAAAGCTGCCACAGGTCGCATTATGGCAAAGGGAAGCCCCAGCAGTGAAAAAGTAGCAAGGATAGAATCAACCCCGGTTTGGGGTGTAGAGATAAGAAAGGATACGGCGCCTCCCCGGGAAGCCCCATTCTTGTAAAGTGCCGCCCCGGTTGGGATTACACCGCATGAACACAGGGGCAGCGGTACACCAAACAGTGCTGCCCGCACAGAAGATTTTACCGCGTTGCCGCTAAAATATCGCTCTATCTTTTGACGGGGCATAAAGGCGTAAAGCATTCCGGCAAAGAAGAAACCCAGCAAAAGGTAGGGAGACATCTCACCCAGGATGACCACGAAATCCGTAATAAATGCTTTGATATAATCGAATGCTACCATGGGTACAAAAATATTATTTTGCAAATAAAGGAAGGTTTCGCTTTATGCCTCTTATATTATTTATAAAAAGAATGACATCTTTTTTGTTTAGTGTAGAAGTTAATAGTTTTGCAAATCTTTTAAGGTATGGCAAAAGAGCGAAAAAATTTGGTCGAGGGGAATATTGTAAGGCAATTGTTCAGTTTAACATGGCCTATGTTGCTGGGCATGATGGGCATGGTGATTTTTAATTTGGTTGACACTTATTTTGTAGGCCACCTTGGGGTTCACCAACTTGCGGCAATGAGTTTTAGCTTTCCGGTAATTATGTTTCTCAACAGCCTTGCGCAGGGCGTGGGCATTGGCACCAGCTCGCTAATCTCGCGCAATGTTATCCATGTCGAGCGTGCGGAAGTTAGGATGATTGCCAGCCGGGCGATTTTGCTCGGGGTAATTGTGGTGCTGTTTTTTGTGGCAACAGGCTTACTCACCATCGACCCCGTTTTTAGAGCTTTAGGTGCCGAAGATGAAGTGTTGGGCTATATCAACGATTACATGCGCATCTGGTATTTGGGTGTCCCCTTTGTGGTTATCCCAATGATCGGCAATAATATTGTTCGTGCTACGGGCGACACCTTTACCCCAGGGATGCTCATGGTGGCAATAGCCATTGTAAATGCGGTACTTGATCCATTTTTGATTTTCGGATATGGGCCCTTTCCTGAAATGGGAATCAAAGGAGCCGCTTTGGCTACCGTAATTGCGCGCGGCATAGGCTTAATCGGAATCCTGATGATTTTGATCAAACGCGAAAAACTGCTCACCCTCCGTTTTGGGAAGATCAAAGATATTTTTACCACCTGGAAAAACGTATTGTACATTGCTGGGCCGGCATCACTCACCATGCTTATTACTCCGGCATCGGTAGGCGTAATTACGAAAATACTAGCAGGATATGGAAAGGAAGCCGTTGCAGCCTTCGGCGTTGCCACCCGGGTCGAAATGTTTGCTTTGATGGTGGTTGGATCCCTGGGCTCAGTACTTATTATTTTTGTAGGGCAAAATCTTAGCAGGAAAAAATTCCGGCGTATCCATCAGGCCTTAAGCCTTGCATTAAAGTTTTCGATGATTTGGGGGGCGATAGTCTTTATTTTATTGGTGTTTTTTGGTTTGGCAATAGCCTCCGCTTTTACCAACGATGAAATTGTGATAGAAATATGCTATAAATATTTCCTTATCATCGGTGCCAGTTATGGATTTCAGGGACTTGTAATGCTGAGTACTTCAAGTTACAATGGCATCAACAAGCCCTACCCATCCACACTATTTTCGGTTGTCCGAATGCTAATTCTTTACGTCCCCTTAGCCTGGGCAGGCTCTAAAATTTTTGGGATAAATGGCATTTTCTGGGCAGGATTAATTGCAAATGTAGTTGTTGGATTTATCTCTTATAAATATCTTTTCAGAACGATCAAGAAGATGGAATCGGAAACTAACTGATTAGAATTTAGGTTTAGTAAGGTTTCGCAATAAACGTTCGCGAATCATTTTTTTGTGATCTACCTCATTTACTGTCGCGTTATTTTATTAATTTTTAGGATGAAATCTGTTTTTGCCTGGGTGTATGCTTCCCTGTCGTTTTTATACCGCTTTGCCAACTCCAATTTCAAATCTTCGTAGGCTTTGGCAACTTTTGCATTTTCACGCAGATAATCTCTAAAATACAACTCAACCCAATCACCATTGTACCGAACATGGATATGAAAAGTCTGGCCTTTGAATACCCTGATGGGTATATCCTTTTACAAACAAGGCATGAGGTGGTGGGTTTTCCAATCGCTGGATGTACTGATAATTTAGAGATTCTAGTTTTTCGATAATGCTTTCGAGTATCAATTTGTCCGACACTTGTATCAGAATATCAATGCAGGGCTTGGCTTTCAAATTTGGGATTGCGGTACTTCCAATATGCTCAATGCTATGGATTTCGCCCTCGCTAAATAGGGTCTGCTAAGAAATTCGTAACAACTTGTTATTTATTCCATTACAAAAATAATGTTGTGCCTAAATGCACGGTTTTTTTGTACGATTATTCATAAAACCTTGCGTTTAATATTACGGTGCGCCTGCCCCGTTTTATTCGGGGCTGCACCTTTGTGCCACATGCTCGCCATTTACTACAAAGATTACGGTGCGCTTCACCTCCAAATTTCCTTATGGTTCAACCATACTTGGCATGTACTACATTCAAAGCGGCAGAGCCGCGCAATCTTTGTAGAAAAAAAATACACGGATGTCGTAAGGTGCAACGCACCGGAATATTATTATTCTGAGTTTTTCAGCAAGCCCTACTTATAGCTACTCTTCAAAATCAATATCTGTAAATGCAGTCAAATCCTTGTCGGTATTTAAATCTGAAAATAGGCTGGCAGCAATTTCTTCCATTATAGTTTTACCCTACTGATTCCTAATCGAATATAATGGTTTCTCAACTACATAAATCCTCTTGGAAATTGGTAATTGTTAAATTTCCTTTATTAAATCATTCTTTTATTATAAAGAATTATTTAAACACCAAAATTAAGAATTTTTTCTTTCAGATTGATAACGATTACACGATTAACGACCCCCATCAACCCAACTCCGGTACTCATAATTACGCAGGCTTTGCCGCCGGGAAAAATACAAAATACAACCTTGCCCAGAGTGCCCCCACAAGACTGCCAAGCATGGCTCCGGCCAGGATGTCGCCGGGAAAATGCACACCCAAATAAACCCGCGAGTAGGCTACCAACGAAGCCCAGATAAGAATAAAAAGGGTAAAATAACGGAAGTGAGGTTTGAAGAAGGGAATAAGGAAAAATGCCAGCGAAAAAGCGTTGCCCGAATGCCCCGAAACAAAGCCGTACATGCCGCCGCAATGCCCGCGCACGGTGTGAACCAGTGCTTGCAGCGATTCATTGTGGCAGGGGCGCAATCGTTCGAAATAATGTTTTGTGAAATTGATAAGCTGATCGCTCGAAGCAATGGTCAAGGCAACGAAAAGCAGAATGAGCCAGCTACGCTTTTTATATTTTTTGATGATGAGCACGACAAAAATCAGATACAATGGTATCCAGATAAAACGGTCGCTGACCCAATACATCACAACGTCGAAAAAATCGTTGTGCAAGCCGTTGAGAAAGAGAAACAGCTCGCTATCAATTTGTTTTAAAATATCTATCAAGATTCCGAAAAAGTTTTACTCATTTGACAGGGCATTCCAAATCATATCTTTCAGTTTTTGAATGCCTGACTCGGTAAACGATGAAATAAAAACATGCGGCAGCGCAGGCAGCTCTTTTTCTACTTCGCGTTTTAGCTCCTCGTCGAGCAGGTCGGACTTGGTGATGGCCAAAATCTTTTCCTTATCCAAAAGCTCGGGATTGTATTGTTTGAGTTCGTTGAGCAGGATTTGGTATTCCTCGCTAATATTTTTAGCATCGGCAGGCACCATAAAAAGCAGCAGGGAATTGCGCTCGATGTGGCGCAAAAAACGAAGCCCGAGACCCTTACCTTCGTGCGCTCCTTCGATAATTCCTGGGATATCGGCCATAACGAAGGATTTGTGCTCGTAATAGCTCACAATACCCAGGTTGGGCTTTAGCGTAGTAAAGGGATAATCGGCGATGGCGGGCTTAGCTGCCGAAACCACCGAGAGCAGCGTGGACTTGCCGGCGTTGGGAAAACCTACCAGGCCAACATCGGCCAGCAGCTTTAGCTCAAACACTTTCCACATCTCCTGGCCTTCTTCGCCCGGCTGGGCAAATTTGGGTGCCTGCATCGTTGGCGATTTAAAAAAATCGTTACCCTTGCCACCTCGGCCACCCTGAACCAGGATTTTTTCTTCGCCGTGTTCGGTTATTTCAAAGTCGATTTCTCCACTTTCAAAATCGCGGGCTACCGTTCCCAGAGGTACTTCCAGGATGGCATCGCTACCACCGGCACCGGTACGCTGTTGCCCACTGCCCGCGCCTCCGTGTTCGGCCTTGATGTGCTTGGTATATTTCAGGTGCAGCAGTGTCCACAACTGGCGATTTCCACGCAAAATAACATGACCACCCCGGCCACCATCGCCGCCATCGGGACCACCCTTGGGCGTGCCTCGCGAACGATAAAAATGCGCCGAGCCGGAACCGCCGTCCCCCGATTGGCAATGAATCTTTACGTAATCAACAAAATTTGAATTTGACATGCTTGTGTTTTTATTTTAATATCCAGTTGGCAGTTGGCAGTATTCAGTTGGCAGTTGGCAGTTGGCAGTCCCGAAAAAACAGAAATCTTCGATTTCATCTTTTTTCGTGGATGCTCGAAAAATTACGAAAATTGCAAATTTTCTATTTTTCGGCATCGGCAGTCGGCAGATTGCTTCCCTGCCTGACTGCATCATGCAGGCAGGGCTACGCTCGCAATGAACCATTAACAAATAACCATTAACTCCTTATGCCTTCAGTTTATAAATATCGGGGAGGTTTCGCCCCAGCCCATCATAATCCAGTCCATAGCCCACAATAAAATTGTTGGGAATCTTTAATCCTATGTAATCTATTTTGTAATCTTTCTGGAAAGCGTTGGGCTTAAAAAGCAGGGTGGCTAGTTTTACTTCTTTGGCTTCGAGCTTAATCAGCTTGGGCACCGTGTTAGCCATGGTGATGCCGGTATCGATAATATCTTCAACAATTACCACCGTACGGTCGTGCAGCACTTCATCGAGGCCAATAAGTTCTCGAACTACCGAGGTACTTTGTGTGCCCACATACGACGAAAGTTTAACGAATGATACCTCGCAATCGAAGTCGAAGTGCTTGAGCAAATCGGCGGCAAACATAAATGCACCATTGAGTACCACAAGAAATAGCGGTTTTTTATCTTTTAAATCTTTGCTCATGGTTTTGGCCATGGCATCGATATGTTTTTGAATTTCTTTTTGAGTAAGATAAATCCCGAAAGTCTTGTCGTGAAGTTTTACATCTTTCATAAATGCACATTTTAATATTTATGCAAAGATAAAGCTAATTGATAAGCTCTGATTTGAAAGAAGTATTATTTTTGCCTTCCACAAATATTAATTGAAAATCAAATGAATCCAAAAGTAAGCATTATTATGGGCAGCACTTCCGATTTGCCGGTGATGGAAGGAGCAGCAAAAGTACTGAACGAATTAAAAGTACCTTTCGAGATGAATGCCCTCTCGGCACACCGCACCCCCGAAAAGGTAGAGGCTTTTGCCAAGTCGGCACAAGGGCGTGGAGTAGATGTTATAATTGCCGGTGCCGGCATGGCCGCCCATCTGCCAGGCGTTATCGCCGCTATGACACCTATCCCCATTATCGGGGTGCCCATTAAGGCCAGCCTCGATGGCCTGGATTCCTTGCTGGCCATCGTGCAAATGCCTCCGGGCATTCCTGTGGCTACCGTGGCCATCAACGGGGCGCGCAATGCAGGAATTCTGGCAGCACAAATTCTGGCTGTGGCCGACAAAGTGCTTGCCCAACGTCTGATAGATTTTAAAGAAGACCTGAAAGGAAAAATAGTGAAGGCCAACGAAGAATTGTCGTCGGTAAGCTACGAATACAAAGTTTAAGAAAAAGATTGAAAGCCTTTAAAAAGCCCTCTTACTTATGATAGTTAAAGAAGAAACAGCATTAAAAATGGCTGAGTTTTTATTGCGCATCAAAGCAATAAAGCTCAACATGAAAGAACCCTACACCTGGGCTTCAGGGTGGAAATCGCCGATTTACTGCGATAACCGGATTACGCTTGCTCATCCGATTATTCGTACCTACATCAGGCAGCAGTTTGTAAATATTATTACCGACGAAATTGGAGATATTGATACCGTTGTTGGTGTTGCTACTGCGGGCATTCCACACGGCATCATCGTTGCCCAGGATCTGGGGCTGCCTTTTGCTTACGTGCGCACTGCTGCCAAAGACCATGGTTTGAGCAACCGGATCGAGGGCATCGTTGAATCGGGGCAAAGTGTGGTGGTGATCGAAGATCTGGTTTCGACTGGCGGAAGCAGCCTGAGTGCGGTTAAGGCCATTCAGGAAAAGGGAGCTAATGTAAAGGCACTCTTGTCGATTTTTACCTATGGTTTCGATGTGGCTGACCAAAGATTTGCCGAAGCAAAATGTAAAGCCTTTGCGCTATCAAATTACCAACACCTGCTAAGCCAGGCCATAAGCGATGGTTACATCCTTGAAAAAGATTTAGAGGTGTTGAACTACTGGCGACAGGATCCTCAAAACTGGAAAGGGAAATAAGCCGAAACTTGTAATTTATGAAAAGTATTACTGCAAAACCATTGTTGTTTCAATCTGAAGTTTCCGCCTTTACGGGGTTTTTTGCTGATATGCAAAATTTCAAACAAATCATGCCCGAGCAAGTTGAAGACTGGAGTGCCAGCGAACAATCGTGTACATTTTTTATCAAAAACCTGGGCAAGCTGGGGATGATGAAAGGAATCAATGAAGTGGGTTCCTATTTCTTTCCATCGGATGAATCGTCACGGCTTAAGTTTACGCTTGTCTTTCATCTTCATCCTTCAGCCGGCAATGGCTTCGAGGGCTATTTCGAACTACAGGCCGATATGAACCCCATGGTGGAAATGATGGCAAAACGGCCGCTTACAAATTTTGTTAGTATCTTAAGCGAAAATCTAAAATCCCTAATAGGTAATTAATTTGGTCTGTTTTATTTATTAATTAAAAAATCAAAATCCCTGTGATTTATTAACGATATAAAAATTAGGAGTTAGGGTGAGAATATTTTTGTTTTTGTTGTATCCTTTCGCGCTTATTTACGGATTTGTAATGTGGTTGCGCAATACTTGCTACAAGTTGGGGATTTTTAAGTCCAGGCATTTTGATGTCCCGGTTATTTCGGTTGGCAATCTTAGCATGGGAGGTACCGGCAAAACGCCGCACATCGAAAGTTTGATCAGTTTGCTGGAGCGCGAATTCAAAATTGCTGTGATAAGCCGGGGCTACAAACGAAAAACTACGGGTTTCAGGATGGCGGACAAAAATTCGGAATCGCGCGATATTGGCGACGAACCCTTGCAGATAAAACAAAAGTACAACAAGGTAGTGGTAGCCGTGGATGCCAACAGGTGCAGAGGAATAGAAACAGTGATGCAGAAAAAGCCAAAAACCGACCTGATCCTGCTCGATGATGCCTTTCAGCATCGCGCGGTAAAACCGGGGCTTTCAATTTTGCTCACCGATTTTCATAAACTCTATGCCGAGGACTACCCTTTGCCCGTGGGTACGCTTCGCGAATTTCGCAGGGGTGCGCATCGCGCCGATATTATTGTTGTTACCAAAACAGCAAAAGTGCTTTCGCCTATCACCGTGCGGCGTATCGCAGGACTTATTAAAGCCAAAGCCCATCAAAAGCTCTATTTTTCGTACATCAGCTACGGAGATTTGGTACCGCTGCCCGGTCTCGATATCGCTTTGCCAAAGGGGAAAACAAGCTCGGCCTTACTCTTTTCCGGTATCGCAAATATGTATCCCCTGGTGGAACATGTAATTAAAATAACCAACCATCTGGATCAGTTAAAATTTAACGACCACCACCGCTATTCAAAAAGCGATTATCAAAAAATTAGAAAAACCTTCGAGAATATCTTTACCCAAAATAAGATTATCATCACCACCGAAAAGGATGCCATGCGCATAGCTATTCCTCAAATTCCCGAAGAACTTAGGGGTTTGCCGATTTACTATATCCCTATCCAAACCAAGATACACAAAGAATTTAGAACAGATTTTAACAATCAAATAAAACAATATGTACGAGAAAATACAAGAGACCGTAGCATTCATTAAAGAAAAAACAAATTTTGAACCCCAAATAGGAATTGTTTTGGGCACCGGCCTGGGCAATTTTATCAATCAGATAAAAATAGAACACAGCATAGCCTATGCTGATATTCCGCATTTTCCGGTTTCGACCGTCAAAGGACACCACGGAAGTTTGATACTGGGCACCGTAAACGGAACAAGGGTGGCAGCACTCAAGGGACGCTTTCATTATTACGAAGGCTACACCATGCAGGAAGTAACTTTTCCTATCCGCGTGCTGAAGTTTTTGGGTATTCAACAACTGTTTTTGTCCAATGCCAGCGGTGGAACAAACATCGACTTCCAGGTGGGCGATATGATGATCATCGAAGACCACATCAACCTGACCGGGCAAAACCCTTTGATTGGCAAAAACGATGAACGCTTTGGTCCGCGCTTCCCTGATATGAGTGAGGTTTACAGCAAAGAATTGATTGCCCTTGCCGGGAAGGTAGCCGCCGAGCAAAATTTAGAATACCGCGTTGGTGTTTACGCTGCGGTAACCGGCCCTAATTACGAAACCCCCGCCGAGTACAAATACATCCGCACCATTGGTGCCGATGCCGTAGGTATGTCAACGGTGCCCGAGGCCATCGTTGCCCGCCATCTAAGTTTGCCCTGCTTTGCAGTTTCGGTAATTTCGGATTTGGGCGTGGAAGGCAAGATTGAATTCATCAGCCACGATGCCGTTATCGATGCTGCCAGCCATGTTGAGCCTAAAATGACCCAGCTTATTTTGGGGATGATTGGGAGACTTTCCAGATAATTTTGGGACTTTACAGTTAGCATTCGGGTGTGAAAGGGAGAGAGGCGGGATCGGGCGCAAAGTGTCCGATCCCGCCTCTTATTTTTTGCAAAAAATCGTGTCATTCATTGTTTGAAAAAATGAAACAAAAAGAAATGTTTCGGTTTATAAAAACCACTCAGGGTCGATAAACCTGCTGATCTTTTCCCCATACGATTCCACTTGTTTTTTTTCGTTCACTTTAAAAGTAATTCTCTCACCAAATCTTCTTGAAATGATAATGTAACACTCCGTACAATTATCATCTACCCTGATATACTTTGCCAGGGAATCTTTGTTTGAGATATTTAAACTTTTGTGACAAACAGGACAGAACAACTCAACAATTTCACCTTTTTCAACAGTTATCGAAGCACTCAATTCGCTTGAATAATTTCCGATTTCTTCGTGCAATAAAATGAGGCCTACTTTTTTTGACTTTGTTTTGGCCGATAAAATGATGTTGTTTCCGGCATTGATTGCACCCCGGCAATGAGGGCATAAATATGTAACTTTCATGATTATAAATATTTAATTTGTAATATCTTAGTTGATATGCTCATATTGTAAAACTTTTCCTTAAGTACACTAATTGTTCAAAATGGATTTTGCAAATTCTTCTTTTATACATTTCAATAATCTCAAATTCAAATTTTCAGCATATATTCTTACAATTTCAATTGTTCTTGAATCAATGATCATGGCTCCCATTGCAGCATCAAAGAATTCGCAATCATGATTGTTTTTTATTTCAATTAAAATATTCGAAAATTCACTGTTGCTAATTTGTTTAGGAATAGTAATGTAACCTTTATTTTCTTCCTTTTTATCAAAATAGATACCATCCTCTGCTTCTTCCAGAACAAAGCATTTATTTACCTTGGCCAGAGCAGAATCCGACATTTGAACTTTTTTAATGAATTCAACTCCTTCTTTGATGCAATAGTTTTGCAACAAATGAATGTTTTCATAATCAGGAAAATATTTAACCCTGATAGCAGCATATTCATAATACGCGAAATTAAGCCATGCTGCTGCAACATTTACTTTTTCCATGTAATGTGCATCTATGTTCTGAGCCAAGCGCAAAACCTCTTCCAAAGTATAATAGCGTGTGGTAAACAGGAATAAGGAATTAGGGTCGGTTTGCCCCGGTATCATACCGTAATATCCGGAATAAGGATCGTTAGCTTCTGCAACGCAGGTATTCTTGAGAATGTTATAATCAACAGGAATTAGCGACTCCTTTTTGGTAATTGAACCACATACTTTAATTAAATTATTTGTTTTCATATTTCAATTTTTATTAATGTTTCAATTAAAGACCAAAGTTAACTTTTTTTTAGCAAATAACAGGTATTTTGTAGATGCGCTTGTCAACGATGCCCGAGACTATTGTTACCCGGCATATAAGTTTGCCCTGTTTTGTAGTTTTGGTAATATCGGATTTGGGTGTTTAAGGTAAGATTGAATTCATCAGCTACAACGCGGTTATCGATGCAGCCGGCCTCGTAGCACCTAAAATGGCCAAACTTATTTTGGGGATGATCTGAAAACTCTCCAGGTGATTTTGAATCTTTAAAATAAAATCAGAACTCCTTTTGAAATGTGCAAATTGCAGAGATGCGCAAATGTAAATAAAGGAGACGCGTGTGATGAAATAGGAGACGTGCAATTTGCGCGTCTCTACGATTCTCCCTCTGGCAAGGATTTAATTTTTATCCAATATGATTATTTTTGATGAAATTTTAAAAGCACACCGTTCATGCAAAAAATAATTACGCTGGATAAATCCGGATGCTCCGAATCCAAAATTTAAAGCCTCCGTTCTTAATCAGGAAACCTTGCCTGCCAAAGGTTTGGTAGCTTATTATTCCAATCGCTGCCCCTTTGCCGAATTTCACGTTACAATTTCATTAGTGGAAACGGCAGCCAAAAGAAATCTGCCTTTGAAAATTATTAAACTTGAAACCATGCAGCAGGCTCAGGCTTCGCCAAGCCCGGCCACTATTTTTAGTTTGTACCGCGATGGAAAATTTATCACCACCGACCTTAGCGTTTGCATGGATAGCCGTTTTGATAAGGTTATGGAGAAGGCAGTAAATTAGATAGTGATTATCTAAGAAGTTTATATCTTTGGAAAATGATAAAAGATTAAGCAGCATGAATGACAAGAACTCAAACATTGATGTAAAAAAGATTGTAAAACATTGGCTTGAAACATCTGAGGATGACTATCAAACAATGTTGACCCTGTTTAATTCAAAAAAATACAGTTGGGCATTATTCCTTGGACATATTTCAACTGAAAAATTACTCAAAGCATTTTATGTAAAAAAATTTGAGAAACACGCTCCATTTACACACAACTTATATCGATTAGCTGAGCTAAATAATTTAGAACTTTCAGATGAACAGGCGGATTGGTTGGATGAAATAACTTCATTTAACTTAAACGCCAGATATGACGATTACAAAAGAGAATTTTACTCACTTTGTACTTATGATTATACCCAATGCTGGATCGAAAAAATTAAAAACATGAGAATATGGATCAAAGAGATGCTATAAATATCGCCCACCAATATGCTGATGCGGTGAAATCTAAATATGATTACAGCCAGATATTCCTTTTTGGGTCTTATGCCAAAGGGAATTTCAATGAAGATAGTGATATCGATATTGCTGTAATATTAAAAGATTTTGATAACAAAATGGATGTGCAGTTGGATTTAATGCGATTAAGACGTAAAATTGACAGCAGGATCGAACCTCACCCATTCAGGCAAAATGAATTTGAACTTACAAATCCAATGGTGAGTGAAATTATAAAATACGGTCAGGAGATTTAGAGACAAGATTAGAATATATTATAACCAATTACAACCAAGCAGCGATGATCTCCCATTTGCATGCCCATCCCGAAGATTTTGACGAAGCAAAAAACTTAGCCATCCTGAACAAACAATCGTATTCGTGGCGTGCAGCCTTGCTATTATGGAGTTGTATGGAGAAGAACGACCAAAGATTGCAAGGATACCTTAAAAACATAATCGCTGCAATTCCAAAAGTTTAAGAAGATCAGCAACGGGAATTATTTATCATTCTTCAAATACTTAGAATCGCTGTCATCAACTGCACAAAAATCAATTTTGGGCTAAAGCCCACTGAATTTATTTGGCTGTGCATCCCCGGATATCGGGGTTTAGTGATCATCTGGCTAAAAATTTTTATCCCAGAGATTTTTTTAACTTCGCCAGCAAATCAAAACATCAACGGATATGAAAAACGTGATAATGTTGCTTGTGCTTTTGGCTTTGACTTATTCATTTTCTACTTTTGGACAAGTTAAGGTTTTTAATTCCTACAATGATTATTCTAATGGAGTGTTCGACACCTACTCCCGGACAGGTGAAGCTGGTCCGAGCCTGAAGAACTACCTTATTGTAATAGACAACGCCAATAAAAGAACACGGATACTCATGTCGTCGATTTGGGGATACCAGAACGAGAATGGAGATTTATACAGGGTACGGGAAGATGTGCCGATGAAAGTGGATTATTCCAACGACCGGATAGCCATTTACTTCATCAAAAAAGACGATACTATCATTCTTGGCGACCTGATTATTCCCGACACAAAAACCATCCTCTATTTTAGTTCGGATCTGTCAGCCGAAATACATAAATTATCTTTGGATGCATTGTTATCCGAAATCGACTTCAGCGATCAGGAAAAAGAAATCATTACCGAACTTTATAAAAAAGACAAGCTCAGCAAAAAGAATTCAGAAACAAAAAAGTACTACCTGGTTGAAGTGCTGTTTGAATAAACAGGCAACATTCAAAGCACAAATTCCTTAAAGTTATCCCGTGTAATGCATTGGGAATTCTCATCATAATGCTCCAGCCGGCATTTCGGTACATCAGATTTAGCCTTACTAAATCTAATTTCCAAATCTGAAATTTTACGGTTTGGCCTTAAATTTTTAGCCTGATAATTACTGTCAACCATTAGAATTTGAGGTTTTTATTTTTATCAGATGGTGTATAATATTACCGGTCGTAGCAGGCAAAACCCTCGCGCAGGTGTCCGGCTGGCCTAAAAAGTATAGCTTTGCCGACAATAAAAACAAGATTTTTTTAATCATCCATAAATGAGCAGCAATGAAAATACTAATTATCTTAAACGGTGAGTCTTACGACAACACGGATGTTAGCTGGAACGGATTGTGGATAGCGATAAAGTTGTAACTTTTAAAAATACAAAATTCCTGACCCGGGCGACAGTGTTTTCAAAGAAAATTTAACAATTCTCCAAATAGTCTTTTAATCAACCAACCTACCTACCTCCTGGCTTTAAAAAAATCGCTAAGCAACGTGGCACACGCATGTTCCATCACGCCACCAAGCACCTCGGTTTTGGGATGCAGCACTGAATTTCCTAAACGACTAAAACCTCGTTTGGGATCGGAGGCACCGTAAACAATGCGCGAAACCTGCGTCCAGTAAGCGGCTCCGGCACACATTACACATGGCTCCAGGCTTACGTAAAGCGTGCAGTTTTCGAGGTATTTGCTACCCAAAAAGTTGGAGGCCGCAGTAAAAGCCTGCATCTCGGCATGTGCGGTTACATCGGTCAATTGCTCGCTAAGATTGTGAGCCCGGGCAATAATCCGATTCTGACAAACCACCACAGCACCCACCGGCACCTCGCCAAGTTCGTAGGCGCGAGCCGCCTCCTTCAAAGCTTCTTTCATAAAATATTCGTCCGTAAAAATATCAAGCATAAGCTAATCTTGTTTTTTTGTTTTTGTAAAATAAATACCTGACAACAGCACCAGCAGAGCCGAAATAAAACCGGGAATAAAGGAAGCCTTGGCCTCAAATTGATCGGGAGCAAGCAAGCCCCACACGAAGAAAGCCAGGTTAACCACAAAGCCAACAATAATACTCCAGAGTGCCGACTTGCGATATTGATGAACTTCTTTTTTAATAAGAGCCAAAAAGGTAGCCGGCACGAAAATGACTATAGTGGCCAGCCCCAGCACCATAAGATCCACAATCCTGGGCAGAGCCAAGGCCATCAAAAGTGCTATAAAGCCAAAAATAATTGTTGCCAATCGCGTGCTTTTTTGAATTTGCCCGGACGATTGGGCGGGCTTGTTTTTATCCCATCCTACAAAATCTTTGACTGCCGAGATGGAGATGATATTCAAAAAACTATCGCCCGACGACATCAAAGCCGAAAGCAAACCCACCACGGCAAAGCCCAGGATAAAGGCGTTGCTGTGGCGTTCCAGAAAAAGGTAGGCCACATCGCGCGGCTCGATGCCATCGGACATCCACAGGCGTATGGCCATGCCCACCAGCGGAAATATCAGGTAAAACGGCAACATGCCTAAACCCGAAATAATGCTTGCCTTGCGCGCCGTTGCCGGACTATTGGCAGCCAGCATCCGCTGCCAAATATCCATGCGCACCATAACAGAGGGTGCCAGGAAAAGCGGCAGCCCAATCAGAAAAATAATACCGTAATGCGTTCCATTTAGCATTGTTGTAGGTAGCTCCGTCAATCGGGTCAGGGCTGAAGTGTCGAGCCACACGCCAGGGATAAAAATAAAAACCACCATTAGCAGAATTACAATAAACTGAATGGTGTCGGTGATGATAACGCCCGACAAGCCGGCCAGGGCAGTATAAAAAATCACAATAAGGCAGGAGATGATGGCCGCCGACTGAAAGCCCAGGCCAAACGAAAACTTCAGGAGCGAAGCCATACCCACAAACTGTGCTGCCAGCAGAAAGAAAAAGATAAAAATATTGACCCCACTCACCACGGACGAAAATAGCCGTGCATAGCCCGGGTGATTTTTGTCGGTGTAGCTCTGATTGAGAAAGCCCGGAAAAGAATAAATATTCCGGATGTAACCCTGGCTGTTGATACGACCGGCAAAACGCGCCAAAATAAAAAAACCAATAACGTAAGCAATGCCAATGCCCACGCCGGCAAAGCCCGATTCGTAGCCCATGGCCATCAGGCCGATAGAAGTGCCGCCCCCAACAAAGGTGGCCAGGGTGGTGAATATCAGCGGAAGCGTGCGGGTTTTGCGATTGTTAACGAGATAGGCTTCGGCATCGGCATGTTTTACATGTCGCAGCGTAAAAAACACAATCACCAGCAGGTAAGCGATAATCCAAAAAATCAACCAGGCCATAGACAAAACAATTTTTTCAAAAATAGTTTTTTTTCAATTAGTCATAGTATGGCTCAAAGCCATGCTATGATTATTTTATCTAAAACATACTAAACATTCGTTATTAGTACTTGTTATAGTGGCATTACAAACTTTAAATATTGAAAAAGATGATTTCAAAGAAATTAGAAAAAGCAATCAACGAACAGATTAAACTTGAAGAACAATCCTCACGCGTTTACATGGCTATGGCCTCGTGGAGCGAGGTAAACGGTTATGCCGGAGCTGCCAAGTTCCTTTATCAGCACAGCGACGAAGAGCGGATGCACATGCTCAAGTTAGTGCATTTTCTGAACGACCGTGGCGGATACGCACAACTGATGGCCGTGGAGCAACCACCCGTGGATTATAAATCGCTGGAAGAAATGTTTAACGAGGTGCTCCATCACGAACAATATGTTACAAAGAGCATCAACAATCTGGTGGATATTTGCCTTAGCGAAAAAGATCACACCACCAATAACTTCCTGCAATGGTTTGTTCAGGAGCAGATAGAAGAGGAGAGCCTGGCACAGGAGATTGTGGATAAGATAAAATTGGTAGGTGAATCCAAGGGCGGATATTTCCACCTGGATATGTTCCTCTCCAACCTGGCCGGTGCCGAAGCTGCCACAGGAGAATAGCTTTAGCTTTGCAGCGTTAGCAAATAACTTATTCCCGGCATATTAGTCAAATCGAACTAATATGTCGGGCTTTTTTTGATTGACAAGCTATTATTTTCTCCCTCGTATAGGTTTGATTTCCTTACAAAAAGTGGGGCAAGTTGCCTCTTCACAATTTGATTAAAAAACAAGTAACTTTAAGCGTGTTTATAATTTGTTCTTTTTCCTTGATAAAAAAGAACCGAAAAAACTTTTCTTCAGGAAAACCTTTGAATTGCCGCAGGCTTTAGCCTGTGGGAATAAAGGCATGATAAGAAGCATTTTGGGCTTTAGCCCTACAAGTAATTATCTGTTCCTGCAGTTCTACCTTTTCTCGTACTGCTCCAGGTAGTACTTTTGGTAGTCGCCCGAGGTTACGCTGTCAAGCCATTCGCTGTTTTTCAAGTACCAATCCACGGTTTTGCGCAGGCCTTCCTCAAATTGTAGTGAGGGTTTCCACCCCAAATCTTTTTGCAGTTTGGATGAGTCGATGGCATAGCGCAGGTCGTGCCCGGCGCGGTCTTTTACATAGCTAATTAGTTTTACCGAGGTACCGGTTTCGCGTCCCAGCTTTTCGTCCATTATCTTGCAAAGCAGTTTTATCAGGTCGATGTTAGTCCATTCGTTGTGTCCGCCAATATTATAGGTTTCGCCCATTTTCCCCTGATGAAAAATAACATCGATGGCCGAAGCGTGGTCGTCAACCCACAGCCAGTCGCGCACATTTTCGCCCTTGCCATACACCGGCAGGGGCTTGTTGTTTTTGATGTTGTGGATAAAAAGCGGGATCAGCTTTTCGGGAAACTGATAAGCACCATAGTTGTTGGAGCAGTTGGAGATTTTTACCGGCAGGCCAAAGGTATGGTGATAAGCCCGCACCAGGTGGTCGGAGCTGGCCTTGGAGGCACTGTAAGGGCTGCGAGGATCGTAGGCGGTGTCTTCGTAAAAAAAGCCAGTTTCGCCCAGCGAGCCATAGACCTCGTCAGTAGAAACATGATAAAAAAGTTTGTCCTCGAAATTATCTTTCCAGTGAAAACGTGCGGCATTCAACAAGTTGGCCGTGCCCACAATATTGGTATAGATAAATTCCATGGGATTAGAAATGGAACGATCCACATGCGATTCGGCAGCCAAATGTATCACCGCATCAAAGGCATATTTCTCAAAGAGCTTTTGCATCTGTGTGTCATCCACAATATCGGCTTTCTCAAAAACGTAGTTGTCTTCGTTTTGGATCTCTTTCAGGTTTTCGAGGTTTCCGGCGTAGGTGAGCTTGTCCACATTTACAATTTTATAATTGGGATATTTCTTAATAAAAAAGCGAATAAGATTGGAGCCGATAAAGCCGGCTCCTCCGGTTACCATGATGGTTTTTTCAAATGTTTTCATAGCTATAATTTTATTTTGACTAATGATTATTTGTTCGTTTTGCGTGCGGCCAAAGCCTTTTCCCATTTCCACGCCGAGCGGTTCATCTCATCAATACCTTTGGCGGCCTTCCATCCCAGCTCATCGTTGGCCAGGCGGGTGTCGGCCCACACCTCGGTAACATCGCCGGGACGACGATCGACGATTTCGTAGTTCAGCTTTTCGCCACTCACCTTTTCAAAGCTTTGTATTACTTCCAGCACGGAGTAGCCGTTTCCGGTTCCGAGGTTGAAAACTTCGAGGGCTTGCTTATTCTTATTTTTCAGCATCCGGTCAACGGCAATCACGTGAGCCTTTGCCAGGTCAACTACGTGGATGTAATCGCGGATGGGCGTGCCATCGGGCGTTGGATAATCATCGCCAAAAACCCTAAGCTGGGGGCGAATGCCGATGGCCGTTTGCGTAATGAAGGGCACCAGATTATTGGGAACGCCCAAGGGCAACTCGCCAATTTTCGCACTTTCGTGGGCACCAATTGGATTGAAGTAGCGCAGCATGATGGCTTTGACAGCCGAAGCATGCACCGTGTCGGTGATGATATCTTCGGATATTTGCTTGGTATTTCCATAAGGCGACATGGCCTTTTTGATGGGCGCGTTTTCGCTCACCGGAAGTTCGTCGGGCTGGCCATAAACCGTGCATGATGACGAAAATACCAGGGTGTCGATCTTGTTTTCCGTCATGCCATCGAGGATATTTACCAGCGAAAAAATATTGTTGTGATAATACATCAGCGGTTTTTCCACCGATTCGCCAACAGCCTTGTAGGCGGCAAAATGTATCACGGCATCAATGTCGCTGTTCCTTTTGAAAAAGTCCAGCGTTTTTTCGCGGTCATACAAATCGAATTTTTCAAAGGCCGGTTTTATGCCGCTAATCGCGATGATATTTTCCAGGACATCCAATTGCGAATTGGATAAATTATCAACGATGATAACCTCGTGGCCTTGCTCCTGCAATTCCACCACGGTGTGCGAACCAATGTATCCGGTTCCGCCGCTAACTAATATTTTACTCATTTGCGCCTATTTTTGATTTTTTTGACCTATTCATTTTTTCTTTGTGTTTCTTTGAGTCTTGGTGTCTTAGTGGCTGCCACAATTGCTTTGCCACCAAGGCTCCAAGGCTCAAAGGTTCACTAAGCGATATCTGATGTGATAATAATAAACCAAACCCTTGCATTTAATATTTCGTTACTCCGCACCTTCATGCTACACACCTACTATTTATTACAAATATGTCGGTGCGCCGCACCTTGTAAGTTTCTTTTTATTCAACCATAAGTCACTTAAAAGCGGCAGAGCCGCGCAATATTTGTAACATTAGAGTTCAAAGGATGTTCCAGAGGTGCAGAGCACCGAAATATTAAAATTCTGAGTTTTTCAGCAAGCCCTAATTATCGATTCAGTAAAATCCTGCCGCTAAACTCCTCTCCGGCATTCAAGCGGTAAAAATACAAACCTTCCGCAAGTTTAGCTCCTTTGTCATCTTTGCCATCCCAGCTTATCCGGTGCAGGCCACGGGCTTTTTCCTGATGATTGATCAGGCTTGCTACCTTTTCGCCATTTGTATTGTAAATTTCCAAAGTTACCTTGGAACTTTCCTTCAGGTAAAATGAAATATTGGTTTCGTTGGTAAAAGGATTGGGATAAACCGAAACCGGGCTGCTCTGCGTATTTATTTCGGGAAAGCCAATAGAAGGATCAACCACAAGCGTAACCGGAATTTCAGTCTCACCGTTCAAGTTGTCTGTTACCAAAATGGCACAATAGTAGGTGCCCGCTCCCATATCGGCAGTATTAAAGGTCAGTTCGACTTCGGCCAATTCGCCACCATTCAAGCTGCCATTAGTGGGGTTAAAATTAAGCCAATCCACCGGATTATTTATCTCGATCGTAAAGTCCAGGTTGCCCCCGCCAATGTTGGCGATAACGAGCGTATCTGTCAGGTTTTGATTGGGTGCCATCGTAGTTTCGATAATCTCCTGATTGATAAACAAAAAAGGAAGTCCGTTGTCCACGGGAGGCAACACAATATAATCTACCCAGGCACAATCGTCGCCACTGCTCACGGCAGGATCTTTCGAGTAAATCCATTTAAAAGTATGCATGCCAGCACCCACAGCATAGCTTTGCTGGCTCCAGCCTATTTCGCCGTCCCAGCGGCTTTGCTCATCATCATCAATATAAAAAGCCATATAATCGTAGCTGGCTCCATCGGGGTCGTTTTCGGAGGATACTTTTTTGTAAAAACTGATCTCACCTTCCGAGAGTACTTCCATTTCGAGCAGCAAAACGCTACTCTCGTTATCAGAGACATTTCCCGAGCGAGCACTATAAATTCCTTCTTGTGCATTGCTACCATCAATTATCCAATTGGCATTGCCATCAAATTCCCAGGAGTAATTGGAGAAATCACCACTTTCAAAATCTTCAAAAATAGTCCCAATGGTGAGGCCAAAATTTGTTGGATTAAGATAGCCGCCATTGGCTGAAATATCCAAATCAAAATGAATAACATGACCTGTGGGAACGCTTTCGTCAACAACAAGCTCAAAGGCAATTTCGGCGCTGCCGCCGGCTTCCAGCATATCGAGGGTAAACGAATTATTGCTAATACTTACAAAAGGATTGATGGTAGAAATATCCAAGAGGATGGATTCTGCAGAAGTGCCGCCGACATTATTCACGGTAATGAGCACCTCCGCAGTTTCGCCGGGATCGAGAATGCCATTGCCGCCGTCATCGATTACAATATTTCCGGGAGCCACGATGGGGGAATAAGCGTTGAGTTTAATCTGGCCATCCCACACATCCAAATCGGAGGCGATGCTGGTAATAAGTATTATTGGATAATCGTCGGGTACATCGCTTGAGACGGCAAACGAAAACGCATCTTCGATAAGCAGGCTGTCGCCGGCGGCGATAGTTCCAAAAGCCTGGATACTATCGAGCATGGTTATGTATTCCGATGGAAAAGAAATACTCATATTAATATCTTCTGCAGCCACATCCATATTATTTTTGAGCTGCACATCGAGAAAAACCGTTTCGCCAAATTCGATCAAATCATCATCACCGGCCTTCACAGCAAAGGTGGTACTAAGATCTACGGGAACCACAGGATGCAAATCGGCTTCCCAAAGGCCACGGCCATAAGTACCCGCACGAATTTTACCAGCTTCGTAATGAATCTCCAACTCATTAACAATTACATTGGGCAGCCCCTCGTAAAACGATTCCCAGGCATCCATCGAATTGTCGCGATAAAAAATACCCACATCCATACCTACATACATGCCCATGTTTTCGTCTTTGTGAAAAATCACACAGTTGGCCGGCAGGTTGGGGAGCATGTCAGAGAAATTTTCCCAGCTTTCGCCAGCATCATAAGAGATAAATACCTTTTGATTATTGGAGAATCCCGAAAGGCTTACCGCTACAATTTCCGGATCGAGTGGATGAACAGCGATGTAGGTGATAAAAAGATTGGGCAGTCCACTGCTAATATTATCCCAGGTATTGCCGCCATCCATAGTGCGATACAAGGTTTCATCCTTTGATACATACAAAAAATCAGGATTGGATTCGGCGATATACATATTTTTGATGTAGCCACTGCCCAGGCTCGAAATCGTTGTCCAGCTATTCATGCCGTTAGTAGTTTTGCGCACATTTTGCAGTCCCACATACAGGATTTGAGGATCCTGGGGGTGCATCACAAAGGGCGTAACCCACGAACCGCCGCCAGGCTGGTTTACGTTGACGCTACCGAAATTGCCACCGTTGGTCGATTTATAAAAAGTGCCGTTTTGCGAGGTGCCATACACAATATTTTCGTTGGTGTGATCGACGGCGCATTCCATGCCATCCGCTCCCAGCCACTCGTGCCAGTGATCGTTGGTATAAACGCTTGTGCCATTATCCTGGCTTCCGCCCATCAGTTTGTAAGGATTAGTCTTGCTACCGGCAATCCGGTAAAACTGTCGTATGGAGATGCCCTCGGTAAAATTGATCCAGGTATTTCCGTGGTCGGTCGATTTGCTCACCAAGCCATCGCTGCCCACGTAAAGCGTTCCGCCGTAAAACACCATTTCGTGAATATCGCAGTGGGTGTAGCCAAGGCTATTGCCCCACTGCCAGTCGGTGGTTTTGGTCCAGTTTTGTCCACCGTTCATCGATCGCCAGGTATTAATTTCACCCAGATGCACTTCTTCGGCATTGGTGTGCGAAACGGCAAAAGCCAGATCGTACCAGCCCTGGCTGCCTTGATTAGGCTCGGTAGAGCGTTGGCTAAAAGTATTGCCGCTGTTTTCGGAGCGGTAAATGCCACTTTGGTACGAGAAAAAATATACATAATTCGGATTGGCATCGCTCACGGCAATCTGTGCCCGGCTCGAAGTGGGTAAGCCGGTAACTTGTGTGAAGCTCTCGCCACCGTTGGTCGATTTGTAAAATTTTTGGGTACAAGCATACACAATGTCGGGGTCGCCGGGTTTGAATTCCATGTCATCGATGTCGCCACCCTGCACATTGTACCAGCTATCACCGGCATCGATAGTTTTGTAAACGCCATTGGTGGTGGCGGCAAAAAGAATATCCGGATTTTCGGGGTTGATAATCAATTTGGAAATGGTTCGGTTTTGCCCAATGCTCCAGTCCAGTCCGGTCAGCTCCCAGGTGTAACCGCCGTCCATCGATTTCAGCACGCCGATACTGTAGTTGTCGTTGGCATCCTTGTCGCCGGTGCCGATATAAATAATATCAGTATCCACAGGATGGATGGCAATGGCCGAAACGCCCATAACAGGCAGATCATCGGTAAGCACTTCCCAGTTTTCGCCCTCATCGGTGGTTTTCCACAAACCGCCGGATGGCGCACCCACGTAAACGGTCATCGAATCGAAGGGGTCGAGGGCGATAACATTGATTCGGCCAATGCCCGGATTCCAGTGTCCGGTAATATTTTTCCAGGTATCTGGTCCCAGTGTTGTCCAATTGGCTTTGGGCGCATTATCTTTTTTAGGATTGCTCTTGCGGTATTGCATGGTTTCGTTCCAAACACTTGCATGGTCGAGGCGCTGGCCTGTTGGGAAAACGCGAGGCTGCATAAAATGCTCCCAGCGTTTAAACTGTTTCCAGCCGCTGCCCTTGCCCGTAGGTTTGCCATCAAAGTAGGTGGTGAAGGCTTTTTGTACTTCATAAAAGTTGACCGACACATCCTGCATCATATCCACCCAATGGGGGTTTTCGGAATAATCCACTGCGGTGACTTGCTGTGTAGTTTGTTGAGTGCTTTGCGCCTGAAGGAAGGAAATGCCCAAAATCAGGCTAATTACGAGAGAGAATAAAAATTTCTGTTTCATCTGTTGGTGAGTTTTGTAGTAAAATGCAGTTATTAAATTTGAATTAAAAAATTGAGCCGCTAAATTAGATAAATAATAACAATGGTCGATATCATCGAGAGAGACCATAGCCTTTAAAGTATTATTGTGGTATGATTTAAAATTTAGTTCCGGATGCTATTCAAAAATTCATCCGGTGTCATCACCGGTTTTTCAGATTTTTTAAAATCCTTAACATTTCTCGTAATGATTATTTCACATCCTGCTCTTAAAGCACTATAATACTGTAATGAATCCTCAAGATCAGAGAAATCTGAATTTAGCCCCTTCTCTATTATTAGTCCATCAAGTTCACATATTTCGGATAATATTTTGAATTTTCTTAATTTGTCCTTCGTTTTTTCCAGGCCATAATATTTTGTCAGAAAATAACTTATTGTAGCATAAGACAAGGCTGATACTATTATCTTTAATTTTCTTTCATCAGCAAGGCTTGCAATCTTTGCAGCAGAAGTATAAAACGGATCGCGCTCGCCCAACAAATCAAACATCACATTTGTATCTAAAAATACCTTCATATTTATTTATGTTTTTCTTCGAGGTGTTGCAGCCTATCAGATTTATAATCCAGATCGGCAGGAATTTTTATGCCAACAGACATACTTTTAACGAAAGGAGAAATTTCAATATCTGATTCATCCTTATTTGCGTCCCGTATGATTAGTGATTTGAGATAAGACTCAATAATTTTTGACAAACTTTTTTGTTGTGATGAAGCGTATTGCTTTGCTTGTTCAATGACAAACTTGTCCAGTTTTAATGTGAGTTTTGTGTCCATAATTCAATATTGATACGTGCAAAAATATATTTTTTAACCGTACAAGCTAAGTTTTTTTAAAAAAGCAAATCGCTGAAATTTCATCCACTACAACACCTACTGCATATTTAACAATTTATAACTTACAAATTGTAAGTTACAATTTGTAAGTTACGTTTTGTTACTTATCTTTGCAGGCTATGAGTAATAATCCATTTCCAACAACGCACTATTTAGGCGGAGAAACCTTTTGCAACAGGGAGTTAGAATGTAAATCCATCATCTCAAATATCAATAGCGGAAATTCTACCACGCTTACTGCCGTTAGAAGAATGGGCAAAACAGGGCTGATATTTCATACTTTTGAGTTGTTAAAGGATGAGGTTTTGACCATTTATGCCGATATTTTGGCCACAAACGACAAGCTGGATTTTGTAAATACCTTATCCACGGCAATCATCAATACGGCACCCCAAAAATCTTCGCTTGGAAAAAAATTGTGGAATTTTATAAAATCGCTAAGACCAGTAATCAGTTTCGATGCGCTTACCGGAAATCCCCAGGTAAGTATTACCGGATCGGAAACAAAGGCGGAAAAAGACATCCACGCGCTCTTGAGTTTTCTCAACGGGCTTGAAGTTAAAGTGGTGATTGCCATCGATGAGTTTCAGCAGATACTTGAATATCCAAAGCCAAACATGGATGCCTGGCTGCGTTCGGTAATACAAACCCTGCCCAATATTGTATTTATATTTTCGGGCAGCCAGCGTCATTTAATTACCAAACTTTTTGCTGACCCCGGAAGACCATTTTATCGGAGTAGCCAAATTTTACATTTTGGGAGTATCCAGCGCGAAACCTATCAGCAATTTATTGTTTATCAATTTGAAAGATATAAGCGCAAAATGCCACTTGACCTGGCCGGGACGATTTGGGACTGGGCATCGGGACACACCTACTATGTTCAGCTTTTGTGCAACCGTTTGTTCGCGAATTGCGGAAAGCAAATATCAGAGCTGGATATAAATAATACTATTGTAAAGATTTTGCGAGAGCAGGAAATTGTGTTTTTTCAATATCGCGAATTGCTTACCAAACCTCAATGGAATTTGTTAAAGGCCATAGGCATCGAAGATGTTGTAAGTTCGCCAACAGCATCCGATTTTATCAACAAGCATCAACTGGGTAGTTCGGCAACCATACTGCGCTCGTTAAATGCCTTGGAAACCAAAGAAATGATTTACAAGGACAGCGGCGAAAACGGCGAAAAGAATTACCGGGTTTACGACGTTTTGCTCCGACGGTGGATGCAGGCAAAGTTCCGGGTTTAGCAGATAGTTCTCAGCCTAAAGCGGCCAGTGAGCTTGTCGAACTGCAGTCCACAGTATTCAGTCCTGAACGGCCAGTTGGCCAGTGAGCTTGTCGAACTGGAGCTTGTAGAACTGCAGTTTGCAAATGGCATTAATTTAAATTTTTGCAGTCTATGAACTGCAATTTTATTTAATTAAACCGTTGGTAAAATGTATGGAATATTACTTGGCAGTTATGAAATGTATTTCAATAAATCAATGATATAGTTTTCGGGAATGTCCTCCTGCTCTGATTTATCGTAGATCGAAAGCAGGTAAACAGCAGATCGAGTCATTTTTAAATGGGTAATAATTCTTGCACCTCCCGATTTCCCTTTCCCTTTGCTGGCAATAGTGATCCTGATTTTATAACAATTGTTCCCCAAGGGTATTCCTTTTTCTGGGTTTTCTTTTAGTATCAGTAAGAAATTAGAAAAATCCTTTTTGAAGGACGGGAATTTTTTCGACAAACGTTTGACTTGTTTGTCAAATGGTGGTATGGTGTAAACATTATAGCTCATCGAGAACATCTTCCACCGGGCGTGGAGCCAACTTTCCTTCGCTAACTAAGTTCATGTTTTCAACAGCTTCTTTTAATTCTTCCAATACGTTCGCATAGTAAGGGGTAAGCGGTTTGGCCTTCACATATTTGAAGTTTTTCAAAAGCTCCAAAATAAATGGAGCTTTTTGATCCTGTATTTCCAGTAATAATTTCATAAAATGAATAAAATTTTATTGGCAAAGATAATAAAAATAAAACCTATGGAAATTCCCAAATCCGGCGATTTTATTATCGATGGGAAAGTTACATTTGAAATTGGCGGAAAGAACAAATCGTTTAAACAATTATCCGGCGTTGATCATTCTTTCCTGGCTTTGGATGATATCGAGCTGGGTTCAAACCGAACTATTCCTTTATGGCTGTTTGGTTTCTTGTACTAATCTTTCAATAATTTCTAATCATGCCTGAGTGCCCGCACCGGGTCGATGCGGGCGGCGCGGGCAGCGGGATAAAGGCCGGCAGCAAGGCTGATGATAATCGAAAAGGCGATGGCTCCCAGGATAAGCCAGGCCGGGAAATAAAACAGATTGACCGGCTCCATCCCATCAGGTAATATTTGTGTGTTGACTACCAGGGTGGCCACGCGCGTTACAAGCCAGCCGAGTATAAGGCCGAAGAAAGCACCCACCAGGCCAATCACACCAACCTCTGTAAAAAATATCATACGTATTTCTTTTTCGCTGCCGCCGATGGCTTTCATAATGCCAATCTCGCGCTGTCGCTCCAGTATCGACATCACCATGGTGTTGATGATGCCCAGGCCGGCCACGATAAGAGCAATAGCCCCAACGGCTCCAAGCAGAGAATTCATAATCAGAAAAACTCTTTTGATCTCATCCAACTGATCCACGATAGAAAACACGCCCACGTTCATCGTGCGCAAGTGCTCCGCCACCGGGTCGATTTGCTGCATATTTTCCACACGCACTTGTATGGAACCATAAGTGCCGGCGTTTTTCTTGCTACCCAGCAAATCCCAGACACTCGAAAAACTCAGTTGCGGGATTTTTTGCGCCGTTCCTATCGGGATAAGTACACCTCCGCCAAAGGCACTGCGGCCAAATTCGCCTGTGCGCTTGGTTATTCCTGCAATTTCAAATTCGCTCACAGTTTCGTCAAAAGGCATATCCGGCTGGTTACGCATCATGCCAACGACCGCTCCCGGGATTTTAGAAGCATTCAGCGACAGCGATACAAGTTTTAAAGTTTTGTTGATCAGCGAATCGGGATGAACGAGTTTAAAGCCACGTGCCGAATCTTCTTTCGAAAGCTGCACGTCCTTTTCATCATCAAGCAATCGTATTTTTAGCTTTTGGAGAAACTCCTCCCTGAGGATGATCTGCCGGGCGGTGTCGCTGGTAAAAAAACTACCGGCCAGTAAATCATCAAAGGGCTTAAACGCTCCCATCGCGGAGGGCATGGCCTGAACCTTGGTAGTTGCGGAATCGTTCATGAGAGCAACTCTTGCCGGGAATTCCAGGTTGGGATAGGCGATCTTAACGCCAGGAATATTTTTGATTTCCTGCAAAAGCGAATCGGTAAGCGGAATGCTTTCCTGTTTTAAAGCGTTTGCCATTTCGGCAACATTGCCCGAAGCAATATCTTCGAGCTTAATATCTTTTGGTGTAACAGTTATGCTGGTAAACAAGTCGTTGGCCGCGAAGGCATCGGTAATATTTTTCTGCATCCCGGTGCCAAACGACACCATCGAGGTCAATGCGGCAATTCCGATAATTACTCCAAGTGTGGTAAGGAAGGTGCGCAATTTGGTGCGGCGCAGGTTGGCAAAGGCCAGCAAAATCATGTCGCTTATATTCATCGTGTTTCCTCCCTTTTTAGTACTTCGCTAATGCGACCATCTTTCAGTTTTACCACCAGATCCGAAACCTCTTGAGCCGTTTCCTGGTCATGGCTAACCATGATAATCGTGATATTTTGATTTTTGTTAAGATCGAAGAGCAGATCCATAATCTCCCGGGATGTTTCGCTGTCCAGGTTTCCGGTGGGTTCGTCGGCAAGCAATACTTTGGGATTGTTGGCCAGGGCACGGGCAATGGCTACGCGCTGGGTTTCGCCGCCCGAAAGTTCATCGGGCAGATGAGAAATTCTGTCGGCCAGTCCAACTTTTTGTAGCAGACTGGTGGCGATGGCTTTGCGCTTGCTGCGCGGAACTCCGCCAAAGGTCAGTGCCAGATCCACATTTTCGAGAGCATTGCGACTTTGGATCAGGTTGAAGGACTGGAAAATCATACCCACGGATTTCTTGCGATGTTGGGCAAGATCGGAGCGGCTCATCTGGCGCAGGTCTTTACCGTCGAATAAGATTTTCCCTTCGGTAGCGCGATCCAGTCCGCCAATTAGATTGAGCAATGTTGATTTGCCCGAACCTGATTTCCCAACGATGGAAACGAATTGTCCTTCTTTAATTTCAAGATCAATGTTGTGCAGGGCAGGGATGTCGATTTTACCTTTTCGGTAGGTTCGGCTTAGGTCGGATATAGCGATAAGTTTCAAAATACTAATTTAGTTTGATTGATTAAACGAATCATTTTAAACTTCATTACAACAATATTAAAACTTACAAGAATATCAAGCGCAACATTAATACACAATAATTGTTTTTATTTTTGTAATCACAAACTAATAATGAATGAAAAGAGAATTCACAGCAATAATTGAAGAAGCCCCGGAAGGCGGTTATTGGGCTTGGTGTCCTGAAATATCAGGAGCTAATGGACAAGGGGAAACTGTAGATGAAACCAGGGAGAATCTTAAGGAAGCAATTAAATTAATCCTTGAAGACAAATTGGAGGATTACAGCAGGGGTTTAGCTGATAATGCAATTATTGAAACTATCGCTGTTGAATGAAAAGAAATCTACTTGAAAAAAAGCTACGAATGGCCGGGTGTTACTTAAAAAGGGAAGGGGCCAGTCATTCACTTTGGATTAATCCAAAATCCGGAATTATTGAAGCTGTTCCAAGGCATACAGACGTAAAAGAACATCTTGCTAAAAAAATTCTAAAAAATATGGGAGCTGAATAAAGAACTGCTGTTTTCTTTTTTTTAAATTATTATATTCAATAGTCTCACATCCCATAATAATCTACAACAACAGACTCACTCAAGTCCAGATCGTTTCTAAATTAATAAAACTACCTTTGCCGATTTTATAAACCATTATATGTTATTCGAAGAATTAGGAATTATCCTACCCATACTTAAAGCCCTTAAAGCCGAAGGTTACACAGAGCCTACTCCCATACAGGAACAAGCCATCCCCATATTGCTCAAGAGGAAAGACCTCCTGGGCTGTGCCCAAACAGGCACCGGAAAAACTGCGGCCTTTGCCGTGCCCATCCTGCAACATTTATATCAGGACAGGCAGCAAAATAATACCGCACGTAACATCAAAGCACTGGTGGTTACGCCAACCCGTGAGCTGGCCATACAAATTGCTGATAGTTTTAAGGTGTACGGGCAATATACCGGTATCCGCAACACCGTAATTTTTGGCGGCGTAAAGCAAGGCGCGCAAACCGATGCGCTGCGCAAGGGCATCGATATTCTGGTGGCTACCCCGGGGCGGCTTCTCGACTTGATCGACCAGGGCTTTGTGCGCCTGAAAGACGTAGAATATTTTGTGCTGGACGAGGCCGACCGTATGCTCGACATGGGTTTTATCCACGACATCCGTAAGATTATTGCCAAGTTGCCCGCAAAACGCCAATCCTTGTTTTTCTCGGCCACCATGCCCCCGGATATTGTGCGCCTGTCGCAGAAAATTCTGGATAGCAATCCCCAAAAGATAAGCGTAACACCCGAGCAAACGACTGCCGAAAAGGTGGAACAATCGGTGTATTTTGTGGGTAAAAAGCAAAAACCAAAGTTGCTTACCCATTTGTTAAAGACCGAGTTTACCGGTTCTGCGCTCGTGTTTTCGCGTACCAAGCACGGAGCCAACAAGATTGTGAAAATACTTGGCAAAGCTGATATTGATGCTGCTGCCATTCATGGAAATAAGTCGCAGGGAGCGCGCCAGCTTGCCTTGGGCAATTTTAAGTCAGGCATTACCAATGTGCTGATTGCAACCGACATTGCCGCGCGGGGTATCGACATCGATGATTTGGCACTGGTGGTAAATTACGATTTGCCCAATATCCCCGAAACGTATGTGCATCGCATCGGGCGAACCGGCAGAGCCAATGCCGGCGGTCTCGCAATTTCCTTTTGCGATGCCGAAGAAAAACCCTATCTGCGAGATATACAGAAATTGATTGGCGAACGTATTCCGGTAATCGAAGACCATCCTTTTGTGGGTGACGATGGCGAGGACGATGCTGCTCCGACTCACGAGGCATTGCCCCACAATAAGCCCCCGGCTCAGCGCATCAACAGTTGGGGAAAAGGCAATCCCAACCCGCGCTACCAAAAACGCCGCCGACCCTATACCAAAAGTACAAAGAATAAGGATTAGTCATAGTATGGCTCAAAGCCATGCTATGACTGGGTTTTAAAACTGGCTACAAAAGAAGTTGAAAAAAGGTATCGCACTTTGCGATACCTTTTTTTTATTGTTTCACAAACTTTCCCTGAAAATTCCCGCTCTCGGTTTCGGCTCGTAGGATGTAAAGCCCTTTTGAAAATTTATTGATGTTGATTTCCATTTTTTCGTTGATGAGTTCTGTTTTATTTTCAAAAACTAAAATTCCTGAATACGAATAAATCCGCACCTTGTTAATATGCTGGTCGGGAATAAAAAATGCAATGTGCGTACTTGCCGGATTAGGGTGAACACTAATAGCCCTGGTTTGCTTATCATCCACACCCAAAATGATAGTATCCAAACGCGCCAGAAGCCATTGGTCGTTGTCGAAGTGCGCCGAATCGAGCGTAAAACCAGGAGCATCAAAAATATATTCCTGACCCGAAAAAGAATTATCGCAAAGATAAGTCTGCTCGCTGCCCTGGCCATAAATGGTAATAGGTACCAGCATCTCAAAATATTTTACCGATGGATGCGTCTGCTCCTGATTAATGGTAATATGGATTTTGCCATCGGTCTGCATTTGCTCTACCTCGATGCCAAAGATGGGATAGCCCTCGCCATAATACCAGTCGGCAAAAAACTCGCCCAGAGTGGTATCAGCAGCAGTTTCCAGATGAGCAATTAAATCGTTGAGGGTGGCAAATCGATAGGCCAGCATGGGATCGCTGACGTAATTGCGGACGGCATCAAAAAATGCCGCATCGCCCATGCGCCATCGCAACATGTGCAAAAGGTAGGCTCCCTTGTGATACGAAAGCCGACCACTAAAAATACGACTTATGTCGGTGGTATCTTCCACATACACCGAGCCTGCGGGGCCATCGGTGGCAGCCATGCGCGTATTGTGTTTCCAAATATTCCAGTAATAGCCATCGTACATCTGCTCGAAGGTAAGGCCGGTAGCGTAGGTGGCAAAACCCTCGTTGAGAAAGATGTCGTGCCAGGTGGCCAGGGTTATCTTGTTGCCAAACCAGGAGTGAGCCAGCTCGTGCGCCCGCAGGTCGTGGCCAAATCCCTGCATAAAACTCATGGTTTGATGCTCCATACCTCCGCCTTGCGAAAACTGGGCATGGCCATATTTTTCGGCAGCAAAGGGATAGTTTCCAAACAGAGAATCGAAAATGTGGATTATTTGGGCAGTATTTTCTGAATGGCTGACGGCCTGAGCCGAGTCCTCGGGATAAACATAGTTAACGATGGGCATCGAATCGCCATCAACGATGGCATATTGTGTAAAGACGGCATAGTTAGTTACCGCCACCGCCACGAGGTAGCTAACGATGGGATACCGATGCCGCCAGTGCGAAATACGGTAATCGCCCTCCACAAACTCCGAAACAAGCAAGCCGTGGCTGGCCGCGCGATAAGCAGCAGGACTTTTTACTATTACATCGATCGAATCGATCTTATCGTTCAAATCATTTTTGCCGGGCCACCAGTCTTTGGCTCCATAGGGTTCGGAAAGTGTCCAGACAATCGGTACGCCTTCATGTTCGGCCTGACCGAACGAGCCAAAGCCGTTGCCCTGCTCCGGTACGCCATGATAAAATATTTGTACAGAATCCAAAACGCCCTGCTCCAGGCTGTTGGGTAGAAGGATCGAAAATTGAAAGTCGGAATAATAACTATGCGATAAAAGCTCCCCGCCATAAAGGATGGAATCAATCGTCATCGTAGCATTCAACTCCAGATTTATGGAGGATACACCGGGAACAAGGGCTTTGAAATAGTGGCTTACCTCACCACGGATGAACCAAATCGCAGGATCGATTTCCCAATAAAACCGCGTGTAAACCATATCGATATCACCCCCGGTTCTCGTAGCCTCGGCAGGTTTATAATTTTGATAACGGTGGCTTTCCATTTCGGCAATTTCATGGGTATGATCTTCCAAAGGCGCAAACTGACTCGATGCCGAAACAGGCAAAAGCAGCATTAGCAGATAAAATAAAGTTTTGATTTTCATAGTAAATCCCGTAATAAATAAAGCTCAAAAGTAGTTGATTTTGATTAAAAAATACTCAGCAATTAGAAGTAATCAAAACAGGGCTTAACTATTTTTCGCATTTTTGCATCAAATATTAAAATTTGAAACAATTAAAAAAAATACGAATATTTGCCTTATGGCTGATAGCAAGCTGGTTTTTGTATCAATGTGCAAATCCGGTTTCGCCGGGCGGTGGCTCGAAGGACGAAGATCCGCCGCAGGTAGTATCGAGTGTTCCGCTCAACAATTCAATTTTTTTCGACAAGAAACGGATTTCGGTCACCTTTGATGAATTTGTAAAACTAAAAAATCCCAATCAGCAGGTTTTGATTTCGCCACCCTTTGCCACCAAACCCGAGTACAAGATGCGTGGCAAAACGCTGATGATCGACTTCGAGGAAGAATTATTTCCCAATACTACCTACACTATTTTCTTTGGCAATGCCATTGTGGACATCACCGCTGATAATCCGCTTAGCAATTACCTCTATGCTTTTTCAACCGGCGACCACATCGACTCGTTGGCCATTGGGGGCGAAGTGGTGAATGCCTTCGATTTGCAGCCCCGCGCCGATGTTTTTGTCATGCTCTTCCCTCCGGCCATCGATACCATCCCGCAGGATTCGATACCTATGCTAAGCCGACCGCTCTATGTAGCCCGCACCGATGAGCATGGATACTTCCAGCTTCGCAACCTTAGCGACCGTGCATACCAGCTTTTTGCCCTTAGCGATGTAAACAACAACTACCTATTCGATCTGCCCAACGAAGAAATTGCCTTTTTGGATACCCTAATCCGTCCCGAGGTTTTTTCACTGCCTGTTGCCGATACAATAATTACAGATACGCTTCTTGTGAAAGACGGTGAACGAATTCAGGACACTGCAATAATTAGCGCGGATTCGATCCAAATCGAGGACATCTACGATAAGTACTACCAGCTTTTTATGTTTCAGCAAATCGATACCGTGCAACGTTTTTTGGGAACCGAGGTTTTTTATCCTCCCAAATTCACACTGCTGTATCAATTTCCTGCCCAAGACCCCAGGTATTGGGTGATAAATAAAGATATGGGCAGCGACTGGAAAATTGACCGCCTCAGTTCCGGCAGAGATACGCTTTCGGTGTGGTTAAAAGATATGAGCCTCGACAGCTTGCAAATAGCGGTGGCCGATGGCGATTCGATTTACGATACCGTGCTGATTGCCTTTGGCAGCGAGCGCAAAAAATACGAAAAGCGCAAGGGGCGTAAGAAGAAAGACGAAGAAAATGTCGAGCGGATGCAGATTAAAACCAATGCCCGCAGCCGCACCATCGATTTGGGCAAACCCTTTCAACTGATTATGGAAAATCCGCTGGAGCGATGGGACTTTTCTACTACCACCTTTATTGCCGGCGAGGATACTTTGATGGGGGCTCCTTTTGTGCTTGCCGACAGCCTTGCCACACGCTTTACCCTCGATTACGAAATGACCGAAGCTACCAGCTACGAGTTCATCTTCCCAGATTCTGCCTTCTATACTATTTACGGCCTTACCAACGACTCGCTGCAGGCCAAACTAAAAACTGCTGAAATCAGGGATTATGGGGTTTTGGTTTTGGATATTGAAATCGGTGAACATCCCTATATTGTTCAACTGATGGATGCTAAGGAGCGTGTGCTGGACACTTTTTATCTTACAGAATCAGAAAAACTAAAGTTAGAATATCTGAAACCAGGCAAGTATTTGCTAAAGGTTATTCAGGATAAATGGCGCAACAAACGGTGGGACACCGGCATTTATGTGGATATGCGTCAGCCCGAAAAGGTGTACTATTTCCGTGGAGAAGTAGAGATAAGAGCTAACTGGGATGTGGAGGAGCAGTGGGTGCTGCCTTAGGAGGCTAGTTGCGAGAATTGGGCGATGCGTATTGCGCAGCTTTCGTTAAGGACGTTAATGACTTTAACGTCCTTAACGGAAACCCGGAAATCCGTTAAAACTCCTTCTTAGGAAGCATCGTTGCATCGGTTGATGCATTCGATAATCTCGGAGAGTGCCTGATTTTTGAGTGTGTACATAATCTTCTTGCCTCGGCGTTTTGAGGACAACACGCCCTTTCCTTTCAAAATGTTCAAGTGATGCGATGCCGCCGCTTGCTCTATGTTCAGGCGTTGATAGATTTGCGTTACACTCAGTTCCTGATCGTGCAGCAGGTCGATAATTGCAATGCGCATAGGATGCGCCATCGAGCGGAGTTTGCTGGCTGCCGCTTCCAGTTTTTCTACATCGAGTACTAATTTCTTTGCCATAAGTTTTGAATATTTTTACAAAAATAGAAAAAATTATATTCCAGCTAAATAAATATGTAAGAATCTGCATTTATTTTTTGATGAAGGCAATATGGCCAGTCGTGCGTTTAGCCAAATTCAAATTTCAAATATTTTCTTGTTGCTCCAATTTCTGAATTTTGAAGATTTGAGATATCAATAACAGCACCGTATTCAATAAAGGTGTCATAGAATTTATCATAGTGGTGCCCCCAGTAAATCATTGCACATGCCATTGGAGCACCCTTTCCGGCACCCGACCCATTTTCAAGAAATTTTAATCGCGTATCATAAAGAAAGCATATAGCTTTGGCTTGCCCGAAAACACTCTGTTTCCAATGGCCTGTATTTGTAGCAACTGGCACCAAGGCCAATATCTCTGAATCAAAATTTTGGTGTGTTAAAGCACATTTTGCTAACCAGTTCTTAATGGTTGTCCCTCTTTCTCTATCTGCTCCATACGGGGGATTCATATATATAGTTGGATAGTTCCAATCTTCTTTTAGTCCATCATTTTCGGGGAGCATGAAATTCGTTTCCGCATGGACTATTGAATATTCATTTGAGCACGGGTCTAAGGCAATTGAGCCTTCAAAGAAACGCCTGATGACATTTACATATTTGGGGGGGGTTCCCCAACTTTGACTTTTTGAATTTACTGTTCTACCTGCACTCATAATATTTCTTTCCAGTTTTTTGAACGTAACTCCTTAAGTTCGTTTTTTAATTCAGTAATGTTTTTTTCTATTGGTGTAATGATATTGAACCATGTTTCTATTTCTTGCAGTTTTGTAGAGAAATATTTCTGCAATAGCGCATCTGCCTCCAAATCCATTTTGACTTTTGTAAAAACATTTCGCTTTTTATCAGCAGTATAACTGCTTTTAAAGGCTTCCTGAATTTTAATGTATTCAGGTTTTGGATTCAGAATTAACTCATCAATAAATTGAGACAAGCCATTGTCAGTTAAGAATATTAACCAGTCGTAGGAATGAGCTAAAACCTTTAATTCCTTATTTTGATTTTTTGCCGTGAACCAATTTCCATGATTACTTACGACACCTATAGTCAAAATGAATTTTTTTAGTAGTTCGGAATCATCTGAATAAATTATTTCCTCCATCAAATCAACATAAGGCTTTATGTATGGTTCGTTGTTTGAACGATAAATAAGCCCATATTTTTCACCAGTGTCTGTTCTGATTTTTTGAAGTGATGATGCTGTTCTTGCAACATAAGCTCCTTGTTTTGCTTTCTCAATTGTTTGTGGCCCTTTTTTATTTCCTTCCTCAACTCCAACTCTTTTGCATTCAATTATCGCATAAGGTTTTTGCATTTGTTCAAAGACGAAAAGTTCATATTTTTCTTTACCCATTGATTTAAAACTGGTAAGTAGGAAGGAGTCTTTGGATTCACCAATAGTGCATGCGTTACGAAGGATATTGTGCTTATCGAGAAGGTTGTTATTCCTTTTTTGGAATTTGGAAATGTCCACACTTTCTTCTAATGCTCTTAAAATTTTCGTAGCTGTAATAGAATTCTTATTATTGTCAACAGTTACTTCATGTTCTTTGATTATTGGGTGTAAAGAATATTCCACATTATGCCTGATATCTTCATTCCCATATTCCACAAGACCCCTCTCAATTGTAGTTGAGTTATTAAAGCCCCAGGTTTTGAGAAGATAATACGTAATGATTTCAACCATTGTTCCAAGTGCCCTGCCAGCAGCCTTTTTCTTGTCTTGAGTATAATGAAAAACCTTTTCTCCAAGCGCATTCTGTAATTTATCTATCGAATCGTATGCCATTTATTTTCTTTTATTTTACAAAGATACTTTTCTGATTTTAATTAGCCTAACGTCTTACGCCATTGTATCTTTGCATGTGGTATTTAAGAATTATTCGCTTAACATGCCAACTCGGTAAAGGCAAATTTTTCGCCATCGAACAAACCCATATCGCTGAGCTTGAGGTGGGGAATAACCAACAATGCCATAAACGACAAAGTCATGAAGGGTGCTTTGAGTTTGCTTCCCAGGGTTTTGGCCAGGGCATCCATTTTCTGGTAGGCGGCGGCGGTAGCGTAACCATCGCCAGCACTCATCAGTCCGGCCACAGGAAGTGGCATCACGTGGTTTTCGCTGCCATTAATTATCGCAATTCCTCCCCGTGCATCGATCAGGTGGTTTACGGCTGCCACAATATCCTCATCGTTGGTGCCTAGTGCAATAATGTTGTGGCTGTCGTGGGCTACCGTCGAAGCGATGGCTCCTTGTCTTATCCCAAAACCATGGATAAAGCCGATGGCCGGCTCACTTTGCTTGTAACGGTTCATCACGATAATTTTTAAAATATCGCGCCCAGTATCACTTACTATTTTACCATCTTCAAGGGTAGGCTCTACTTCCATCTTTTCGGTAATCAATTCCCCATCCAGGGCTTTTATCACCTTAATTTTATCCGAACTTACCTTAATTTGAATATCGGAGGGTGCAATTTTTTCGGCTCTGAAAATATTTGGCTCCGATTCCTTGACGGATTCAATATTAGTTTTCCCTTCCTTAGCCACGAGCTGACCACGAATGTAGGTTTCGATAATATTAAAATCCTTCAAATTATCGATGATAATAAAATCGGCATCATCCCCGGGCTGGAGCAATCCCACATCCAGCTTGTAATGTTCGATAGGATTTACAATGCAGGTGCGCAAAACCAGCAGCGGATCGTAGCCCAGGGCAATGGCGCGTTTTACCAGCAGATTGATGTGTCCGTCCACCAGGTCGTTGGGATGCTTGTCGTCCGAGCAAAAAAGCACTTTGTCAGGGTGGGTAGCCAGCAAGCCTATCAGCGCATCAAAGTTTTTGGCCGCGCTGCCTTCGCGTATCTGAATTTTCATTCCGTACTTAATCTTGTCCAACGCCTCCTCCATGGTAAAGCACTCGTGGTCGGTGCTAATGCCGGCCTCGATGTATTTGCGGGCATCCTCACCTTTCAGGCCGGGCGCATGGCCATCGATGGGTTTGTTGTGCTTTTTGGCAACAGCTATTTTTTCCATCACTTCCTTATCCTTAAACAAAACGCCGGGGAAGTTCATCATCTCGGCCATGTATTTTATCTCGGACTGGCTAAGCAGCATATCCAGCTCGGCGGCTCCGATATTGGCTCCCGAAGATTCAAAACCGGTGGCAGGCACACAGGGCGAGGCACCAAAATAAAACTTGAAAGGCACCTTCTTACCATTATTTATCATAAAAAGGACACCATCGATTCCGAGCACATTGGCAATTTCGTGGGGATCCGATACGGTGGCAACTGTGCCATGCACCGAAGCCAGCCGCGCAAACTCGGAAGGAATTAACATGCTGCTTTCGATGTGGACGTGTGCATCGATTAACCCCGGAAGGATAAACTGATCTTCAACATTTTGGGAGGGTTTTATCGAAGCTATTTTTTCATCTTTGATAGTTACAATACCCGGAAAAATCCGATTGGCTTTTAAATCGATAATGTTTCCTGAAACGGTAAATTCTTTCTGATTTTCCATAAGACAATTTTTAATTTTGGATTCCAAAAGTAAAAAAATTGTCGGGGTACTATCTGATAATTATTTTTTTTGTGAGGTTCTGATTATTTGGTGGGTGTGGTGAGACGCGATGCATCGCGTCTGTACGATTCAAAGTTTCGTGTCTATGATGGTTAATGATGATGGCATCAGTAGGATTTCGGTTTGATGAGCATGCTGGTGGCCAAGGCAAAAGAAATCATCACAGCCATGCGTTTGGAAAGAATTTATACCAAGGAGCAAATTCTTGAATTATACCTCAATACGGTTCCTTTTGGCGAAAATACCTGCGGCATCGAAACGGCAGCCATCACTTACTTCAATAAAAAACCAGCCGAGCTAAGCATTCCTGAATCGGCGGTTTTGGTGGGATTGCTCAAGGCCAACACGGGTTTTAACCCGCGTCTTAATATGCAGGCAGCCTTTATGCGCCGAAATACGGTGATTGGTCAAACGGTGAAATATGACTATTTGGATAAAGAAACTGCGGATTCGCTTAAAGCCCTGCCCATTACCATCGACTATAGCAAGCTGGATCATATACCCGGGCTGGCACCCTATTTTCGCGAAGTACTGCGCCACGAAAGCGGAGACATTCTCGAAGAATATAACACACAAAATGTTACGGATTATAATTTGTATGCAGATGAATTAACCATTTATACAACCCTAAATGCCAGCGTACAGGCCAAGGCCGAGGAAGTGGTGGTAGAGCAGCTTGCCCATTTGTAGCAATACTTTCGTAAGGAATGAGCAAAGCGGCATTGGAAGATTCTTTTAAAGAATTTTTGGAAAAAGGGATAAGAAGCGGGATAGGTAAGATCGGTATTTATTTACTGGATATGTACAGCCGCCCAAGTTGGGCGGCTCTGCAAAACACTCTTTAGGAAAAAATGCAATTTTTGCATTTTCATATTTACTTGCTCCGCTTGCCCGATTCAATTTTATTTTACTTTTGCGCCATGGTAAATAACGAAGACCTTTTAAAGAAAATAATAGCCCACTCCAAAGAGTACGGCTTTGTGTTTCAGTCGAGCGAAATATACGACGGAATGAGTGCTGTTTACGATTACGGCCAAATGGGTGTTGAACTCAAAAACAACATCAAAAACTATTGGTGGAAGGCCATGGTGCAACACCACGAAAATATCGTGGGCCTGGATGCCGCCATCTTTATGCACCCCACCACCTGGAAAGCCTCCGGCCATGTGGATGCTTTTAGCGATCCGATGATCGATAACAAAGATTCCAAAAAACGCTACCGTGCCGATGTGTTGGTTGAAGACCACATTGCAAAAATTGATGCCAAGATCCAAAAAGAAGTGGCAAAGGCCGCCAAACGCTTTGGCGACAGCTTTGACGAGGCGCAGTTTGTAAGCACCAATCCCCGCGTGGTAAAATATAAGGAGCAGATCGAGGAAATCAAAAACCGGCTTTATCCCGCCCTGGATAAGGAAGATCTCTCCGACGTTAAAAAACTGATCGAAGATCTGGAGATTGCCTGTCCCATCTCGGGTTCGCGCAACTGGACGGATGTGCGGCAGTTTAATCTGATGTTCTCCACGCAAATGGGATCGCTGGGCGACAGTGCCTCCACCGTATATCTGCGTCCCGAAACGGCCCAAGGTATTTTTGTGAATTACCTCAACATACAGAAAACAGGCAGGATGAAGATTCCTTTCGGGATAGCCCAGATTGGCAAAGCCTTTCGCAACGAGATTGTGGCCCGTCAGTTTATCTTCCGTATGCGCGAGTTCGAGCAGATGGAGATGCAGTTTTTTGTACGCCCCGGCACCGAGATCGAATGGTTCAAGTACTGGAAAGCGCAGCGCATGAACTGGCATCTGAGCATGGGTATTCCCGCAGAGAGCTACCGTTTTCACGAGCACGACAAGCTGGCGCATTACGCCAACGCCGCCTTCGATATCGAGTTCGATTTCCCCATGGGTTTCAAAGAACTGGAAGGCATCCACTCGCGCACCGATTTCGACCTGGGCGCACATCAGAAATTTTCGGGCAAGAAATTGCAGTACTTCGATCCCGAACTCAACGAGAGCTATGTGCCTTATGTGGTAGAAACTTCCATCGGCCTCGACCGCACCTTCCTGGCAGTGCTAACTTATGCCTACCGCGAAGAAAAACTGGAGGATGGCTCCGAACGCACCGTGATGAACATTCCCCCGGTGCTTGCGCCCATCAAGGCAGCCATTTTCCCCTTAATCAAAAAAGACGGCCTGCCCGAAAAAGCACGCGAAATATTCGACAGCCTCAAAATGGATTATATGTGCCAGTACGATGAAAAAGATGCCATCGGTCGCCGTTACCGTCGTCAGGATGCCATCGGCACGCCCTACTGCATCACCGTTGACCACCAAACACTGGAAGACAACACGGTTACCATCCGCGAACGCGACTCGATGAAACAGGATCGCATCGCCATCCATGAAATTTCGGGGATTATCGCCGGGAGGATTAAGGGGGATAGTCAGCAGTAGGCAGCAGGCAGTCTTCAGTAGGCAGTGCCGAAAAACCAGAAATCTTTGATTTCATAGTTTTTCGAGCATGTTGAAAATCCGGGATTTTAAATCCTGGGCTCGCCCGAAGGGCGGCATCACAGTAGGCAGTCTTAAGTAGATAGTGAGCGTTTATGAATAGCCCCGGGTTTTAACCCGGGGAATAATGAGCTTAAAACTATCACCCCCGCGATTCCGCAACGCCACAGGCGTTGCGGAATCGCGGGGGCTTTTTATCCCGCCAATTAAAACCCCGACTTAAAAGGCAGCCTGTCCCGCTTTTGCGGGAGGGCTAATGATCATTCAAAAAGTTTACATTAAAGACAGACCCTAATTATTGATATTCGATATCCTTAATCCTCAATAATTTTTTTCCATTGGGTGTGTGGAGTATGATTTCATCTCCGGCTTTTTTATTGATCAGGGCTTTGGCGAGTGGAGATAAAAATGAGATTTTATTTTGGGAAACATTGGCCTCGTCTGCACCTACTATTTGATATTGTTCTTTGCAACCTTCCTCTTTTTTATAGATTGTTACTGTTGCTCCGAAACGGATTTCATTTTTAATCTGGCTTGATAAATCAACGATTTTAGCTGAGTTGATTCGTTCCTCGAGTAAATCCAACTTGCTGGTGAGATAATTTATCTGTACCCGATTATTTTCGATGGATTGCTCGCGCAGTGCTTTTCGTTCATCCACCAGGGTACGCTGCTCATCTTTCAAGGATTTAAAGCCTTTGGGCGTAACATAATTTACGACACCGGCAGGCAGGTAAGCTCTTGGCGTTACCAAGGGTATCTCCTCCTGATCTTCTTCTTTTACAAATCCTCTACTCATAAATAAAATTTGATTTTTCTTTCACGTGGGTAATTTCAGTCACCCAGGTGGTTTTAATGCCAAATAAAGGGCTTGCCAAATAACTGATAATCATTCCTGGATACATCTTTTCTGGCAAATCTTCTGTTGTGATATCGAAGCCCATATAATCAGGTGTGATTTCTTTGAGCTTTTTGGGAGAAGAAATAAAATCCCATACCTCATCCATGGTAGCTTTAACCCTGAGCTCTCTTTTAAATTGATAGAATCCCATTTTAACCAGCTGTTTCTAAATTTTCAATTTCCTTTAACATCTGGTCGGCTTCAGCAGCTTTTTCATCACTGGCCTTGCGGTTTATCGTAGATAATTTGTACGATTCTTTTAATAAGTTTTGGTATTTTTTTTCCAACACTTCTATTTTCGATTTTTTCTTGAATATTCCAAACATGATTATTAGTTTTTATAAATAAATACATCCAAAGTTTCTGGAAGAAAACCAATCCTATTCACGTCACTTAATACATCAAGATGTGTAACCTTTAATTGATTGCTGTCTTCTAAAGCATTGTTATTGTAGGTTTCGTAAACCATATGCCCTTCATCCGTAAGTTGCCTTACCAATGCCTTTCCAATTCCTGAGGATCCGCCGATTACCAAATAATTACTCATAACAATTTAAATTATTTATGTGTTTAATAAAATAATTATAACTTTAAACAAAACTTACTGTAAAAGGTTTATCATCCTTCTCGGACTATACAGTTGAATTCGGTATTATTGGCATTGTTGGTGTGTTTTATAAACTTCCAATTATTGTAGCTCTTGTTGTCATCATGTTTATTCATCGTACAAGCATTTTCCGAGGAAAATTCAAACTTACAATTGTTGCTGCTACCTCTATTTATCTCGTTGGTACTGCAGCCAAAATATTTTTTGAACAATTAAATACAAAATTGTGTTTGGGTTTTTCTACACAGCAATTCTGATTTTTACACATTTTTTAATAAACACTGACAGTTATGATAAAAATCTGCCAAATTCCTACGCAAAAAGTAAAACCTGCAAGGGTGCTTGCCTTAAATGCGCCAGGCCTAAATACCAAAAGCATCATTTCATTTTCCATCACTTTTTGGTTCTTACTTTTTATTGCTTTCGTGGCCAAGGGTCAAACGCTCACCTTGCTTTCACCCAATGGAGGCGAAGAATGGATGAACAATACAACTCAAATCGCGACCTGGGAATGGGACGGTGACGACACTGACATATATTTGCAATATTCGCCCGACAACGGTACGAATTGGTATCTTCTGGGTGATGCTGCTGCCAGTGCGGGCTCCTTTAGTTTTGTTGCTGCTTTTTATGTGAGCGAAACAACAAAAATCAGGGTGACTTCCTACAACAATGAAAATCTCACCGATGAAAGCGATGACTACTTTTTAGTGATCGAAAATCCGGTTAATTATTATACGCCTATGCCCGGCGATGAGTTTTATCCCACACAAACTGCACAATTGTCCTGGGACAGTTTTACCTTTTTCAATTGCAATGTGTCTGTTAGCACCGACGGTGGTGAAAACTGGACACAACTTGAAACCAATTGGCCCTTGGATTTTTATGACTGGACAGTGCCCAATATTTATTCCGACGAATGTGTGCTTAAAATCAGCGATGTTAATGATACCTCCGTCTATGGTCTCAGTATCAATTTTTCCATTGCCGAGCAGCCAACGGCCACCTTTACCAGCCCGGTAGGTGGCGAAACATGGACTTTTGGAGAGGATGCAAACATCAGTTGGACAGGGAACAATATTCCGAACTATGTTTATTTTGATTATTCTGTCGATGCTGGACAAACCTGGGAGAATTTGGGTTATGCTGAGAGCGAACCAAGCGGTGGAAGTGTTGATTTTGGCGTTCCGAGGGAGAACACGAGCAATGCCAAAATAAGAATGGTGAATTCCAATTATGATTTGGTAATTGGAGAGACCGAAGAACCTTTTACGATCTACACACCTCCCATCATCATTTATTTTCTGAATGGTGGCGAGGAATTTTATGCCGGAAGTATGGCTTCTATAATTTGGGTGGTGAATGGTGTTGATTTTGTCAATATTGAACTATCACGAGATAATGGTGAAAATTGGGAAATGGTTGCAGCCAACCTGGATGCAGACATCTATACATACACCTGGGCAGTGAGTGGCAGCCCTTCCGACGAGTGCAGAATAAAAATATCGGATGTCTCCGATCCAGCTACATTCGACATCAGCGGTCAGTTCAGTATCCTTGAAGCTCCTGTTATTTCTCTCATCGAGCCCAACGGAAATGTTGTGTGGAAATCAAATAAATTTTATACCATCTCATGGGTCTATGATAATCCAGAATTTTCTGAAGTGAATGCCGAGTATAGTATTGATGGTGGCGCAAGCTGGGATTATATAGGATATGGTTTACCCGCCCAGGGAAGTATCGATTGGAAAACACCGGATGTTGAATCGGAAGAATGTTTGATACGCGTATTTGATTTTAATTTCGGTTTTGTGGCTGATACCAGCGACCTTTTCGCCATCCGTGATTTCCCCGATACACCCATTTGTATCGTATCAGTGGACAGCGCTACCAACCGTAATGTAATTATTTGGGAAAAGCCCGATTCTGACATGATCAGCGATTTTATTCTCTACAAAGAATCTAACCAGGCGAATATTTTCGAACCAATAGCCACTGTTCCTTATGATGGTACGCCCTCATTTACCGACCCCAATTCAAATCCGTCCATTAAATCGTACCGGTATAAACTGGGTTTTAGTGATGGAGAAGGTTATGTATATCCCATGGGAGAATTGCACCAAACCATTCACCTGACCATCAGCCAGGGTATCGGCAACGCATGGAACCTGAATTGGGGTGCCTACATCGGATTCGATGTTGCTTCGTATAACATTTACAGAAGCGATAATGGCGCTGATTATGTGAAAATTGAAACCATTTCTTCGAGTTTCTTTTCCTACACTGATATTGATGCACCAGGTGGCGATGTCTATTATTATATCGAAGTCGTCAACGAAAATGCTTGTAGCTTAAGCACAAAGGACTTGAATATCAACAGTGCGATTTCCAATATCGTCACCAACATTATCACTGATTTGGAAACCCTTGATGCGCCTTTAATCAGTAATATCTATCCGAATCCATCCAGCCAATGGATAAATGTCACAACAGGTTCTGAAACCGGAGATTTAAGCTTGCAGTTATTCGATTTGGCCGGCAGAATGCTACTGTCAGAGGATTATGATCAGGTGAACAGAAATTTTCAGGTTCAACTCAATATTGCTGAAATCAAGAATGGAATTTATTTTCTGCATGTAAATTTAGGAAATTTCTCTGAAATCAGGAAAGTCGTTATCAAACACTAAGCTCTCATATAAAGCATATTGAGGTGTCAAGTTAAATACTTATTATAATCATTTGATAAGTAAGTGCTTGCCCTTTGACCATCCTTTGTATAAGGGTGTCAAAAATCGTTTGTTTAAGAATTGAGCGGTTTATTCGAAAACTGTAATCAACTAAATATTTCTCCATGTGTTTTTTATGAACCCAAGAATAGTTACTTCTTAATCAAGATTGTAACTGATGTATTATTGTATCATGATTTTTTTGCGAATACTATTTTGCGAACCTTCAGCTACTTCTACAACATAAATTCCAGGATACAAATTACGGGCATCGATATGGGCATCTGATCCATAAAAACCTCCGCTCATCACCATTTTTCCGTATGAATTAAAGATTTGATAGTTCCGCGCTTTGTTGCCCATTTGGGTCATCTTAATGGTGAATTGTCCGTTGCTGGGATTTGGAAATATATTGAGGCTTTCATGGATTGAAGATTCTTCATGCACGCCTACCGTACGCGAATAAAATGCAGAACTATAGGCAATGATTTCTGCAATACCCATACCCGCATCTGCGTCAATCTTTACCCATCCATAATAGGTTTCTGCGGGGTATGCAATCTTAAATCCCAGGTAACCCGACTCGAAAACACCATAATAATAATCGTCCCACGGTTCCGGTTCCCAGTAGTGATAATATCCCCGGAGTATCAGCGATGAAATACTATCCCCACCCCATAACATACCGCTGTTGATCGTATCGCCATAGGCCAACTCCCTGGCATTGCTACCATCGGCTCTTACTAAGTCCAACTGATTGTTATATATCACAACAGAAGTCCAAAATTTAATCCCTACATAGGCATCGCCAGCTTGAACATAAAATCCCAAATCGATGACTCCATCCTGGTCAATATCCAAATCGAAATTATTAATGAGCGTAGTCAGGACTACCGATGAATCAGGTTCATAATCGGTGTAATGGATGTATTCGCCCTCGCTTTGTCCGGCAAGAATCATGTTTTGCGATTGTACCTGTGAGGAGAACATTCCTAAAGTAAGGAAGGAAATAAATAAAAAACGGATAGTATGCAGTTTGTTTTTCATAATATAAATTTTAATACAAATTTAAAAAATATTTTTATTACCCTAAATTATCCCCGCTTGATTTTGTTAATAAATAAAATAGGCTGTTTCATTCTTTTTTGTTCATTTTGTCGGTTCAAATTTACTAATGATAGCCATGTTTTTATTTTAGATGATTAGATAGATGGATAGCGAGGACAAGAGAAAATTAACGGAAGAGGAGCAGAACACACCAGAAGTGCCGGCTGACACCACAGACCAGCAAACCGACGGGCAATACAAAACCATTGCCCTTGCCGGGATGTACGAGAACTGGTTTCTCGATTATGCCTCCTATGTCATCCTCGAACGTGCGGTGCCCGATGTAATGGACGGGCTTAAGCCTGTGCAGCGGCGCATACTCCACGCCATGCGCGAAATGGACGATGGCCGCTACAACAAGGTAGCCAATATCATTGGGCAAACCATGAAATACCATCCCCACGGCGATGCTTCAATCGGTGATGCCTTGGTGCAACTGGGGCAGAAAGAACTGCTGATAGATACCCAGGGAAACTGGGGCAACGTGCTTACCGGCGACAGCTCTGCCGCTCCGCGTTACATCGAAGCCCGCCTCTCGAAGTTTGCCCTCGAAGTGGCTTTCAATCCCAAAACCACACAGTGGAAGGATTCGTACGATGGGCGGAACCGCGAGCCGATTACCCTGCCCATGAAATTCCCGCTGCTCTTGGCGCAGGGTGTCGAAGGGATTGCTGTGGGCCTGGCTTCCAAAATTGTTCCTCACAACTTCAACGAGCTTATCGATGCTTCCATCCTCCACCTTCAGGGAAAGGACTTTGTGATATTGCCCGATTTTCCAGGTGGCGGCATGGGCGATTTCTCCAAATATAACAATGGCCGGCGCGGTGGCAAAATACGGGTGCGCGCACGGATACAGCAAACCGACAAAAAAAACCTGACCATCACCGAAGTTCCCTTTGGCACCAACACCTCCAACCTGATCGATTCGATAGTGGCGGCCAACGACAAGGGGAAAATTAAGATTAAAAAAATAGACGACAACACCTCAGATAAAGTTGAGATACAAATACAACTGGCTCCCGGCGTGTCGCCCGACCAAACCATCGATGCGCTTTATGCCTTCACCAACTGCGAAATATCCATCTCGCCCAACTCCTCGGTAATTTATCAAGGCAAGCCCAACTTTATGGGTGTGGACGAAATCCTAAAAATTTCTACCGACCAAACCCAATATCTGCTGGGTCGCGAGCTGGAGATACGAATGGGAGAGCTGGAGGAGATGTGGCATTTTTCATCGCTCGAAAAAATATTTATCGAAAAACGTATCTATCGCGACATCGAAGAAAGTGAATCGTGGGAGGACGTGATAAAAACCATCGACAAGGGGCTTGATCCTTACAAATCGCTGTTCAAGCGTGCCATCACCCGCGACGACATTATCCGGCTAACGGAGATAAAAATTAAACGCATCTCCAAATACAACACTTTTAAAGCCGACGAACAGTTGCAAAGTATCGAAGACGAGCTGGAAGAAGTACAAAACCACCTCGACCATCTCACCGATTTTACCATCAACTACTTCCGGCAGATAAAAAAGAAATACGGTAAGGGAAGGGAACGGAAAACCGAAATACGCAACTTCGATACAATCGAGGCTTCACTGGTGGCCGTGGCCAACCAAAAACTCTACCTGAACCGTGAGGACGGCTTTGCAGGCACCGGCCTGAAAAAAGATGAGTTTGTGTGCGAATGTTCCGACATCGACGATATTATCTTTTTTCGTGAGGACGGAACTTTTATGGTTACCCGCGTTAGCGAAAAATTTTATACCGGAACCAACGTCATCCACATCGATGTTTTTAAACGAAACGACGAACGTACTACTTATAACATGATATACCGTGATGGTCGCGTCGGCAAAAATTACGTAAAACGCTTTGCCGTGGTCAGCATTACCCGCGACCGCGATTATACGCTGACCAAGGGTGGCGAAGGAAGCAAGGTGCTGTATTTTTCGGCCAACCCCAATGGCGAAGCCGAAATAGTGCGTGTTAATTTGCGTCCCAAGCCGCGTTTGAAAATTACGGCCTTCGATTACGATTTCAGCGAACTGGCAATCAAGGGCAGATCCTCACAGGGAAATACCCTCACTAAAAACTACATCCGAAAAATCGTAAAAAAAGAAGAAGGCATTTCTACCCTTGGAGCCATGGATATCTGGTTTGACGAAAGTGTAAAACGGCTCAACACCGACCAGCGCGGCATCTCCTTGGGGGCTTTCAAGGGCGATGAAAAAATCCTTACCATCATGCAATCGGGCGACTATCGCTTGACCGGATTCGACCTTAGCACCCACTTCGATGAAGACCTGCTGCATATCGAAAAGTTTGATCCCGATAAAGTGATGTCGGTGGTTTACGTGGAAGGCATGCAGGGTTCGTGGTACTTCAAGCGATTTGTCATCGAAGAAACCGATCGCAAAACAAGATTTATCACTGAGCATCCCGACTCTAAACTTATCAGCTTCTCGCTGGATATGAAACCGGTTTTTAAAGTTAGATTTGACGACAAGGCCAACAACAAAATGCTGGATGATGAAATCCTGGTGGCCGAAGAATTTATTGGGATCAAGGGTTATAAGGCCAAGGGGAAACGCATTGCTAATTTTGCTATTAAAAAAATTACCTGGCTGGAGCCACTCGAACCTTTGCCAGGGGAAAACGATTTAGCTGGTGAAGATGCGGATGATGAATCCAATGATAATGACCTTGGCGGCATGGAGAATCGTGAAGTGGAAAACATGGAAGTAGAAAATCAGGAAGAATTTAAAGTTCCAAAAGAAACCAAGGCTAAGATTCCCGCTGCCCCTGTGGAAAATAATTTCGATGATACTTTTGAACAGGAGGATGAAAGCCGCGAGGAACATGACGAAAATGAGGAAGCCAAACCCGCGAAGAAGAAAAGTCGCAAAAAGCCTTTAGATGAGGATTCGCAGATGAGTTTGTTTTAGGTAGAGGGTTATCTGTTAATCGTGGAGCGAAGCGACATCCTCGCCGAAGGCGGGATTAATCGTTCACCGTTAATCGTTTTGAATCGGGGTGATAGAGAAGCGCAATTTTCGCATCTGTACGAATCCTTCTCGGTTATTGTTGAGCGGAGCGAAATCCTCGCCGTAGGCGGGATTCCAAAAAATCGAAAATCTTTGATTTTAGTAGAAAAAAATAGTCTAATCAAAATAAATAATTCATTAATAATAAATGTGTATTTTTGCATCAATACATACACATAGAATTGTAAAATTATGAGAACTAATATCGTGATAAACGATGCCCTGATGCAAGAGGCACTTTTAATTGCTGAAAGCAAAACAAAAAAAGCGGTTGTTGAAGAAGCCCTTACGCTTTTGATAAGGTTTAAAAATCAATCCAAAATTAGGGAACTGCGCGGAAAGCTTAATTGGGACGGCGATTTGAATGAAATGCGCACCGACACATGATATTGGTTGATACATCGGTTTGGATTGACTATTTTAATGGGAAGGTAAACGTTTTTACTGATAAATTGGATTTGCTATTGAGCAAAGAACTTATTGTTACCGGCGATTTAATTCTTGCCGAAATTCTACAGGGATTTAGGGTAGATAAGGACTTTATAGATGCAAAAAATGCCCTTATTGAATTAGAATGTTTTGCCTTGGTATCCAGAGATCTCGCCATTAAGAGTGCTCAAAATTTTAGGTATCTGCGAAAAATGGGCATTACCGTTAGGAAAACTACAGACATGCTCATTGGAACATTTTGCATCGAAAATCGAATCCCCTTACTTTACCAGGATAGGGATTTTGATCCTCTAAAAATTCATTTTGGTCTTATCTCAGTGATTTAAGTTTTGCATATAAGATTAAGTTGGCTCCCCTACCAGCTTATTTTACTATCGAATGTCCGCCAAAGGCGAGATAAATCCTACGGACGATTCGAGGTTTACTGCATTTTCTCGTTTCTCTTTATTAGTCCTTCGGAAAACCTTTTTTTTTGTTTTTCAATCATTCATTTAATCACCCATTCAACTGTTTCATTCATTCAATCATTCAGCAGTTTCACTCATTCAGCTATCCTTCACTCCATTACTTCTGTTATCAAAATAATTCCGTTCTTTGAATATCATTTTTCAAATCTAAATTCGATGAAACTAAAACTACTGCTTTTCCTACTCTTACTATCTTCTGGCCTTGCAGCGCAAAATTTTTATCTGGGTCTCGACCTATCCTACACCAACGAAATGGAAGATTGCGAGGTGGTTTATTATCAGGATAATCAAGCCAAGGATCCATTTACCATTTTCGCCGAACAAGGGGCAAACCTGGCTCGTTTCCGGCTGTGGCACTCGCCCGAGTGGACTAATTATAGCACGCTCGATGACGTGAAAATTTCGATAGCTCGCGCCAAAGCTCAAGGCATGGCGGTGCTGCTCGATTTTCATTATTCAGATACCTGGGCCGACCCCGGCAATCAGTTGCGTCCTGCCGCCTGGAATAGCATCGATGATATAACCCTGCTCGGTGATTCGCTTTACAAATATACCTTTGAAACACTCGAAACCCTTAACAACGAAGGCTTGCTCCCCGACATGGTGCAAATTGGCAACGAAACCAATGGCAATATTTTACTCAAACCCGGCGAGGCACTTTATCCCATCAACTGGGATAGAACCACGAACCTCTTTGGCCGTGCCCTGGAAGCCGTCGAACATTTTAACGCGCTTAATTCCGCTTCCGTAAAAACCATCATCCACATAGCCGCACCCGAAAACGCGCTGTGGTGGTTCCAGGAAGCAAAAAGACACGGGCTTACGCAATTCGATATTATTGGTATTTCGTATTATCCGGGTTGGTCGAGCATGGGTTTGCGGCAGGCCGCCGATGCCGTGGGAGAACTGATTGCCACCCATGGCAAGGAAGTGATGATTGTAGAGACGGCCTATCCCTGGACGCTGGAGTGGGCCGACAATGCCTCGAACAATCTGGGCACGGATAACCTGCTGAAAACGCACGGCCTGGAGGCCAGCCAACAAGCGCAGTTCGATTTTCTGAGCGAGCTTACCTCGCTGGTGAAGGAGGCAGGCGGCTCGGCGGTGATGTACTGGGAACCTGGCTGGGTTTCGAGCGATTGCTCCACGCCTTGGGGACAAGGCTCGCACTGGGAAAATGCCACCCTCTTCGATTTTGATTACCAGCTTCACCAGGGTGCGGATTATCTGGCTTATGATTATATGCAAATGCCCGAAGCCCTCAATTCTGTGGAAGTTACTTTTAAGGTGGATATGACCGGCGTTGATACGGCTCAGGGTGTTTTTGTTACCGGAGATTTCACCGGCGAGAACTGGCAGTTTATGCAGATGCAAGCGGTTGGAGATAATATTTTTGAATACAGCACCATCATCCCGGGGCGCAGCGAGGGCGCGTTTATTTTTCATAACAAAGCCGACTGGGGCGAGCAATGGCGCGAAACCGTTCCCGAAGCCTGCGCCTTGAAGTGGAATACTCATCGCGAATTTGTAATCCAAAAAGAAGCTGCTGTTTTTGGATTTATCTGGGGCACCTGTACGCCCATTGATGAAACAGGTATTTCGGGTTTTCCCGCCAATGTCTTTAACATTGCGCCCAATCCTGCTCATAATTTAGTTTCCGTTTCCGGGAAAATCCCGATTACGAAAATTGAAATTCTAAGCATTAATGGTGAGGCTTCCAAATCTTTTTCCTTTGCCGGATCCAACGAAGTTGATTTAGATATTGCTGACCTGCAAGCAGGCGTTTATTTATTAAGAATTATTGATGTCGATAATAATTCATCCATCCAAAAAATGATAAAAAAATGAGATTCTTAAATTATTTGTTAATACCTGGCTTACTTCTGATTTTTGCAGCCTGCAATCGCAGCGAAGAAAAAAAAGTGTTTCTCGGTGCCGATCTTTCGTATCTGAACGAAATGGAAGATTGCGATGGAGAATTTCGTGAAAACGGATTGACGGTGGATCCTTATGAGCTTTTCGCTAACAAAGGCTGCAATCTTGTTCGCGTAAGGTTGTGGAATAATCCCACCTGGAGCGGTTATTCCGATTACAAAGATGTGGAACTTACCATCCAGCGGTCGAAGGCGCAAGGCATGGAAGTGCTTTTGGATTTTCATTATTCCGACACCTGGGCCGACCCCCAGCATCAGGTCATCCCGCAAGCATGGGAAAATATTAACGAGCTTTCCGTTTTGGGAGATTCGCTTTACAATTTCACCTTTAATACATTGATGAAACTTGTCGATAAAAACCTGCTGCCCGAAATGGTGCAGGTGGGCAACGAGGTGAACATCGAAATTATGCAGCCTGAGGACAGCATGAACGTAAACTCGATCAACTGGGAGCGAAATATTTATCTGCTCCACCGGGGCATAAAAGCTGTTGAAGATGCAGCGCAAAAAGCCGGCAAGGAAATCCAAATCATGATGCACATCGCCCAGCCCGAAAATGCTTTATGGTGGTTTGCCGAGGCCGAAAAGAACGGCCTTACGGGTTACGACTGGATCGGATTGTCCTATTATCCCAAATGGTCAAGCTATAAGTTTGACGAGTTGCCCCAGGCCATCGACTCGTTGCACCGCACCTTCAATAAGCGCGTGATGATAGTTGAGACGGCTTATCCCTTTACTTTTGAAAATGCCGATGAAGCCGGAAACATTTTGGGTGAGGATGCACTTATTCCCTGGCTACCCTGCCACTCCCGAAGGGCAGCTCAAATATATGACCGACCTCGTGAAACTCACCTTGCAGGGCGGTGGTGAGGGTGTAATTTACTGGGAGCCTGCCTGGATTTCGACACGCTGCTTCACCCCCTGGGGGCAAGGCTCGCACTGGGACAACGCCATATTTTTTGATGCCAAAAAAGGCAATGAGGCACTGCCGGTGTTTGGGTTTTTTGATCAAGAGAATTACCGATAATTTTTTGAAAAACAACATCGATTATGCAACGAATTTTTATTACAGTTTTCATATTTCTCCTTATTTTCCTGGTGGCAGCCTGCCAATTAGATAAGCCAGGTCTAACCGAAAACCCCCGCCAAAAAATCAACTTTGGCCAAAACTGGGAATTTAAAAAAACCGCCGATGATGGAATTTTTACCGCCTGGGAAAAAGCTACACTTCCCCATGCCGTAAATATAGAGCCGCTGCTTATCGAAAAGCAGTGGCAGGGCGAAGCCGTTTATCGCAAGGATTTTGAAGTTCCTGATTATAAAAACAAAAAGACCTTCCTGTATTTTGAGGGAGTGATGCACGAAGCTGAGGTGGCGGTGAATGGCCAAAAAGCTACACATCACATCGGGGGATATCTGCCTTTTACCGTGGATATTACCAATTTCCTTAAAAAAGGAACTAACGCCGTTGAGGTAAAAACCAATAACCTCGATAACTTGCAAATTCCACCGGGAAAAACCCTGGAAACTTTAGACTTTAATTTTTATGGCGGTATTTACCGGAATGTTTATTTGGTCACCACCAGCAAATTGTATATCACCGATCCGGTGGCGGCCAACACCCCCAACGGTGGTGGCGTGCTGGTGCATTTGGATAAGATCAGCGAAAGCCAGGCCCATGGCATTTTGAAAGTTCAGGTGCAAAATGATTTTGAAGAAGCGAGAAGCGTTTTTCTTGAAGCTGTGTTTACATTTGATGATGCCATTATTAAAACAATAAAATCGGATGCTTATGAAATTGATCCCGGCCAAAATCAGGAAATAATTACAAACTTAACCATAGAAAATCCAAACTTATGGTCGCCCGAAAATCCGCAGCTCTACGATTTGCAAATCCAGGTTTTTGCTGATGATGAATTATTGGATATTAAAGAAGGAAAAATTGGAATCAGAAAAATTGAATTGAGCGAAGACGGATTTTTCCTGAATGATGAAAAACGATATTTGCGCGGCACCAACCGTCACCAGGAATATCCCTACATCGGCTATGCGCTTTCGGATGAGGCGCAGTGGCGCGATGCGGTGAAGATTAAAAATGCCGGTTTCGACTTTGTGCGGCTGTCGCACTATCCCCACGCCGAGGCTTTTATGGATGCCTGCGATGCGCTGGGCTTGCTGACCATGAATTGCATCCCCGGCTGGCAATATTTCGGGGATTCTGTTTTTGTCGAAAACGCTTATCAGGATTGCTGCGATCTGATTCGCCGCGACCGCAATCATCCTTCGGTAGTTTTTTGGGAGCTTTCGCTTAATGAATCTGAGATGACGGACGAATACATGGAAACCGTAAACACCATCCTGGATGAGGAATTGCCGTACAAAAACATTTACTCCGCAGCCTGGATCGACCACCCTTCCTACGACCTCTTTATTCCTGCGCGGCAGCATGGTAAACCTCCGGATTATTGGAACTTTTATAAAAAAGGAAAACGGCCGGTTTTGATAGCTGAATATGGCGACTGGGAATATTACGCACAAAATGCAGGTTTTAATCAAACGCAATTTGCAGATCTAAAAACTGAAGAACGCACCAGCCGCCAGCTACGCGAAGATGGCGAAATACGTTTGCAGCAGCAAGCCCTCAATTTTCAGGAAGCCAAAGACTCGAACCTCAAAGGCAGCGGAACCATCGGCGATGCCAACTGGCTGATGTTCGATTACAATCGCGGTTACAGCCCCGACCTCGAAGCTTCGGGCATTAGCTCTATTTTTAGGATTCCCAAATTTGCTTATTACTTTTATCAAAGTCAGCAAGTGCCACAGCTTTTGCCTATCCCAAAAATCAAATCGGGGCCGATGGTGAAAATTGCCAATTATTGGACGGCTGATTCGCCTTTGCAGATAAAGGTTTATGGCAATTGCGAGGAAGTGGAATTAATGCTAAACGGGAAGCCGCTTGAAAAGCAAAAGCCCACGCGCGAGGATTATTCTTCACATCTGGATTTCCCACCTTATGTTTTCAATATTGAGAAATTTGAACCCTGCATATTGGTCGCCCGTGGTTTTATCGATGGGGAAGCTGTGGTTGCCGACAGTGTTAGAACTCCCGGCCAGGCCGTCGCTCTGCGCCTTGAAGTCGATCTTTCCGAAATCCCTATAAATCCCAAATTTCAGGATGTGGTTTTTGTGCATGCCAGCATCGTGGACGGAAATGGGACTTTAATTCCGGATGCGAATGATTTTGTTGAATTTGTTTTGGATGGCGATGCTGAATTTATCGGCGATAATCCGGCGCAAGCCAAAGCGGGAATTGCAACTATTCTGCTACAAACCCATGGTTTGGAAAAACCCATTGTGGTAAAGGCTTCCGCCGGGGATTTGAAGGCGGATGAAATTATAATTGATAAATCTAAATAGCGTGTTTGTTGGTAGAGACGCGATGCATCGCGTCTCTTATCCGAATCCAATTTTTTTTTGATATCAGATGTCAGGTGTACGATATCAGATTTTGGATGTGGGCGAAAAATCCAAGATCATACTTCGAAAAATTGGAGCAGGCTATCTGAAATATTATACAAAATAGATACCTTATCCTCCGCAATAAAACCTTCATAGAAAATCCAAGCCCAACGAACAAATCAAGCTTACCTTATTATTTATCAATAAGGTAAGCTTGATATTCATGTTGGGAATTATTTTTCTATTAAGTTAAAAAAAATGAAAAAGGAGGTTGTTTTTGCTACGAATTTTGTCACCCCGTGAATTACTTTCGGCAGAGGTGCGTACTTTAAAATTTTACGTTTTGCCCAGGCAGGATTCACGGGGTAACTTTTCTTTTCAATACTAAATTCTATTACTACTTTTACCCCATCAAAAAAATAAAAATATGACAAAAGCACTTTTTATAGAAAAACAACGCTTCAGACAGAAATGGCTAATGGCAATTATTGTGATAACCCTCGGCATCGCCGTGTGGGGCTTTGTCCAACAAATTATCATGGGCATCCCTTTTGGTAATAATCCCGCCCCCGATGGTGTTTTGATTTTGTTGCTGCTCTTGCCTTTCTTGCTTTTTGGATTGTTTTTTTCGCTTTGCCTCCATACCCGAATCGACAAGCATGGCATCACCTACCGTTTTGCCCCCGTGCATCGCAAGGATCGGCTTATCAAATGGGATTCCATTAAGCAGGTGGAAGTGAGAAAATACAAACCCATTGTCGAATATGGCGGTTGGGGTTTCAGGGTGGGGAAAAATGGCCTGGCCTACAATACAGGCGGAAATATGGGTTTGCAGCTCGTGCTGAAAGACGGTAAAAAAATACTGATTGGTACCCAAAAAGCGGATGCCATGCAAAAAACGCTGGAGAAGCTGGAAGTAGATCGCTTGTTGAATTAAGAAAATTTAAGAGGCTGCTATCATGGCCAAGCGGCAATTTCGGATATTTTTGTGAATTGTACTTTTCTGGTATTAATCCAATTTTATATCATTAAAAAAATAAAATAATGAATTTTGAATTGAGTGAAGAGCATCTGATGATTAGGCAGGCAGCCCGCGATTTTGCCAAAAAGCTGGAAGCCGATGTGATAGAACGAGACACCAAGGCAGCCTTTCCCACCCAACATATCAAAGAACTGACCGAGCTGGGTTTTTTGGGTATGATGATCGACCCCAAATATGGTGGTGGTGGCATGGACAGTTTGTCGTACGTGCTTGCCATTGAAGAAATCTCGAAGATAGATTCTTCGGTGGCCGTTATCATGTCGGTGCATAATTCGCTGGTGAGCTACGGCATCGAAAAATATGCCTCGCAGCAGATGAAGGATAAATACCTGCCGGTGATGGCTACAGGCGAACAAATTGGAGCCTTTCTGCTTTCGGAGCCGGAGGCAGGTTCGGATGCTACCTCGCAAAAAACGCTGGCCGAAGACAAGGGCGATCATTACCTGCTGAATGGAACAAAAAACTGGATTACTAACGCCAATTGCGGCTCGATATACATCGTGATAGCCCAAACGCATCCCGAAAAGAAACACCATGGCATCAATGCGCTTATCGTGGATGCCAACTTGCCTGGTATTTCGCTGGGACCCCACGAAGATAAAATGGGCATGCGCAGCAGCGACACCCATTCGGTGATGTTTACCGATGTAAAAGTACCCAAAGAAAATCGCATTGGCGAGGATGGCTTTGGTTTTACCTTTGCTATGAAAGCCCTGGAGGCCGGACGTATCGGCATTGCCGCACAAGCCCTGGGCATTGCCGCCGGGGCTTACGAGCGAGCTTTACAATACTCTAAAGAGCGCAAGGCCTTTGGTAAACTGATCTCGAAACACCAGTCCATTGCCTTCAAGCTGGCTGATATGGCTGTAAAAATCGAAAACGCCCGCAACCTCGTTCACAAGGCATCCTGGCTAAAAGATAACAACAAGGATTACTCGCTCATCGGCTCGATGGCCAAGCTCTATGCCGCTGATATTGCCATGGAAGTAAGCACCGAAGCAGTGCAGATTCATGGTGGCTACGGCTACGTTAAAGAATACCACGTAGAGCGTCTGATGCGTGAGGCCAAGCTCACCCAAATATATGAGGGCACCTCCGAAATACAAAAAATTGTGATTTCCCGGAAAATTCTGAGAGATTCTTAAGCTGGCGATTCAGTCACCCCGTGAATTGCTTTTGCCATTGTTACAATTTTCAAAATTTAGTGCCACTGTTTAGGTTCGATTCACGGGGTGACTTTCTTCTTTTTGGGTAAATCTGTCTGGTTATCTTTTGCAAAAGTTATCTGTTTTTCTATTTGTAGCATGCTGGTTTTGAGAGTAAACCAGACAGGGTACGCCCATCACCCCGCAAATTCTTTCCCGGAGGCAAATACAGATTTGTTTATGGAGGCATAATTTGCAATTAATTTTTTTTAGTCTAAAAATTCAAAACCATTGGCTATCCATAATTAGGGGCTGCTGAGAAATTCGTAACAAATTGTTATTTATTCCATTACATAAATAATGCTGTGTTTAAATGCACGGTTTTCTTTTCGGTTATTCAAAAAACCTTGCACTTAATATTACGGTGCGCCCGCCTGAATGTGTTACGCGGGCAGGCTGCACCTTTGTGCCTTGCTAACCATTAACTACAAATATTATCGGTGCGCCCGCCTGAATGCATTACGCGGGCAGGCTGCACCTTATAACCATGCTTGGCAAATACTGAATTTAAAGCGGCAGAGCCGCGTAATATGCCGCCCATAGGGCGAGCATGCTCGATTTACAATCGGCATTTGTAGTAGTAAAAAGATGCGCGGATACCGTAAGGTGCAGAGCACCGAAATATTAGATTTCTTAGTTTTTCAGCAGACCCTAATTAAATTTTACTTTAGGGGATTGAATTGGAATAATTGTGTATTTATTCCTAATCACGCCAAAGAACTCCACGCAATCGCCCTGAAAGCTGTGGAAGACCTCTTGCTAATTGCCACTTGAAACACCCCCGAAAGTAAAGCCGAATTTGATAACTTAATTATAAAGGAACTTTATCCAATATCGTTAGAAGGATATTGAAGTGTCAGGAAAAATGCCAATAGTCTTTCACATCTGCACATCTCATACTAAAACATAAAAGCCCGCCTTTTATCCGGCAAGCCTTGCTAATTTTGTAGCTGAAAGAATATCAATATCATCAAAAAAAAATAAGATAGCTATGTCATACTCTGCCAATAACAATCCTTTGCCTCAATTCTGCGATATCGTAACTGCGCAATCCGTGCTGAAAAATATAGTGAAGTTTACGCCCCTTGAACGCAGCAAATCCTTTTCGGCTATGTCGGGAGCAGAGGTTTATCTGAAACTGGAAAATTTTCAAACCACCGGCTCTTTCAAAGTAAGGGGAGCTTATTACAAAAAGAAATACATGAAAAAGGTGGATGCGTATCTGAAGGAGCATGATGATAAAATGATTTTCATATACGGCGAATACAATTCCTGGTCATCCACGGCTTATGAGCCAGGCAAAGGAGTAAGCAAGGCATTGAAAATTGTAAAGCCCGGGGGTTCGCACACCACCCGCATCAACAACTTGCCCGAGACGCAACGCCAGCAGGTGCTGGATTCGCTGGAAAGGTGGCTGAATGTCAAGATTGAAAGGGAATGAGGGACTGTTCTATTTTTCAACGTTTCTATCCCGTAGCTACGAGAATGAAAAGTTAAGCCCTGCCTCCGATTTTCGATCAAGCGAAGGTCATGGAATTCTCAAAAGAAAACGCACCTTAATTCTATATCGAAAAATAATATTTTTGGATAGCGTTGATCTTTTTGTGCATTTTCACAATATCAGATAAACCTTTGTACTTTTGTCCGAACATAATTTAAGAGATTACATTGATATGTCCAAATTCTTTAATAAACCATATCCTTTCAACAACGATCTGAAACACAATACGAAGGTTATTTTTTTTCTGAGTGTTGGCGTTTTTGTGTTTCTCTTTTTGTTTCAGCCACTACAAATCGATGATTTAGAAACCAGAGACAAATACTTCTTGGTGATTGGTTTGGGTGTTATTACTTTTTTGTCTTTAAGTTTAAACTTGCTTATTCTCCCAAGTCTTTTTCCGAAAATTCTGAATGGCTCATCCTGGAATATTAAAAAAGAAATATTTTGGGATTTGTGGATATTGTTCACGATTTCGGTAGGATATTATCTTTATTACAAAGCATTGGACATCATGGTTTTTGGTTTTGAGATAATCATAAAACTAATTCTTATAGCCATTATTCCAACCTTGATTTTGATTACCCTTAACAGACATCGGCTTCTTCGATTTCATTTAAAAATGGCCAATGCCCTTAATACCAAGCTACAGGAAAACAAATCCATCGATGAAAAGTTGGTACATTTTATTTCTGATTACCAAAAGGACAACCTTTCACTTCGGGTTAACCTCATCCTATTTATCCGCTCAGCCAATAATTACATCGAAATTTTTTGGAAAGAGGGTTCCGAAATTAAAAATCAACTGGTGAGATGTAGTTTAACCAAAGCCGAAGATTTATTGATCGATTATAAGTTTATTTTTAAATGCCATCGATCCTATCTGGCAAATAGTAAACACATCGATAAAATCGAAGGCAGTTCACAAGGGTATCGTTTGTATTTCGAGAATGTGGATTTTCACGTTCCGGTATCCAAAAACTATGTGCATAAACTCCAGGAGTTGATCTAATATTTAACACCAGGTTAGTTTTTTCGCCCCTGTATTTGCGTTTTCCATCCCTAAACCCTCCATTTATAACTTTTAGTTTTGTAGCCATCCCTATTATTTTATTAGGCACTCTGCATGATCTAATTTCGCATTTTTATAAAACTATTCATTCATTTTTTGCGAAACACCTTTATGTTCCGGTTCTGAATTCTCAAACTTAAAACGGTGCATTGGTTTATTGCAAATATTAAAAACATCATAAAATGAAGCCATTATTTATTGGAGACCTTAAAGTAAATCTGCCCATCATACAGGGCGGAATGGGAGTAGCTGTTTCTTTATCCGGGCTTGCAAGTGCCGTAGCCAATCAAGGTGGAATTGGGGTTATCTCGGCGGCAGCCATAGGAATGACGGAGCCTAATTACACCAATAAATTTCATGAAGCCAATAAACGGGCACTTCGGCGCGAAATACAAAAGGCGCGTACCTTAACAAATGGTGTTTTGGGTGTTAATATTATGATGGCTTTGACAGATCATGAGGAATTGATTAAAGTGGCTGTTGAAGAGGAGATTGATGTGATATTTGTAGGTGCCGGGCTGCCATTAAAAATACCCCAAATTCTTGCCGATGCGGGCTTGGCCAAGCACAACACCAAGATTATTCCCAAAGTGTCATCCGCAAAAGCTGCCAATCTGATTTTTAAATATTGGGCTAATAAATACAATTTTGTTCCCGATGCGGTGGTGGTTGAAGGGCCAATGGCTGGTGGGCATTTAGGTTTTAAAAAAGAAAACCTGGGTGAAAATAGAATTCCATTGCATGTTTTGGTGCAGGAAACCGTAGCAATACTTCGACCTTATGAAATGGCTTATGGGAAGTCTATTCCGGTTATTGCCGGCGGTGGCATACATTCCGGAAAGGATATGTACCACATTTTAAAGGCCGGTGCAAAAGCTGTGAAGTTGGGAACCCTTTTTGTAACTACGCATGAATGTGATGCTTCAATCGAATACAAGCAAGCTTACCTAAACGCTTCCAGGGAGGATGTCGTTATTATCGACAGTCCTGTGGGCTTACCGGGTCGGGTTATTAAAAATGATTTTGTTCGGCAGATAAATAATGGAGAAACCAAGCCCTATAAATGTCCATGGAAATGCCTGTCGTCGTGCAACTTTAGGGAAGCACCTTATTGCATTGCAAAGGCACTTTACAACTCAGCAACGGGGAATATGGCCGAAGGTTTTGCTTTTGCGGGAACCAACGCATATCTTGCTACAAAAATTAATCATGTATCGGAGGTTTTTGAAGAGTTGGTAAATGCATACAATCACGAACTTCGATTGGCTAAGCTAAGGCTCACAAGGAGGCTTGCCCCCAGGGTAATGAATAGGATTGCTGTATAAAGCAATGAACCTGGTGCTTTTTTGATGATGACATTATGGACACACACTAATTAGGATCTGCTGAGAAATTCGTAACAACTTGTTATTTATTCTATTACAAAAATAATGTTGTATCTAAATGCACGATTTAAAATCGGCATTTGTAGAAAAAAAATGTACGGAGGTCGTAAGGTGCAGAGCACCGAAATATTGTCATTTTGAGTTTTTCAGCAAGCCCTAATTACTACAAATTACCATCAATTACCATCAATCACCATCAATTCTTAAATCACACTCCTATATTTCGAGGGTACAGGCTCCAGCCCATCCCACACTACCTGCTTGAAATTAATAGGGTCGGTGTTGCCCTCCGAATTAATCAAAAGCACCTGGGAATCCGAATCGAGTTTTAATTCGTGCTTTAGGCTTTCAAGGTTGGCCTGTTTCATGATAAACATCAAGGCACCCAGGGTAACGGCTCCCGACTCGCCCGAAACAATCATGGGATCACCCTGCAGAGGCATGGCATACACGCGCATGCCTTTAGCAGCAACATAATCGGGGCAGGAAAAGAAATAATCGGCCTGCTGGCGCAAAATATCCCAGGCTATCGGATTTGGACTTCCACACTCCAGCCCTGCCATAATTGTACTTTTTTCGATTTCCATATTAACAGGTTCCTTCTCATTTTTAATGGCCGACTGATAAATGCAATTTGCGTTGTCGGGTTCTACAATGATGGTAGTGGGAGCGTCATCGCCAAATAAATCATGATAATAATTTACCACCGAGGCGGCCAGCGAACCCACGCCGGCCTGGACAAAAATATGGGTGGGCTTAATAATGCCGATGGCTGCCAGTTGCTCCTGAATTTCGAGATACATGGTGGAATAGCCCTGCATAATCCAGGCGGGGATTTTTTCGTAACCCTCCCAAGCCGTATCAGCAATGATTTGCCAGTTATTTTTTTCGGCATCTATTGCTACCTGCTCCACAGCCTCATCGTAGGTGCCATCAATTATTTTTACGGTAGCACCATAATTCTGAATGGTTTTTATGCGTGCTTTGGCCGTGTTTTTATGCACGTAAATCATCGACTTAATCCCCAATTTACTGGCTGTCCAAGCAACTCCGCGGCCATGATTTCCATCCGTTGCAGCAGCAAACACAAGGTCTTTGAGTTTCTCGCGGTTTTCGGCGGCAGTGATTTCGGCAAACGAAAGCTCCCGGTTTGTTACGCCCAGCACCTCTTTGATATGATTGTAAATGGCATAAGAGCCGCCCAAAATTTTAAAGGAATTCAAACTCAGCCGTTCCGACTCATCCTTAACCCATATTCCGCCCAGCCCCAAAAAACCGGAAAGATAATTTAGCCCTTTCAAGGGACTGATGCGATAGCCTGAAATTTTTTTATGAAAATCGGATGCCTTGCGGGCAGTTTCGTGTGTAATCAGATTATTTCCCTTGCCGGGATGGCGGGTATTGTTTTTATTTTTCAGATATTTAACCGGTTGATTGTCTTCCATAATTTTAATACTTTTTTTTCAATTATCGTACGATTCACTTTGAAACGACACCGGCAAAAGTAGCGATAACAGAAATTTAGTGTCGCAGGGTACAAAGTTGTAAGGGCTATATTTGAAGATTTGGGAAGGTTAAAAGACAGGTGTTTTAATTTGCATTATGAGTTCTTCAAACAAATTTTCCTACCTTTGTTGATGCAGTTGTGTCTATAACAGATCTCTCTGAATTAATAAGAAAATCATTAAAAACAAAATACATTATGAAACTAATTACTTTGATCTTCTTGATGCTTTTCGTGCAGATAAATTTGCATTCACAATCCTGCCTGCCCTCAGGTAAAACTTTCAATACGCAAGAGCAAATTGATAACTTTCAATCAAATTACCCCAATTGCACTGAGATTGAAGGGGATGTTGAAATTTCCGGCTGGGGCATTGAAAACCTAAGCGGTCTCAACGTTTTAACCGCTATATGGGGCGATCTTATTATTGGCAATTGGGTTTACGGCAATCCGCTATTGACCACTTTGTCGGGGCTTGAAAATTTAAGTTCTGTGGGCGGAGATCTACTAATATCGCACAACGAGGCTCTGATAAACATCAGCGATTTAGGTAATCTGGAACATATTGGAAATACATTAAGAATAGAGTACAATAGCGAATTAATCAATTTAGAGGGTCTCGAAAAAATTAGCTCCATACATGGCAACCTTAGCATTGGCCCCAATTTTTCAATCACCAGCCTGCAAGGTCTCAATCAGCTTACCGATGTTGAAGGACATTTGGAAATCTTCGGAAACGAATACATCAGTAATTTAACAGGTTTGGAAAATGTTATTTCGGTTGGTGGCAATCTTGATGTGTGGAGTAATCTGGAGCTCACCAGCCTTGCAGAACTGGAACAATTAAATTCAGTTGGTGGCCGGGTATATTTTTATCGAAACGATTTATTGCAAAACCTATCGGGCATAAATTTGCAAGCAATCAATGGCAATCTTATCATTGATGCAAATTATGCTTTAGAAGATTTGAGCGGCCTGGAAAACTTGCAAACCATTGGAGGCATCCTCAACATTGAAGATAATAATGCCCTGATTAATATGAATGGACTGGAAAACCTGAATTCTATTAGCGGGGATCTCATCATTGAAAATAATGAGTCCATGATTAATATGAATAGTCTGGAAAACCTGAATTTTATTGGCGGGAATCTCAAAATTAACTATAATGATAATTTAACCAGCTTAACAGGTTTAGCAAATATTGATGCAAATTCCATTCATAATCTAAGTATAATCGATAACCCATTGCTGTCAGCATGTTCAGCCGGAAGTATTTGTGATTATTTAAGCGCACCCAATGGCGTTGTGGAAATCAATAACAATAACACAGGATGCAATAATCCATCTCAAATTGCAAATGATTGTGGATTTGCCATGCCGTGTTTACCTTATGGGAGCTATTATTTTTTTACGCAGCAGGAAATTGATGAGTTTCAAATGGCTTATCCGAATTGCCATGCACTAAATGGACTTGTACAGATTACAGGAGACAGCATTACCAACTTGTCCGGACTAAGTGTAATAGACACTGTTAGTGGAATATTGAATATCTGGCATAATGCCTCCTTAACAAATTTAAATGGACTGGAAAACCTATCTTTAGTAGGAGACAGAATAAACATTTGCTATAACTCAACACTATCTGACTTATCAGGAATAAAAAACATAGATATGAGCTCATTGAATAAACTTGATATTAGTGGAAATGCTCAATTATCGATATGTGCCCATGAAAGCATCTGTGATTATTTAACAAACCCTTCGGCTTATGCTACCTTCTTCAATAATGCCCCCGGATGTAGCAGCTACTCGGAAGTTACAGAAGCATGCCAGTCTATTTCTGTAGAGGAAAATGATAATTTACCGTATTGTCAACTTCATTGTATTCCCAATCCTGTTTATTCAAGCACCAATATTTGTGTTGTGCTCAACGAGCCTTGCACGCTTAAGCTCAGAATATTCGATTTTACCGGCAGGGAAATTAAAGAACTTCATTCAGGGTCTATATCGGCCGGGACACATTATTTTAGCTGGGATGCCGGAAACTATAGGAAAGGCGCGTATTTGCTAAAGCTGCAAGCAGATGGAATGATTAAAACAAAAACAATAGTGCTTATTAAATGATGAAAAAGTAGTGGATAAATATTTTTATTCGCACGTAGGATTTCAAAACGTCAAGGAATAAGACCATTACCGTTTTAACCTGTCCAGTTACGCACCGACATTCTATCGTCAGCAGGACATAGAATCGTTAAAAAATATAATCATAGAAAATTACATATCAAACCTGACTTTTGAGCGTTCGCAGAACCTCGAAACGTCAAAAAAAACATAGAAACCTATTTCAATATTCCATATCCCATACTAAAACATACAAGCCCGTCCTTTATCCGGCAAGCCCTCTTACCTTTGTAATTTAAATAAAGTTAGCTATGGCATATTCAACCAACAACAATCCATTACCGCAATTTAGCGATATTGTTAATGCACAATCGGTAC
>CAZGAO010000012.1:0-77714 GCA_964523795.1 uncultured Lentimicrobiaceae bacterium
AGATGTTTCAGATGTTTCAGATGTTTCAGATGTTTCAGATGTTTCAGATGTTTCAGATGTTTCAATCTTTCATCTGTTTCAAAAGTTTCAGTTCCCGCAAGGGCGGGATTTCGCTTCGCTCAACATTCAATCGCTATAATTTATCACTACATTTTATCACTACTATTTAGTGTCTGTCCATAAAGTCGATGCTTTTGAATAGCCCCGGGTTTTAACCCGGGGAAAATACGTTTGAAGGATCCTCCCGCGATTTCGCCACGCCTGCGGCGTGGCGAAATCGCGGGGGTTTTTCCTCCTTTCATTATAATCCCTGCCCTAAAGGACAGGGCTATTCAAATTTCACAAATCGACTAAAAAGACAGGTACTATTTAGGTAAACCTGGCAGGTTTTAATTTATCAAACTTTTGCAGTTTTTCTCCAGCTCATTGGTCTGTTTTGGGGGCAAACCTACCAGGTTATCACTCCGCCATTTTCCCGATGCACGGCCGTGCATCGCTACATTCCACTGCTTACTATTTACTACTTACTTCTCACTTCTCACCTCTCACCTCTCATCTCTCATCTCTCGCCAGTTTTAAAAACACCTCATTCATCGAATCTGCATCGTACTTTAATTTTAATCCTGCTGGGGTGTCCAAAGCGCGGATTTCGCCGTCCACCATTATCGAAACGCGGTCGCAGTATTCGGCTTCGTCCATGTAGTGCGTGGTAACGAAAATGGTAACGCCCCTGCTTGCTGCCTCATAAATCATCGTCCAAAACTGGCGGCGGGTAATTGGGTCCACGCCTCCGGTAGGCTCGTCCAAAAACACCACCTTAGGTTCGTGGATCATGGCAATGCTGAAAGCGAGCTTTTGCTTCCACCCGAGAGGCAGGCTACTCAAAGGTTTATTTTTTACCGCTTCCAGATCAAGCTCCTGCATGGCATTTTGGGTTTTTTCGCGAATCGTATTGCGCAAAAGCCCGTAAATGCCGCCATAGAATCGCATGTTTTCTACCGGCGTAAGGTCTTCGTAAAGCGAGAATTTCTGGCTCATGTAACCGATGGTTCTTTTTATTTCATCCGTCTGGGTGTAAATATCGAAACCGGCAAGTTTAACATCGCCTGAGGTGGGTTTACTAAGGCCGCAAAGTATTTTCATGGCCGTAGTTTTACCCGCGCCATTGGCTCCAAGGAAACCGAAGATTTCGCCACGCTTCACCACAAAGTTCAGGTCTTTGTTAGCCGCAAAGTCGCCAAATTTTTTCCAAAGATGTGAGACGGTGATTATGTCCATGGGTGTGGTTAAGTTTAATCAAATTATTTCAAAATAAATTTGGCAGAGACGCGCAAATTGCGCGTCTGTACTTTATCTTGTCCGTTATCCGTTAATCGTCATAGGTTTTCTGATCCTATTAACCATTAAGAATGAACCATCAACTTTCAACTTTTAACTTTTATCTTTCAACTTTTCAACTTTTAATGCCGGGCAAAGCCCGAGCATCCTCGAAAAATTACGAAAATCATAGATTTTCTATTTTTCGGGACTTTTAACTTTCAACTTTTCTCATCAAATCCATAAAACAATCCTCGATGTTGGCTTCGATTTCTTTAGCTTCAACGTGGTGATGCCCCATTGCTGTCAGATCCTTGCTAAGCTCCTCAACTTTTAGCCTGGGATTGTTGGGCGTAAGGTGGAGGAATTCCCCAAAAGGATAAATGGATTGGGTGTGCTTGTATGTTTTTAAATCATTAATTAATTGATAAATATTATCGGATTTAACGGCGATAAGTTGGTGTGGGAATTTGCTAATGATCCCGGCCGGAGTATCGATGCTAAGCAGGCTGCCATCCTGGATAAGTCCTACGCGGTCGCAACGCTCGGCCTCGTCCATGTAGGGTGTGGATACCATGATGGTGATGCCCTGGGCTTTGATTTTGTCGAGCATGTCCCAGAACTCTTTGCGCGAAACGGCATCCACGCCAGTGGTAGGCTCGTCCAGAAAAAGCACCCGGGGTTTGTGTATCAAAGCGCAGCTCAAGGCCAGTTTTTGCTTCATCCCTCCCGAAAGTTTCCCGGCAGGTCGCTTTTTAAAGGGTTCGATTTGCTTGTAAATATCCTGAATTAGTGCGTAGTTTTCGTGGATCGTGGTATTGAAAATGCTGGCAAAGAAGGAAAGGTTTTCTTCGACCGACAAATCCGGATACAGCGAAAATTTTCCAGGCATATATCCTACCTCGCGCCGTATTTTCTTGTAATCTTTTCTTACGTCCAATCCCAGCACCCGAGCCTCGCCTTCGTCGGCCAAAAGCAAAGTAACCAATATCCTGAACAGGCTGGTCTTGCCCGCACCATCCGGACCTATCAGCCCAAACAGCTCACCCTGATCCACCTCGAACGAAATGTCCTGAAGTGCCTGCGTTTTGACGTAGGATTTCGATATTCTATTTACAAATATGGGTTTCATCTTAGCTTAAAAGTTCACTTCGCCGGGCATTCCAATTTTCAGCGTGCCATCGTTGTTTACCAAAATTTTTACCGCATAAACCAGATTCACCCTTTCCTCTTTGGTTTGGATAATCTTGGGCGTAAACTCGGCGCTCTCGCTTATCCAGCTTACTTCGCCGCTGAGGCTTGTGTTTTCGCGGGCATTTTTATCAATAAGCACTTCCACCTTTTGTCCGATTTTGATATTTGGCAACTGGTCGCCGCTAACATACACCTTCAGTTTCATCTGATCCAGATCAGCGATTTTATAAATAGCTTTCCCGGGAGCAGCGATTTCGTGGGCGTTCATGTATTTGGTGAGCACCGTTCCTTTGACAGGATTGATGATTATCGATTTTTTGATGGCCTCGTCGATTTGGTCAATTTGCTTTTTGATTGCATCGATCTCGCGGTAAACGGAAGTTTCCTGACTTTTGACCGCCTTTATCTGTTTGTCGATCACCTCAATTTGACCGCTCATATCGTCCATTTGTTTTTGGGTGGCGGCACCCTCTTGAAGCATTTTTTCGATTCGGTCGAGGTCACGATCTGCATTTTTTCGCTGTTGCCCGTAAACCGCAATTTGAGCCTCAAAATTTGTTATCCTTGCGGCTACGGCCAGCTTCTGTGCTTGCAATTGCTGTTTTTTCAAGCTCAAATCCGTAGTGTCGATCCAGCCCAAAATGGCATTCGCTTCCAGGATAATTCCTTCCTCCAATTGAAGTTGCATTATTTCGCCCTGTGCCTGCGCCGAAACGTTTATTTCGGTGGCTTCAAAATTCCCGTAGGCATCCGATTTTTCGCCGTCTTTAGTACACGATGCCAATAAAATCACGGTACATAGAAAGGCTATTTTTAAATGTTTCATTGTTAATTCCATTTTCATTTTAAAGTTTTCCGATGGTTTTCAAATAATTCACCTTTGCCAGCGATTGTTGAATACGGTGCATTTCGAGGCTCATCTTCGCACGGGTTTCTCGGTTCAGCTCGTCCAGATATTGCGATGAAGTGATCACCCCGTTGTCGAGCTGCGAAGATGCCGACCGGCTGATACTTTCGCGAAGCAGGATAATCTCCTCATCTTTTGAAATCAATTTTTCATATTTCATAATCTGCGCCCGATCATCGAGCACCTGGATTTTTACGTTTTTATCAAAAGCTGCCTTCTCCGTTTCCACAATTTCTTGTTGCACACCGAGGAGCTTGATTTGATTTTTCTGTTTGTTCCAGTTCAGGATGTCCCAGTTCAGTCCCAATCCCAAATAATAGTAGCTGTCGAATTCATTGCTCAACATGTTCAATCCCGGCTTTCCGTAACCCAGCTTGCCAAAGCCTGAAACCTTTGGCAAATATGCCGAAGCGATTTGATTTTTGCTAAGCTCCAGCTTTCGCTGATTCATGCTTAAAAGCTCATATTCGGGACGTTGATTTTCGTAGCTAGCCCAGTCGAAGTTTGGCTCGGGCAAAGCGAGCGTTCTCGAAAGCGGGATTTGCATTTCGAGTAGCTCGCTCAACATTTGATAATGCGCCGCCAGGTCGATGTCGAGTTCTTCCACCTGCTGATCTATCTGTAATATTTGTGCTTTTAATGCATCGGCACTCGATGCCAAAACCGCCCCATGCCTGATACCCGATTCCATCTCTGTTAATTTATCAAGCACCGATTGGCGATTATTGAGCAGCAAGGATCTGTTTTGCCGGAAAAGCAGAATCTTAAAAAACAAGCCATTCACACGCTCTTTCATCTTGTATAGTTCCACTTCGATTTGCTGTTGAGCAATTATGCGGTCGGCCTCAGCAATTTTTTTTGTTTCCCGGTTTACGCCGCCGTCCCAAATCAGTTGATTCAATCCCAGGTAGAGGTCGTACATATCTTTGTCGGGCGAGGGAATGTCCATCCCCGGCAGGCTGATGGGCACCTGCGTTACCTCCGATTGGTAGCTGGCACGTGCGTTAAGGTCGAACTGTGGCAAGTAATTTTTGTCGAGGTTTTCGATGCGAAGTGCCGAGGATTCATCCTGCATCAACTTTTGCCTAACCAAAGGATAAACCTCAACAAGTCTTTCGTGGCAATAATCCAAAGTAAGTGCTTCGGGATTCTGGGCTTCGAGCAGGGTGCTGCCCAAAAAAAACAGCGCAAGGGTTAGCCACAGAGATTTAATTTTAAAATTTATCATCTTCATGCTTTTATCGAATTATAAATAAATTGATAAACCTCGGTTTTGCGTGCTGTCAAAAAATCCTGATAAGCCACCTCATCACCTTCAAAAATCACCTTTTGGATTATGGGACGTGCCACAAAGGGGAAAACACAAAGACCCAATACGTTTACGATTACCTGGCGTGGGTCAAGCTCCCTGATGGTGCCGCGCTGCATTTCCTCGGTAATTTTCGCCAGCAGCAAGTGGATGTTATTTACTTTTTGCTCAAACAAACCAGCCAGGTTTTCCGGATTGTGGCTTAGCTCGTGAAGGATAAAACCAGGCAGGTAAGGATTTTCGAGAATCACGTTGATATAATTTTCGATAAAAAAGGGCAGTACCTCCAAAAAGGATTTCTCCGATTCGATAATCATCCTGAACTGCGGCAGGAATTTCCCGAAGGCTTCCATAAAAACGGCCTCAAAAAGGCGTTGTTTATTTCTGAAATAATAATGAAGCAGGGCTTTGTTGATGCCCGCCTCATCGGCAATTTCCTGCATGCGCGCCCCTTCCTTTCCCTTCTCGATAAAAACCTTTCGTGCCGCATCTAAAATACATTTTTCGGTATTGCTCGAAATATCTGTCATTGTTAAGCTGATGATTTACCTATTTAGTTTAACTGAATGATTTAACTGTTTGGTTAAAGTATTATTGTGGGAGGGGAATTTTTTAATGATTGAAACATCTGAAACGGCTGAATGTGGAGCGCAGCGACATCCTCGCCGCAGGCGGGAATTGAAACTTCTGAATGTTGAACAAAGCGAAATCCCGCCCTTGCGGGAATTGAATAATTGAATGAATGAAGGTTGGAATAATTAAGTGACGCGCCGACTTAGAATCGTCCGCAGGACATTCTAAGGTCAAAAAAAAGAAAACGAAAGAGGAATTGATCCAAAGTGTAATTCTTAATAAAAGCATCTTTTGTATTTTGCAATTAACAAAATGGTGGCATAATTGTAAATCACAGAATACAATTTCAATCAAATATTGTATTTTTGCATCAAAACTTAGCGAGAAAATTGAGGTAAGCCGTCCAACCCTTCTTCAGTTTCTGGATTATTTGGATAAGGCGCGGTTGATAATGCAACTTCACAGTAAAGCGAAAGGAATGAGTGCGATGAATAAGCCTGAAAAAATCTACCTTCAAAACACGAATTTGATACATCACATTTCGCAGGATAATTCCAATATTGGAAATATTCGGGAAACATTTTTTATGAACCAAATCAGTGAAACGCATAAGGTGAGCTATACAGCACAGGGAGATTTTTTAGTTGATGACAAATACACTTTTGAGATTGGAGGCAAAGGAAAATCACAAAAACAAATTAGTGGATTGGAAAATGCCTTCATTGTGAAAGATGACATCGAAACGGGCATCATGAATATTATCCCGCTGTGGTTGTTTGGATTTCTGTTTTGAAAATTGAATCCCGAAGATTCAGGATCTATTTTTCGGGACTATCAGTACAACCGCCAAATTTAGGCGGCTCAAAACATTATATTAGCTAAGCGCTATCATCAACAACTAAAGCACTCCATCCACAAACGCGAAGGCATTATTCAGCCGTGCATCATCAATGCCCGAAACTATCCGGTAATTAAAACCGTACTTTTCCAGTTCGTTTTGGTAATAATCAAACAGGAACTGCCGCTGGTCGGGATGTTCGCGCTGGGGGTCGTATTGCCAGGGCAAATCGATATCGGCTAGTAAATATAAATCATAGTATTGCTTTTCGAGTGCATCCAAAATCCAGGGATGACATTTTTTATATTTCACCTCGCACCAAATTTTGGTAACCAGCAATTCGGTGTCGCTAATCAGGATGCGATTGGCCAGTGCGTGAAAAATATCTTCGGAAGCCTTTTGCTTTTGGGCAATTTCGAGAATGTCATCGTAATGGTAAGGCCGGTCGATTTTGATTAGATGAATGCGCGCATACTCGGGCACCCACACCGTGGCATAATGTTCGGCCAGTTGTTCGGCCAGCAGCGATTTGCCCGTGGATTCGGGGCCGGTGATGGCAATTTTTATCAGCTTAGCCATCGGCCTGTTCTTTCATTTTTTTGCGCCACTCGAAATAGGCGGCAATGGCTATGGCCAAAAATATGGTAAACTGAAAGCTGGTTAGCAGCAAGCCCTTGTGGAAATATAGCGGGAGAGAAATGACATCGCCCACAATCCAGAAAATCCAGTTCTCGATTTTTTTGAGAGCCATCAGCCACATCCCGACCAAAAATATGGAGGTAGTTACCGAATCCCAAACAGGCACGGTGCTATCGGTATAATGCGTAAGTACATACCACAAAACAAAAAAGAAGCCTATCGTTGCAGCAAGACTGAGTAAGTTCAGGTTCAGGCTGTTTTTGCTGATGGGGATAAAATTATCGTGCGTATCCTTGCGTGTCCATTTGTACCAGCCATACACGCTCATCCAAAAATAAAAAACGTTGATGCCCATGTCGGCATAAAGGCCGGCAAACAGACAGATGTAAACATAAATCAACACCGAAATGATGCCGGTAGGATATACCAGGATGTTCTCCTTTTTGGCATACCACACGCTGAGCAAACCAAAAAATACGGCGATTACCTCAAGCCAGGTAGTGGCCAGGATATTTTGATAAAAAGTTAGAAAAAAATCATGCATCAGCGTCCGCGATTATTCCAGGTCGGCATTAATGATTTTCATCACAAACACAGAATGCGGGAGGTCGAAGGACTTGTAGATTTCATTTTTCAGGGCATCCATCACTTCAAAATATTCTCCAAAAATCTGCGTGCTCATCGTGTTGGTGTTCACGCTTAGCGTTTCGTAGGTATTCATGCGGCGGATAAAATCTTTGATATGGGGGATGTAATCCACTTTGAGCGGGTAGTAGCTCATTTCTACAGATATTTTCATGTTACTCTATTTTAGATTATAAAATAATATTGCTTAAATAGTGCTTGCAAAAGTAAGTTTTTGATAATGAAGCACAAGATTTCGTTTTACTTTCTTCTAATCTTAAAAAATTATTTTTACTTTTGCGCCCTCTTAAAAAAGCAGGTCCAGTAGCTCAGTCGGATAGAGCAGCAGCCTTCTAAGCTGCGGGTCGTGGGTTCGAATCCCGCCTGGATCACCAGGACAAAAACTTAAGGCGTTGTAATTGTAATGATTACAACGCTTTTTTATTTTCGCAACGCCATTAGTAATCAAAATATGTTCTGTCTTGGATCAAAAGGATTATTTTAAAAAAAAACTCTTTGCGTCCTCTGCGTATCCTCCGCATCCTCGAAAAGAAACAAAAATTAAAATTTTTGACTTTTCGGGACGATCGGAGATTTTAGATTGTGGTGAATGTTACAAACATCTTATATCTAAAATCGGTAATCTGAAATCGTAAATTTTTCTAATTGTTATTTTAAGGCCCAACATTAATTAAGCCTGCATTGCCTTCATTTATTATTTTTGCCAAATCTTACACTAAGCGAACTTACAATGAAATCAAATGCTGTTTTAGCTGTTAACAAAATCCTGATAAGCTGCTTTTTGCTACTACTTTCTACCGGAGCCTTTGCACAATATGCCATTGGCATCAAAAGCGGCGCAAACTTTTCGAACTATGGTGGCCGCTATCTTTCGAGCAACTACGAAACAAAAACTACGGTGCCCCTGGGTTTAGTTGCCCAGTTTGAAACCAACCGCTGGTTCACCGTGCAGGCTGAACTGAATTATGATCCAAAGGGAGCAAATTACAGCCGGGTAAATACTTCAGGATCTATTTATAGCGAAGAATACAAAGACTTCGAGGAGGACTTGAATTATCTTAGTCTGCCAGTGCTGGCGCGTTTTGACATCGGCTCGAAATATCGCGTGTTTGGCTATGCCGGCCTTTATCTCAGCTATCTGCTTTCGGCCAGAATCAAGGGCACTTACATCAAAACCAACAATTTTGAACCTGACTATAAACTGATAAGCCAAATCGACAGGGACTATAAAAGTGAAATCGACAATTTCGACCTGGGAGCAGTATTCGGCTTGGGTGCCGATATTACGCTGGGCAGGCAGTTTCTGCTTTTCATTGATGGGCGATACAACTGGGGCTGGATCAACATCGCACAGGAAGGACAGGGAAAAATATTTAATAATACCTGGTCGGTAAACCTTGGTTTGCTGTATCGGCTGAAAAACTAAGCGAGTCAATCTTTTTAAACCTTCAGTCTTGAGGTTAAAACTGAGGGATTGTTATGAATTAACTTGCTGTTATTTAGTTATCAATGACATATTTTCGCAATTACATTTTTTTAATTTTTTTTCTGGTTTGGCCCTAATTTACTCCTTCGATGGGGGTGGTGGTTTTGGGTATTGGGGCGCGACGCGCCCGATTCCCCTAACCCTAATTAGCTCGTGGGCGGTGTCATTTCGACCAAAACACAAAGCGAAGCGAAGTGTTGCCGGGAGAAATCTAATGTATAGTATCAGATTATTTTTTAACAACTTTTTAATATTCTAAAAAAAATGTACCCAAAAAAAATGAAGATCGTTGAAAACACCAAAAAATCCAGCCATCATGCGTTTTTATTTTAATAAATTAGCGAGCATTTTCTTTTTTACCCTGCTCACGTTCACCGCCTTTAGCCAGGACAAAACCATCACCTACCTCTACGACCCGTCTTACAAAATTGCCGACCGCGAATTTGAACTTTATCACACCCACGCACGACTGCACATTTTGCCCTACGACACATTGGTGAAAGGTGAGGTAGAATTTGAAATCAAAGTTCTGCGCGAAAACATTGATTCGCTGGTTTTTGAAGTACCTGAACTTGTAGTAAGCAGCGTAAAAATAGATGGCCGGGAGGCTACTTTTCATAATCGTGGGAATATTATCATCATCAATGCTTCCGCAGATATGACCTGGCAAAGCCTGCATAAGGTCTTATTTATTTACACCGCAAAACCCAGCCAGGGTTTGTACTTTGTGGGATGGAACGATGCGCAGCAAATCAAACGCAAACAGATATGGGCACACCGTCCACAGCACTGGCTGCCCTACACGCCGGCCATCCACACCATCGATATGGAAGTTACCGTGCCGGGCGGCCTCAAAGTTTTCTCGAATGGCGAACGAAAAGAAATAATTACCAACAAGGACGACACAAAAACCTGGGTTTACGCCATGAACCACCCCCACCCCTTCTTTTCGACTTGTCTAATAATTGGCGATTACGAATACAAAAGCCTGGAGACAAAGCGTGGCCTGCCGCTGGAGCTTTGGTACTACCCCGAATGGGAAGATCATTTTGAGCCGACCTATCGCTACCAAACGGCGATGTTTGATTTTTTTGAAGATGAGTTTGATTTCGCCTATCCCTGGGAAGTTTACCGCCAGGCACCCGTAATCGATTATATGTACGGAGCCATGGAAACCACCACCGCTACCATCTTTGGCGATTTTTTGATGGTTGACGAGCGGGCTTACTTTGGGCGCAATTATGTAAACGTGAATGCCCACGAACTGGCGCATCAATGGTTTGGGAATTATATTTCGCATTTGAAGCACAAGGATGTGTGGCTTACCGAGAGCTTTGCCACCTATTGGGCCAAGATGTTTGAAAAGCACCAGTTTGGCGAAGACCATTACCAAACTATTCGCAACACCGAATTGCTGGATGCACTTGAAGGCAGTGCGAAAAATAATTACAGTGTTGGCCACAGTTGGGGTGGGCGCGAACGAATCTATCAAAAAGGTTCGCTGGTGATGGATATGCTCAGAGGCATCATGGGCGACCGCGAGTTTAAGGCCGTGATGAAATATTATCTGGAAAACCATCCTTACCAAACGGCCGAAACCAACGACCTGCTGCAGGCCATCCGCAAGGTTACCGGACGCTCGATGGAATGGTTTTTTGAGGAATGGATTTATCGGAGTGGTGAGCCGGAGTATAAGATTGCTTATGAGCAACTGCCCGGCGAAGTGCGTTTGGAAGTGGCGCAAATCCATAAGCAGGACGAGATTACCGGGCTTTTTACAATGCCGGTGGATATCGAAGTTTATTTTATGGATGGATCCAAAATATTAATGGAAACCCGGATAGATAAAGAATTTCAACAGCTAAGTATTAATAATCCGGAAAACAAAAAAGTAGCCTTTCTCCTTTTCGATCCCAATCGAAAGATTATAAAAACGGTTAAGTTTGAACGCAGCCTTGATGAATTAAAAGCCCAGGCACAACTGGCCGAAAATATGATTGATCGCTATGATGCCTTGTTTGCAATGAGAGATTTTGCGGTGGAAACAAAAACAGATGCCTTGTTCGAGATTTATAATCAGGAAACGTTTTATCTGACCAAAACCGAAATTATATTTCAAATCTCAGATGCCTGGGAAAATGAGAAAGTTAAAGCACTAATTGTGGGTGCAATTGGCGATAAGGACGATAAAATCAGACTGGCTGCATTGCAGGCTTTTCCGGTAATTCCCGAAGCGTTTCAACTTGAATTTGAGAAACTGCTCTACGACAAATCCTACATTAATGTGGAACTGGCATTGGAAAATCTTTGCTATTCCTTCCCCCAAAAATACGGGAGCTACCTCGACCGCACGGTGGACGAAACGGGCTGGCGCGGGAAAAACATCCGCATGAAATGGCTCGAGATTGCCATCGGTCGCGGCGGCATCGCCTACATCCCTGAACTAAAAAATTATACTTCCGAAAGCTACGAATACGAAACCCGCATCAATGCCATGCACGTTTTGCAGCGTTTAAATATATTTGATGCGCAAGTTGCCGACAATATTTTGAGCGGACTTTTCCATTGGAATCGCAAAATTCGTAATGCCTCACGCGGGGTACTTTCCAGTTTTGCCGGGCAAAATGCCTACAAGGCAATTATTATTAATGCAATAGCCGAAGGAAATTTTACCGAAGCTCAAATAAAAAATATGGATCAATGGTTTTTGGATTAAACTGCCTTTTTTTTGAACCAAACGAATTTTTCAATCGTTATCACAATCTATCATTTTAAATATTTTATCTAAATCATAACTAAAAATTGCACACGATGAAACAAACAACACTACTCACCTTACTCATTTTTACCCTATCACTTTCTTTTGCTCAAATCAATGCGGGCGACAAATATTTTGTGAAGTTTACCGACAAAAACAACTCGCCCTTCACCCTCGAGAATCCCGAAGCCTATCTTTCGGAGCGCGCCATCGACCGGCGCGATCGCCTGGGTATTCCCATCGACAGCCACGACCTTCCGGTAAATCCGCAATACATCCAGGCTGTGGCCGATATTGGCGTAGTGGTAAGCAATCCCACCAAATGGCTGAATGGCATCGTTGTGGAAACCAACGATTATAACAAGATAATCGAGATCGAAGCACTGTCCTTTGTGCAAAATACCGTAAAAAATATAAAGTCCTCCCAGGCCAAAAATTCGACTTATGACCAAAGTTCGCTTTCGCTGAATAAGCCCTTTGGCATGGCTGAGAAATACGAAGGACGGCCAACGAATTTAAAATCGCAATCCCAAATTACATCCCTGGATTATGGTGATGCCTATAATCAAATCGAGATGATTGGGGGCATTGCCCTGCACGATGACGACTACCAGGGCCAGGGCATGGTAATCGCCGTGCTGGATGGTGGTTTTACCTACGTTGACGAAATGGAGGCCTTCGACACGCTTTACATGAACAATCGTATCCTGAGCACCCGCGACTTTGTTGCCGGAGGCATCAACGTTTATCAGGGAAGCACGCACGGCACATCCGTACTTTCGACCATGGGAGCCAACCTGCCTGGCGAAATTATTGGCACCGCGCCCGCCGCCAGCTATCACCTGGTGCGCACCGAAGATACAGGCTCGGAATATCTGATAGAAGAATACAACTGGGTGTCGGGAGCCGAATATGCCGACAGCGTGGGTGCCGATGTAATTAACTCATCGCTGAGCTACAAAACTTTCGACAACCCACAACAGGATCACACTTATCAGGATATGGACGGCCATACTGCGCCCTCCACCATTGGTGCCGACCGCTGTATGAGCCGGGGAATGATAGTGGTAAACAGCGCGGGCAACGATGGCACTTCCTCTACCTGGCCCTGGGTGGGCGCACCTGCCGATGGCGACAGCGTTTTTAGTATTGGTGCCGTCAATTCAGAAGGTGAATATGCTTCCTTCAGCTCTGTTGGCCCTACCGCCGATGGCCGCCTCAAACCCAACGTTACAGCACAAGGAGCATCTACGGTTTTGGCTAATATTAATGGCGGAACTTCCACCGGCAGCGGCACCTCCTTCTCTTCGCCCATCATCGCCGGCATGACCGCTTGCCTGTGGCAGGTCAACCCAAATATGAGCAACATGGATGTGATAAACGCCATACAGATGAGCGCGAGCATTGCCGGAAATCCCAACCAGGAATTGGGCTACGGCATACCCAATTATGGCATGGCCAGCATCATCCTCGGGGGCTTCGATACCCGCGCTGTGGCAAATACCGATGATATCGATATTTTCCCCAATCCCTTCACCAGCCGCATCGACATTGTTTACAACTCGCCCGACACCCAAAGTGTGGTTATCGAAGTGGTGGATCTAAGCGGAAAACAAATCTATCACAAAGAAAAGGTAAGACGCAAAACCGGTCTGAATCATTTTAGCGTGAATGGATTAGAAAATTTGAAAAACGGCGTTTATCTCCTCAAAATTTATGATAAGGACAAGATAGCTACGAAAAAGATAATGAAGTTTGAATAGGTCTCCTGCACGCCGCTAACTTCCCTTTAAGGAGAGAATCGGCCAAGCAAGGATCCTGGGGCACGAGGGCAAAATCAAAAATAGAATGACACCGGAAGAAAAATATATCGAAACATTTCTTTCACCAATAAGAACTTGTTTGGCCTACAAACCAAAATTTGGTGAAAGCCAAAATCCCAAAGGGGTAACTCTCGACGGGTTTTTAAAAATTTACGGAGCCGATCCATTTTATTCCTGGATAGGATTAGATAGTGATTTAATGTATGCCGCTCATAAAGCGGCAGGAGGTATGACTTCTGTTTATAGGCAAATTGGAATCGGATGCGAGCATTTATTCAGAGAAATTATTATCGACACTACCCATTATTCCGATAGGGATTTCGCTAAGTGGAGTTATGAGGCTAAGACATCCAGTGGAAAAGTTAAAACTCTTTCGCTTGATGGTAGATTAGAACTTAATAAAATTAAAAACGTTGAACTAAAAAAACGACTAAAAGAATGGATAAAAGTATATTGTAAGGATTTATCTGTGAATCAAATGCCTAAAAATGGAGTTGTATTTGAAGTTCGTCAAGGTTATAAAAGTAAAGATAGTAAGCGGCAAAATGTAGACATCGACAATGCAACTGTGGCTTGGGCAAATAGTTACATTCCCATTTTTGCAATATTTTCATCTCAGATAGATTCTAACGTTGTTTTAAGGTATCGAAATAATCGATGTGGGGTAATTATTGGCTCAAGTTCCGATAATCCACAAACTTCTCTTTTTGCGTTTTCCAAAAATATTTTGGGCTATGACTTAGCGGATTTCTTTGAAAGAAATTCGATGGAATTCAAAACAGAGATAAATAATGTTCTTAAAACACTATTAAATGCAAACTGAACTACCTTTTGAAATAGAGCGTAGAACCGATTATACTTTTAAATATAATTCTCAATTTGGAAGGCATGGATGGCTGCGTTTGACACCAGCCTATTCTGTAAAATTAGTCAAAGAAATAATTAAAAATAATTGCAAAGAAGGCGCTAATATTCTAGACCCATTTTCTGGTACAGCTACGACTGGATTAGTCGCTGCTGAAATGGGTTTTTCGGCAACGCTTTTCGATATAAACCCATTTCTGATATGGCTGGGAAATACCAAATGCCAGCATTTTTCCATCCAAAAACTTTCAGACTTGCAAAAAGAGTTTAATGAGAGTATCGTCCATGTTGACATATCCGAAGGCCATTGGATACCACCGATTCACAATATAAAAAGATGGTGGCATCCGGTTACCCTGGAAATTCTTGCAAGCATAAGAAATAAACTTACTAAAATATTTGGAGAACCAAATGGGAATCACTACCATAATCTTGTATGGATTGCATTTTCAAGGTTAATAATTGAAACATCTTCAGCAGATTTTAACCATGTTTCAATGTCATTTAAGAAAGGCTCTATTCATTATGGTTTTTCGCAAATTATAATTTTGTTTAAAGCAATCTTTTCTCACATATTGGCATCAGCAAAAACTGAGTTAACGGGAGAAGTGAAAATCCTGAAAGGCGATTCAAGGGATTTAACTTTTAGTAAAGATATATTTGACAACGTTATTACTTCACCTCCTTACCCAAATAGAATAAGCTACATACGCGAATTAAGACCTTATATGTATTGGGTTAAGTTTTTGCACAATGGCAGTGATGCTGGAGCTTTAGATTGGGAGGCCATTGGAGGAACATGGGGAATAGCTACAAGTAAATTGAAGGGATGGAAACCAATAAGTAAAAATCTTCCTCCTGAACTTTATTCAGTTTGTGATAAAATACAATCGAGTGGAGATAAAAACTCAGAATTGATGAGCAATTATGTTCACAAATATTTTGATGACATGTATTCACATTTAGAAAAGTTGACAGTGTTATTAAAGCCAAAAGCAAAACTCAATTATATTGTCGGTAATTCATCATTTTATGGTCATTTTGTAAACACCGAAGCAATTCTATCTGAAAGTATGCTCCAAATTGGATATGAAAATATTGGTATTAAAGTAATCCGAAAACGAAACACGAAAAAAGGACTATTTGAATTTAACGTGTATTCAACATGGAAATAAATGCACGTGCTCGCAACAAATAAAATAACATAAGAGCAAAAAAAAGATGAAAAAGTTATTCCTATTGCCGGGCTTTTTATGCCTGTTAAGTTTTGTGGCTTTCGCCGATAAGCCCGACACTCTCACAGTCCAATCGCCCGATGGCCGTATCGAGGCTAAAATCGCCCTTAGCGAAAGCATCAGCTATTCGGTATTTTTTAACCAAACAACCATTATTCATCCTTCGCCAATAGCCATGTATTTTGTGGATGGTGAGGATTTGGGTATTAATCCAAAATTAAAAAAGACAAAGGAAATTGAAGTCCTGGATACGATCTTCCCGGTGGTGGCCGAAAAGCGGGCTGTGATCGTGGATCATTACCAAGAGCTTACCCTGGATTTTGCCGGTAAATACAAACTGGTGTTCAGAGCTTACAACGATGGTTTGGCTTATCGCTGGGAGCTTAATCGCAAGGGCGAAATAATTGTTAAAGATGAGCTGGCCACCTTTGCGCTTTCACCAGGCGATTCGGTTTATTTTCCTGAGGAAGAAAGTTTCCTCACCCACTCCGAGCGGCAATATCCCCTGCTGGCGGCTATCGCCATTACGGACACACAAATGAGCTGCCTGCCTGTGCTTGTCAAACGCAAGGATGCCATCCGTGTCGCCATCACCGAGGCCAACCTGCTCGATTATCCGGGCATGTACCTCAGGGGTCAGGCCAATTCGAAAGCAAAATTGCAAAGTCTTTTCCCGCCCTACCCCCTCCAAGAAAAGAAAGTAAGAGACCGAACTGTGGTAGTAGAAAAAGCAGCAAAATACATTACCAAAACTTCGGCCAGGCGCAGCTTCCCCTGGCGAGTGATGATGATAAGCGATAACGATGGCGGCTTGATAGAAAACGACCTGGTGTATCGCCTGGCCAGCCCCTGTCGCCTGGAAGATACCCAATGGATAAAACCGGGAAAAGTTGCCTGGGACTGGTGGAACGCGCTGAATATTTACGGCGTGGACTTCGAATCGGGACTTAACACCGAAACTTACAAATACTACATCGACTTTGCCACCAAATACGAAATTCCTTATATCATCCTGGATGAGGGATGGAGCGACACCGAAGATTTGATGGCCATTCACCCCGACATCGATTTGCCCGAACTATTTAGCTATGCCAAAAGTCAGAATGTTGGAATAATCTTGTGGGTGGTATGGTCAACGCTTGAAGAACAATTGGACAGCACACTTGCTGCTTTCCAAGACTGGGGCGCACGCGGCATAAAGGTAGATTTTATGCAACGCGACGACCAGAAAATGGTGAATTACTACGAAACCATTGCGCGTGAAGCAGCGGCTCACCATTTGCTCGTTGACTTTCACGGCTCATACAAACCCACCGGCCTGCGCCGCGCCTATCCCAACGTGCTAACGCGCGAGGGTGTGCATGGTTTGGAAAATCAGAAATGGGCCAACACGGTTACGCCCGAGCACAATCTTACGCTGCCCTTTACCCGTATGCTGGCCGGCCCCATGGATTACACGCCCGGAGCGATGATTAACAGCACCGCCCGCCAGTTTATGCCCGTGTGGGATCGCCCCATGAGTCAGGGTACGCGCTGCCACCAGCTGGCCATGTACGTGGTGTATGAAAGCCCGCTACAAATGCTTGCCGATACTCCATCGAACTACTATCGCGAGCCGGAAACGATGGAGTTTCTGCAGCAAGTGCCGGTTACCTGGGATGAGACCAAAGTACTGGATGCCCGCATTAGCGATTATATCGTGATTGCCCGGAAAAAGGGTGGGCAATGGTATTTGGGCGCAATGACTGACTGGACACCGCGCAGCTTTACTATCGATCTTTCCTTTTTGGATACAGGCACCAAACAAATTCATATCTGGCAGGATGGCGTTAATGCTAACAAGCAGCCCCAGGATATGAAAGTAAAAACCATGACGGTTAGCAGAAACGAAAAACTAAGCATCGACCTGGCACCGGGCGGTGGCTGGGTGGCCATTATTGAATGATGCGTTTGAGCAAACGCAGCTTGTGCGTGTATTTTTTAAGTTCCCGGTTATAAATTCCATGGTGGTCGATAGTATCGATGCGCACGTGCCCGGAGGCATGAATAATCTTTGAATCTTCGAGGATAATCCCAACATGAACGATGGCTCCCTCCTCGTTGTCAAAAAAGGCCAGGTCGCCGGGAAGGGTTTCGGCGAGCAGATTTAAGGTAAGTCCCTGGCGCGATTGAAAGGCTGCATCGCGGTGCAGCGCAATGCCATTCATCTTGAAAACATTTTGCACCAGGCCTGAGCAATCGATGCCGGTCAGCGTGCGTCCTCCCCACAAATAGGGTGCATTAACAAACTGCTGCGCAGCTTTGGCTATGGAAGCACCAGAAGCCTTTGGCGAAACCTGTTCGATAGCATCAGCATAAGTCCAGTTAAACTGCCCCAAACTGAAAGCTCCGCCGGTAAAACCGCGCAACGAACTGCCCGGCATAAGCAGTGTGCGGCTGCCATCCGCAGTATTGAGCCAGCTTGTGGTTTTTACGGGAAATTGGTCGGGAAGCGTTTGCAGCAAATCATACTGCTCCGGAGAAATTTCCAGGAATTGTTTTTCATCCATAAAACCCTCATAATGATCCAGGCTGCCCCGAATTATTTTCCAGTTTTTATAGGCATCCACCACCATGTAAGTTTCGCCAAACAAGAGTTGATTCACCATTTCGCTCCGGTCGAAGGCCTCAGCCCGGACAGGAACGCAGCTTAGATGACAATATCCGTATTCGCTCATTGCTTAATATTAATTTTTGGCAATATTAACAAATATGTATCAATTAGTTTATGAGCCTTAGCTGCCTGAAGCAAATCTCTTTGGTTTTAAACAGTTTCAGTTCCCGCCTATGGCCTGAATTTTCCAAACAAGTTTTTGTCCAATCCCGAAAAGCCATACCAAGATTTCGGGATTGATTTCATAATCCGACAAGCTCACTATGAAGTTTTTAGCGTATTATTGCATCAAACCTACAATGCATGAGCAAAAATAGGGTAGATTGACAAAGGAAGAGTTTGATAACTTGAAATCGAAGAAATTAAAAAGAAACTTAATCAAGCCTCAATTCCCATTTACCAGGGTTTTCATAAGTGCAAAATACGGCTTTGACGCTAACTGTTTTTTGAGAGGGTAAGACCCGGTAATGGATAATATAAGGAAATAACTTGAGGCGTAGGCAATGAATATTATCATATTGGATTGCAAATGAGTGATAATACTCTTTAAGTAATTCAAAGTGTTCATCAATGACATTGTAAAAACGTTCACCTAAACCTGCTTTTTTACTATCATATATAATCGATGGCTTTCTGGATATCGTCAAGAGCTTCAGGTTCGATGTCGAGATAAAATAGTTCAGGCATTTGTAAAACTTAATTGCTGTTTAGCCTTGTCCCAGTCCAATAACCTTGATGGATCTTCATTACTGGCTTCCATCCGCTGTCTTACAATATTTTTATGTTTTTCAGAGATATTCAAATCAACTTCCTCCACCCTGAGGTATTCAAAACTTTTGAGAAGCTCCATGAAAAAAGGATATTTGTTTTCCGGAATATGTATTGTTACCTGCTTCATAATAAACAATTTTGATACAAAAATACATGAATAAAATGGGATACACAACACATGCCTACAATTACATTGGCAGCTTTGTTTACAAAGATGGCCTCTTGCGAGCCATCCTCACCGTCGAAGGCCGCGTGGTAGTGGATGGCAGCAGCTACGAGTACCAGTACTTTTTGAAAGATCACTTGGGGAATACACGGGTAACTTTTAACGAAAGCGGAACTGTTATCCAGGTCGGAGCGAAGCGGAGATCCCGCAAGCGAAACGAAGTGGAGCAATGCGGGAAAGATTCGTATTATCCCTTTGGCATGTTGGAGCGCAGCGGAAATCCCGCAACTGCAGGAGCCGGGCTAAGCCATTGCTCTGGCGAGGATTTACCTAATAAATATCTCTATAATGCATGAGCAAAAATAGGGTAGATTGACGAAGGAAGAGTTTGATAACTTGAAATTCCAAATTGGAATATCAAGTTGGGGTGGAACCAGATATTTTCTCTTTGCCTTTACTAAAGCTGCAAAACGCGCTCTCGGATTTTTATCATTGGCACGCTTCACGAAATATGCAACGCTATCGGACAATCCGGATACAGATTAAACTCCCAAAATGCCAATAAGCAATTACATTATCACTACTTGTAACTTGTAACTTGTAACTTGCAACTTGCAACTTGTAACTCTTAACTCTTATCACAAAAAGAAAAACATTAATTTTGCAGGATGACAAATATCCTGAATGATGTATTAAGGCTCAGCGTTTCGGAACGCATTATAATGGTTGAAGCAATATGGGACAGCATTGCAAAAAACGATGAGCATTTAGAACTATCAGTGGAAACCAGGCAAATGCTGGATGAACGGCTGGAGAACCATCAAAAATACCCACACGAAGGTTCCGATTGGAACGAGGTTAAAGCCAGGATAAAACACAAATCCGATGCATAAGATAGTTATTAAACCCGTTGCCGGGTTGGATGCTGCTGATGCTTTTGATTGGTACAACGATAAACGAGAAGGCTTAGGAGATGACTTTCTGCTGGCATTAGATGCGGCCATTAATACAATTCAAAGGAATCCATATCATTTCCAGATAGTTTATAAAAATGTAAGAAGAGCTTTAACCGCGCGCTTTCCCTATGGAATATTTTTTATCATGGAAGATTCCATTGTTTATGTTTTGGCCATCCAGCATACGAGCAGAAGTCCAAAAATTTGGGAGTATCGTCATTAAATTTTAAAACATTGAAAATATTCATACTTTCGCCATAAATTGTATTTGATGAACAGGATCTGGGATTTCTTCCGACAAAACTATTCGTATTTCTACAAGGGCTTTCTCTTTTTGGCCAGCCTTGCAATTCTGGTTTCCTTCTTCCCCAAGGAAGCCACCTTTAAGTACGAGTTTAACAAGGGTCGCCCCTGGCCTCACGAAGACCTGATTGCTCCCTTCGACTTCCCCATATTGAAAGCTCCCGAGGAAGTTGAAAAAGAGCGGCGCGATGTGATCGATGACCACGAGCTTTATTTTGATTTTAACATTGCGCTGAACGAAACCATAAGGGACGATTTTAAGAAAAACTTTGAAGCCTACTGGACGGCAAAGTACGGCGTAGTTCCCGAAAATGACCTGCTTAAGCAAGTTACCCTGGATCGTGGTTTAAAAATCCTGGACGAAATTCTCGCGCGTGGCATCCTGCAATCGATCCCCGAAACCGAAAACCGGCCGCCGGGTTACAAAGTTACCCTCATCGTTCAGCGCGTGGGCGAGCGTGTACACTTGTCCAACTTATTTAATATCCACACCGCCTTCGACAAGCTCAACGAAATGCTCGACAAATCGCCCCAGGCCGACACCGAGGTTTTGAGGCAAATGCTGGAAGAAGCGCTGACCCCGAATATTTTTTACAACAAAAAAGTTACGCAAAGTGAACTGGAAAAATATCTGAATCGAATATCCGCAACGCGGGGCATGGTGCAGCAGGGCGAACGCATTATCCTGCAAGGCGAGCTGATAAATAAAACAAAGTACCAGATACTGGAATCGCTGCGCACCGAATACGAAGCACGGCTGGGCATCGACTCGGAGTACTACCTCATTCTGGCCGGGCAAATTCTGCTGGTAGCCATTTCGCTTATGGTGCTGGTTTTCTTCCTTTATTTTTTCAGGCGCGACATTTTGGAGGACAACAAAAAAGTAATCCTCATCCTGCTGGTCATCATTTTGATGGTTTTTATCACCAGCATCGCGCTCAAATTTAACGAGCAATACATTTATGCCGTGCCCCTGTGTATCGCGCCCATCCTTATCCGCGTATTCTTCGACACCCGATTATCGCTCTACTCCTATCTTATCACCATCATCCTTATCGGCTTTTTGGTGCCCAACAGTTTCCAGTTTTTGTTTATGGAACTGATAACCGGGATCATCACCATTTTCAGCATCGTAAATTTACAAAAACGGTCGCAGTTTCTGTTTACCTCCCTCGTGGTTTTTATCTCCTACTCGGCCATTTACACCGGGCTTAACCTTATCCAGGAGGGCAACTTCAGCACAGTGCGCCCGCTCGACTTTGCCATGTTTGGCGGCTCGGCCTTGTTGATCTTGTTTTCGTACCCGCTGATTTATTTGTTCGAGAAAATTTTTGGCCTGGTTACCGATGTTACCATGCTCGAGCTTTCTGACACCAACAGCTCGCTGTTACGCGAACTCTCGATGCGGGCACCGGGAACTTTTCAACACTCGCTGCAGGTGGCCAACCTTGCCGAGGAATCTATTTACGAAATTGGCGGCGATGCGCTGCTTACCCGTACCGGCGCGTTGTATCACGATATTGGCAAGATGGATAACCCGATGTATTTTATCGAAAACCAGGTAACGGGCGTAAATCCCCACGATGAACTGACCCCCGAAGAAAGCGCCCGCATCATTATCGGGCACGTAATCAAGGGCATCGAAAAAGCAAAGCAGGCCAAGCTGCCCGATCAAATCATCGACTTTATCCGCACGCATCATGGCAATAGCAAGGTGGGATATTTCTTTGCCATGGAAAAACAGGAAAACCCAGGCGAAGCAGTGGACGACAGCCTTTACACCTATCCCGGCCCCATTCCATACAGCAAGGAAACTTCGGTGGTGATGATGGCCGATTCGGTGGAAGCCGCCTCGCGAAGTCTGAAAATCATCAACGAAGAAACCATCAACAATTTGGTGGAAGGCATTATTAACCATCAGGTGGATAGCGGGCAGTTTACCAATTCAAACATTACTTTGCGTGATATTAATAAGATTAAAAAAATCCTGAAAAAGAAACTCATGAATATCTATCATATCAGGATTGAATACCCGAAGTAATTGTTTGATTAGAGAAATTCTATTTTTGTATCTTAATTAAAAGTAAAACACCATGAATTCTGAAACACAAATCATAAGCGGATATTGGGGATTATTAAATAATCTGAATCCTAAATTAAAACTAAAATTGATTGAGAAATTATCACAATCAGTTAGTGATGATTTTGTTTTAAAAAGAGACCGATTTGAAGAATCTTTTGGAGCCTGGATTGATGATCGTGATTCAGAAGAAATAATACACGAAATTAGAGAAAGTCGGGTTTTTAATCGTCAAATTGAAGCGTTTTGAAAAAATATTTATTTGATACCGATATTTGTATCTACTATATTCAGGGGAAATTTTCGCTAAAAGAAAAATTCCGAATTGTTAATAAGGAAAACAGATTCATTTCTGAAATTACCTTGGCTGAATTGAAATTTGGAGTTCAAAACAGTCAATCCAAGAAGAACAATAAAGCAACACTTGATAACTTTCTTACTGGAATCCAAATACTACCAATTATCAATTCACTTGATATATATGCCGAAGAAAAAGCAAGATTAAGAAAGCAAGGGAAAACTATTGATGATTTTGATTTACTGATAGGTACATCGGCTATTGCAAATGACATGATTTTAGTTACAAATAATGAAGCACATTTTCAGCGGATTACAAACATCACTATTGAGAATTGGACTAAAGCATAAGAGGTTCAAATAGTGCTTGTCTTAAGGTAATAGTTAGAAAAATATAGGTTCCAGATGTTGGTGATATTCAGCATAATCTAAAACCTCCGATTCCCGCACGTGCAGGCTCAGTCTTAAATCGAAAACCAAAATCTCATCGATCATATCAATAGAATTGGTCTGGTATTTTATGAAAACAAAAAACCGGATCAAGTAAGCGAAGGATGAAAACAGAAGCATTAACATACAGACGCTCAAATTGAGCGTCTCTGATTGCATCGCTAATTTGAATGTCGCCAAGAAAATCAATCACCGCTATATTCCAATCCCTTCAGCACCTGCCCGGTTTCGGACCCCATATTGAAAAGCAAATCGAGAATACTAAGCCCGGGGATAAAGCCATGCTTTTCGGCAAAGACCTGATAATATGGTTCGAAAGCAAATTGTGCCATCGGCAGCTTGGGCGAAATCGAATAACGGAAATCATGCACACCTTGCGGATGCTTTTCAAACGCTGTGGTAAAACTGAGGGCTTTTTCTATTCCCATCAAAGCCAACACTTCCTGGATAATTGCTAAATTAAAATCGAAAAGATTATTGAACTTACGCTCATAAAAAGGCGCAACTTCATCGGCGTAATACAAAAAGAACGGCGAATTGGCATAAGCCGTCCGCAGTGCCCGCCAGTGCAAAACCTGCCACTTGCTTTGTGTTGAAATTTCGATTGCATCGATGCGGGTATGATTGCCGTTAATTTTTTCCACCGGAATAGTAAGCGCAAGTTTGCCATTGGCGGTGTATATTTCGCAACGATTTCGGTAGGACTGCTTGAGGTAGGTTTCGTGCTTTTCGATGATTACCGCCGGGGCTGCGGCTATCAGCGCAAAATAATGCAGGGGTGGCATGTAGGCTGTCGAAAGTAAAACCGGTTTATCGAGGTGTGTGTAGCGGCGAAACGTTGGCATTAAGATTTCAATATTTTAGCTAATTCTTCAAATGAAGATATTCCGTTTATGTCTTTTGTGTCAATCCAATCAATCACCCCCGCTGGCAAATAATTGATAATACCTGTTTTAAAATTGTATTGTTCGTTTATTTTTTTCATATCGATAAACCAATCCATTGGTAGTTTCCTGAGTCTTACAATTTCCTGAAAGTCGTTTGAAAGTTTGTTTGAAGACATTCCCTTCTGGACAAGAAGCAATAATCCTAAATCGATAGTTTTAGCTACTTGTAAATATCCAACTAACTGTGAATAGTCTTTCAAGCTAAGTTGGTTTAGGTATTTTGCCTCTATCAAAATTAATCTGAATTTTTTGCTTGGGCTACAAATCGCAAAAACTATATCAACTTTTAGTTTTGGAATATATGTGCCCTGGTCTTTAATTACTATTCCCGATAGGTTTTCTAAATCAGAAACTATAAAGTCCAATCTTTTGTTACAAGAGTAATAAACATTGTAATTATCTCCAAGATACGTGTTCAGGTATTGGGTGAATTTTATTGAAAATTCTTCATAATAGCTTATTTCATTCTTTATCACGGTATCAATTTTACAGTTAAATTTTCTACTTTTATTTTAGTCTTAATAAGCTGTTGATTTAATGTATTGCTTACTGATGAGCAAATAAATGCTCTATCATTTATTGGGTTAATTATAAGTAAGGGGCTATCAAAAGTGTCTCCAATAGTTTTTATAGTCAACACCTTGTTAGTATGCACATTGATTATTGTTTCCATAGTGCCAACATGCCTTTTGCCGTTTAGGGTTTCAGCAAAAAGATAAGCAATGCCTTGGTCAATACCTGCAAAACCTTCAAATTCTTTACTTTCTAATAGTATTGAAACTTTTGATTTATGGGTTGATAGCTCCAGTTCTGGGAAATACTCTGCTTGAATAGCTATTAATTTGTTAAGAAGTTCTTTTTTGGTTCCCTTTGATAATCTGGGAAAGAAGTTGATGTATTGATTTTTGTTTTTTACTAATTTTTTGATTTCATCGATTGGTGCATGAGGACAGCCTAAAACAGCACAAAAATGGTGATAATGAAAAAATATTTTGCTTCTAACCTCCATTGGTAATTCTTCTGAATCTTGGTCTGAATGAACTGAAACAGGACTTGGTGTCCTTAGTTTTCGTAGATGACAAGGTATTTGTTCTTCTTTCTTTTGGTGTTGTTCAATGTTTGCAACATCAACAGACTTTGCTTGCAGAGCAAATGAATATTGTGTAAGAAATGACCGCACTAAAAACCGTATCTTAAATCCTTTTTTCCATCCTCGGTAGTCAGGGTCAGAAGCTGAATGTTGGTTAGGGTGATTGTATAAAATTTGGTCTGTTGTCGAACCCAAATCAGTTAGCCAAGAACACAATTGCACAACAAATTTAAAATTTCTTGTGCTTCCCGGAATTTCCACAGAAACAACTGGTGCGTCATCTGTAAATCTTCGATGAGATAAAGTTAAACTTGCCCTGGCATCAAAAATACCTGAAAGAAAACTCGCAGTATTGATGCCTGACATTTTTAATTTTGCCGTTGATAAATCAACAGTTGATAACAAAAATCCACCAATTGGCAATCCCAAATATTCTAAGTCGCTCTTGAGACATGAAATATCCGAACTTTCAATCGGCATAATCAACCACTTACCATTTCCAATCTCGTAGGTGACATTAAAATTATAGCATGAATTGAAATATTGACAAATCTTAGTAAGGATATCAGTTGCGATGATATTCATTCGCCTGGGTTCCATTCCCCATTTTTTAAAAGGAAGGTCAATTACAAAAGTGTGTTTATCTATTTTTCCACTTCCTACTAACAGCCCAAGAATATATGCTTTAATATGATTAACCTTCTCCATTTTCTAAATGTTTTTCTAAGGCTTTGGCAAGAACCCAGGCAAACACAGGTGGAACCGCATTACCAATAACTTTGTAAGCATTCGCAATAGTTTTATAGGGGAATTGAAAGTTATCAGGAAACGATTGTATCCTTGCGATTTCTCTGATTGTAAACCTTCTATTTTCAAAAGGATGAGTAATACCACAATTTTCTGGCTGTGCCGAAGCTGTGATTGTGCCATTTATTTCACCTAAGGCAAATCTTCGATAGAAATTAGGTGCGCGATATTTTTTTGGATTATCCCAAATCTTTCTAAACCGCTCAGACATATCTTCAGGGTTCATACTTTTCCAGGATTTACCTTTTGAAATTGTATTGCTGATTTTATTACGAGGAATTTTCTTTTTGAACTTTGATAATGATTCTTCTCCGTCTTCACAAGGACCGATTTTATCAACCATATATTGTCCTCCTGGTGAATATTTCCAGTAATCATTTGCTTGTGGTGCATTTTTGGGAATATCACACAGCGCAGAGCCAAGGTATAAGTCGTAAGGATTATCAGTTTCATTTGGTAAATTATATTCAGCCACGATTTGTTCCAACAAGCTGAAATCAAAGTACTCAAAATCTTTTCTAAATCCGATAATTATTAGTCGTTGGCGATTAGATGGTACTCCATAATTACTTGTTTTCAATAGTTTGTAACAAGTTTTAAACCCCAATTTTTCAGTTCTCTTTACAATTTCATCAGGAACGCTTGTGCCATCATCCATTTTTGAAGACATTATTCCTTTTACATTCTCAAAAACAAATCCGATAGGCTTATTTTTTCTTTGCAAACCAACCTTGAGTAATCTTTCACATTCTTCAAATAGGTTTCCCCTTTCATCATTAATTCCTTTTCTTAATCCTGCATTAGAAAACGGCTGACAAGGAAATCCGGCAAGTAAAAAATCAAAATCAGGAATGCTTTCAAAATCTACATCTTTAATATCTTTTTTGTGTAATTCGTGATTGTTAAAAAATGATTTATTGGCATTGTAAACATATTCGGCAGCAGGGTCAATGTCGTTAGAGTACTCAATTTCGAATTTTGTTTTCTCGAAATATCTATCCCGAAAATCAAAATTTCCCGAAAAACCTAAATCCAATCCTCCGCAACCACTAAAAAGTGATACGATTTTAAATGGCTTGGTCTGGATTTGTGAAACCTTAAATTTATTGATTTTAAAGTCAATAAACATTTGTGGTTCTTCGACAGCCGAAATTGTTTCTAAATCTGTTTGATTGTACATAATGTTTAAAACTTTAAAATTAATTGTTTTGTATTTTTGAGCTTATTGTATTTTACTTTTCCCACAGCAAGATTGAGTACATTGTCATTGCATTTGTATTGAAAGAGTGTCTTTGCAATTTCAATCTTGACGATTTTGACAAAAATACAAAACTATTATAAAAACAAAAATGGTGTAACAAAATTTTGCCACACCATTTTCTTTATGAAGATACTTACATGTTCGCTTGAAGGACTAATTGACTACTTCTTCTTTTTTATTTTTCAGCAGCACATCCTCGATTACCTGCTTTAGGCTTTCTTTGGGCAATGCGCCCTGGGCCATCTGCGGCTGCTCTTCGCCGGGGCAGAAAAGCAGCGAGGGAATACTGCGGATACCAAAGGCTGCCGAGAGTTCCTGCTGTGCTTCGGTATCAATTTTATAAATATTGATTTTACCCTTGTATTCTTCGGCCAGTTCTTCCAAAATCGGAGCTACCATTTTGCAGGGCTGACACCAATCGGCATAAAAATCGATCAAACAAGGCAAATCGCCTTCAAATTTCCACTCCTTATTTTCTTCGAAATTAAATACTTTGTTCAGAAATGTTTCTTTTGTTAAATGTTCCATTGTAAAATTTCAGTTTTACTGTTTATAAAAAATAATTTATTTGCTTAATAATACTTCGTTTATAATCCGCTCGAAGGCCGCTTTATCCTTGTAACCCTTGTCAAGCTGGGGTTGTCCGCTAACTGGGATGTAAAGAAAAGTAGGGATGCTTTGCACCTGAAAAACAGCGGCAAGTTCCTTTTCGTCTTCGGTATCAATTTTATACACCTTCACTTTGCCGGCATAGTCTTTCGAAATTTCTTCCAAAATGGGAGCTACCATTTTGCAAGGCTTACACCAATCGGCGTAAAAGTCGATGATGGCTGGTTCGCTGCCCTCGTAAACCCATTCCTGCGGGTTGGCCTCATAGTCCCAGATTTTCTCTTTAAAAGTGGCCACAGTCAGGTACTCGGGCTTGGTGGTTTCGCTATCAGCATTGCCACCGGTATTTTCGACTACTGGTGTATCCGTGCCATTTTTAGGATTTTCGCTATTTGCATTCGAGCAGGCCACCGCCGTTACCGAAACAAAGAATCCTGCTATTATTACCATCAATACTCTATTCATAATATTTAATTTTTATCAGTGTTTGTTTAGATTAAATTCGCTGCAAAAGTACATAAAAAACTTTAATTAAATCGTTTTAGTATCACTTTTAACTATTTTTGCAAAAATGCTTTTAAAGCAAAGATTAGCCGCTAAGATTCCAAGGCACTAAGAAACACGAAGGATTGTTAAGGGGTAGAAAGGTATTTTTTGCAATATTTTGAAAGGTATAAACACACACAAATTAAATAATGATGAGAAATTTACTGGAACATTTAAAGCCGATGGAATTTGAGTCGGCCTTTTCGAATGATGAGCAGTGCTTGGAATTTTTGGCCAACGAAAAATGGAAGGATGGCTTTGTGTGTCGCAAATGCGGGCATACCAACTATTGCAAGGGCAAGACTGCGTTTTCGCGCCGCTGCACCCGCTGCAAGGCCGATGAGTCGGCCACGGCCCACACCATATTTCACCGCTGCAAAATAAACCTGCCCCAGGCCTTCGAGATTGCCTACACGGTTTGTACAACGCCAAAAATATCGACTTACGAATTGTCGCGAAAGCTGGAAAAACGGCAGATGACCTGCTGGAAATTTAAAAAGAAAATCACCGAGTGCATTCATCGGCACGGCGATCTTCAGTTTATCGAGGAAGGAAATACCAGTTCCAGTTCGCCCAGTTCGGCAAGCTCACTGGCCGCTGAAGACTAAGTAGTGCCTGTCTTTAAAGTACCATTTAGAAAAACATACGATTTCAGATTTGCGCCGAGCTCCGCTCGTGCATCCTCGAAAAGTTACGAAAATTAAAATTTTCTACTTTTCGGGACGATTTTAGATTTAAGATGTTGGTGGTATTCAGCACAATCTAAAATCCTTAATCTTCAATCTTAAATCAAAAAAAGTCAACTTCATGGACAAACACTAAGTAATGCCGACTGAAGACTGCCGATCCCGAAAAGTAAAAAATCTTTGATTTTTGTAGTACGGCAAGCTCACTGACAAATTTTTCGAGGATGTTGCTAAATCCAGGATTCTTGAATCCTGGGCTCGAAAAACTTTATAATAAGCTTGTCGAATTATGAAATCGAATCCCGAAGTTTCGGGATGGTTTTTCGGCAATAACAACTGCGGTCAGTGAGCCTGCCGAACTGCTACTTTTTGTTCCTGCGTTCGCGCCGCTCCAGCTTGCGCTCTTCCCGTGCTTGCCCTCTTTCGTATTGCTTTCGTGGCGAAACAATGTTTGGGAGTATTGTAGCCTTTATGCCGCTAACGAGCGATTTTATCAAATAATTAAAAATCCCCTTATTCTTATCGCGTTCAAAAAATATTTCGGATACCTTGGGTTCTTCGGTGCTCTTGGCAGGAGGGTTAAATTGACGAATCACTGCGTTGGCCAGAGCCGCCAAAAGACCCAGTTCCTCTTTTTCGCGATCCCGCACATTGGCCAAGCCACCAATCTTTAAGCTGTCGTAGCGCATTAGAAGCGTTCCCTCGGCAAAGTCCTGATTAGCTTTAGCCTCAAAAGTTAATGATTGAATCAACCCCTGTTTTATTTCTATATTTTCGGCATTTACCAGCAATTGATTAAAGGCTGTCATGTCCATAGCTCCCACCGATCCACTGAAGCTAAAGTCGGCCTGCTGAATATTTTGGGGAAAGGAAACCAGGAGCTTTAGCTGGCCGGCATCAAACATATTGCCTTGCAAATCCCAGCGCATAGATCCATTTTTAGCGATATAATCCGAAATATTTGAAACATGGGTAATGGTGGCATAAACACCACCGATGGGAACTTTCCCTACCTCGGTAGCTCCGGCTGAAAGCTGCTCGTAGAGAACCTGCGAATCTTTAACTTCGATTTTATCAACCGCCAAACCCATTTTCAAGGCGGCAAGTGCCTGCTGTGGAAGTTTGGGGTAGCTGCTTTCATCCAGGGGAATGTTTTTGTCGCGATAGGCATTTAGGGATAAATTGCTAAGGATAATATTGCTGATAACAATCTCATTTTTTAATACAAACTTTTCGAGGTCAAAATCCTGAATTTCGAGGCTGGCAAGCTGCACATCCATGCGGTCGGTTTGTCGTCCAAACTTTTTCCCAAACTCGGATTTGGAATACCGGGGCATGACCTTAATATCGCTAAGTACGATATTTTTGTATCCATCGTGGTTTTGCAATTCGCCCACTTTGATGGCATAAAAGCCGCCGTCAGGGTAAAAACTGACCCCGGCAATACCGACAGTGGTTTTTTCGATGGTTCTGCTGATAAGCGATTTTAAATCCTGACCCTTGCTGTATTCAAGGTTTTGGATTTCCACATCTATTTTTGCCGCTTCCGCCATAACCCGATCCTGCTGCTTTTTGAGATAAGAATAACGTGCTCCTTCTATTTTAAATGATGCCAGCGAAATACTTTCGATGCCACCCGACTTTGCGGCGGTATCATTCTTTTGCTTCTCGCTCTGCGATTTGGCTTGTTTTTTTTCTTCCACAGTCAAATAATCAATCATGGTAATTTTGGGCTGCGAAAACACTATTTCCTCCAATTGAATATCATCGAGATTGAGGGATAAATTTTGGCTAATTCCTTTGATTGTCAATTTGGGCACAATGATCTTGTAAAGCATCGGATACTTAAAACGCAGCGAGTCGGGAGCCTGATAAAAAGCCTCGTGAGGACTTAGGTGCAAATTTTTGATGACAAGACTTCCCGAAAATATATTAAGCCTCACTGCATCAAAACGAATATCGTAAACCTGGCTCAACTCCGATCCCTGGTACTCTTTTGCGAGGAGCTTACGCGCCATTTTTTCCGCATTTTGGTTGAGATAGAAAATAGCTCCTGCCAACAAGAGCAGGATAACTCCGATAACGATTCCAACAATTTTCAGGATTTTGGTAGTAGAAGATTTTTTCACAGCTATTCAAATTAAATTTCCGGCCAAAAATAACTAAGTTGATTAATATGCAATCTTTTAAAAATTCAAATTTTAAAAAAACAGCGGTTAAGCCACAACTGCAAAATTTTAAAATGTGCAATCAGCGTGATTTATGGTGGGTTTTTCCAAAAACATTCGGTGGTGCGCCATTTTGGTTTACCACAGATAAGCACAGATTCACACAGATTATTTTTTCCAATACCGAACGATTCCTTTCATTTCAAAGTGTAACTTTGCATCAAATATTGCATTGCCAATGGTGCCAGCCGCAAGGAAGCCATCCTGCCCTTTATCCGCTCGGCCATCCGTAAGGCCTTTAACCCCCAAATAGCCACCATGTCGGTGCTCGGGCTGATTGCGCTGCCGGGTACACTTACCGGACAAATCATTGGAGGCTCAGAGCTCCCGATATAGCCATCAAATATCAAATCCTGCTTATGCTGGCCATCTTTATCGCCTGCATGATTACTGTAGTTATCACCATCAATCTGGCCAACCATTTTTTGTTTGGCGAATGGGATGATTTTGAAAGTTTCAGCTAGCGAAATAAATTATCAATGGCATATTTTCGCAAATGTGTGTATTTCAGGAGATTTCATGGCAATTACTAAGTAAAAATTAGACAAAAAAAATCCCGGAAATCATTGACTAATCAACGACATCCGGGATTTGTCGGGTGCCTGATGGGATTTGAACCCACGACCCCTGGAACCACAATCCAGTGCTCTAACCAACTGAGCTACAAGCACCATGTTAAGAACGTTTCCGTAAAACGGAGTGCAAAGGTAAAACATTTTAGGATTTTAAAAACTAAATCCTAAAAAAAATATTTTAAAAATTAAAATTACTACAATCCGATGACCGCTTAAAGCGTCCGCAACTCCCCTTGAGGATATGAAATTTAAGCGAAAAATAAAAGTCCATTCCGGTAAAATCGTTCATACCTAAAAATCCTCCAATCTTGTCGGTGCCAATGGTAAGGAAGTAATACCGGGCACTAAGACCTATGCGAGGTTCTTTGAAATTGTATAGCGAAACCGGTAAGGCCACCTCCCAAGCTGGCGTGGCATACCTTAAACTAATAAGTGCCTGCGCGGGACGGCGCAATTGCTTGTCCCAAATTCGCAATGGAAGCACTACCAGGCCGGCCAGATGCCAGTTAGGGTAATACTGATAATCGGCGTGCAGGCTAAGAGTGGCCGGCAAGCCAAGTACGAAATTACCGCCCTGATCCGAGGCTTCCGGGTCATCGTAAAAGGCCGTGCTCAGTTGCTGGAAAATATCATTAACACTAACAAATTCGAGGGTATCGATACCATTCCACTCTTTGGAGGCATCTTCGAAAAGTTCATTTTTTGCATTTTCCTTAAACACCAAACTACCAAGATCGGTTATTGATGCACCTATCTTATAAAGGTAGTCATCGTACTCGTATTGGCAAAAACTTTTGTAGGTACGATTGGTGCTCACATTGCGCTTGCGCAAATAACTTACTCCCAAATCGATGACCGTTCCCTTTCCATTAAAAGTTGCCCCACCATCGGGAAAATCGCCGGTATCATAATCCACCGGAATGCTAAAACCCAGCGAGGCATCCAGATTTTCGATATTAATAACGGAGTCGTTGATCACGGTATATTTAGCGTTTTGGTTAACAATGCCTGCTCCGGCATATCCCCACAAACGGCGCAGATTAACGCCAAACGACCATTTGTACCACCGTTGCTGTTTTATTTCCCGGGCATACGACAAACCCATCTCCCACCATCCGGCCGAGACCGCATCAAATTGGCCATTGTCTTGAGGAATGCCATGCAGCGGCACATATTCCAGGCCTTCAAACATTAATTCGCCCAGGTAGCCGGGCAGGTTTTTAGCCGAAGTCATCGTTACCATGCGCGTAGAAAAACCAAAAGCCTGTTTATCCAAAACTATTGAAAATGAAGGCCCGCGAATATCGGTTTGCTCAAAGGCATTGATAAAATCCAGGCTCTTTTTATAATCCAAACCCTCGCCTTCCACATCATAGCTGGGAAAAGTAGGATTGCGTTTCAACAAATCCATAAACCTAAAATCGGCCTTGTGGACAAAGAGGAAATTATTTTGCAAAAAAATATCGCCGGCAAGCAGGTTAAGATCAAAATAAATTTCAGAATTAACCAATAGGGATGGATTGAGGCTGGCTGCATTAATGCCCGCATAATCGCTCATGGCCAAACCCGACATCTGCTGGCTGCTGGCCACGTGCCACGAAAAAAAAACTAACACCAAAAAGCTAAGCTGCCTGATTGATGCCCATGACTTTGTATGATAATATTTAGATAAGCGTAGAATGAGTAAGTTTGCTAAATTAGAAAGTAATCGAGTAACAAATCCAAAAAAATCAAGCACTAAAACTTTCCTGATTGGAATGGCGAAAGTAACATTTTCAAAGTTTCATAACCGGTCTTTGTAAAATTAGATTGATACTCTACATTTACATTTAATGATATTTAACAAATTTAGTCATCTGAAAGGGAGCATTTTGATTCGTACAAAAAAAACTGACTTATTTTTGTGCCACTGATTACACCAAAATGATAAAGATGGAAGTAAGCCGAATATTTGATCTTTTAGATCTTTACAAACAAAAATACCCGAAGGGAGATGTGTTGGCAGGGAAGCAAAATGGGGATTGGATAAAATACAGCTACCAGGATTACATCGACTATTCTAACTACATTTCGTATGGTTTGCTTTCGATGGGTTTTAAGCGTGGCGATAAAATTGCCACGGTTACCAACAACCGCCCCGAATGGAATTTTACCGACATGGGGATGATGCAGATCGGGCTGGTGCATGTGCCCATTTATCCCACCATTGGCATCGATGAATATCAGCACATTCTTACTCACTCGGATGTTAAAGCAATTATCATTTCGGATGCGCTGCTCTACAATAAGCTCAAAGATCTGATTGATTCGCAAAAGCATATCGAAAAAGTATTCACCATCAACGCGGTAGAAGGTGTGGCTAACTGGTTCGAAATAATTGAAGCGGGCAAAGTGAATGAGGCTCGTTTTGCGGATGAAGTATTGAAAACAAAACAAAGCATCAGCCCCGATGAAATGGCCACTTTGATTTACACCTCGGGCACTACGGGCGATGCCAAGGGAGTGATGCTTTCGCACCGGAATATCGTGAGCAATTTTGTGGCAACCTCCGAAATCCAGCCACTCGATTCCAGGCACAAGGTGTTGAGCTTTTTGCCGCTCTGCCATATTTACGAGCGGATGATGAATTATCATTTTCAGTACAAGGGCATCAGCATTTATTATGCAGAAAACCTGGGCACCATTGCCGCCAACCTTAAAGAAATAGAAGCCGATGGTTTCAACACCGTACCCCGACTGCTCGAAAAAGTGTTCGACCGGTTTGTAAGCAAGGGCAAAGATTTGAATGGGATAAAAAAGCGAATCTATTTCTGGGCCTTAAATCTGGGCTTAAGGTACGAGCTGAACGGGAAAAACGGATTGCTTTACGAAAGCCAACGCAAACTCGCCGACAAGCTGGTATATTCCAAATGGCGCGAAGGGCTGGGAGGCAACATTCGGATTATTGTTTCGGGAGGCTCGGCATTGCAGCCGCGCCTGTCGCGATTGTTTTGGGCCGCCGGAATGAAAATTATGGAAGGCTACGGCCTCACCGAAACTTCGCCGGTAATTGCCGTAAGCCATGCCCAATGGCCAAACCTTAAATTTGGCACCGTAGGCCCGGTGCTAAACAATGTAGAGGTGAAGATTGCCGAGGATGGCGAAATTCTTACCAAAGGCCCCCACCTGATGCTCGGCTATTACAAAGATCCGGAATACACCCGTGAAGTAATCGATGAGGAGGGATGGTTTCATACCGGCGACATCGGCATCCTGGACAAAGGGAAATTTCTGAAAATTACCGATCGCAAAAAAGAAATATTTAAGCTCTCATCGGGCAAATATGTGGCTCCACAACTGATCGAAAACATGTTTAAAGAATCGATCTTTATCGAGCAAATCATGGTTGTGGGCGTAAACGAAAGTTTTGCCAGCGCACTGATATCCCCCAATTTTAACCATCTCCATTTTTGGGCATCGAAACACAAAATCCATTATCGCGACAACAGCGAATTGGTAGTACTTCCTGAAGTGGTAAAAAGATACAAAAAAGAGGTGGATACGATAAATGATAGGCTGGGAGCGCATGAGCAAATCAAACGATTCAGGCTGGTTTGCGAAGAGTGGTCGCCGCAATCGGGCGAGCTTTCGCCAACGCTCAAGCTAAAGCGATCGATGATTTACAATAAGTACGATGCCATCCTGCGCGAAATATACCGCTATCCCAAAGCTGGAGAAAAGGGGTGATAGTCAGGGCTTGACTGAGAGTCAAACCCTGACTTTTTTCATTTGTTATAAAGGTTTGACTTAAAGTCAAACCTTGACTTATGCTGCTAATTAGTGTTTGTCTTTTTAGTCGATTTGTGAAATTTGAATAGCCCTGTCCTTTAGGGCAGGGATTATATTGAAAGGAGGAAAAACTCTCGCGATTTCGCCACGCCTGCGGCGTGGCGAAATCGCGGGGCGAATCCTTCAAACGCATTTTCCCCGGGTTAAAACCCGGGGCTATTCAAAAGTATCGACTTTTTTTGATTTAAGATTGACGATTAACGATTTTAGATCGTGTTGAATATCACCAACATCTAAAATCGTTAATCTGAAATCGTATATTTATCTAACTGTTACTTTAAAGACAGGCACTAATTATAACAATCCCCTTACCTCATTAGTCAAAAAGCTAAGTGCTTCGGCAAGGTAATTTTCTTTAGTCTGCATTTCGGCGGCCACGATCGCAATGGCCAAATCGTTGGCAGTGGCACCTTCGGGCAATGAGCCAGCAGCCTCGTTGATGAGTTTGAGCACCCAAATACGCGCCTGCACCACGCCACTCCAGGCTTTTTCGGAAATATAAATTTGCTGCACCAGGTTGTGCTCATATTCCTCGCGAATATTATTGATCATATTGCGCTGCATCTCCGTTGCCGGGATATGCGGGTCGTTGTTGCGAACAACCAGATGCTGCGGGCTAATCCGTTCGAGAAACAAAACCAGTCGCTCGTATGCCTGCAAACGGATTTTCAGCAGCGAAGCCGAATGATCTGCCCGGTGCTTTTGCTCCGCATTATTTTTTTGAAATCGCAGATAATAATACCAGGCCGCGCTGAGGCATAAAATAATAATGAGCGTGGGCAACAAAAACAAAAATATTTCAAGAGTCCGTTCCATAGTTTCAATATTAAATATCCAAAAATGGCAAATTTATTCCAAGAAGATTAAGCAAACAACTTTAATGTAATAATTTCTTAAAAAATCCTTTTGCACAAAGGCTTCTGGTTAAACCCTTTTTTCTACATTTGCGCTTTTTTGGCAATTTGTTAATTAATAAACAGTAAAAGAAATGCAAAATCATTTATCAGCACGAGTAAATAGTTTATCCGAATCGGCTACCCTGGCCATGACCCGCCGCAGCCGTGAATTAAAAGAAGCTGGCAAAGACATCATCAACCTGAGCATTGGCGAACCCGATTTTAATACGCCCGACTGCATCAAGGAAGCCGCTATCGATGCCATTCACAACAACATTACGCACTATCCGCCCGTGGCAGGCTATGCCGAGCTAAAAAAGGCTATTGCCAAAAAATTTAAAAACGAGAACAATCTGGAGTACAGCCCCGAGCAAATCATTGTTTCCAATGGTGCCAAACAATCCCTCACCAACACTATTTTGTGCCTGATCAATCCCGGCGATGAGGTATTAATTCCCGAGCCTTATTGGGTTTCGTACCCCGAGATGGTAAAACTGGCCGAGGGCAAACCCGTTTACATCCCCTCGAGCATTGATCAGGATTTTAAGGTAAGCCCCGAAGCAGTTAAAAAGATGATGACCGACAAATCGAAGGTTTTCATGTTTAGTTCACCCTGCAATCCTTCGGGAACAATTTACACCAAAGATGAGTTGGAAGCTTTAGCTCGTGTGCTGGCCGAAAAAGAAGACCTTTATATCATCAGCGATGAGATTTACGAACAAATCAACTTTGACGGAAAGCATGAGAGCATGGCGCAATTCGATTTCATCAAAGACAGGGTAATTACCGTAAACGGCGTTTCCAAAGGCTTTGCCATGACCGGATGGCGCATTGGCTATGTGGGAGCTCCCCTGCATGTTGCCAAGGCAAGCAACACCTTGCAAGGTCAATACACCTCGGGGCCTTCGTCAATTTCGCAAATGGCCGCCCTCAAGGCCATCGAAACCGGGCCCTGCGCCATGAAAGAGATGGAGGAAATGAAAGCAGCTTTTCGCGAACGCCGCGATCTTGTAATCGAACGCTTGAAAAAAATCCCGGGGCTGAAGGCCAATGTACCTGGCGGAGCTTTTTATATTTTCCCTGATGTACATTATTATTATGGAAAAAGCGATGGCGAAACCACCATTACTGATGGCATGGATCTTTGCCTCTACTTGCTCGACAAGGCTCAAGTAGCCCTCGTGCCTGGCTCGGCGTTTGGCAGCCCCAATTATATTCGTATTTCGTATGCTACATCAAGCCAAAAACTTGAAGAGGCATTTAGCAGAATAGAAAAAGCATTGGCAAATTTAAAATAGTAAATCTCTTTAGTATCACTAATTGAAAATAAAAATTACTTTTGCCAAAATTTTTAAAATTATAATTGATGATACTACAAACAAATCTTAAGCACATCACCTCAGGTGAACAATTGAATAAGCTTATAGCTGAAAACGAAAACGTAATGGTATGCTGCGGGCGGATGGGGCCCATGTGTATCCCGGTGTATCAAAGCATGAAAAAGCTGGAGAGTGAATATCAAAATGTGGCGATCTACGATTTCCTTTTTGATCATCCCGATGCTCATCTGATAAAAAATCTGCCCCAATGTCAGGGTTTTATGGGGCTTCCCTTTACGGTATATTACAAAAACGGAAAAGTGGCCGCTGCAACTTCGAGCATACAAAGCGAAAGGCAGATAAGAGAAGCGCTGGATGAATTGCTCGACTAAAAAGCGAGATTTAATCACAAAAGCTATCATAGAATAAATGAACCAATTTTTTTTGTTTATCAAAAAAATAGTTCTACTTTTGCAGCCCCAATTTTGGGGAGGTACAGAATATTGTATAGAAATAACTGATTAATAAATGGATACCTTAAGTTACAAGACCAAAAGTGCCAACAGTGAGACCGTTGAAAAGAAATGGGTTCTCATTGATGCGGAAGATCAAATTTTGGGAAGACTGGCTTCGGCCACAGCAAAAATTCTTCGCGGAAAAAACAAACCGGATTTCACTCCACACGTGGATTGTGGTGATAATGTGGTAATCATCAACGCCGAGAAAGTAAAACTTACCGGCAACAAGATGGAGCAGAAAGAATACATCAGCCACTCGGGTTATCCGGGCGGGCAAAAAATTACATCGCCCAGGCAGTTGATGGCCAAGAAGCCTACTGCCATGGTTGAATATGCTGTAAAAGGGATGTTGCCCAAAAATCGTCTGGCCAGCAAATTGTTTCGCAATTTGTATGTATATGCCGGAGCGGAGCACCAGCAGCAAGCACAAAAGCCAACGCAAGTAAAACTTAATGAAATTAAATAAGCAATGGAAGTTATCAATGCATTAGGGAGGAGAAAAAAAGCAGTTGCCCGCGTTTTCCTTACAATAGGTAATGGGAAAATTACCATCAACAAACGCGAAATGGAAGCCTATTTCCCCTCTGCCACCCTTCAATATGTTGCCCGTCAAGCCTTAGCGCTCACCAACAACACCGACAAATATGATATTATCGCCAACATTGATGGTGGTGGTTTCAAAGGCCAGGTAGAAGCCTTCCGCCTGGGTGTTGCCCGTGCCATTATTCAGCTTGAGCCCGAGCATCGCCCCGTTCTAAAATCCAACGGCCTGCTGCGCAGAGACCCCAGAATGGTTGAGCGTAAAAAACCAGGGCAGAAGAAAGCCAGAAAGAAATTTCAATTTAGTAAACGATAGTATCCGGATATTAAAGTGTTTAGTATCCAAACCTGCGAGACTTCTACATAAAAGTGAACTACTCGCAGGTTGTGTATTTAAGGAATGTAAACATCAATTAAAAATTCAATGCCAAGAACAAATTTCGAACAATTACTGGACGCAGGTGTGCATTTTGGCCACCTGAAAAGAAAGTGGAATCCCAACATGGCTCCCTACATTTTTATGGAGCGCAATGGTATTCACATCATCGATCTTTACAAAACAGCAGCAAAGATTGAAGAAGCGGCTTCGGCCGTAAAGCAAATTACCCGTTCGGGTAAAAAAATCCTATTCGTAGCTACGAAGAAGCAGGCTAAAGACATTGTTTCAGAAAAGATAAAACGTGTAGGAATGCCCTATGTCACGGAGCGTTGGCCCGGCGGAATGCTTACTAACTTTGCTACCATTCGCAAAGCGGTGCGCAAAATGTCGCAGATCGACAAGATGATGACCGACAACTCGTACACCAACATCTCGAAGCGTGAAAGACTGCAAATTGTCCGCGAACGCGCCAAACTGGAAAAACAACTCGGCAGTATCTCCGATTTGAACAGACTGCCTTCAGCCATTTTTGTGGTAGATATTCTGAAAGAACACATCGCCATAGCCGAAGCCAAAAAACTCAACATCCCAACTTTTGCCATCGTTGATACGAACTCCGATCCCAAAAAAGTTGACTTCCCCATACCTGCCAACGATGATGCTTCAAAGTCGATAGCACTGATTATGGAAATCATGGCTAAAGCTGTGGAAGAAGGACTGATGGAACGCCAGGCCGACAAAGACAAGCGTAGCGAGGAACAGGAGGAAGAAGAACGCATTAAAACACGTACCAAAGACGAGCTGGAAGAAGAAAATGAAGAGAAGGAAGACCAGCCCAAGAAAACAAAAGAAGTAGGAAAACGCCCCCGTATCAAATCAGATGGCGATGAGGCCAAGCCCATGGATAAAGATAAAAGAGTACGCAAAGGTACTGCTGTAAGAAAAAAATAATTTCGTTAAAGCAATTCATTAAACAAAACTGATTAAAAAGAGATGATGAAATTTTTTCTGCATCTCTTTTTTTTAATCTATCCGAATTTATAACACCAAAATTTAAATCATAGAATAAAATGGCAAATATTACTGCTGCTGAAGTTGCAAAACTGCGCAAACAGACCGGTGCAGGGATGATGGACTGCAAAAAAGCACTCCAGGAATCTGAAGGTGATTTTGAAAAAGCTATTGAAATACTTCGTAAAAAAGGAGCCAAAGTAGCTGCTAAAAGAGCTGACAAAGATGCTACCGAAGGTTACGTAATTGCACAAACCAACAACGACAAAACTTTTGGTGTGCTGGTGATGGTAAACTGCGAAACCGACTTTGTAGGTAAAAGCGAAGACTTTGTGAATTTCGTAAAAGGCATTTCCGATGTAGCACTCCAAAATAAGGCCGAGACCCTCGAAGCTGTTCTTGCCCTTCCCCTTGATGGTGTTACCGTTGCAGACAAATTAAGTGATATGATCGGGAAAACCGGCGAAAAACTTGAGTTCGATACTTTTGCTGCCATTTCAAGCCCGCTGGTAGCTGGATACAACCACAACGGGAATAAAATTGGAACACTCGTAGGCATGAGCAAAGCCGGCGAAGGTATCGGCGAAGTAGGTCATAATGTGGCCATGCAAATTGCTGCCATGAACCCAGTTTCGTTAGACAAAGATTCGGTTCCCCAAAAAGTAATTGATACCGAACTTGAGGTTGGCAAAGACCTGGCGCGCCAGGAAGGCAAACCTGAAGATATGCTCGATAAAATTGCCCAAGGCCGCTTAGGGAAATTTTTTAAAGAAAACACCCTGATGAGCCAGTCGTTTATCAAAGACTCCAAAAAAACCATCAGCGATTATCTGAAAGAAACAGATAAAGATTTAACGGTAAACACATTCCACCGTTTCGCTATTGGCTAAGATATTTTATCTATACCCATAAAAAAGGCTGCTTTTGTTAAAAGCAGCCTTTTTTTGTATCCGCGATATGGTGTTCATTAGTAATGAACAAAGTTTATCCTTGTACGCTAAAAATTCAAAAAAAGCAGCGAATGTGATTTTATCATTTCACAAAATGGGCAAATCTGAAATATGATACAACCGTGCATAATGCCACAATTATTATTTAGACGCAAAAAACAGTTGCTCAGACTTTATTATTTTATCCTTTTTAATAGTTCCTGAAGTTCATTATCAGAAATATTTTCCTTTTCGGATTTATCGTAGATGGTTAACAGGTAGGCTGTTTGGTTAACGACTTTAACACAGGTAATTAAACGAGAACCACCAGATTTGCCTTTCCCTTTAGAAGTTATGGCCATACGAACTTTATAGCAATCTTTTCCTAAAGGTTCGCCTTGTGTTGGGTTTATTTCGAGGGAATCTATAAGCTTTTCCAGGTCAGATTTAAACGGACGGTGTTTTTTGGCAATACCTTTGGCATGCTGTTTAAAGCCATCGGTAACAACAATATTAAAGTTCATTAAGAAAATCTCTTGCTGGTTGAAGTATTATTTTTCCGTCCTGGTGTTGCTTTACCTGTTCCAAAGAATGCTGTAAATCGTCAACAAATTGCTGATTCTTTTTAGATATTTGCTTTACTTTCTTGAAACCAAGATTACTTACAAGTTCCATAAAAAAGATGTATTTATTGTCCGGTATGTCGATTACTATCCTTTGCATAGCATTGTTTTATTTTGTTGTGTTAACTTGTCTAGTTATAAAATACCAAGTTAAAACATCCATTAGCAAATAAATTTATTTAATCCAATTTCAATACCGCCAAAAACGCCGATTGTGGTACTTCCACATTACCTACCTGGCGCATCCGTTTCTTGCCTTTTTTCTGCTTTTCGAGCAGCTTGCGCTTACGCGTAATATCGCCACCATAGCATTTGGCGGTAACGTCTTTGCGCATGGCTTTTACGGTTTCGCGGGCAATAACCTTGGTACCGATGGCAGCCTGGATTGCCACATCATATTGCTGACGCGGTATCAATTCTTTGAGCTTTTCGCACATGCGGCGGCCAAAGTAGTAGGCATTGTCGAAGTGGATAAGGGTGGAGAGCGCGTCAACAGTATCGCCGTTAAGCAAAATATCCAAACGCACAAGTTTCGCCTGCTGGTAACCGGTGATGTGATAATCGAAAGAGGCATAGCCCCTGGAGATACTTTTAAGCCTGTCGTAAAAATCGAATACAATCTCGGCCAGGGGCAGCGAAAAAGATATTTCAACCCGGTCGCTGGTAAGATAAACCTGATTTTTCATCTCTCCCCTACGGTCGATACACAGATTCATAATCGCACCCACGTACTCCGACTTCGAGATAATCTGGGCATGAATCATCGGCTCCTCTACGTGGTCAAGCTCGTTGGGGCCTGGCAAGCCGGAAGGATTATGAACATCGATCACCTCATTTTTGGTGGTGTAAGCCTTGTAATTTACGTTGGGAACCGTGGTAATCACATCCATGTTGAACTCGCGATCCAAACGTTCCTGAACAATTTCCATGTGCAACAAACCCAGAAAACCACAGCGGAAGCCAAATCCTAAGGCCACCGATGATTCAGGTTCAAAGGTTAGGGAGGCATCGTTCAGCTGGAGCTTTTCCATCGAAGCCCGAAGTTCTTCGTACTCGTCAGCATCGATAGGGTAAATACCCGCAAACACCATAGGCTTCACATTTTCAAAGCCTTCGATTATATCCCCACAGGGATTATCAACCTGGGTTATGGTATCTCCTACTTTAACCTCTTTAGAAGCTTTGATACCGGAAATAATATATCCAACATCGCCTGCCTCCAAAGTTTTTTTAGGAAAATAGCCAAGCCTTAATACGCCAATTTCATCCGCATTATATTCCTTGCCGGTGGCTACAAATTTCACAAAATCATTTTTGCTGATTTTTCCGTTAAAAATCCTAAAATATGCAATGATACCCCGATACGAGTTAAACACTGAATCGAAGATCAGGGCTTGCAAGGGGGCATCTACATTACCTTTTGGATGCGGTACCTTTTCGACAATTTTTTCCAAAATTACATCTACACCAAAACCTGTTTTAGCACTGGCTTCAAGGATGTCGTCCCTGTCGCAGCCAATCAAATCTACAATCTGATCTTTTACCTCATCGGGCATGGCATTGTCCATGTCCATTTTGTTGAGCACCGGAATTATTTCCAGGTCATGCTCCAAGGCAAGGTATAAATTTGATATAGTTTGCGCCTGAATACCCTGTGTTGCATCCACAATAAGCAAAGCACCTTCGCAGGCGGCAATGGCTCGCGATACTTCGTAAGAGAAATCCACATGGCCGGGCGTATCGATCAGGTTAAGCACATAATCCTGGTCACCAAAGTTATAAAGCATCTGAATGGCATGGCTCTTAATAGTTATACCCCGTTCGCGTTCAAGATCCATACTATCGAGTACCTGTTCCTTTTTATCTCTGTCGCCAATGGTATGGGTCAGGTCGAGCAAGCGGTCGGCCAGGGTGCTTTTGCCATGGTCGATATGTGCAATAATACAGAAGTTTCGTATATTTTTCATCGGCTGCAAAAATAGTATTTTGAGGCGATAAATGTTATTTGTTAATAGTAGTGCCAAAAATGAATAATCTCTGCCTTCAATTTAAATAATAAATCTATTTAATAAACACATGATTTGGGCTAATCATTTATACTTTACCAATGAAATGTTTTCGCAAGTTACTGTAAACCTGGCACATTTACCTTCGACACCAATGATATGCTTTTCAGAAGCTCAGAGATTATTTTATCGCGCTACAATTCAATAATTACCTCAGCATCCAACCCTGTTTCTCTGATAATATTTTCAATCGTAGCCCCGCTGTTTTTCATCTGAATTGCCAATTTCAAAGCTAAGGTTTCATTTTGTTTTTGTGCTTCTTCTTTTTGAAACCGCTCCTGTTTTTCTCTTTTCTTCGCTTGTTCCTCTCTTTCCTCGACTTCTACAATTTTCTTTAAATACTTAGCTTCCTGCTCGTCAAAAATGGTGTCGATTTCTTCTTCTGCTTCAAGGTTGCGGCGAAAGACTTCGTCCATCAGCGGATCTTGCAGATATTTGGCAATGTCGTTAAAACCTTTGGGGGTTTCCTGCAAGTCGAGGATAAAGTTCTTGTCAGTAACCCAGGCCTGGTTAAACAGTACCAGGAAATTTTCAAGTCGTGTCCGGCGTTTTTCAGGCAGTCGCCGAACTTGAATAATATGCGATTGATGGGTGAGGTGTTCGATAAAAAAACTCTTCACATCAATTCTTTCCTTGTTCACCGAGTTGATCACCTCGCGGTTTACGGTTACGGCCATGTAGGGCAAATCGTCCAGGTTGTAGCCCAAAATGTAAATAGTAATGATGGGATAGGCTGGTTGGTATTCTACCTGGGGTTCTTCTACTTTGCTCAAATCTTTTTTCCTTGCCATGTAATTACTGCCAAGATAAGAGCGGAAGCGTTGGATGTCGGTGGCGTATTTTGATTTTTGGAGTTCTATCAAAACGGTTTTTCGGCTGCCATCGGCTTCTTTAATTACGGCTTTAAAATCGAGCCTGAACAGGGTTAAACTCCGTTTTTGGTCAGGGAAAACCGTTTCCTGCTGACCCAGGGTAACCTCCTCAACCTCCACATCCATAATTACCGACAATACCTTGCGGGCAAATTTGGTGTTTTCCATCAGGTATTTAAAGGCTTTGTCGTAAAGCGGGTTTATGATTTTCATGGCTTGTTATTTTAAAGATGAATTTACAACCTTTCGGTTTTAATAATTTTTATAATTCAATAATTTCCTCAGCATCCAAACCTGTTTCTTTGATAATATCTTCAACAGTGGCTCCGCTTTTTTTCAAGTGAATTGCAAGCTTCAAAGCTAAGGATTCATTTTGTTTTAGAGCTTCTTCTTTTTGTTTTAGAGCTTCTTCTTTTTGCTCACGCTCCACTTCTTTCTGCTTGCACTCTATTTTTTCCCTTTCCTCGGCTTCTATAATCTTTTTCAAATACTTAGCTTCCTGCTCGTCAAAAATGGTGTCGATTTCTTCTTCTGCTTCAAGGTTGCGGCGAAAGACTTCGTCCATCAGCGGATCTTGCAGATATTTGGCAATGTCGTTAAAACCTTTGGGGGTTTCCTGCAAGTCGAGGATAAAGTTCTTGTCAGTAACCCAGGCCTGGTTAAACAGTACCAGGAAATTTTCAAGTCGTGTCCGGCGTTTTTCAGGCAGTCGCCGAACTTGAATAATATGCGATTGATGGGTGAGGTGTTCGATAAAAAAACTCTTCACATCAATTCTTTCCTTGTTCACCGAGTTGATCACCTCGCGGTTTACGGTTACGGCCATGTAGGGCAAATCGTCCAGGTTGTAGCCCAAAATGTAAATAGTAATGATGGGATAGGCTGGTTGGTATTCTACCTGGGGTTCTTCTACTTTGCTCAAATCTTTTTTCCTTGCCATGTAATTACTGCCAAGATAAGAGCGGAAGCGTTGGATGTCGGTGGCGTATTTTGATTTTTGCAATTCGATCAAAACAGTTTTTCGGCTGCCATCAGCTTCTTTTATCACTGCTTTAAAATCGAGCCTGAACAGGGTTAAACTCCGTTTTTGATCCGGGAAAACCGTTTCCTGCTGACCCAGGGTAACCTCCTCAATCTCCACATCCATAATTACCGACAATACTTTGCGGGCAAATTTGTTGTTTTCCATCAGGTATTTAAAGGCCTTGTCGTAAAGCGGGTTTATGATTTTCATGGCGTAATAGCTTTATTGTTAGTCAATCACTTATCCACACAAAAGTACTACAATTGGGTTTTAATGTTGTCAATGGTACGAAACTTTTTATCTGCTTGATAGTATTAGTTATCGAATTAATTTTGAACTCGTTGATTCAAGATCAAGAATTTCTGATAAATGCATCAAAATTATCATGATTAATAACGTGAGTTTCGTGGTTGGGGTAGGCTTTCATAAAAGATTCCGGAAATCTGGTTTTAGTTTCCTTCCATTTCATTTGATAAGCCCATAACTTTCCATCAAACTCCTCAACATAATCAATTTCTGCCTGATCCAAGGTTCTCCAAAAATAAGTATTGGGAGTATGTGAATTATAATGATTTTGCTTTAATCGCTCGGAAACTAAAAAGTTTTCCCATAGTGCACCTTTATCCAATCGCATTTCCAAAGGTGCATAATTACTTATTATCGCATTTCTTATTCCATTATCATAAAAATAATATTTCTTTCCTTTTTTAATTTCATTACGCATATTGCGACTCAGGGCAGGTAACTTAAAAATGATATAAGCCTTTTCGAGGATATCAAGGTATTTCTCAACAGTTAGCGCATTGATATTACCGATGCTATTAGCAATTTCGCTATACTTAACTTCACTGCCCACCTGAAAGGCCAGAGCCTGGAGCAGCTTTTCAAGATGAGATGATTTTCGTATTCCCTCTAATTTAAGGACATCCTTATACAAATAGCTTTGGGATATTTCAAGTAGTACTTCTTTTTCATTGCCAGGATTATTAATAACTTCAGGGTAGGAACCAAATATTAAACGCTTTTCAAGCATTCTTTTTGCCTCCAATAAATTTGTCTTATCAACCAATTCCTGGAAACTTATAGGAAAAAGATGATAAATACGCTTTCTTCCTGTGAGTGGTTCTGCCATTCGGTTGAGCAAATCGAACGATGATGAACCGGTAGCTATTACCTGAATATCAGGATTAGCATCATGGAGTAATTTTAGTTTTTTCCCAATATTTTTAATCTGTTGAGCTTCATCGATAATGAGCAGCTTAGTTTGTTTACCAATCAGGCCTAATAAACGGGTGCTGGTATCTGCCATATTCAATTCCTGAAGTATATCTGCTTCATCTGCATTTAACCACAACGTACTTGTAGCAATTTGTTTGCTTAGTTGTTTCAATAAGGTTGTTTTGCCAACTTGTCGGGCACCCAAAAGGAGTATAATTTTTCCCCGAAAACATTGATCCTTCAACTTACTTAATAATTCTCGTTTTATCATCCTTCCAAAATTTAAAAAACAATGGTACTAAAAATTATCGTAATAAGGTTTTTAGGCCTGATTTACATAATGTAATATGTAAATCAGGCCTGTAATTCATATTAACCTCTATAAAAATGAATAAAATGAAAATAAACTTTAACTTCCTGATTTTGTTTATTATTGGTCTCTTCGCTTATAATTTACATCTAAAACTACTTAGCTATGTTTTCAAAACTACACAAGTCCTCAATACTCTCATTTATCATAATCTGCTTCTTGTTGCTACCCAATGTCGTCCACTCACAGCATTTTGAATGGATCGTCTCACAGCCTGTCAATTATACCCACAATCCCAATATGTTGAACTATGTCGTTGCCACAGATGTCGAAGATATGGTAATTTATGCAGGGATGGAAAGTTTCAATCTTAATTATTCAGGAATGTTTGGCGACCTGTTTTTTTAACCTGCATAATTCACAAAATTTTGTGAATTATGCTCTGACGTTGTCAAAATCAGCTTCAATATTTTTCATAATCCTGCAACAGAATATCTCAACATTTCCTTTGGTCTGCCATTGGAGGAGAATCTGAACTATGATATTGTTTCGATATCGGGTCAAAATTTGAAATCAGGAATTTTATTATCCGGCACAAATACGTATCAAATAAGGCTTCCAATAAATGAGGGACTGTTTTTGCTAAGGCTCAGGTTTAAGAATGGTGAAGCATTTGTGAAGAAATTTGGACAAAAAAGATGATGTTCAAAAACTACCAGACACTAACCGCATAAGTCATCTCAATGATATTAATCTCGATAAAGTAATCACCCGAAGTTTCAGGCGGAGGAATTGATCGTGGATCGGGATCGCTTTCGGTTTCGCGATAAACCAAAACCCCGCTTTCAAAAGAAGCTCCTTCAATAGTGCCATACATCGGAGCCCAGGCTCCCTGGTTTACCAGGAATTTAAATCCTTCGATAGCATCGGCATCAAGGTTTGCCACCAAATGGAATTTTCCGGGAGCAATTTTTTCCATCGGGATTGCGGCAGTATTATCCCAACCTGCCTCGGTAGCATCACCAACAAGATGCATCGTTTGCGCAAGGTCGGCATCTTCAATGGTATAAAGCAAATTCAGCAAATCGAAGGTTATCAGGTAATCGCCGACCTGCGCAGGGGTGGGCATAGCCAAAGGATCAGGTTCAGTTTCGTTGGGACGGTAAACCAGTGGGCCGCCCACGGAAGTTCCGGTTTCATCGGTGCCCCATTGCGGTGCCCATTCCCCGGGAACAACCAGAGCTTTATAATACAAGCCGCCACCACCCAGGGTAGCTGTTATTTGATAAAGCTGATCGATAGAATCGTAGGTAAATTCGAGGCTAGTATTTGTATTATCCCATCCTGTGGTAGTTCCATCACCGATAAGGTATAGCGGCAAAACGGGGATTTCTTCCATAGTTGTAAATTGAATTTCCTCACCATAAGCTGTGCCTGTGGTATTAGTGGCATAAGCCCGGACATAGTAAGTGGTACTTTCGCTTAAACCGCTTAACTCGCTTACAAATTCTCCTTCCCCTGCCCCATTTACCGTAAAGAAATTAGACAAACTTGGATTGGGCAAGGTATCCCAACATACCCCACGGGCACTAACTATTGAGCTGCCCTGATCGTGAACAATACCCCCTGAAATAGCAGAATTTGCCAAAATATTTTCTACATCTGCAGTAGTAACCGTGGGCAAAGTATCGTATTGGATGGCCTGAAGTGCAAAAACATAAGCCCTGCTTTCAGTTGGAGAATCCTGAAAATTCAAAACTTCATATCCATCGGCACTCACATCATATTGAAGAATGTTGCCCGGCTTAAATGTGAAAGCTACAGTATCGACCTTTGCAGCGATAGAATTGATGCCATCCTTAAACGAAATACCCGAATATTCGATACTGCAATTATTTTCAATACCCAAAGGCAATGAAAGTAGTTTTACGGTTTTGCTGTGGATGCCATCGTTTAATGTAAGGAAACAAATCCCGGGATTTCCATGCTTGATGGTAAAGATATGAGAACCATAATCCAATTGCTGGCTTAAACTTGCCAACACCTCACCATTAATATTTAAAAGATTTAGAAAAAACACACCCGGTTTTTCAACAAATATTTTAGCCGTGGCCAAACCGGAGGATGGATTTGGGAAAATACTTTGGATAGCAATCGGTGATTTTGTTTCAGGACTATTTTCGTCAATGGCCGAAATCCATTCTATGTATAGCGATGGAGATTCTCCATAAATTGTGGTATCGCCACCTTCATTTAGATTTATCACCTTTATACTATCCAGAAGTACGGGGTTGTTGGTAATAAAATCTTTAGCGGCAAACTCCAAAATCAATTCACCTTTTTGCGGAAAAACTGAAAAAGGGATAAGCAGGCTCAAGGCCAGGAGAAATAAAAACTGGTTTTGGGTTTGGTGTAGATTTAATTTTTTCATGGCTCAATTTTTTTTATGTGCATAAAATTAAGGTATTCATAGCTCAATTATTTTATAGGTGTATAGAACTTATCTGACAAAAATAATAAATATTGAAGCAACAAAAAAAGCCACCCCAAAAGGAGCGGCTTTTTGTATCAATGAAAAATCTAATGCTGCAAGCGAGTAGATCAGAGCATTATTGTCTGGATCGAAATTTTATTTTTCAGCAGGCACAATAGAATAAGCGAGGTTTACCAAATCAAAAGTAATCAGGTAATCACCGGCTTCTTCGGGTGTAGGAATAGCCGCAGGATCGGGTATAGCCTCAGTAGGGCGGTAAATCAGCGGTCCACTTTCGCTGGTACCCGATGCGTCAGTACCCCATTGTGGAGCCCATTGTCCGGGAACTTCAAAAGCTTTGATAAATAATCCGGTACCACCAAGGGTAGCGACCAGTTTATATACTTGCTCAGCGGGATCATAGGTAAACTGAAGGTCAGTATTGGTATTATCCCAACCCGTGGTTGAACCATCACCTATAAGATAAAGCGGAGGAGCCTCAACAGTCATTGGATAAGGTGTTATTTCGGAATTAACAACGGCCGAATAGGCATTGGTAGCTACCGAAACGTCGTTGGCATTGATACCGGCTTTTACGCGAAAATCAAGCCCAACAACAGTGTCTGAAGGAAAATCACCTCCGATAAACGATACAATGGCATCATTAACTTTACCCTGGGTGATAGTAAGCATCAAATCAGAAGTAGAGCCCAATTCGTAAACGGAAGCAAACTCAGTTCCGCTGAGCGCACATTCGAGCGCATAAAGTGTTTCAGGAATTGTGCTCAGCGGATAAGCTGCTGCCGACCAGGCAAATTGAGTGAAAACAGAATCTGCCATGGCTCTGTCAAGCACATATTGCATGCCTACAGCAGGTGCGGTAATTGCTGAGGCCTGAATCTTATTGAGGTCCATTTGAGGCTCAGTGTCTTCTTTGGTACATGAGGCAAAGAAGAACAGAAGGCCAAAAAACAAAGTGAATATTACTATATGTCTTTTCATATTTCAAAATTAATTAAGGTTAATAATTCGGATTTTGATCCAAATCTGGATTTGCGTTAACATCGGCAGCGGGCAACGGATACAAGTTGTACTTATTTTCGGTGGCACGACCCTGCTGGGTATTGCCTTTCCATTCCCACACATAATCGCCACTGGTAAACAAGCCATAACGAATAAGGTCGGTACGACGATGTCCTTCCCAAGCCAATTCACGGGCGCGCTCGTCCAGGATAAATTCTTTGGTAAGTTCGCTTTCGCTAATGGTACCAACGCCAGCTCTGGTGCGCAAATCGTTTACATAGCCCAGAGCCTGACCCATGCTACCGCCGCCACCACGGGCAACAGCTTCGGCATACATCAGATAAATATCGGCCAAACGAAACAAGGGGAAATCTGTATCAGGAAAATCCTGGGCATAACCATCAACTTTTTCTCCACCCACCATCGAATAGTTTACAAACTTGGGATAGGCATAGCCATTGGTGAAATCGCCAACAGTAGCAATATTCATTGTTTGTCCATCGGTATAGAATACCGCACGTTGGTCAGTATCCATATCAAATTTTTCGACAAACTGGGGAGTAACACGCGTACCACCCCAGCCACCGTCAACACCATAATCGGTACCAACCATGGAACCACCGATAGCTGCGTGAACGAGAAAAGTAGTCCCGCCCCAGGTTTTTGTACGCTGACCGTCATAACGAATCGGGAAAATTATCTCGCTCATTGTTTCAGGAATCTGATCGTTGTTTGAATAAAACAGTTGCTGCCAGGTGGGAGCCAACTGATAGGAGCTAGCCGTAATTTTATCGCAATACAAGATACAATCAGCATATCTGTTTTGACCCAAATAAACCTCGGCATTCATATACAATTTGGCAAGCAAAGTCCAAACTGCGCCCTGGTCAGCACGTCCATATTCGTTGGTACCCGGAGCCATCATTTGATCTTCGATATCTTTGAGTTCTGATTGGATATAATCAAACAATTCAGCTTGTGTAAGTTGAGCAGGATAAAAGTCGGAAGCACCAATGGGATCATTTTCATCCACAAAGGGTACACTGCCAAACAGGTCGAGGGCATGCCAATAGCTTAAAGAACGCAAAAAACGTACTTCCAGGCGGTAGGCTTTAATTTTTGTGCGCCACTCGTCGCTGGTGCCACGGTCAGAAAGCTTACCATCATCGGTTTGACGCAGAAACTCGTTGCACAAGGAAATTTGATAATAAATACGATAATACATAGCTGCAACAAAGTTGTCGCCGGTACCCCATTGCTGATAATGGAAATCTTTGATGGTAGCATCGTCCCACGAGATAATGGCCTCATCGGTCGAAAGTTCCTGGTGATACCAGTACTGACGTAAATATTGGCTAAAGCCACCGTCGATTCCTGAAATGTCGGGCTCACCATCGCCACCATGATTACCACCTGTGGCCAGGCCGGCATAACATTTTGCAAGGAAATTGGTATAGGCTGCCGGATCGTCAAAAGCGTTTCCTGAAGTAATCTCATCCGGATCGATAGGTTCAGTATCCAAATCTTTGGTGCATGCGCTAAACATCAACGCAGATAAACTGAAGAAAATGATGATATAAAATATTTTTTTCATAATTATTTCGCTGTTTATAGTTAAAAAATGAGGTTTAATCCAAAGGTCCATACACGTGAACGGGGATAAGGATTGTTATCGATACCGCCTGTAACTTCCGGGTCTAAACCTGTGTAATTGGTAATTGTAAAGGCGTTGTTAACCGTTGCCGACAATCGCAGGTCGAGTTTATCGGCCAGTACATTATCAAAAACGTAGCTCAGGGTTATGTCATCCATACGGAAAAACGATGCATCCTGCACATAATAATCAGAATGGTATTTCGCAGTATAAAAATTCACATCATTTACTGCTGAGAGCAAGTTGGAAGCGTAAGGGCCTTCGTTGCGATAAGCGCGGTTGTACCATCCGTTTTCACTCAACACATTATTGTAAGCATAATTTCCAAAGTTGGCACGGCCTGAGAAAAAGAAGGACCATTGCTTATAAGTAAAGTTTGATGAGATACCAAAATACATATCTGCAGCAGGCTTTTTATACACATATTTGTCTTCGGGTGTAATTTGTCCATCGTCATTACGATCAACATAAAGGCCTTCGATGGGATTACCATCCTGGTCGTAAATCTGTTCATATACAAAAAATGAAGTGGCAGATTCGCCAACGGCCTGTACCTGAATATTATTACCTACGCCACCGGCAATACCACCAGTGGGGATGCTGGCACCCTGGTACAGTTCAGTGATTTCGTTTTTATTAAAGGTTGCATTAAAACCCAATTCCCAAAACATATCCTGCTGCGAAAGGATGCGACCAACGATAGAAACTTCAACACCCGTATTTTCGAGCGAGCCAATGTTTTTGTCGATATAGTTGGTTACATTACCACCGGCTACTTCGGGTACAAAACTCAGCAGATCATCGGTGGTACGTTGGTACAAATCGACTGAACCGGTGATACGATCCTCCAGAAAACCATAATCCAAACCAATATTCCAGGTAGTGGTAGTTTCCCATTTCAGATTGGGATTGTATCCCGATGGGCGCAATAGCAAATTATAGTTGTTTCCAAAAGGATACATGGCCTGGTCGTTGCCATAAACATAACGCGCCAACGAACCATAATAGCTGCCAATATCCTGCTGGCCGGTTATACCCCAGCCCAAACGCAATTTCATGGTCGATACCGACTGTACATCTTTTAGGAAGTCTTCTTCGTTGATTTTCCAACCCAGAGCTACCGAAGGGAAAAGTCCCCATTTATTATTTGAGAAGCGGGAGGTTCCATCCTGACGGAAAGTACCGGTGAGCAAATAGCGGTTTTTAAAAGTATAATTTAACCTTCCAAAAAAGGACACAAGATAAAGTTCACCTTTATCAACACCTGAGTTATTAACCAGTATCTGTCCTGCGATAGTAGTATCCGGAATGTTGTTGTTGTTAAAGGTATTTTCGTACTCAAATTGTTGCCACGAATATCCACCCATTACCTCCAGGCGGCTATCAATTTGATCAAGTTCCTTGGTGTAGTTCAGATAAAAATCCAACAAATTATTTTTATTACTTGATGTGTATTCGTTGTTTTCACCGCCACCCTGCGTAGCGTTAAACCATGGAGCAGCATAGTTTGGACGATATACAGTTCCTTCATTTTTAGAATGATCCAAAGCCAGGTTTAGATTAGCCCTAAGTTCGGGAAGGAAATGGAATTTATAATCAGCCTGGAAATTTCCAAAAATACGATTGGCATCCGACTGGTCATCGTTTTGCATAATCATAGCAACCGGATTGTCGGTGCCCTGCGTATTGGGAATGGTTTGGCCGTTTTCGAGCCAGGTGTAATATCCGCCATAGGTTCCATCGGGAGCTAATACCGGTTTGGTAGGATCCATTTGAATGGCAGCTCCAACAGCACCTTGATTGGAGAAGTTATTCTTGATAAACGAACCATTGGCATTCACATTTAATTTTAAATGATCGTCTAACAAAGTGGGATTAAGAGCAATGCCCACTGTAGTACGTTTGAAAGCTGAAGTTTTAAGAATTCCCTCCTGATCAGTATAACCCACCGAAAAACGATAAGGGAGCATTTTCCAGGCACCGGTTGCCGATAAAGCATGATCCTGGGTAAAGGCGTTCTGATAAATCTCGTCTTGCCAATCGGTGCTATAAATTTTTTGCTCATATCCTTCTCTATCGTCCGGCACATCAGCATTGGGAATTACATTTCCATCCGGATCGAACCAAACGCCCAACATATCCATTTGATTGGGGAATTGTTCCTGATAAAATTTTTGAAATTCTGATGAACTGAAAATATCCAAGGTTTTGGGAACCTGGTTAATGGAGAATTTCCCCTGGTACTCTATCTTCAAAGGAGCACCCTCTTTACCTTTTTTGGTGGTAACGATAATTACACCGTTAGAAGCCCGTGAACCGTAAATTGCAGTAGCCGATGCATCTTTCAAAACCGTAAAAGTTTCGATGTCGTTAGGGTTAAGGCTATTCAATGGATTACGAGTTCCACTTCCGGCATTGTTGGTAATGGGAATACCATCGATAACAATCAGCGGGTCGTTAGAAGCATTAAGCGAAGAACCACCACGGATACGAATCTGTGATGAAGTCCCCGGAGCACCACCATTACTGCTGATACTCACACCAGCTACCTTACCGGCAATCAATCCTGCAGGCGAAGTAATGGCACCCTTATTAAAGTCATCGGCTTTGATGGCTGTAACAGCACCCGTTGCATCTTCTTTCTTTTGCACACCATAACCAATCACCACAAACTCTTCCAATGCGGTGGAAGTCATCATCAGGGCAACATTGGAAGTAGATCCTGGCTGCACCAATCTTTCCTGGGTTTCGTAACCCACAAACGAATACACCAAGGTGGTGTTAGGCTCTATTGAAATACTGTACTCTCCGTTAATGTTGGTTACCGTTCCCTGCACCGTGCCTTTTACAACCACGGTAGCTCCCGGAAGCGTGGAACCATCAAGGGCATCGGTAACCACACCGGCTACCACCCCGCTCTGCGCGAAACCTGTCAGGCCAAAGGCCAGAAACGACAGTAGCAAAATCATTTTTGCTTTTAGATGTTTTACCATAACACAATTTTTAATTAGTTCTCATTTTGTTATTAAATTTAAATACTTTGAATTATCCTTAAAAGTCCAAATCATTTGCAAAATTAATAAAAAGATATTCCTAAATTTGCCTGAGCCCAGGATATAAAAAATGTATGAGATTGTAATCAACAAACGTTTAATTAACAATTAATTAACTTTTGATATTCACTATCAAGTATAAACTTTACAAAAGCAAAAAGGGCAAAATAAACCTATTATTTGTACAATAAAAAAAATGAAATATTTTACGCATTGAAAAAAATTTTATTTTTGCACTCAAACAAATCAAAGTCAAATTAACAATTGTTGTACTAAAAATTAATTTATTATGAGAAAACTATTACTATTTGCAATGGCCGTTATTTTTAGCGGCAGTATGATGGCACAGTTCAACGTAACGATGAACGTTGACATGACCGACCTCGAAGGTTTTGATCCTGCTACCCACACTGTGTATGTGTCGGGCAGTATTTTTGGTTGGGCCGAGCCAGGCTCAACTACTGATTTGATGCTTACCCAGGTGGACGAAACGCTTGTTTACACAATCACAGCCGAGGTGGCTGGCCCAGGTGAAGTTCAATACAAGTTTTTCACAGACGCAATAGCTACCGGATGGGCTGGTGGCGAATGGGAAGGCGATCCTAACCGTAAGGTTTATGTTACAGGCGAAACTACCATCAACGACATCTGGGGCGATAAACCCTTTGAGGTTACCTTTATGGTGGATATGACCAATGCTCCTGAATTTAGCACTGACACAGCATCAATCTTTATGGGCGGTACTGTTAACATGGCTAACAACTGGAATATGCCTGGCACCGATTCATCGCTTATGATGATGCCTTCAGCAGCCGATCCGCTGGTTTACGAATTAACACTTTTGCTCAATGCAGGTGACTATGCGTACAAATATTTCTTTGTAAACAACGAAACCCCAAGTTGGGATAATGGCGAATGGACTGGTGATCCTAACCGTGAAGTTAGTGTTGACACAGTAAATTATATGATTTCGGATGTGTGGGCAGTTCAAGCCAATATGGACGAAATGGTGATCGCTGATTTTGAAGATGAAACAACAGGCCCCTTAACGCTGCACGTTATGGGCTGCGGTGAATGGGACAATGCTGAGATACACCCGGTTGAAGAAACCTTTGCGATTATCGACAACCCCGACAAGAGCGGGATGAACACCTCCGACAAAGTGATGCAGTTCAACCGTCGTGGTTTAGATGAAGAGGGACAACCCTGGGGTGGATTCTGGGCCAACGCCGATCCCATGGTGGATGCCACCAACAATAAATATGTTCACGTTATGGTATGGAAGCCCCGTGTAAGCCCGGTTAAATTCAAACTCGAAGGTGGCCCAAGCGGTACCAGCGAAATATTTAGCTCCAACGAGCAAAGCGAAACCGGAATGTGGGTTGACATGGTTTTCCCCTTCGACACCATGACCGGTGCCTATCCTGTGGTAGCCTTTATGCCCGATTTTGAAGAACCATTTACAGCCGCCGAATTACAGGTGATCTATTTTGATAATATCCGCATCAATAACGATCCGAATCCTTTCGATGATTCCGGTATCTTTGATGGTGCAAGTTATGTACCGGCTGTTTCCATTTTCCCCAACCCTTGTAATGCAAGCTTAAATGTAATTGTTGAAAACAACATGCAAAGCATCGCAGTTTACAACCTGATGGGGCAACAACAAAAAACATTCGGCAACGTAGCTGCAGGTAATTTAACCATCGATACCAGCGATTTGCCAACAGGCATTTATATGCTGGTGCTTCGCGATGACAACAACAAGCTGCAAACCGTAAAATTTGCAAAAGAATAGTTAGTCCATCTTCTTGGATTTAAAAAAAGCTGTCCTCAAAAGGGGACAGCTTTTTTTATTATTCGATGACTACCTTTTCGGTAATAATTTCCCCATCAATATTAGCCCTGACCAAATAAATTCCCGATGGGATTTCATCCAATGGAATATTTATTTTCAGATTGTCGGAATCTTGTAATGATTTTGAAGTTAGCGTCTTAACAATCTCACCATACACATTCAATAAATCCAAAACTAACAAGTGGTTTTGATTTATTTTTAAATCGACATTCAAAACAGCAGTTGCAGGATTGGGATAACAAGTCATTAAACGATTTTCTAAAATACCATTTCCATCCACCGCTTCAGGATCAGCCATAAAACCAATATCATCGAGGGCTGGCTGTATTTCGGGATTTGCCATAAACTTATCCCACAAAAGTCCGCTTCGATAATTCTCGATCATATCGATTATTGGCCCCTGGTCGATGGCAAGATAAGAATCGGCGTACCAGTTTACCTCCTCGTTAAAGGCATCCACAAAACCAAAGTTTCCCCATATTTTATCGCCCAGATTCCTGTAAAAATGCTTTAAGGCAGCTATGGATTCCACGGGTGTGTATGGCATCGACGAAAGCGCAGCCGTTGGGGTAATTGTTCCATTATCACGAGCAGAAGTCGGTTCGTGCGCCATGTAGCCATAGGGGTCATCGCTGGCGGTTAAGCCCCAGCAATTTTCGCTGTAGCCCTCATATCCTTTGGGATTATCGGCGCAATAGGCACGATTAATTAAAGTATGATTTTGATTGTTATCAAAATAATTGGCATACTGATCTTTGATGTTTCGCGGGTCGAAGCCCAGGTAGGAATAATGCGCGAAAAAGAGCGGCCCGCCAAAGTCCCATCCTACCCATAGTTGGTGTCCATAAAAGAAATTGCCGTTTTCGTAATACGAAGAACTTGCCCAGCCATCGTGCCAAAGTGAAGTCGGAACGCCGTGCGTGGGCGAAGCAATGGCCAGCAGGTAAACAATGGCTGCTTCGTTGGGGCCTCGCACCGTCATATTCATGGCCCAGCCGTAGTTTGGCGACCAATGCCAGTAAAGGAAATTCCCGTTATTGCGGCGATACCAATCCCATTCAACAGTTTCCCATAATTCGGTAATTGTTTCAACAATGGCCTCTTCTTCCGCAGTGGGTTGATCAAAATATTGCCGTGCGGCCAGCAGTCCCTGCACCAGGAAGGCGGTTTCCACCAGGTCGCCGCCATTGTCGTTTTCGCTAAAGGGAATCACATCTCCTGTATTTCCGTTGAGCCAGTGCGGCCACACGCCATGAAAGCGGTCGGCAGTTTCCAGAAAGTTCACAATCTTCGATACGCGGCTCACCGCCTGCTGCCGTGATATGAAGCCCCGCTCGGCACCCACCAACAGTGCCATAATCCCAAAACCGGTTCCGCCGCTGGTAACGGTATTGCCGGAAGCATTTCGCTCGCGCGCCATTCCCGAAACGGGATGTCCAAAATCATAGAAATACCTGAAGGTTGTTTCCTGAACCATTTCCAAAAGTTCGTCATCGCTCATGTCGTAAGTCGAAACATCAACAGTGGCTGAAAAAGCTGAGGGTTCATTGACATCGTTCAAGGCAGTAATTTTATATTTCAAATTCAGATTTGTACCCTGCGGCCTGACAAAGTGTGTGAAAGTAGTATCGTATTTTCCTACCACGGCGCGCTTAAAAAAATTAGCCCCGCCGTTGGTTGATTGGTAAATTTCGTAGCCGCTGAGATTGGTTTCTGAATTGGGCTGCCAGCTAAGATAAACGTGGCTGTCGTAGCCTTTGGCCTCAAAGCCTGTGGGCGGAGCAACGGTCGGCGAAATACCATCGCCCTTAAATATTCGCATGTCGTCCACATAAAGGATATGTTGGGTATTATCCGCCGCATTTTGCGCAAAACCAATGGTTTTTATAGCCTCAAAATTTATCTGCCCGCCAGCAGCAAAAATGGCATCCATCGGAATGGTGATGCGTTGCCAGGTTGCCGCAGGAATATTTTCACAAAAATCGACTAAGGGCAAATGCGTGCTTTGTTGGTTATCAGTATCCTCCACAAATATTTTGGGCAGTGCCGATGCCGAAATACCTTCTGGGGAGTATGCGAAAAAAAGCAGCGTATCGGTATCCGAAACATTTTTGGCTGCCCAGTCGATGCCGGCGGCAATAGCCTGCCAGTTTCCACCCGAAACGGATTTCCAATTCAGGCGCAGCGAATTAAGTCCCTGCCAGGCCGGCACGCCTGTTTCAACCGGGAACCTGCGATTGTCGTCCCCCAAAATCTCCAACTCGCTGGGTGCATCCACCGTAAGCCAACTAAAGTCATAATAAACCGGATCGGGCGAATCCTGGAAATAGCGGTAGGTTTGGGCTTGAATCGTGCTTACAACAAACAAGCAGCTTGCGAGTAAAAGCGGGAAAAAACTTCTTTTTATTAAAATCATAATTTATTTATTAAAATCATTAATCCTCAAATTCTTATTAATACGCGCTACTTCCTTTGCAGGTATCTCTAATTCTTTAGCTATTATCGTCCATTGATTTACGGCCGTTATCACTTCTTCGATAATACAATTCGCTTTTTTGATGCCATACGTTTTACCAAAACTTAGCAAATCATTTTTTACAAAATCGTCAAATTTACCATTAACAGATGATTGATGAACATTGGTCCAGGTTCCACCATCTTTGTACTGAAATGTGATATCATAGGCTGGAGATATTTTCCATTTCCCTTCATAATCCATTAAAAAAGCGAAGTTTTTGACATGGTCATCATGGTTTCTTGCCACAATATTAAATAGCATTCGTCGGTACTGTTGCTCAAATTGATTATAAGATAGTTGAAGCCTTTTCATTACCCTGAATAATGTTTCGTAGCTACTTGCCTTTTGAATTCTGTAATCAATACCTGCCAAAGCACCAAAGGTTTGCGTATGAATCTTATCCCCATTATTTGTTCTGTCAAAACGTTTTGTTAAAAAATGAAACCTGCCATTTTCTTCAAACAAAAAACTATCAGACATTTCGATACCTGCTAATTTTGCTAACTTATAATAGGCGTATTCTATTTTTCCGAGCCCGGCACCTTCACCCAATGTTATTATGTTTGCCCCATCAATTTTAAGAAGCCAATAGGAAAAAGATTCTGGCTGTAGAATATCGCCAGGTCTTATTTCTAAAATTTTATTATCGGAATCAAATTTTAGAGCAATCAAAGCTTTTGCCCGCGCTCCGCCAACGGAAGTTCCAATTCTCAATATATCAGATAAGCTATCCTTATTCAAGGCATCATAAGAAGTATCTTGCTTACCTTCCAAAACTTTCCTGGCAATTTCCAATAATTCAGTAACATTTATTTTGTAATCATTATTCTCTTTATAATTAATAGGCTCATACTCCAAAGCCCCCATTCCTCTTTTTCCGATATAGGTTAACCTATCCACAGGATTTATTTCATCAAAGGATAGGTTTTTCTGCCTAAGCCATTCTTTCATCATCATATTACCAAAATCATCCGGCATCGAATCCGATAATAAATAAGGCAAATTGTGAAAGTTAAAATGGCCTCGATTGGTCTCAAATATTCGCTCTTGTGTTGGCATTATCAAAGGCGAAGGTTCTATGCTACTATTTATGGCTCGATTGCTATACTGAAAAGTAGCACTGGCTCTATCATCATTCCATGCTACTGTCCCAATTGTTTTATTATGCAACTTCACCTCTACTATCATAGCTACTTAATTTTAGTTGAAGCCCTTTTTCGTTCAGTTTTCATTTTTGCTTTTTCAAACTTCAGTTTCAATTCTAAGTTTTCCCCAACTCTAAATACTGATTCCAGGTCTTTAATTCTGTTCAATCTTATCAAAATTCGTATTAAACTTTCTAAGCTTGTAGATTTCCCATTTTCTATTAAACTAATTGTAGAAACACTCAAACCTACTTCTTCGCTCAATCCTTGCTGAGTAAGATTATGCTGCAATCGTATTTTTTTGAGCCTTCTGCCAATTTCATCCAGAATTTCCTGCTCAGTCAAAAACAACCAATTATCCATTACTTTATAGTTTTAATCATTAAAATATACTCAATGAATTAAACAATTTTTAGTTTACCATGAGTTAATGCAAAGATAATGCATTTAGAATAACTACTTTAATATTCACAGTTAAGGGCATTTTTTATGGTTTACTTATGAAATATCATAAGTTAAAAGGTAAACTGTCGATCGCATGCATTAAGTGTATTGTTTGTATTCGGCTATCTTGTTTTTCAACCTTGTGTTTAAAAATTCATTTTTGTTTACAAGTACTTTTTCTATCATTTTTGCTTCTTCCAGGTACTTGCATATTTTGACCTTGCTCCAAAAAGGTGGAGGTTCTTGTAAGTTGGTAATCCTGTCAGCTAATTTCACCATTCCAACTTCTTTATCCAATTTATTGATGCGGTTCAAACTATCCAATGTTTTTTCATCTTTGGATAAAATGTTATTATTTTTAGATAATGCCTGAACACCTTTTGCAATTCTTTCACCAATTTCATTTTTAATTTCATCGAAGTCGGTAGCAGTATCTTCAATCGTATCGTGAAGCAGGGCAAGCTGCAATGCAAAATCCAAATCAAAATTATGCTCAACGTTGTAAGCCATTAGAATTTCCATAGCCACGTTTGAGATATGCAATTTGTTTTATGCAGTTTTTTCTTTTACAATTTTCGAAAATGTTTCTTTGAATTTAATCGTGTTTTCGACAAGCCAGTTAATAGCTTCTTTCCAATTCTCTTTATTATCAAAATCAAACCGTTTTGTCAAAGCAATTATTTTGTCTTTATTATCAGGGTTTGGATTCCAAACTAATTCTTCCCCTATTTTGGTTTCAATTATTTCCTTTTTAGATTCTAAATAGGGTAGCCAAATATCCACTTGTTTATTTTGGATATATACTCTTGTCCCAATCTCACTTCGGTCAGTATTAAAAGTATTTGATAAGTGCACTCCTGATTTCCCTAATGCAATGTCAAACCAATATTGGGGTCTCGGTGTTTGCAATGAACGAACTTTCCCAGTATTTTCAAGTTTTTCTCTGAACGCAGTCCAAAATTCAAATTGTGTTTTTTTTGTTTCTGAAAGTTCCCCTTGTTCTTTTCTTTTTGTTGCCTGCCTAACAGCAACGTTTGGTTCACTTACAACATTAAATCTAACAGCAGGTTGTGAATTATCAATTTGCCATAATTCTACTTTTATACCATAAAACCCAATTTCGTCAGAAGTGTGGTCATTTAGCCAGTCTAACGCTTTTTTATGTTCGTCAGTAAATTTTGCAGCAATCCAAATCACTGCTGACGCATCAAGAACTGCAGCATAGGTTATGCGTTTCCCAAGGTGGTCGTGATTGGTTTTCTCAATTTGGTTTTCAATAACAACAAATTTATCTGTACCAGTATCTTTTGCAAGAATATCAGCTGAAAAAGGTCTAACAGAAACTTCTTGTGAGTCAAATTCCAATTCAAGCCCAATAGCTTCTCCAATTTGGTCTAAATTTTCCGCAAGCCAAGGCGTAAAATCATACGCCTCATTTTGTCATATTTTTCGTAATTGAACTTTCTTTATTTTTCCTAACATTTTTTGTTTAGTTTAAAATTGCTACAAGTACTGTGATAAAGTACAATGGTTAGCATTTTTCATATATGACATGCTTTAGCCTCTTTCTATAATTGTGTTTCTCACTAACCCCGCCCTTTCGCTGACGGAAGTGGATTAAGAAATTTCAATCAGCCCTCCGAGCTATTCCACAAGCTCAAACTTCGCAGATTTTGTATCCTGGGAATTAGTCCCTACAAAAACTTCAAAAGCTCCGGGTTCGCTTACAAAATTCATGTTAATATCATAAAACTTTAAATCTTTCTCAGCTACTTCAAACCGGACGGTTTTGCTTTGACCGGGCTCAAGGCTTATCTTTTCAAAGCCTTTTAGTTCGAGTACCGGACGGGTAACGCTGCCCACCAGGTCGCGAATGTATAGCTGCACAACTTCCTCTCCGGCATATTTCCCGGTATTTTTTACCTCGACAGAAACCGTGAGTGTTTCACTTTTTGTGATGGCGTTTTTTGATAAAGTCAGGTCAGAATATTCAAAAATTGTGTAGCTCAAGCCATAACCAAAGGGGAACAAGGGTGAGTTGGGAACATCCAGGTATTTGCTGGTCCACTTGGATTCGCTAAACGGCCGTCCGGTACTTTTGTAATTGTAATACAAGGGAACCTGCCCCACATTTCGCGGGAAAGAAACCGTGAGTTTTCCTGAAGGATTGTAATCGCCAAAAATAACATCAGCGATAGCATCGCCGGCTTTGGTGCCGAGGAACCAGGTTTCGAGAATTGCCGGGGCTTGTTCATTCAGCCATGTTAAATCCAGTGGCCGTCCGTTCATCAAAACTACCACCACCGGTTTCCCAAGTTTGAGTAGTTCGGCAACGAGCTCTTCCTGCACGCCGGGGATTTGTATGTTAGAGCGGCTATTGGCCTCGCCTGACAAGTCGCGGTTTTCGCCAATGGCCAAGATTACAAGCTCCGATTGTTTGGCAAGATTAATCGCTTCGACAAATCCTGATTTGTCCGTACCCAAAACTTCGCACCCTTTGGCGTGAAGCACCTTGGCCGAAGGCAGCTTACTTTTGATGCCTTCGAGCAGGGTAATGTTTTTGGCCCAATCGCCTGCTGCCGACCACGAACCCATCATGTCCACTTTGCTGTCGGCAAGCGGCCCGATAAGGGCGATAGTTTTTGCCTCTTTTGAAAGCGGCAGGATATTGTTCTCATTTTTGAGCAGCACCGCAGATTTTGTAGCAAATTCGCGGGCAAAGTCCAGATGATCGGGGTGCATTACCAGCGTTTGTTCGCGCTCCTCATCGCAATATTTGTAGGGATCATCAAACAAACCCAAATCAAATTTCATTTTCAAGATTCTCCTCACAGCATCATCAATGTCAGCCATGGTAACTTTTCCCTCCTCCAGCGATTGGTTTAGATAGTCGTTGTAAATGGCACTTTGCATATCCATATCCACGCCGGCATTCAGGGCCAGCTCCCCGGCTTCTTTTGCATTGGCAGCAACGCCATGATTTTCCATTTCCATGATTGAAGTATAATCGGTAACCACAAAACCCTCAAAATTCCATTCGCCTTTCAAAATATCGCGAAGCAGGTATTTGTTGCCAGTACATGGCACGGCATCCAGATCGTTGAAGGCGGTCATAAATGTTCCCACCCCGGCATCAACAGTGGCTTTGAAGGGAGGCAGGTAAGTCTCGCGCAAGGTGCGGTCAGAAATATCAACGGTGTTGTAGTCGCGCCCGGCAATGGCTGCGCCATAGGCTGCGTAGTGCTTGGCACAGGCCACCAAAGTATTGTTGTTGCTTAAATCGTTACCCTGAAAACCTTTTACCCTGGCAGTGGCAATCAGGCTGCCGAGATAGGTATCTTCGCCGGCACCCTCGCAAATCCTACCCCAGCGCGGGTCGCGGGCAATATCGATCATGGGCGCAAAGGTCCAGTGCAAGCCTTCGGCGGAGGCTTCGATGGCGGCGATGCGTTCTGATTTTTCGATCAGCTCCAAATCCCAACTGCAAGCCTGGGCTATGGGCATCGGGAAAATAGTTTTGTAGCCGTGGATAACATCGTAGCCAAAGAGTAAGGGGATTTTAAGCCGGGTATTTTCGACAGCCAGTTCTTGCAGCTCACGCAGGTATTTCACACCGAAAGCATTGAAGATGGCTCCCACTTTTCCATTTTTAATATCGTCCTTGTAACCACTACGCATGGTTGGGCCGGTAACATCCCAATCGCTGGTAAAGAGACTCAACTGGCCAATTTTTTCTTCGGCGGTCATCAGCCTGAGTATTGAATCTGCTTTAGCATTTAGCACGCGCCCGCCTGTTTCCTGAGCTTGTGCGTTGCCAGGCTGTGATATGATCAGCACAGCCATCAGCACAAATATTTGAATCGTTTTTTTCATAATAGTTCTCATTATTAAATATTGATACAAAAAATCGACATTTCCCATTGGTGAATGGGAGGAGATGTAAACTAATTAGTGTTCGTCTTTAAAGTAATATTTTGAAAAATATACGATTTCAGATTAGCGATTTTAGATATAAGATATTGGTGATATTCAACACAATCTAGAATCTCCGATCATTAATCCTCAATCTTAAATCAAAAAATGCCGACTTTAGGGACAGCCACTAATTACTAAGCAAATTAATAGCCTGGATTCTGGGTCAATTTATTGCCGCTGGCACTAATCTCACTTTGAGGAATCGGGAATACCTCGTTTTTACCGTCAACGAAGTTTTTACCTAAAGCACGCAAAACGACACCTGCCCTACCCTGACGGATGAGGTCGAAAAAGCGGTCGTATTCCATGGCCAGTTCCAGCCGGCGTTCTTTCCATATTGCCAAACGCAAAGCCTCTTTGCCCGAGGCTTCGGTATCAGCCAGCCCTGCACGATTGCGCACGGCATTAAGCGATGAGGCGGCAGCACCGGTATTTCCCAGTTCATTAACTGCTTCGGCATGTATCAGATATATTTCGCCCATGCGCAAAATGCGGATGTTTTTGTTGGTGCGGTCATCGTTGCCGTTATATGTTTCTTGGTATTTGCTTACATAGGTTTTGTAGTTGTAGTGAGCATTGGCGGCATTTACAATAATTACCCCATCGAAGAGCGTATCGCCAACGGATATAATGGTGGCTTTCTTTCGCAGATCGCCAGGCTCGTAGGCGTTAAAAAGATCTTCGCTGGGTGTGTTGAAGCCCCATCCGCCCACTGCGGAGGTGTCGCGTCCGTTGATACCTACAAACGAAAACTGTCCGCCGCGAATACCCTGGGGCGTACAAAATTGCTGGGGAGCGGCTACCGGTGTGCCTACGATGGCCTGCACCTCAAAAAGGGATTCGATGCTGTTTTCGCCTACCTCGCGCCATATTGTGGCGTAGTCGGGTACCAGACCATAATTTCCAAACTGGCCATTGATAATCTGATTGCTAAGATCGAAAGCCTGTTGCCAGTTTTGCTGATAAAGGTTTACTTTGGCCAGCAGCCCGGCAGCGGCAGCCTTGGTAGCACGACCCAGATTTGCCGCATCGTAGGCTTCGGGCAAGGTATTGATGGCAAATTCCAGATCCGTTTTTATCAAGTCCTCATAAATCGTTTCCTTCGGAGCCCGGGTATTAGCCCTGACCAAATCATCAGGGTTTTCCGAATCGATAACTTTATCTACAAGAGGCACATCACCATAGCATCTTACCAGATTAAAATAATAATAGGCACGCAAAAATCGCGCTTCGGCAATCAGGCGGTTTTTCAATTCAGCACTAATATCAAAATTGGGTACATTGGCGATGGCCTGGTTACAATTTGAAATGCCCTGATAATTTCCTTTCCATATCTCGCCCACCGACATAGAAGTGGAAGTATAGGAAATTGCGTCCATCTGATCTTTATCGGCACCCAGGTCGCCGGGGTCGCTGCCTTTGTCAGCATCATCGGAGGTGATACTGGCCACGCCTATCCACGAGAACGCACTCTGCTCCCAGGTAAGCAAATTGGCATAAGCCGCGTTTACAAATTTGGTGGCATTATCAGGATCCATAAATGTAGAATCGCTTAACACCAATTCGTTTTCGGGAGCAGGGTTGAGCCACTCTTTATCGCAGCTTGATAACAGCACAGCCGAAGCTGCCATAAAAATGAAAATATTAAAATATCTTTTCATAATCTCTTGGTTTTAAAATGAAACATTAACGCCTAATAAGTAAGCTGAGGTGATAGGATAAATATTTAACTCAATACCCGAGCCGGTGTTCGAGCCTGGTAATTCGGGTGTAAACCCTGAATATTCGGTAAAAATTAATGGGTTTTGTGCCTGAATATAGAATCTTAGTTTGGAGATACTCCATTTTGTTATGGGGATATTGTAACCCACCGTAACATTGTTGATACGGAAAAATGATCCCGATTCAACAAAATAGGTCGATGGCTTGGGGATGGCATTCGAGGCCCGGGGTTCGGAACCGTTGGGGTTTTCGATGCTCCAACTGTTCACAGCACGTTCATCCTCGATATTATCGTTGCCGAAACGAACGGCTTTTTTTCCGTTATACACCTTGTTGCCGCCGGTGCCGTAGCAATCGAGCGAAAAGTCCAATTGTTTCCAATTAAAACCGGCATTGATACCATAAAAGAACTTAGGTTGATACGAACCGGCAAAAACCCGGTCAAGCTCGCTCAATACGCCGTCATCGTTTACATCGCGATAAATAAGGTCGCCAGGTTTGGTGCCGGTAAAATGTGGCGAAGCATCAATTTCTTCCTGGGTTTGATAAATGCCTGCTGTTTCGTAAACCCAGAAGCTGCCGATGGGTTCGCCTTCAACGGTGTAGGTGGTAACTTCGCCGTTGCCAAGGCTACCCCCTTTGAGTTGCAGATTGCCTTTTACCGATTCTACATTGTTATTGTTAAAGGTGATATTAGCTCCAACAAAGTAATCAAAATCGTTGCCTGCTTTTTCATTCCAGTTTAGGGCAATCTCAAGTCCCTTATTGCGAACATCAGCGGCCTGCGAATACAAGGTACGGTCGGCATCGCCAACTGTAGAGGGCAGCGAAATATTTACATAATTATTGGATAGCTTATTATAAATACTGATTTCGCCACCCAGACGGCGGTTCAAAATCAGATACTCGATACCGAGGTCGTAGCCCGTGGTGGTTTCCCAGCTGGCTTGTGCATCTTTTATCTGGTCGAAGGTAATGGCTTGGGAGGGTGGAAAATTACTACCCCCAAAGGCGTAATAATTACTGAGTATCGTAACCCCTGTTAACACATTGAGCCCACGCAAATTATCCAGGCCTACTTTGCCATAGCTTCCTCTAAGCTTTAACTCATCGATAAAAGTGATGATTTCCATAAATGATTCTTTACTAAGTATCCAGGTGGCACCTGCCGAGTAAAAAGTCCCCCACTGTTCGTTTTCGGGGAAGTTGCTCGAGCCATCGCGCCTTAACGAAGCACTGATGCTGTATTTGCGGTCGTAGCTGTAAACCATACGGCCAAAAACAGCCGCGCGCGTAAACAGATCTCCACCGCTTCCACTGGTAGCGGTAGTAAGATCGCCCTGGCCAATGTACCAAAGGTTACTTTGATCAGGCACATCCTTTACATTTCCATAAAGGGAAGCGGATTTATTGCGTTCGGACGAATATCCCAGGGTAAAATTAACATCGTGTAAGTCGGCGAAGGTTTTTTGGTATTTGATATAATTATTAAAAAACCAATAAAAGCCATTGGATGTGGAGATAGTGAGATCGGAGATGTCGTTTTGCTGGCCACTCCAGATATAATACTTGGGCACATAGTTAGTTCCGTTATTGTTGTACCTGTCAAAATTAAAACTGCTTCGTAAAGTAAGACCTTCGAGGGGCATAAGCTCAAGGTAAGCGTTACCCAGCAAGCGTTGTTGCTTAAAAATATTGTTGGTATATTCGAGCTTTGCCACAGGGTTGGCTACACTCAATGCCTGGAGGTAACCCCAGTCGCCATTTTCGTACTTTACCGGAGCCGTAGGAGCCATGCGATACGCATCGTCGAAAACATTGGGTTTGTTGTTGGCTTTGGATACATTGAGGTTGAGGTTGTATCCGAGCTTCACAAATTTGGCCGGTTTAAAATCGTTGGCCAGCCTGAAAACGTAGCGCGAATAATCATTCCCTTTGATAATTCCGTCATCAGTAAAGTATCCGGCACTAAAATAATAGGTAGCTTTTTCGCTGCCGCCGCTGATATTCAGGTTGTAGTTATTCATCAAACCTTTGCGGCTTACTTCGTCAAACCAATCTGTATTGTAACGCAGCGTGTCGGTATCGAATAATGGTGGCTGGTTGTCGTAAACCCGTGCCTGGTTGGTATAATTAGCATAAGTAAGTGCATCGGCCATTTTCACTTTGTTAGTCATTTGGCGAAAGCCCACATAACTATCAAAGTTTACCTTCATTGTGCCAGCTTTGCCCTGTTTGGTGGTAATGATAACCACACCATTTCCGGCGCGGCTACCGTAAATCGACTGTGAGGCAGCATCTTTTAGCACCTCTACCGATTCGATATCAGCACTGTTGATATTGGTAACATCTCTGGTTATTACGCCATCTATAACATAAATCGGGTTGGGGTCGGCAGAAATAGAATTGATACCCCGTATGCGAACCTGGGGTTGACTGCCGGGTGCTCCGGTGGCCGAAACCTGCACTCCCGTGGATTTGCCCTGCAAGGCCTGCGCAGCAGTAAGCACGGGTACTTTAGAAATTTCTTCACCTTTGACTTTTGACACAGAGCCAACCACCTGGCTTTTGAGCACCGTACCGTAACCAACCACAATTACTTCATCCAAAAATGCAGCTCCGGGACTAAGGGATACATTAATCTCGGATTGATCGCCTACGGTAACTTCCTTTGCTTGATAACCGATAAAGCTAAAATGCAATACATCCCCCGGGGAGGCTTGCATGGCATAAGCTCCGTTAATATCGGTGGTCGTCCCCTGCAAAGTTCCCTTTATCACAATGTTTACTCCGGGCAAAGTATTGCCATCGGAGGCATCGGATACCGTTCCGCTTATAGGCCGCTCCTGAGCATAGCTTTGCATAAAGCCCACCGTCAGCATTAAAAAAAGTAAAAGTTTTCGTTTCATCGGAATAAATTTAAGTTTGTAAAATGCAATTTTGATTTATCCATAATAATCGGGTTATGACTTGTAATTGCAGCAAAATTAGGTAAATAAATAATGTTTAATATTATGAAGCATAAAAATCTTTTTCCCGACTATTCACCCAGCCATCCCCCTTCAAACCCGGCTTTTTTCAAACCGTCAACGATGTAGGGATTATTCTTCATCACTTCCCAAATTAATTGGCTTTGGTGATTTTCGAGCATGATGAGAATAGGGCCTTGATCGATGCCGATATAATCCACATCAAACCATCCGGCGGGGTTTTCATCATTTACAAAAGTAGGATTAAAAGCATCTTTAAAACCATAGGTATCATAAAGTTTTTCGCCGTAAACCTTATACATTTCTTCGAGGGCAGGAATACAAACTTCGGGGGCAAAGGGAATGGAACCGCCGGCAGCCGTGGGCGTGATGGTGCCATCGTCGACCAAATAATCGGCGGCAGCACCTCTGGCGCGGTAGGTGTTGAATTGCACTTTTTTGCCATTCACTTCCCTCACTTCATTGGCAGGCCCATCGCAGGCAGTCAGTCCCCAGATATTTTCGTCATAGCCGGTAAAGCCTGCCGGGTTTTGGATGCAATACGCACGGTTGGCCAGCGCAGCCCGGCGCGAATTTTCGAAATAGTCGATGCCTTTTCCTTTCATGTATTCATCCTGAATCCCACGAAAATCGATGTACATCTGCGAATATTGGTGGCCGAAAAGCGGGCCAAAGTTTAGATGTTCAAATCCTTGGTAATCCGCCCAGAGATAATCGGCTGTCCAATTATCCCAAACATCTTCGTTAACCGGATGTGTGGGCGAGCCTAAAGCCAAAATATTCAAAATCATCGCTTCGTTATAACCGCTCCATTCTGCCTTTAGAAATCCTTTTTCAGGATGCCAGCCCATCGACAGTAAGCCATTATCGTTCATAAACCAATCCCATTCAACCCGGCGATACAGTGCATCGGCCAGGTTTCTAATTTGCGATTCTATTTCATCGTCACCATCGAAATAGCTCATGCACGATAAAATCCCTGCCATAAGCAGTCCGGTGTCGATGGTTGAAAGTTCTACATTTTTGAAACGCAAGCCGGTTTTCATATCCAGAAAATGATAGAAAAATCCTTTGTAGCCTGCCGTGCCACTTTGGGCATCACCCTGCGGCAGGTCATAAATAAAACGCAGGGTTTTCAACACCCGTGCAGCAGCTTCCGCCCGGCTGACGTATCCGTTTTCGGCACCCACAATATAGGCCGATAAGCCAAAACCCACAGCAGCGATGCTGGAGAAAGAAGGCGTAGGCCAGCGGTCGGGAATCAAGCCCGTTTCGGCATCGGCCAAATCCCAGAAATAATCGAAGGTGCGGCGATGCAAATCATCGAGATCAAAATTATCGGGAATTGTTTGGGGGGAATCATCCGGAGCTTTATTATCCAATGGTGCTTGTGGCGACATCATCACCATCAACAGCACCGCAAGGATTTTTACAAAAGATATCAGTGGGTTCATCTTTTTTAGTTTTCAAATTAATAAAATCAAAAGTATTAAAAAATATGAGTTTGACTAAAATCTTACACCCCTATCCTAAAATAACTTTGATAAAATAAATAACGCCCGGCCACCTCCTGCAAAATAAGGAGACCAAAAATGAGTGAATAAAAGCGAATAATGGCGAAGTGGTTGGAGCTTTCGGGATGGATAGTGATGGATAAATAAGCCAGAAAGAAAACACAAACCAGCATGATAAACGCACGCACCACATAAATGCTGAAATAAACGCCGGTGTTGTGAGCCGGTTTTTGGTCGTGGAGGCCTTTGAGGTATTTGAGATGCTGATTAAATAACCAAGCAAAGCCCGCCTCAAGAATAATAGCCATGACCAGAATCCGCATCAGATTTTTTGCCAGTGGATAGTTTTCGGGATTTTGCAACAAGAAACCCATCATTACCATACCCCCAGAAACCACGGCCGAGAATAAGAACTGCAAAGGCGTAAAGGCATTATTCCACGGCGGAACCGTTGGAAGCAGGTAAATGCGTGTCATAGCAAAAAGCAATAGCAAGCCCGTTAAATCAGCCAGACCCAATAAAATGGCGAAAAGCATGGACTGATCAATATTGAGTTGCTGCACGATAAACAAGCCCAGAACCAAAAACCCAAAAATGCTAAGCAGTAAAATCTCGAGGCTTAGCCATGATGAAAAAATATTAGCGAAAGCTCGTGGCGCGCGAAACGGCGAACCCAAGTGCAAAAACGACAAAAGTACGGCTAAGGCAATCGCCACAAGTGCGATAAATACCGGCGAAATTAGGAAGCCGCCAATCTGCAAATTCAGGTCAAGTTGGCCAGGCCGGAGATAAACAAAGGTGTAAAACCAAATGAGGCCTACGCTAAATTGCGCCAGCAGCGTAAAGCTAATTAATGATCCATCGTTTTTGTGCATCGGGAAAAGATGTTAATTCTTAAAAATCAAATTGCGGAAACGCGCAAATTGCGCGTCTGTACTAGTGTTCCGTCTGTTTTGGATATTCGATAAATTTGTAATCGTCCAGAAAAATTGAAAAAATTCACCCTTCATATTATAATCCGTCCAAATCCGATCAAACCGTGTTTGTTGTTGAGCGAAGTCCCGCACATGCGGGACCCCGTTTTTTCGGGGACATCCCACCGTGGCGGGTTTATCCATTAATCATTGGTAACTGGCACTTTCGCTAATACTCCTGAACCAATACTTCTGCCGGAATATGTAAAGTGGTGCTTAATTTTCTAATCATGCTGTTTTAATTGTTTTTATTTCCATGTTAAATGTTGTTTGCGTCAATTTTATCATATTCATTATGATTTCCAACAAATCGGATAAAAACCCATTTTCTTGGAAAGTTAATTTCGACAATTACTCTCAAAATATTCCTTTTCTGCAAAGTTATCAGTTATTACCAAATTGGTAATTTTTATGTTTTTTAGATTGCTGCCAAACTATGAACAATGAACCATTAACGATGACCGATTAACGGTCTTCAAATAATTCAATCGCTTTCAAATAATTCTCGCCACCTTGTTTTGTCATGTCAAAAATAAAACCCGCCAATTCCGGATGATTATTGTCGATCCATTTAATTAATGATTCTCTTTTCATTTGCCAAACATCCCAATCAACTCCAATGTAATCAAAGGTTTCAATCTGAAATATCTTATCATTTTTGAACAAAATTTTATGCTTACTTATCATTGGATTATTATCCAAATATTCAAACCGCTTTGATGTTGTAGAAATGGTAGCCAGGATATAATTATCAATGGGTTCCAAATTTTGCATTTCATACTTTGGGATAAAAACAGAATCCCACTGAAATTTTTTATAATAATCATTGGTACTGTAAAACATCGAATCTGTGCCTTCAATTTCGATTAAAGTATCCGACACAACCATTTTTAACTTCCCGAAATCCGATTCATTCCTTGCACTGTAAAAGCGTTTTACCAAATCGATCTTAGGATTTTGATTTGGAGCACAGCCCATAATAATTAAACCAATTAATAAAATGTAGAAATAGCTTTTCATGAAATTTAATTTTGGATTAATTGATATTCGTTATCTGTGGAGCGAAGCAGCCTGCCCCGACCATCGGGGACATCCTCGCCGCAGGCGGGATTATCCGTTATCCGTTATTTGTGGAGCGAAGCGACATCCTCGCCGCAGGCGGGATTATCTGTTATTCGTAAATAAATATCTGTTATCCATTAAACACAACATTACAATGACCGATGAACCATTAACAATGAACTATTAACCATGAACCATTAACCATCAACCATAGGTTTCTCATGCTTTAAAGTTCCTGTTCCCCTGGCGAATGAAATATTAACCAAAATCATCCATTCTCTATTTGAACTAAGATTAATAGTATTTGAATCTAAATCAGAAAGTGTAACGATTTTTTGAAGGTCGTTGTGGAAGTCTATAATTTTATTTTCCTCAATTTCAATACTTAGGCTCAATGCTAAATCAGAAAACATATTAAAATCACGAATATACCCATATTCGTTTATTATTTGCTTTATCCTTTCAATACTCTTAATTCTATCCTCCAAAGAACACGCTTGCCAATTAAGTTTGTTTTTCATAAGCATGAACAATTAACGATGACCCCACTAACCCTCACTTCTTCCCAATTCACCACCTCAGGTTTTTCGATTTTTACACGCCCTGCCATGCGGTGCGCCCGCGCTACCAGCGATGGCTCTGTAAAATGCTCGCCGGGTAGCGGGAAGATTTCGACATCTTTACCATACTTTTTAATCAAATCTTCATACTCACCAAAGTCCAGGGCTCGCATGGGGCATGCATCCACGCAGGATGGATTTTTGCCCTCGTCCACATAATCGGCGCATAGGTTGCACTTGGTCATCACACCTTTGGCAGCATCGAATTGCGGCGCGCCGTAGGGGCAACTCCACTCACAGTAACGGCAGCCCATACAGCGGCTTTCGTCGATCCATACTATGCCGTCCGCACGTTTTTGGATGGCCTTGGTGGGGCACGACTTCATGCAAATCGGGTCATCGCAATGATTACACGCCAACGAAACGTTGTAGGCATAAATATTTTGCCGCCAGGCAGCGCCCTCCTGCTTCCACTCACCCCCGGCCACTTCGTAAACGCGCCGCCACACCAAACCCAGGGGCAAATCGTTTTTGTCCTTGCAGGCTATCTGGCAGGTTTTGCAGCCCGAGCAAGCATTGGCATCAAAATAAAAAGCAAGTTGTTTCATATTTTTAATTTGGTAGAGACAAGGCATGCCTTGTCTGTACAACGATATGAGAGAAAAGGCGTGCTTCATCTTTATGGCTATGGGGCATATTTTTCGATTTGCGCCATGATGGTGTGCTGGGTATTGCCAAAAGCCAGCGGTGACCAGCGTTCGGAGGTTAGCGTATTAACCGAGCCTCCGATATCGTTTCGGTTTTCATCGGGTTTCCACCAGGCACCCTGGGGAATATTAATTACGCCGGGCATAATGCGCTTGGTGATTCGGCAGGGCAGAATTATCGTGCCTCGGGCATTAAAAACCTTCACTTTATCGCCATCAGCAAGTTCCCGCGATTTGGCATCCACGGGGTTTATAAACACACGTTGCGGAAAAGCCTCGGCAAGCCAGTCGTTGTTGGCGTGGGTTGAATGTACGCGCGGCATGTAGTGGGCTCCAACCACCTGCAAAGGGAATTCTTTGGCCTGTTCAACGAAAGGGTTTTCCCATTCGGGGATGTATTTGGCAACGGCCGGAATTTCGTCCGGATTATTCATCTCAAATAATTGCCTGGAGAAAAGCTCTATTTTTCCTGATGGCGTTTCCAGAGGATTTTTTTGCGGGTCTTTACGAAAATCCTCAAAGGCAATTTTTGGTTTCACCACATCCACGGCATATACGCCGGCATTCGACTTTTCAAATTCATCCAAAGAGGGAATATCCGGAAAACGGATTTGTCGATAGTGTTCGATAAAATGCCCGATCCAGGCCTTCTCGTCACGGCCTTCGGTAAACTGATCCTTAAGCCCCAGCTTTTCGGCCACATCGGCGCAAATTTGATAATCGCTTTTGCTTTCCCCAAAAGGCTCCACCACTTTGGGCATCAAAAAAACTTCTTCGCCATATTTCCAGCCATCTTCCAAGCCCCAGGTTTCGAACTGGGTACAGGCTGGAAGGAGCAAATCGGCGTACATGCCGGTTGGGGTAAGAAAATTATCCTGCACCACAAAAAACTCCACCAACGATTCGTCCTCCATAATTTTGACGCTACGATTGATATTTGCATGTTGATTGATGATGGCATTGGAAGCTACAGCCCAAATCATTTTTATGTTCGCTGGCAGTTTCTCCCCTCCGGTAACGCCGTCCTTAGCACGCATCTCTTTACCGCGTAGCACAGCCTCCGACCAGAGGAAGCATGGAATTTTTTCCTTAACGGGATTGTCGAGCACGGGAAAGATATTCCAAAAGGGACCGCCATCATCGGCTTGTCTGGCAATACCTCCTGCCCAGCCGCCCGAAATACCAACATTGCCGGTGATGGCAGCCAGCACACATGCACCCAGCACAGGCTGCTCGCCGTAGGCACGCCGTTGCATACCATAACCCTGGTAAAGCATGGCGGGCTTGGTGGTGGCATATTCGCGGGCAAGGCGAGCGATGGTTTCCTGGGGAATGCCTGTAATCGCCTCCGCCCACTGCGGCGTTTTGGGCTGGCCATCTTTGCTTCCAAGAATATAATCGGAGTAGCTCTCGGCATCTTCAAGACCTGACGGCATTTGCGAGGCATCAAAACCGATGCAATGGCTTTTTACAAAATCGTGGTCGTAGATATTCTCATCAATCATCACCCAGGCCATGGCACTCATCAGGGCTACATCGGTGCCAGGGCGAATGGCAATCCATTCATCGGCCAAAGCCGAAGCCGTTAGCGTAAGGCGCGGATCGATGCAAACCACCCTTGCTCCATTTTCACGCGCTTTCTTGATAAAATATTCAGAGTTGGTGCCATCGCGTAGCTCAGAGGGATTGGCTCCCCAAAGGATGATGTATTTGCTGTTGACCCAGTCCTGCCGCTGATTGCCGGTGATGCTGGTGCCATAAACGTAGGGCGTTGCCTTGCTAATACAAGCCCAACTGTAGGAATTGTAATAGCCCAGCGAACCGCCAAAAAGATTGAGCAACCTTTGTGCAGGCCAAATGCCGTTGGTTTGGTTGTAGCTGCCCGTGCCGTAAGGAATGTAAAGTGAGGCGTTGCCATATTTGTCGCGGATGCGGCTCAGGTTTTCGGCCATCATGCTGGTGGCTTCGTCCCACGAAATTCGTTCAAACTTTCCTTCGCCTCGTTTGCCAACTCGTTTCATGGGATATTTCAAACGGTCGGCGTGATTTTGGCGATGCCGATACGCCCGACCCCGCAGGCAGGCTCTGAGTTGTGGATTTTTTATATCATCGCCGGGACGATCATCGGTTTCGATGCGAACAATAAGACCATCTTTAATAAAAACCTTTAACAAGCAGCGACCTCCGCAGTTGTGAGCGGGACAACCCAGGCGTACCATTTTATCGAAGGCAAACTGGCCGTAGGCTGTTGCATCCATGCCGGGATTTTCCAAGCCCGGCTGCAAGTGCTGCTGCTGCTCCTTTGTTTTCATTTTAGAAAAAATGCTTCCGGTTTTTATAAAATGCCTTCGCTTCATATCGTGGATTTGAAGGGGTAAAAGTAGAATTTTTTTTCAGGTTAGGACTTAGTCCTAACCTGAAAAAAGCGGCGCAAATGTGCTTCAAGCGGCAGAGCCGCGAAATATTTGGTGTGCCGGGCATGTAGTAAACCTAACA